>JAKLHY010000081.1 GCA_022709905.1 Verrucomicrobiota bacterium | reverse complement strand
CTCTCGCCCACGCGCCTAGCATCTGACCCGGCGGCGCTCCCGCCAAAATCGGAAGTTATTTTTGCACGGACCCTTAACCCACGAAAGGACATTTCAAGCTGAAATTGCGCAGCAATGTGCCCTTGACCCGAAATTCAGCCAGCCCATACTCATCCCATATGAATCCAGCGAAAAACCAATCGTCCCGGCCGGAAGAACGTTCCAGGACCGGCCTTTCGATGAACACTTTCAGCCGCCGATCTTTTCTAACAGCCTTGGGTGCGGGGGCTGCCGCCTTGGGCCTGGAACGACCCTTGTCGGCCGCCTCACCCGCGATCCAGGGATTCGAACGCGCTGTCGATGATCCGAACGCGTCCAAAGGCTGGCAGCCGGTTTCCGACCGCAAGCTGCGCGTTGGAATTGTGGGTTATGGGGTGTGCAGGTTTGGGGCCGAGTTTGGTTTCCAGGACCATCCGAACGTCGAGATCGTGGCCGTCAGCGATCTCATTCCGGATCGCTGCGCGGAACTGGCCAAAGCGTGCCGGTGCCAGAAAACGTATCCCTCGCTTGAAGCGCTGGTCAAAGACGACCGCATCGAGGCGGTGTTTGTGGCCACAGACGCGCCCAGCCACGCCCGCCACTGCATCGAAGTGCTCCAGCACGGAAAACACGTGGCTAGCGCGGTGCCGGCGGTGTTTGGTTCACTCCGGGACGCGGACCGGCTGTTCAGGGCGGTCAAGAAGAGCGGGCTGACTTACATGATGTTCGAGACCTCTTACTACCACGAGGATCTCCATGCCATGCGCCAAATCTACAAAGCCGGCGGACTCGGCCAGCTCGTGTATTGCGAAGGCGAATACTACCATTACATGGAAGAGCCCATCGACTCGTTTAAAGGCTGGCGGGTGGGCCTGCCGCCTCAATGGTATCCCACCCACTCGAATGCTTATTACGTTGGCGTAGGCAACGGACGTTTCACCGAGGTCAGTTGCATGGGCATGCCCAGCCGGATCAAGCACCTTCAACCTTCCAATAATCCCTATAAAAATCCCTTTGGCACCGAGATCGCCCTCTTCCGGACGAACGAAGGCGGCACCGCCCGAATGGCCGTGAGTTGGGACACGCCCGGTTACGGGGGAGAGATGGGCAGGATCCGAGGTCAGCGAGGCACCTTTTATGGAAAATACGAGGGTCTCGAGAAAAACCTGCCGAACACCCGTCGCCCTGCCCTGCCACCCGGCGTGGCCGCGGGAGGGCACGGCGGATCGCATGGATACCTGATGAACGAGTTCGTGACCGCCATTCTTCAAAACCGCCAGCCGCTCGTTGACATCACCCAGGCCTTGAACATGACGATCGCCGGCATTGTCGCCCATCGCTCCGCCCTCAAGAACGGCGAACTTCTCAAGATCCCGCAATACCGATGGTGAGCCGAATCCTCGAACCATTGCGAAGCTGTGATGAAGACGATCATTCCTCTGCTGGCGTTCACACTCGCGATCACGGCGGCTGAACCCGTCCGGTTTCGCATTGATTTCTCGAAGCCGGACGGCGCATGGAACATGCCCGCCCTGGCCCTCGGCCAAGGGGGATTGCAGAGCGATCCCATGATCGAGCCGCACATCAAAGAATTGCGTCAGCTCCGGCCCCGGACCATCCGTCTTTTCTTGAGCGAATACTATCGCATCTACCCGGATCATGATGTCTATGATTGGACCCGGCTCGATCGCGAGCTCAAGGCCGTCCGGGCCACCGGGGGACAGCCGGCCCTCGCCCTTGCCATGAAACCTCCGGTTCTTTATCCGAAGGTCGATCACTTCGTGGTGCATCCCAATCGCTATGACGAATGGGAGCGCCTCTGCGAGGCCCTGGCCAGGCATTGCCGCGAACAACGATTCGATGTCGCCGCCTGGGAGGTTTGCAACGAACCCGATATCGGCGAGATGGGCGGGACGCCCCATTACTTCCGGAGTGCCGACGACTACAACCGGTTTTACACGAGGACGGTTGCCGGAATCCTCCGCGGGGATCCTGACGCCCGGGTGGGCGGCCCGACTGTGGCTTCGGCCGACAGCATGCTGATCGAGGGCCTGATGGCCCACTGCGCCTCCAACAGCGTGCCCCTGCACTTTCTTTCATGGCATCTCTACTCTGATTCGCCGGCCGCCCATGCCGGCAATATCGCCAAACAACGGGCCCGCCTGGCTAGGTATCCTCAGCTCAAAAATGTCAGGCTTTTCATTTCCGAATGGAACATGGACCTGATGCGACCCAACCTGGCGCCCGGTTTTCAACCTTGTTTTATCCTCGAAACCATGCGGCGCTATGCCGAAGAAAAACTCGATATGGCCGCCTATTATCATATCCGCGATTGCTTCGTGGATCCGGCGGACTTCGACTGGATGTCGTCGGGAGGACGCCGTTTTATGGCGCACTGGTGGAATACAATGCCGCAATACAGCGCGCTCTTTGATCATCACGGCCGGGTGCGTCCGGCCTGGTATGCCTTTCGCCTCCTCGGCCAGCTCGAAGGCCCGCGCTATAATGTCGAGGGCGAACAAGACAACCTCCGCGCCATCGCCGGCGACGGGAACGGCTATAAACACCTAATTGTCTGGCGGTATGAAGCCCGTGGCCCTGAGGAAGTCGTGGTCAGGTTGGATCTGGCAGGTGTCAAAGGCCGAAGCTGCCGCGTCGTCGAACTCGATGCCAGTGCTTCGGTCAATAACATCAAGGTCATCCACTTTGGCCGTTCGGATGAGCTCGGCAACGTCCAGATTGAACTCAAACCCTGGGACATCCGTTGGATTGAGATCGAATAATCGGCGGCTTTGCTGCGAAACCCACCTCCTGCAAGAAGCGGATATGAAAAACGCGATCTCCCGTCGGGCCTTTCTTGCCACAACCGCCGCCAGTTCACTCTGCTTGATGGCCCGGAGCGCGCCGAAACCGGATCCCAAACCGATCCTCCGTCATCGAGGTTACTACGTTCTTCCCTGCCGCACGCCCACCCTGGATTACCGAGCCTGTCGGGATATGGTGGATGCGATGGCGGAAGATCGTGCAAACACGGTGATCCTCTGGATCGCCGGCAGTTTTCGCTCCCGAAAATTTCCCGTTACCTGGCATTACAACTCCCAACATGCGAACGTCCGCAAAGATTTCATGGGGCGGTTGATCCGGCACGCGCACACCCGTGGAATTCAATGTCTGCTGGGCTTCACTCCGTTCGGGTACGACGGTGTCAATCAGTATCCGCTCGAGCATCCTGAACTGAAGGCCGCGGGACCGGATGGCAAGCCGGTGACCGAGTTTGGGATCCATTGCTGGGGCTGGAATCTGTGCCCCGCCAAGCCCGAATCCCAACGGTTCATGATCGAATATGCCCGCGAGATGGCATTCGAATTCTATCCCGAGGCCGACGGTCTGTTCATCGAGTCCGGTGATTATGCCATCTGCCACTGTCCGGCGTGCGGCCCAAGGCACTTCGACCACGAGTTTAATTTTGTGCGAACGATCTCCGAGGAAATCTGGGCGAGAAAACCGCAGGCAACGATTGTGGTCTATCCCCACTATTTTTCGGGGGCCAAACTCCGCTTTTCTTTCAGCGAGGCCGTGGCGACAAAACAGCCTTTTGATCCGCGCTGGACCCTGTTCTTCACGCCGCACAGCGCGGCGCTCGAGCCTGAGCTGATAGCACAAGCCAGCGGCAGTTGGTGGTGGAACGAGGCTCCAGCCCGATTCGACCTGCCGGGGATCCGCGCCGGCGCGCGCCGAGCACGGGAATCGAACTGCACCGGATTTATGCCCACCCTCGAGTGCTACAGCTACGTTCAGACACACGAGGAATTTGGCGAGCCATGGTTGAAAGGCCGGCGGCAGGTGCCTTTCGGCTTCGGATGGCTGCCGGAAGGCGCCTCTCCCTATCGCGAACTCCCCCTGCGCGTGATCCGGCTGGCTTATCGGGAATACACCGCGAATCCCGACCTTTCAGATGCGGCTTTTCAAGCCATCATGGGACGGGAGTTATTCGGTCGGAATTGGCAGTCCTCGGACGTGGAGGATGCCTTGGAGCTTTGCCGCGTCTTCGGCACGGACCGCGACTGGGCTGTGCCCGCTCCGCTCACAACACCCGGGCTGGTCGCATCTCGCCTGAAGAGCGGCCGGTTGGATGCCGCCAAACGGCAGTTCCTGCGCTCCCAGCTCGCACGCGTCCGCGCCATTGCGGAGCGCCACCAGAACGCCCAGTCAGCAGCCCGGCGCGACCTCGCCCGCATATCCCAATGGATCCTGGACCAGTGGCAGGCGGCCAACGCGATCCTCCTGGAAGACTAAACCGGCGTGGAACTTTATGACCTGTCTGACCCGACATTCCAAGCCTGATCCGTTCGCGACGCATCTCCGCGACCGATGCGCCGGCGAATGGCTGCGGAAACTTCGCAGCCAGGCGGTTCCTTGGATTTGGACTTTCATCCTGATCGGACTTTGGACACGAGGTGTCGCCCTGGATGCTTGGAGCCAAGCCGCCGATTCGAATCGCGACGCCCTTTTTCGATTGACAGATGAGGTGCGCCGCAAGGGCTGGATTGTCTTCAGCGGCACAACCGATCGAGGAGATTGGGACCTGTTCCGAATGCGACCCGATGGCACGGAACGTCAGAAGCTCGTCGACATGCCTGAATACAACGAAGGCGGCGCCCGTTTCTCACCGGATGGGGGAAAAATGCTGTTCTACCGCCTGCCAAAATCCGACGAGCTGCAAAACAACGAATACGGCACGGGCGAGTTGGTGATTGCGCGGTTCGACGGCAGTCAGCCAATGGTCCTGGGCCGGGATTATCCATGGGCCTCGTGGAGCTCTGACGGGCGGCAACTGGCCTGCCTCACGCCGAAGGGAATCCTGATCGTGGATTCAGACAGCCGCCAGGTGATCTGGCGCCTGCCGCGACAGGGGATCGTCAGCCAGCTCGCCTGGTCGCCGGATGGCCGGTGGTTCACCGGGACCGCCGATCACCTCGGGCCTTTCTGGAATATTGCCCGAATGAACGCCGAAACCGGAGAAATTGGAGCGCTCAGCGAGACCGACCGATACAATTGCACACCCGATTGGGTCGCCGATTCAGTTCGCATCGTCTATGCGCGAGGCATCGTCCCCCAAGTCGGCGGCTGGGCCGAGTTATGGGTGGCCAACCTGGATGGCCAACCTCCCCAACCCCTCTATGCCGAGGAAGGCCGGCATATCTATGGCGCTTGCGCTTCTCCGGACTTGAAACACCTGCTGTTCACCCGCAGCGTCGCCGATCTCACCCGAGTCGATCACCGGGATACTACGATGGCGATTATTCGCTGGGCGGATACCCCCATGCGAGGGGATGATGGCTCGGATCTGCGCCGGCGTCTTCCCAAGGCGCCGACCGGTCCCCGCCTCGATCTGGGCCCAGGCTGGGAGCCGCATTGGACATCGATCGACCTTGGCCAATCCGTCCCCATTTCCATGATCCGTTCCAAACCACCTGTCTCAGTCAGACCATGAACCCCTTCCTACTCAAGAATCTCACTCTGATGCTTCTGGCCGGCTGTATCCTGGCATGGGTCTCCTGCAGCAAGTCCACCCATCCCTCCAGCGCGATCGCTTCGGATTCTCCTTTGAGCACGAACGGGACCATCGAGGTCACCGCGAAGCTGGTCGAGATTCCTGATGGGGCAATTTTCAAACGCGATCTCTATGACTACGCGACCATCCTGAAATATGAGGTCCTCAAGGTCCATCGTGGATCGATCGTTTCAAACATTCTGTATGTTGGACATTACAACCCCTGGAAATCCAGGGGTGCCGCGGCGGACAAGCGAGTCAAGGGCATCGGCGGCAATCTGGATCAATTCCGCGCCGGACAGACGCACCGGATGGCGCTCGATGTGCCCATCGACGACTTCTTCATGGGCGGCATCGTCAACAAGTATTTTGGTCAAAACACCGGCCCCCTTTACTGGGCAGTCTGGACAAACCTGGATTAAAGAATGGCATGGGTATCCTGGATCTTCCCATGAATCCGGAAACTGGGGTTGAAGGCAGCCACCTGAGGCGCCGAGGGAGGAACGGCGGGCCCGACTGTACGGCCCTACCCGGTTCAAGGGTCGTGAGCAGGCCAGATAGCCAGCGATAATTAGCCATGAAACCCTCATGACAAATGCCACCCGCAAAGAGATCGTCCTGGTCGTGAGTTTCGTTGTCATCATTGCCGCTCCGGCCATTCTCCAGACGGTGATCGATCTTGCCCGCGGCGAATCGATCCAAGCCTTGGCGGTCTTCCAGCAGAAAGTCACCGCAAAGAATCTGCGGGCCTATGAACGGGAGATGGAGGAGGCGAGCTGGGTTGCGAAACAACTGCGCCCCGTCATGCAGCAGGCGCAATTCCGCCTGTTGCGGCAGGCGGGCGACAAAGCCATCGTCGGCCCCAATGGCTGGATGTTTTACAGGCCCGGGGTTCGTTATATGACGGACCGCCCGATTCCACCGTCTCCCGCAGGTTCCCCCGACGATCCCCTCTCAGCCATCGTTGCTTTCCACAATGAGCTGGCGACACGAAACATCCAATTGCTCGTCATGATTGCGCCCAACAAGGAGAGCGTTTACCCCGAAATGCTGACTCGCCGGGCCAAACATCTGGATGCCGTCATCGCCCCTTCCACAAGCCGTCTGATGGAGGACCTCCAAAAAGCCGGCGTGGCTGTGGTGGATTTGTTCGAAGCCTTCCGAGCCGCCAAACACCACGCCTCAACAAGCCCAGGGACGCCTCTTTACCTTGCCCAAGACAGCCACTGGTCACCAGCGGGAGTCGAACTCGCCGCCAGAACAGCGGCCAACGCCATGCTGAGCTCGGGCTGGATTCGCCGCGGAGATCTCCTCTACACAGAAAAAACGATTCCCGTCCGGCGACTGGGCGACCTCATCCGAATGTTGCAGCTTCCCCAGATCGAACCCGCGATCCAGCCCGAACTCGTTCTTTGCGGCCAAATCATCCGGCAGGACACCCAACAGACGTACCACGACAGTCCGGATGCGGAAATCCTGGTCCTGGGCGACAGCTTCCTTAGAATCTACGAACAGGACGAACCGCAGTCAGCGGGATTCCTGGCCCATCTCGCCCGCGAGCTCGGACAGCCTCTCGCTTCAATCGTCAACGATGGAGGGGCGTCCACTCTCGTGCGCCAGGAGCTCCACCGCCGGCCCCATCTCCTGGCGCGCAAAAAGATGGTCCTTTGGGAGTTCGTGGAACGCGATATCCGCCTTGGAACCGAGGGCTGGCAAGTCGTGCCACTCCCTGCCGCGGCGGATTCACAGGCGGCCGTTACGGCTCCAGCCCCAAGGCCAATCCCATGATTGACGATACTCACACCCACTTCAGTCCAGGCCGCCTTTTCAAGCCGCGGAATCCTCAGGCTCCATCATTGATGGATGCCACCCCAATAACGAAAGGCTGTTCTATGAAACGCCCGGTTTTTGCCTCGACACTCCTGGCTCTGGTTTTGATGGCCGCCCTCACTCCAATCTCCCCTCGGGCCGACAACGAAGCCCCCGCCAACAATCCAATCCCCCAGCCCTCTCCACTGGCGCCAGCTGACCTGCAACCGATCCAACGGCTGAAAGGACGGTTGTCGTGGGGTCATCGTTCTGATTCCAGACGGCCTTTTCGTATCGCTTTCGGGACTAATAATGTTTCGGTGAACCGCATCAGCCCCGAGGATTTCGAGCCTGGTGACATGCTTCGAAACGGTGTCGTCGATACCCGTGCCGGCAACGGTGATGTGGACACCGTGACACTGGACATCTCCTGGCCAATGCCATCAAGTCCACCTCGCAAGCCGCACTCGATCTGGCAATTCCTGCTTGATAACGGCACACCGGACCAGGTGGCCAGGCTGAAAGAGGATCCCGCCCTGAAACCCGGTGCGCCCATACTCACCGTGATGACCTCCGAAGACGGCCGTCAGGGCTTCTCGTTCGGCTTGGAACAACTCGCCCATCACAAAGCCATGTGGCTGCCTGAACACGACCTGTTCCTCACCCTGGGCGATGTCCCCGTGGATTTTGCCACGCATTTCGCCTCGCTTAAAGGTCAGCGTGTCCTCGACCGCGTCGCGCACGAACCCGAAGCGACCCTCGAGAAGTGGACGAATACCTGGGCGGACTTTGGCAATCCCTCCCGGCCTCATCATGGCCAGGAGACATCCTGGCTTGGAGCCAAGGGTCATCTCACCGGCACCGTTGCGCGGCATGGTTCACTCTACAAGTTCAGCGTGGATCGGTGGGCGAACGTCCGGCCCGATCATGCCTCCCCGCATAAGTTCCGATTCGACCTCCTCTGGCCGGGCTGCCAATGGATGGGACAACGCATCGAACACGGATTACCGGTCATCGTAACCGTCCTCGAGCGCAACGGCCAACGCTGTGAAATCGAGCAGTTCGCAGCCTCCTTGGAAGATCCTGCTCCCGACAAGCGTGGCGAGATTCCCAGTGTTTTCTTCACAAGAATTCGACTGTCGGGTGCGCCCGGCCCTTTGAGTATTGGCTTCGGGCTGACCACGGAAAACACCAATTGTCATCCTGTCCTGCGTCCGTCGAGTGGCCGGTCTTATATTGCAGATCGCGAAACGGAGGCGGCTTGGCTGATGATCGAACCAAGCCCGGGCTTAAGCTTGAAAGCGCGCGATCCCATCGCGGACCCCAAGAATCCCCGCATTGAAATCGAAATCGCGGGAGAACTGGCTTCGGGTGAAAACCGTGAAGTCGTGTTCAAGCTTGCTTCCCCTGTCGTGCCGACGAACAGACATCCTCAACTCGCCGCGCTCGATTTTGTTCGGGCCCGGAAAAGCAAGATTCAATACTGGGAAGACTGGCTGGCCCGAGGCGCGCGCTTCGAGGCGCCCGAGCAAGCGGTCAACAACCTTTTCCGCGCGAACCTCTGGCACGTGCTGATGCTGCCCCGGTTTCGAGATGCCAATCGCATCGACCTGCCTTATTCCAACTTTGCCTATGGCCAATTGAATGCGGACTGGCCCATCAACCAAGCCGTGTATGTGGATTACATGATTCACGGATTGCGTGGGTATTTCACGGTTGCCGAGGAGGAGTTCACGGCGATGTATCGCAGCCAGCAGAAGCCCGACGGGCGCGTCAGCGGTTATGCGGAATGGGGGGTTTATTCCCCGGGAATGCTCTATTCCATCGCCCAAAATTACTTGCTCTCGGGCGATCGCGACTCCTTCGAGCGCTTGATGCCGCCCTCGCTCAAGGCCCTCGATTGGTGCCTGCGGGAAATCTCCCACAGCCAGCAAAATGCGGCAGCGCCCGGCCTGATTGTGGCGCCTCTCAATGACCTCACTCATGCCAAACGGGCCTGGGGTTTTCCAAATGGTTACTTCGTCGCAGGACTGGATCTTTTTGGCCGGGCACTGGAGGTCTTCGGACATCCTCGCGCCGCGGAAGTTCTTGCCGTGGCGAGGAAAATGCGCGCGGACGTGACCAATGCCTTTGCGCGTGGGAGCGTGAAGGCTCCCGTCGTCCAACTCGCCGACGGCACCTGGATGAATTACGTCCCTTGTGATGCTTTGACCCCGGGCCGGATGCTCCATGAATGGTACCCCACCGACGTCGATTGCGGCCCCCTCCACATGGCGCGGCTCAACGCAATTGATCCGAGGGGCTGGCTTGCCACCGCCATGCTGCATGACCACGAAGACAACCTGTTCCTCAACCAATGGGGCATGGCCAATGAACCCGTCTACAACCAGCAGGCCACGGTTTACCTCCGCCGCGATATGCCCGAAGCCGCTATCCGCGCCTTCTACAGCATGATGGCCTGCGCTTTCTCGCATCATCAGCTCACCCCGCTCGAACACCGTTGGGCGTGGGGCCAATATTTCATGCCGCCCAGCACGGATGGCGCCTGGTTTGAACTCTACCGCAACATGCTCGTGAATGAACTCCAAGGTGACAACACGCTTTTCATTGGGCAAGCCATCCCACGTGCCTGGTTGGCAGACGGGAAAAGTATTTATGTCGAACGCGCACCGACCTACTACGGCCCAATCAACCTGACGATCACGAGCCGCGTCGGCACGGGAGAAATCTCGGCAACCCTCGACCTTCCGTCACGCCAGCCTCCGGCGAGTCTCCTGATACGCCTGCGACATCCGGAGAAAAAACCGATAAAATCCGTGCGAGTGGATAGCAACGATTGGACTGACTTCGATCCTTCAAAAGAATGGATCCGGATCTCAAGCCCCAAGGCGAAACGCTATTCGATTGTGGCGCGGTATTAGAGCCTGATCGATGCAGCCTATGAAGGCGGCGAACCTGGCACTCCGATTGTTCGCCTACGCGGTCGTCGTGCTTGTTGTTATTCTGTCCCTGCTCTTTTGCGCCATTCACCGCATTACAGTTTTCATGGGGCGATTCATCAGATTCGCGAACTGGAGATGGCGTGGCGGCTTGCAGACTTCACGACAGAGGCACGACGTGCCAGTGCGAGGCGAGTGCTTCAACTCTGGCAGCAGGCAGGCAACGACAATGATGCCGAAGATTTTTTGCGTGCGCTGGACGAGTTGGCACAATCTCGTGACGGCGACACCAACAGGATAACCGAGGCCGACTTGCCGCTGTTGTGAACCTTCCTTTCTCAACCGCATCGAGGACCGCCTTGGCAAGTCCTTCCCGCCTTAACTCGGAAACCAGCCGCGCCCAACGCCGGCACACGCCGGCACTCCACGGCAGGCACTCAAGGATCTGCGCCACCGACTCATACCATGTTTCTAGACGGGCTCGCTTGCGCCCGCTCGGCAGCGAAAGCACCCCGGGACACATCGGATACTGCTCGCGACAAAATATGACGCAGCTACGTTTTATTTTGTCGCGGCTGGGCCATCGTTAGTTTCGGGGGGGGTCCGCCATGAGGGTGATGGTTTGTCCGCGTCGCAGAGGCAGGCTCAGGATCTTGCCGCTAAAGGGCGAACGCAGCCGGCACAGGCCGCCTTTTTCGGATTTGATCGTGACCTGTTGAACCTTGCCATTCCGTCGGACAGCGGAAATCAGGAAGGCGCCTTCGGCGCGCAAGGTGGTGAACATCGCATTCGTCCAAGTTACAGGTATGGCGGGAAAGACTTCGATGTAACCCCGGTGGCTTTGGAGGAGCATCTCCTGGAGTCCGGCCGCCATGGCGAAGTTGCCCTCCAGGGTGAAGGGACGATAGGTGAATTTCGACAGGCCTTTCCCGGATTGATCGCCATTGCAGTGAAAGCTGTTTCGCAGGGTGAAAGCGCTCGCAAAAGTCTCGAGCGCGCGCGCGGCTTTGGATCCGTCATAGGCCCGTGCGGCGAGATTTCCGAGCCAGGCAAAGCTGTATCCGCACCACCAGTCGGTTCCCAGCCGGTCCAGGTCGGCCAGCGATGCTTGGATGGTTTGTTGCGCGTCGGGGCCTTGTTGCCAATCGATCAAGCCGAGCGGATGCAGGGCCATGAGGTGCGAAAAATGGCGATGCGATTCTTTCAAGGGATAATGTTTTGCCACCAACAACGCGCCATCTGGAGCGCGGCTAAACTCGGGCAACTCAGAGAGCACGGCGCGCCAACGCCGGGCGTCGTCCCCGTGATTCAGGACATCCGCCATCTCGGTGGCGGCGCCGAAAAGCCAGCGCATGAGGGCCAAATCATAATTGGTCAGGTTTTCGAACCAGGCCTCGGGACGATTATCATTGATCTCGGGCGAGGCGCTCAAGGGAAGGGTCCGCTTGCCGGCCGAATCCCGGTTCGTACTAATCGCCTCAAGAAAAACGCAGGCTTCACGCAAGTACGGGTAGGCCCGGGTTCTGAGGAATCTGCGATCCGCGCTGTATTTCCAGTGGAGATAAAAATGTTGGGCCAGCCAGGCGGCGGTGGTGGCCGAGTGTGTATACTGACGCCACCCGCCGATTTGGCGGTTATTGAGATCCGCTGTCATCGGAACGTTCAAGCCAGGCAACTCGAAAAACTGGCGGGTCCATTCGCGGCATGCCTCCCGTGTGTTCCACAGCCAATCGAGGTAACTCAATCCTTCCTCGAGGTGGTTTCCAGAGTAACAGGGCCAGTAGGAAAGCTGGGTGTTCAGGTCGTGATGATAATCGCCTTTCCAGGGAGGCAATTGGCCGTTGTCCGCAGTCCAGGGACCTTGGAGAGTTATGGGGGGAGATCCGCGCCGGCTGGCCGCACCGAACTTATATTGTTCCAGGAACCATTGGCGTTCGATCACCGGGTTGGGCACCGTGACGGATGAGGCCCGCCAATAATGGCGCCACCAGTCCGCATGCATGGCGAACGAGGAATCAAAACCTCGACGCAGGGCGCGTTCCACACGTTGGCGGGCCAGACGCAAGGGATTCGGATCTTCTCGATTGGTCGCAATGGACCAGACAGCTATCCACTGGCCGTTGCATTCCCGCCATCCCAGGAAAACCGCAAAGGCAAAGCCTTCCGCCCCGGTTTGAGTGTAGGCCTGCCAATCGCTGCCCGAGGTCACCAGGGGAGCGGGGTACCCGAGTTGGGCCAGGTCTCCCGCGGTAATGCCGCCGCTGGCCGCCTCATTGACGCGCCCGCCAAAAGGGGGTGGTTCCAATTGAGCGCGCACCATCTCAGAAACCGAGAGAGCGGATCCCCTATTTCTGGGATCCGACCGATTCACTCGGATAAAGCCGATCGGTTCGCGGGCGTGGACAAAAACCTGTATCTGGGATTCATCGTTGAAACGGACTTCCGCAAGCGCATTGGATAGAGACAGGCTGGCGCGCTCAAAGCTGGTACCTTGCGGAAAATGAAGGGCAATCCTGCCCGCAGGAATCTTCGTCGGCGCCGGCCGGTTGTAGGGATCCTCGTAGAGCCTCACGAGGTCTTTGTGCCGTCCCTGTTGATGCCAGGCGCGCATCGTCTCAAACCGGTATTCAGGCGAATGATACTCGGGAACAGGTCGCAAGTCCCAGAGGTCGGTGCGATCCAGTGAGATCTTAAACGGATGGCCCTCGCCCCACACCAGCGCGCCCATCAGACCATTACCCAATGGAAATGCCTCGTCCCAGACGGTTGCGGGATTGGTGTAGTTCAGTCCGTGGCGAGGCTCGGGATCGTGAGGCTCGATCGCGGTTTTCAGGTTGGCCGAAGCGTTGGCAGCGAACAGAAGGTTCGATCCCATCATGAGCAGGGGCAACCAAAATGGAGAGTGACTCGGTGGCATGGCTCCGATTCATACTCGATCCGCTGTCCCTGGGCAACGACGCGCTATACATCCTGGCATTCCTTGCGGAGGAAACGCCTCATAGTCCGCCAGGCGACTTTGGTGGCTAAGGCGACGTGGCTTCAGGAATTTTTAGCTAAACTCTTCGTGTCGAATTCCCACTTCTCGTTGATTCTCATCATATCGGCCCAGGTCACTTCGGATTTCTTGTAAGCCGCCGTTCGTCCCAGGATGGTGGTGAGATTGCTGCGCACGCTGGGCGCCACAGTCGGATTGCTGAAGTCCGCCTTGGTGATGGCCTCATGGAACGCGGCGATGTTGCGGGTGGCGCCCTCGGCGTAGATGGGCCCGGTGTCGCCCGTGAAGGCGTCGTCCTTGCTGCGAATCCACACCTTGCCGCCGTAGTGCGTGTCGGCCGTCCCCGAAACCCCGTAAACGCGGCACATGATATCGTCATATTCGAAGCCGAACTGTTTCGAGCTGAACGTGAGGATTACGTCCTGTGGGAATGTATAGACGAGGGCGAAGTGGTCCCAGCAATCGCCCAGGAAATCGCGAGCGCGTCCGCCAGTCCCGACGGCCTTGATGGGCTCGGCGTTCAGGAACCAGGTGGCCACGTCCAGGGCATGGATGTTTTGTTCGGTGATGATGTCACCGGAGAGCACGCGGTCGATTGCCCAGGCCCGGAGGCGGGCGGTTGCGTCGCGCTTGCTTTTGCGGAAGTCAGCGTCCATCTGGGCAAAATACAGGCTGCACTGATAGGCGGCTTCGGCGGTCTTGATGGCGCCAATTTCGCCCGCATGCACGCGTTTGACCACTTCCTGATAGGCCGGCATCGCCCGGGTTTGAAAATCGGCCAGAAAAACCTGCTTCTTCGATGTGGCCTTCTTGCCGCTCTCGGCAATCGTTGTGCAGCCGGGGACATCGACGGCGATCGGTTTGGCGAGGTAGACGTGCTTGCCGGCTTCGACCGCTTGGGCAGCCTGTTCTGGATGGAAATAGGGGGGGCTTTCGATGGCCACCGCATCCAGGCCGGATTCGAGCATTTTGAGATATCCGTCCAAACCCGAGTAACGCCGGTTTTCAGGCACGCCCAGTTTCGTTCCGGCATTGTCGGCTTTGTCCTGGAAGAAATCATGGACTGCGACCACTTGATAACCGTCGTGTTTCTTGAACAACTCGGCAATCCAGGTGCCACGTCCGCCGCATCCGGTCAGGCCGATCCGAATGGCTTCCCCGGAAGCCGCCCGGGTGTTTGGACTCATTGCAAACGGCCCCAAGGCCGCCACGCCGGCGATCGTGGCCGAGGTTTTGAGAAAACCACGCCGTGTTGTAAGGGCTGTATCGGAGGATATCGGATGGTTCATAACGCAGTTTTGATTGCTCAAGGGTTTTCGGTTCAATATGTCTGGAATAGCTTCAACGGCGAGGCGCTCCGCTTCACAGTGCTTTGTTCGCCGGTGAGATCACGCAAAAATCATGCTCAGAACCTTGGAGTTTTGCAAGACCGCGAAATCGATAGGATCCTGGAGGAACGGATGAAAATCGAATCAATGCGCAAGATGATTTGCAGTCAATAGACCTGGCCCTTAGTACATTTTGACCGGGTGAAGCCTGCCGGTTTCACCGTAATCGAATCGGCCTCTGCGGAGTTGATCCCCTGTCACGCTGGATTACTCCAGGGTGATGGCAATGAGGAATGGAGCCGACTCGCTCATGGCCGACCGGTAATCGAGGCGGTCGATTTCGGTGTCGGCCAGGGGATTCTGCCATTGGGTTTTAAACAGCCGGATCGGGGGGCGGTTGTCGCCGGTGGCGGAGTTCTGACCAGTCCAGGCGACCTTAAGCTCAGGGGACTCCGACTCATTGGACTGCGTCCACCAATCGCGCACATCGCGTCCATAGACAATCGGGATTTCGCGTTGTTCGCCATTGGCGTAATGCACCAGGAACGAGCCAACCACAGCCCCGTCTTTTTCCGGCCATGCGGTGGCATGCAGGACGTGGAGAGTGCCGGCCTTTTGGCCGATCTTAATGTCTTTGACCTCCCTCGGGAATTGGACCCTGAGTTGTTCTTGGGCGGCACGGCCCGAGAGTTGGATGACTCCGCGGACATCGAACTGCACACCGCCGAACTCCTGGAGTCCTTTGGGCAGGTGGGCGAGGCTGTTGTTGGCCATGCCTCCCTCCTGCCACGGGCGATCAAGCTGGGAATGGTAATACGGGGTGAGATCGATCAAACAACGATCCGCCGATGGATCTCGCGGAGGAATCGCCCCCTTCAAGCGGACGGGGGTTTTTCTGGGAGGCGTCGGGAGAAATTCCCACTGCGGGTTCTTCACCAGGATTTCATCGAATCGGCCCGCCTGCCCGTCTTTCTCGGCGACGAATGTTCGCTGCAATTCCCGCTGTTTTTCGGGCGTGCTTAAATAGTCCTCGACCAGCGTATTGCCCAGGTTGGTGATCAGGCAGCTGAGGCCCTCGAGGCTTTGGATGTGCGTCCATTCTTTGAGTTCGGGTTGGACGCGAGTGTAGGACAAGCTGCCGCCCACCTCGGGAGCTCGAGCGGCAAAACGAGACAGCAGATTCTGGAGAACCGGCACCACGGGGGGCCTTGGATAGCTGATGAACCCGGGCAACAGGCCATAGAGTTGGCCGGAAACCGCGTCGCGGTTGATGGAAAACAGGGTTGGAGGCATGTTGAGTTTTCCGAGGGCTTTTGCCGCGTCGGTTTCGCTCATGTTGGTCGAGATGAGTTCTTGGGCCTGTTGAAGGTATTTATCCAGGTCCGCGCGAGCGAGCTGTTCGAGATCTCGAAGGTCGTTTACCCAGCCAGGCAACTGATCCAAAACCCTTTGGATTGTGAAGGATTGAGCACCCTCGGGCAGCCGGCTGAGTAATCGCTCGATGGCGGGGGCCAAGCGCGCTTCTTTTTGTGGGGTGAACGAGGCCAGCCAGGTTGCGGGACCCACTCCATGATGATAGATGAGGTAATCGTCCAGTTGCCGCGCCACAAGCGAGCGCCGATTGATGAATTCATGCTGGTCGTAGCCGAACAGTCCGCTCCGTGTCGAGTAGCCGTTCTCAAGAATGAACCGGCGCAAACCTCCCTCCAGGTTGTCCTGGCGGAACCGGCTCTGTTTTTGCAGCCAGCTTTGGTTATGGAAGGTATTCTCCTGGAATTCACGCTCGAGTTGAGTGTTCCGGTTCAGCGCCTGGGTTTCCTCTTCGCACCAGGAAGCCAGCAGATCGAAATTTCTGGCCGGAAGCAGGACAACCGGTTTGGCCCCTGGAAAGGCTGATTTCTGCACCAGAGCGTGCCAGTAGGCTTCAAGACTCGAAAAATCCTTGATCGCCAGCGCGGGGCTGAGTCTTGCCGAGGCAGTCAGTGTCCAAGGTGTCCGACTCTCGATCGGGTTGACGACAACCTGCTGACGGACCATTTGTTCCAGGTTCACGAGGAACCGGGACTCAAGGCCCTTGGCGGCCAACTGCTTTTTCACCCGATCGAGCCAGGAGGCAAAACCCGTTGGCGCCTTTGCGGGCGGTTGCTGGCCGGTCGCGCTGAAGTACCCGTGCCCGGGCCCCAGCCAGGTCATGGCCCGCTTGACCTCCGCCAAAGGCAGGGGTTTGGTCGACTTATCCGGTTGAATCTGACGGGAATACACAAAACAAGACACCTGCTTGAAAGGAGCGTCCAACTTGATCCCACCGCTAATGCCTTCAAAGGAGATAATCCCTTGGGCCAATCCATCGATGAGCTGTTCGGCCGTCGCCAGTAGGATGATCTCGGCGTAATCCGCCAGTTCCTCGAGGTTCTTGACCCCGAGATCGCGTCGCAGCTGCATTTCCATTCGCGACCGGGCTTCGGCGGGGATTTTGTCCAGGAGGTTTTTTCGCTGCATTTGGATCACAGGGCCCAGCAGAGGCTGCAGTTGCTGCACCGGAAGAATCAGGGTCTTCATGAGGGCGGGATTGAACAGCAAGCTGAGATCGAAGTCGGTCATGCGGGCCACGGCTCGCTGAACAAAGGCATCTTGTGCCAATCGCTGCGAAGTCGGGGATCCATGAAGCGACAGCACCAGCGAACGATCGCCGCAGACATAAGCCATATTTTCCGAGCAAACCACGTAAAGTTCGGAAATCGGTGAGGACGGTTCCAGCGCGAGCCGCATCGCCTTGGCCTCGCCAACCTGGACTGGCTCCATGGATTTGGCCTTGGTCAGGCGGAGCATCCATTCGCCCAGGGGCTGTGGGCGCGCCATCGGGATGCTCAAGATCCAGAGGCGGCGCGGATCTCCAGGATACAAGGTCAGGCTCGCCACGTCCCCCGCCTTGAGCCCAAAGGCCTCCTCGCATTTCTCGAGGGTCAAGGGTTGCTGGACGATCTGCATGCCCAGCAGGGTGAGGAGGGGATGCTCCTGCTGAAGCAGGCCTTGGAGATCCGGAGGAGCGGCTTTCATCGGCACAAGACTCCGCAGGATTTGCTCCACCTGGGTCACAGTTTTGAAAAGATTGTTAACCTGCAAGTGAAGCAAGGCCCCCGCAGGAAGAACCTGCTGGGCGGGTCCTGAGGGCAATCCGTGGGAAACCAGCACCGGGGTGTTTTGCGCCCAAGCCGTCAGGCCCGTCAGCGCGATCACCAGAGTGAACCTTGTCCAACAATTCATTCGCGTTTTCATGTTACACTTCCCTTGGCGGAAATATTCTTTGGATCATCAAATCCCTGAACCTTCGGCAGCGATGGATTCAGCCTCCCAGCCGCCTGCCTGTCTGTTCAATACCCACCCGGACCCTGGCGGGTTACAGGAAATTCCATCGCTTCGGAATGACTTCCCTCCGGGCCGCCCATCGGATTCTCCCTGAATCAGAGCCACGAAAGGGATCGTCCCAGCTTGACTTCCTTCTGTTCCAACTCATAGTAGCGCAACGAATAACCCAGTTTCTCCGAGCCGGATTGGCCCATCGACATGGCCAGGGAAACGGCCTGGGCAAGTCTGGCTTTGGAGATTTGCGTCACAAGATTATTATGAGCAATCCGAGTGCAATCCGCATCATGCCCTGTTTGGACATGCAAAATGGACGTGTCGTCAAAGGCGTGCATTTCGTCAACATTCAGGACGCCGGCGATCCTGTCGCTTGTGCCCGGGCCTATTGCGAGGCGGGGGCCGATGAACTGGCCATGTTGGATATCACGGCCACTGTGGAAAATCGGCCCACCTTGCTAGAAGTCGTCAAACGCGTTGCCGAGGTCACCACGATCCCGTTCACCGTCGGTGGAGGCATCAAAGACTTGGCCTCCGCAAGCGCCGTTCTCGCGGCCGGGGCTGGCAAGATCTCCACCAGCAGCGCCGCGTTTCGTCATCCGCAAGTGATTGCGGAAATGGTCAGGGAATTGGGCCCCTCCAAGGTCACGGTGGCCATTGATGTCGATCGCAATCCGTCCCTGCCATCCGGCTACGAAGTCTATATCGATGGAGGCCGAACCGCCACGGGCAAAGACGCGGTGGAATGGGCCAAGGAGGTCGATGGCTACGGAGTGCGGTGTATCCTGCCCACGAGCAAGGCGACCGACGGCGCGCGAACTGGTTTCGATCTGCCCCTGATCCGTCTAATGGCCAAAGCCACATCCGCCGAACTGGTCGCTTCAGGCGGCGCTGGAACTTTGGAGCACTTCCTCCAGGCGGCCGAGGCCGGAGCCACGGTGCTTCTCGCGGCTTCGGTGTTCCATTTCGGGATCGTCTCGATCCCTGAGCTGAAGGCGTTCCTCCGCCAGCACGGTTGTCAAATCCAGATGTCCAATTAGCCCGTGGATAACCGATAGGTTGGACCGGTTACGAGCTTCCTGAAAAGTCTGTTCGGCTCGATCCAACCCGATGGCATGGACGAACGTGGATTCCCTGTCCGCCTCGAGTGGCCGGTGCAATCACGTTTCAGTTCTGGATTTTGGGATGCAATTCGGGCAGGCTGCTTGGCGATTCATCCGGCCGTTATGAACCGATTATTGTGTATAGTCCTGTTTGCCGGCCAAGGGATATCCCTGACCGCCGGATTGTCGAAGGATGTCGCCGCTGTCCAGCGCGAATCGAACCAGTGGCGGCTCGAAAAACGGATCATCGACCTGCACCAACATATCGATTGCCAGCCCGAACATTTGGCCCGCGCTATTCGAATCATGGACGCCTCGGGCATCGGCATATCGGTCAATCTCAGTGGCGGTGTAGTCACTCGTCCCTCCAATGACAAGCCCTCCGAGTTCGAGCGAAACAAGCAACAAGCCGACGACATGTTTCCGGGCCGTTTCGTGCATTATTTCAGTCTGGATTACCGGAACTGGAATGATCCCGATTTCTCCGCTCAGGCGGTCCGTCAGGTCGAGGAGGCCTATCGGCTTGGCGCCGCCGGCCTCAAGGAATACAAACGCCTGGGCCTGTCGCTTCGCGATCGAGAGGGCCGTTTGATTGCCGTCGACGATCCGAAGCTGGATCCTGTTTGGGAGCGTTGTGGCGAGCTGGGCCTTCCGGTATCCATCCACGTCGCGGATCCCAAGGCCTTCTGGCTTCCTTACAACGAACAAAATGAGCGCTGGAACGAACTTCGAGACCATCCTGGCTGGTGGTTTGGGGATTCCCAAAAATTTCCATCCTGGAAGGATCTCCTCGAGGCGCTGGATCGAGTCATTGCCCGACACCCCCGGACTCTCTTCGTTTGCGTGCACTTCGCCAATAACGCCGAGGAACTCGACTGGGTTGACAAAGCCCTGTCGCGCCGCCCCAACATGATGGCCGATCTGGCCGCTCGAATCCCCGAACTCGGACGCCACAATCCCCGCAACGTCCATCGCCTTTTTGTCAAACACCAGGATCGCATTCTTTTTGGATCCGACTTTCAGGTTTACGACCGTCTGATTCTCGGTTCAAGCGGCAACGAACCGCCTCCTTCGGACGCCGATGCCGAGGTTTTCTTTGCGAAAGAATGGCGATGGCTCGAAACCTGGGACAAACATTGGAGCCACATGACGCCCATCCAGGGCAACTGGACAATTAGTGGGATCGGCCTGCCCGCACCGGTTCTGCGCAAGATCTATTTCGACAACGCCTCAAAACTGCTGGCCCGATCTCTGCCTGCCCCCGTCGCGCGCGCCCGCCGCATTAGCAGCGACTTTCCCTTGGACGGCGCCGTCAGCCATCCTCTCTGGAAGACCGCCACTCTCCTGCGCCTCGAACGGCAGTCCGCCGATGCCACCGCGCGTCCTTCCCTGTCCACCACCGTGCGAATGCTGTGGTCCCCCCATCATCTCTACCTATCCTTTGTTTGCCCCTATACGAGACTCACTGTGTTCGAGTCTCCCCAAACCCACGAGCGCTACGACACCAACCGCCCAGGAACCAGTCTATGGGACCGGGATGTCGTCGAGGCCTTCATTGGCACGCGACCGGATCAGCCCCGTCATTATGCTGAATTCGAGGTTGCGCCCACCAATGAACGGCTGGATCTGATGCTCCCCGGCCTCCCCGCCAGGGACTTCGGATGGAACAGCGGCTTTGAATCCAGAGTCCGAATTGATCCAAAGTCTCGTGTCTGGAGCTGTGAAATGCGGATTCCCCTCAAGGCTCTGAACGATCAGCCCCCGTCCGCAGGCACGCGATGGCTTTTGAATCTGTATCGTTGCGATCGCGCCCACCAGGCGTTCCTGGCCTGGAATCCCACCCTTCAAGGATCGTTCCATCATCCCGGGCGGTTTGGGTATCTCGAGTTCGTCGAATAATCGCCTATGACCTCCCCGCCTCCAACCGTTCCCCTGGTGCGCATGACCGGCATCGGAAAACGGTTCGGCAACGTCTCCGTGCTGCACGATGTCAGTTTGGAGGTCTTCCCCCGAGAAGTTCTGGTCCTGGCCGGTGAAAACGGAGCCGGCAAGAGCACTTTGATCAAAATCCTCGGCGGTGTACACACCGATTTTGACGGCGAACTCGAAATCGACGGACGGGCTGCGCGCCCGCGTTCGCCCCTCGAAGCCAATTCCCTCGGGGTGGCGGTCATCTTCCAGGAGCTCTCCCTGATCCCTTCCCTGTCGGTCGCCGACAATATTTTTCTGGGACGAAACCTTGTCCGGGCTGGATTCGTGGATGACCGGGAGCAACGCGCCCAATCCAAGCGCCTGCTGGATCGGCTGGGGATCGATCTGGATGTTGACCAACGGGTGGAAGACTTGCCGGTCGCTCAGCAGCAACTGGTCGAAATCGCCAAGGCCTTGGCCCACGAAAGCACGGTCATCGTCATGGACGAACCAACGAGCTCCCTGAACGCGCCCGAAGTGGAGAAGCTCTTTGGCCTGATCCAACAACTGAAAACCGACGGTTGTGGCATCATTTACATCACCCACAAAATGGAGGAAATCGCGCGGATCGCCGATCGGATCACCGTGCTACGGGACGGTCGCCATATCGGCACGGCACCGGCCTCGGATGTACCCCCCGACAAGCTGGTCAGCTGGATGGTCGGCCGCGACCAGGACCACCAGTTTCCGGATCGATCGGCCCGGCCCGGACGCACCCAGCTCCGCCTCGACCGCTTCTCGGTGCTCGATGAAACCGGCCGCCGTCCCATTGTCGACTCCATCACGCTCGAGCTTCATGCGGGGGAAATCCTGGGGCTGGCCGGCCTCCAGGGTTCCGGCACATCCGAGTTGTTCCTGGCTTTGTTTGGAGGTTCGAACCGGCGCGTCCAGGGCCAGGTCTTTCTGAATGATGGTCCGCTTCGGATCCGAAATCCCCGCACCGCGATTCGGCAGGGAATCGCCCTCCTGACCAATGACCGCAAAGCCACCGGCCTGGTGCTGCCCCTGTCCATTATTGCCAATTGCACTCTGGCAGCCCTTCCTCGGCTCTCGCCGGGCGCCTGGCGGCGTCCGGGCCGCGAAGAGGCGTTGACCCAATCTCTCGGTCGGAGCCTGAATCTGAGGGCCGCCTCGCTCCACCTCGAGGTCGGCGCCCTCTCCGGTGGGAACCAACAAAAAGTCGCCCTCGCTAAATGGCTGCTCACCGAACCCCAAGTCTTGATGCTGGACGAGCCAACCCGAGGCATCGACGTGGGCGCCAAACGCGAAATCTACCAATTGTTGGATGAGCTGACTTCTCGGGGCATCGGCATCCTCTTGATCACCTCCGAATTGCCGGAGCTACTGGCCTTAAGCGATCGCATCCTCGTCTTGCACCGGGGCAGGTTGACGGGCGAATTCACCCGTTCCCAGGCCACCCCTGAGCGCATCCTCGAGGCCGCGATGGGGAAGATCCAATCCGGTTTATGAGCGAACCCAAAACATATTCACGGCTGAACGCCGGGCGGCTATGGGCCAATCCGGCCAGCCGCGCTCTCTTTGCCCTTTTGCTCGTCGTGCTGATCGGTTGCATTTTCAACGCCGATGGCGCTTTCTTCAAACTGGGCACCCACCGGGACGCCCTCCGGCAGTCGTCGGTCTTCGGCTTGCTCGCCTGCGGCATGACACTCGTCATCATCGGCGGCGGTATTGATCTCGCCGTCGGCAGCGTGCTCGCCCTGGTCGCCGTCGCTTTTTCGCTGATGAGCATTCATTGGGGATGGTCTCCCTGGCTGTGCGTCCCGATTTGCCTCTGTCTGGGGGCGGCCTGTGGATCGGCCTCTGGATGCCTGGCCTCCTGGTGGCGCATCCAGCCGTTCATTGCCACTCTGGCTCTCATGGTCTTCGCCCGCGGCCTCGCCAAAACAATCTCCGGCGGCATGAAAGTCTCCACCGCCGTCAAGAATGTCGACGGCACTTACCGCTACGTGGACGTGCCGGCCCTATTCCGCTTCATCGACAGCCGCATCCTGGAAGGCAACCTTTCGGTGGTGACTGTCATCTTTGTCGTTTGCGCGCTGGCGACTTGGATTGTGCTCGCGCGCCATCGGTGGGGACGTCATCTCTACGCCATCGGCGGAAACGAGGAGGCCGCGCGGCTTTCGGGAGTTCCGGTGAATTTCTCCAAACTGTCTGCCTATGCGGCCAGCGGCCTGCTGGCCGCCGTTGCCGGTCTGTGCCAAGCCGCGCAGGAACAACAGGGCGATCCCGAGGCGGGCGGCGGCTACGAATTAACCGCCATCGCCATGGTGGTGATTGGCGGCACGCCCCTCACTGGAGGCCGCGGCGGCATCGGCTTAACCCTTCTCGGAGTCCTAACCATTGGTTACCTGGAAAAAATCCTCAGCATCAACGCGGTGCCCGAAGCCAGTCGTCTGATGCTGACCGGGGCCATCATTGTGATGGCCGTTCTCGCGCAACGCAAACGTCGTTCCTAAACCCCAACCCGATCCCGTTCATTCCCTATGAAAATTGGTTATTCAACACTGATTCGATTCAGCCTCGCGGCCGCCTTCTCTCTCTTGCTGGCCGGTTGTGGCCAGTCCACGTCCACCCCGCAAACCGCGTCTCCCCCCGAACGCTCACTCAAATCGACTTTCACCATCGGCATGAGCCAGTGCAACCTGGGCGAACCGTGGCGCGTGCAGATGAATGAGGACATCAGGAAAGCGGCCGATCCACAGCCCGGCTTGACGGTTGTTTTCAAGGATGCCCAAAACGATACCCTCAAACAACGCGCGCATGTCGAAGAATTTGTCAGCGCCGGCGTCGATTTGTTGATCATCAGCCCCAAAGAAGCCCAGCCGCTCACTGAGCCCGTGGCCAAGGCCATGAACGCCGGCATTCCGGTGATCGTCCTGGATCGCCGTCTGATCGGCGATCGCTACACCTGTTTCATCGGCGCCGACAACAAAAAGATCGGCCGGGCGGCCGGCGAATGGATCAAACAGAAACTCGGCGGCAAAGGCACGGTGGTCGAACTCAAAGGCCTCATGACCTCCACCCCGGGACAGGATCGCCATACCGGTTTCCGCGAAGGCATCGCCGGCTCGGCCATCGAGGTGATCTTCGAAGCCGATATGAAATGGTTGGAGCCGGACGCCCGCAAGGAAATGGAATCCGCCCTCTCCCGCTTCAACCAGATTGACCTCGTCTACGCCCACAACGATCCCGGCGCCCATGGAGCTTACCTGGCCGCCAAAGCGGCGGGACGCGAGAAGAACATGCTCTTTGTCGGCATCGATGCCCTCCCGCAAGAGGGCGTCGCCTATGTCAGCCAGGGCATCCTCAGCGCCACACTGCAATATCCCACCGGCGGCGCCGAGGCCATCCAAACCGCCCTAAAAATCCTCAAGGGCGAATCCGTTCCCAAGGAGATCGTTCTCGGATCCCGGCTGTTTACCAAGGACAACGTCGCCACCGGCGGCCAGGTCTTGCCTTAGCCTGCTCCAATTCGCGCCATGATTAATCCGCTTGTTACCTGCAGTGAATCCTACCTCAAAATCGCCATGAATCGAATCCAGCGAATCATTTCCTGTCTGTTTGCCGCAGGCCTGCTATCGAGCCATCATCCCAGTGCCGCCACCCTCGGAGACCTCGCCCAACCCCAGGAGGGCCGATCCATGCGCAGCACATCCACCATGCGCATCGGCGAAGTCCGAAGAGGCGATGCCGGCCTCAAGCTCAATCCCCAGGCCCAGCCTCGCGGCGACCGCGAGGAGGCCAGCAACTTCGACAACTTTCGCGTCCAACCAGGCCAGACGCACGTGCTGCTCGACGCGAAAGGGCCCGGCGTCATCACCCATATCTGGATGACATTCCTCGGCCCCGAACCTCAGGACTGGGCTAAACAAGGCTCGGCCAACCACCAGGAAATGCTGCTCCGCATGTTCTGGGACGGCAACAAACGGCCCGCCGTCGAAGCCCCGGTCGGCGATTTCTTTGCCAATTGTTTCGGGCGACGCAGCGAAGTCGTCAGCCTGCCCGTCGTAGTCGAGGATGCCGACTCCTACAACTGTTATTGGCACATGCCCTTTCGAAAATCCGCCCGCATCGAGATCGAAAATCAAAGCGACAAAGTCATCAACCTGCTTTATTACAATATTGACTGGATCCAGAAAAAAAGCCTTCCCAAAGACACCCCCTATTTCTACGCCCAATATCACCAGGAATACCCTGTCCAAAAAGGCCAGGATTATGTGATTCTCGATACCCAGGGCAAAGGACACTACGTGGGCACCGTCCTCGCCGTGCGCACTCGCAGCCCCTCCTGGTTCGGCGAAGGCGATGAAAAAATCTATATCGACGGCGAATCCAACGCCTCGATTTGGGGCACCGGCACCGAAGACTATTTTCTCTCCGCCTGGGGATTGAAAACCACCAGCACTCCGTTCTTCGGGGTTCCCTGCTTTGATCAGTGGGGGATTGTCGGCGGCCATACCAGCGCTTACCGCTGGCATATCCAGGATCCCATCGTCTTCAACACCGGCATCAAGGTTACCCTCGAGCACTTCGGCTGGATCTCGCCCGATGAGAATCCCGACAACAAAGCCACCAGCTGGAACGAGCGCGAAGATGATTATGCCAGTGTCGCTTTCTGGTATCAGACCGGCGCCCCGACCTTTGCCGCACGAGCGCCCCATGCCCGCGATCGCCGTCTTCCCAACATCGAACGCACCATCGTATACGCCCGAGATTTTGCCGGATCATCCTCTCACACCGAGGGCAGCGCCCGGACACAACAGCTCGAACTCTACGACGGTCCCCAACTCCTTTACCAGCCATCCCAACATGAGAATGCCTGGCTGGAATTGCCCTTTAACGTGGAAAAGAAAGAACCGCTCCGCCTCCTCTTGAACGCAACCAAGTCCTACGATTTCGGCCAGTATCAGGCCTACCTCAACGGCGCCAAATTGGGCGATGTCCTGGATTTCTACAGCCCCAAAATCGGCGCCCAGGAATACCACCTGCTCGATTTCTGGCCCGATCCAGGATCGTATAAGCTGCGCCTGCAATGTGTCGGCAAAAATCCCGCTTCACAAGGTCATGCCCTGGGCCTCGAATCCCTCCGCCTCCGGGAACGCCGCCCTCGCGTGAGTGAAATGGGTCACGATCGGAACAAGGATTGGCGCCAACAACCGCTCCTTTACAATTAGGTTGATGGCTAAAGGAAATTCGGAAAGTATTTTGGCAACCGGTCCAAACCCCATCCGCACCCGGCATGAATCGCACCGTCCCATTCCATCCCAAAGCCTATGAACTCATCTCCGGATCCCCGCTCCTGTAAACCAACCCCATGCTCTTGTTCCGGCAGCCTCCCGCGGCGCGATTTCATCGTGTCCTCCAGCCTCGCGACCGTTGGGCTGGCGCTGGGCCGGTTTCCCGCCATCGCCGGTCCCTTCGATCCCGAGGAATTCCATCGATTGATTCCCGCCGACAAGAAACTCGATCCGGCCTGGGTCCAATCGCTTTACTGCCGCGGTGAACCCACCGTTTACCGCGGATCCGACCTCGAGACCATCGGCATGCCCATAGGAGGAATCACCACCGGCCAGCTTTACCTGGGCGGTGATGGCAGGCTCTGGCATTGGGACATCTTCAATCTCCCGCAGGCCGATAAGTTCACCTCCTCCAGCGGCCCCAATTACGCCCGCCCGCCCCGGGCCGAGTCTCCCATCGAACAGGGTTTTGCCATCAAAATTACCGCCAATGGCCAATCCCAAACACGCCCACTGGATGCGCGCGGATTCAATCCAAAGGACATTACATTCCGCGGCCAATACCCAATGGCTTGGGTGGATTACATCGACAATACCTTGCCTGTCACAGTCTGCCTGGAGGCTTTTTCGCCGTTCATTCCGTTGAATGTGCCCGACTCCTCTCTTCCTGCCACGATTTTGCGCTACACCCTCCGCAACACCAGCCCGCATGCCGTCGAAGTCGAAATCGGCGGTTGGCTCGAAAATGGGGTGTGCCTCAACAGCGCTCAATCGTCCTTGGGTCGACGCCGGAACCGCATCCACCACGAGGATCGCTTGACCTTCCTTGAATGCAGCGCCGAAGCCCTCCCCGAAAACAATCCGCCCGCCCGCCGGCCTGACATCCTCTTCGAAGACTTCGAAAATGGCTACGGCAAATGGACAGTCCAAGGCGAGGCGTTCGGTCGCGAACCCGCCTCCGGAACTCTGCCCAATCAACAGTCCGTCACCGGTTTCCAGGGACAACGGCTGGTCAATACGTTCCTGCGAGGCGATGTCACCCAAGGCCGGCTGATTTCACCCGTCTTTCCGATCGAACGCCGGTTCATAACCTTCCTCATCGGCGGCGGCAACCAAACCAGTCAGACCTGCTTCAATCTCCTGGTGGACGGCCGCGTGGTCCGGACGGCCACCGGTCAGAACCTCGAACAATTGCGCGCCACCACCTGGAATGTCGACGACTTACAGGGACGCCAGGCTCAGCTCGAAATCGTTGACCAAGCCACCGGCGGCTGGGGCCACATCAACGTCGACCAAATCGTGTTCAGCGATCAACCCGCCAACCGCCAACCCCTCACCGAACAGGATGACTTCGGCACCATGGGATTGGCCTTGCTCGCCGACGATAAAGAGGTCTTCGCCCAAACCAACCTCGCCGGAGATCCGGCAACCTCAATCTTCGCCAGAACGAACCTCTCCGTCGCCGACGAAACCGCCCAGCCGTTCAACCAACGACTGATTGGCGGTCTCAGCCAGCGCATGATCCTCGCCGCGGGGGCTCAAGCCAAAGCCGTTTTTGTCGTGACATGGCATTTCCCGCGCCTGATGAGTTCTCAATTGTCTGGATTGATTGATTTTAACCGTCTGCGCCGTTCCTATGTGAATCGCTTTGCCACTGCCCGGGCGGTCGCGAGCTATATCGTCAAGAATTTCGCGCGATTGACGGAGGATACCCGCCTCTGGAACCGGACCTGGTATGATGCCACCCTTCCTTATTGGTTCCTCGACCGCACCTTCATCCCGATTTGCACCCTCGCCACCAACACCTGTTACCTGTTCAATACCGGCCGTTTTTATGCCTTCGAGGGCGTCCTCTGCTGCCAGGGCACCTGCCAGCATGTGTGGAATTACGCCCAAGCCGTGGCGCGCGTCTTCCCCGAACTCGAACGCGACCTCCGCCAACGGACCGACTTCGGCACCGCCTGGCACGAAAACGGCGCCATCGATTACCGTGGCGAATTCGCCCGGCACGTCGCCCACGACGGCCAGTGCGGCGTCATCCTCCGCGCCTGGCGCGAACACCTCACCTCCCCCACATCCCAATACCTGAACCAATGCTGGCCCCGCATTCGGAAATCGATCGAGTTCCTCATCGGTTGTGACCGGGACGAAAATGGGCTGCTCGAGGGAGAACAATACAACACTCTCGACGCCTCCTGGTGGGGCCCCATGGCCTGGATCAGTTCTTTATACATCGCCGCCCTGCGCGCCGGTGAAGCCATGGCCACCGAAATGAACGATGCCGCCTTCGCCGCACGCTGTCGAACCCTGGCGGAACGCGGCAGCGACTTGCTTATCAAAACCCTTTACAACGGCGAATATTTCTTTCATAAACCCGATCCCAACCATCCCGAAGGCACGAACACCAACAAAGGCTGCCATATCGATCAACTCATGGGCCAAGCTTGGGCTTTGCAGGTCGGACTTCCCCGCATCGTCCCTGTCCCCCAAGCCCTCTCCGCCCTCGAGGCCATTTGGAAATACAACTTCACCCTCGATGCGGGCGGCTATCGCGATGCCATGCAGCCCGCGATCAAGGGTGGACGCTGGTACGCCATGCCCGGCGAAGGTGGCGTCGTCATGACCACCTTCCCCCAGGGCGGCGCTGCCGCCTCCAATGGGAAAGGCGGTTTCGCTTTCTACTTCAACGAGGTCTGGACCGGCCAGGAACATCAATTGGCCGCCCATATGATGTGGGAAGGCCTGGTTGAAAAAGCTCTCATCATTACACGCGTCCTCCACGATCGGCACCATGCCGCTCGACGCAATCCCTATAACGAAATCGAGTGCTCCGATCATTATGCGCGGGCCATGTCCAGCTTTGGCACTTTTCTGGCCGCCTGCGGGTTCGAATGCCACAGTCCTAACGGATACCTCGGCTTCAGCCCTCGACTCACACCCTCCGACTTCCGCGCTCCATTTGTTGCCGCCGAAGGCTGGGGGACTTTCCTACAAAAAGCGAATCCAGAAAGCCAGACGGTTGTACTCAGCCTCCGCTGGGGTCAACTGCGGCTGAAAAAACTCGCTCTTTCCACCGCAGAAAGCCTGAAACCCGGTCAAGTCACCGTCAGCATCGGCGATCAATCCATCCGGGCCAGCCTTTCATCCCATGACAGCCGCATCGAGATCCTGCTCGAACACGAGCTTACTCTCCGTGCCGGAGACGAGCTGAAAATTGCCTTGCGTTGAAGATCCCACATCACGTCTCACGTTTCACGTCACCGCCTTTACCCTGAGATCCCTCAGCGCCATCAAGCCGCCCAACCTTACCCCCCGTATCGGC
>JAKLHY010000080.1 GCA_022709905.1 Verrucomicrobiota bacterium | reverse complement strand
AAAACCAAACAGAAAAAGTAAATGACCATCACCCCTTGGCGAGTATCATGCCACGCCAGGGTTTTTCAGCGGAATCTTATTGTATCGTTATTGTATCTTGGGCCTGATTTAAGCGCCATTTGGGTACTAAGGGCCAGGCCCTTTATTGTATCGCTGGAGATAACGAACGGGGCGCTGGGAGAAAAGGGTTGGCAATCCGGGACCGAGCAACGAAGCTGTGCCTATGCAACGGTTGGGATTCGGATTGGTCGTGGCGGCTGTGGTCGGAATACTGACTGCCATGAAATCGGAAGCCAGAGTGGCTTCGGAACTCGGGACGAACGCCGCCTCTGAGATGGGATCTACCGCTGGGGATGTATGGTCGAAGCCGGTCGTCGAGCTCGAGGAGGAGGTCTATCATTACAGGCCTGCGGACAATGGGGCGGGACCGATGTGGTGTCACGGTTCAACCTGCCTGGTGCGGCGGGGCGCCGACGTGTTTGCGAGCGGCTTGGAAATGCTGCCTCAGTTTCAGCCGTTGAACAATTGCCGATGGACACTCTGGCGCCGGGGCGCGGGTGGCTGGCAACAGCTTGGGGCAGATCTGCAGGGCCGGACTCGCGAGCCTTGTCCGCTGGCGGTTTTCGATGATGGCCGGTTGTTTCTCTCGGCAAATTCGGCCCTGGAACCGGTGGCGGATCGCGGGGGCGGGCCGGCGCGCCCCGAGGTTCTCGAGTTCTCGGCCCATCGTGTGGAATCCCCTTCGAAGGCGCTGCGGCTGGCGTGGACAGGATCGCCAAAATTTTCCGAGCACTCGTATCGAAGTTTTGCGGCCGATGGTTCGAGATCGGAACTGATTTTGTTTCAGAACATCGGTTACACGCATGCGGAGTGGATTTTTCTGGGGGACCAGGCCGGAACGGTGTCGGGACAGCTCAAGTGGCCTTGGGGATCGAGCTATGCGCAGCCCCAACCCATTCGGGTTTGTTATCCAAACGTGGCGCTGCGAAACCGCGCTGTGCACTTTTGCGGCGTGAGCGATATTATGGAACCGAATCCCGAATGGCGCGCCTTCAAGAAAAAGCTGACGGGCCAGGAATGGGACTACGATTTTCGGCGGCTCTTCTACAGCTGGTCATCGGACATTCGGACGGGCCGTTTTCATGATTGGATTGAGATTGCCAGCCGGGAGCAGACATGCGGCTGGATCACGCCCGGAGACATGTGGGTGGCGCCCGATGGGCGGGTCCATCTGATATGGACGGAACGGGCGGTGGATGAACGTTTACGCCAGAAATTCTTTCCGGAGGTTCGACAGAGTCATGCGCTGCATTACGCCGTGCTGCGCGAAGGCACAATCCAGAATCGCAGGCCTCTTCTGCTGGCCGAGGAGGGAGGCGCCCAAGCCATCCCGGGACGCGGGCGATTTCACGTCACTCCAGACCATCGTTTGTGGCTATTCTATTATGTGAGTGGCCGGAATGCGGACGGGCGGGCGCTGTCGGAGAATCGTTTGATGGAATTATTGCCGGACGGACAATCCGGCGCGAGCGTGACTGTTCCCTTGAAACGGCCGTTCACTGAGTTCTACACGGCCACAACGCGAGCGGGCTCATCCCCTTCGGAGGTGCTGGATCTGCTGGGCCAGCAGGCGGGCGCCGCCAACACCATCAGTTATGCCCGGATACGATTGCCGTTGAAAGCCTCCCGCCCCCAGTCTCTCCGCAACTGAGAGTGAAATCCACGGAGAATGCCGGTATTCGACAATCCTCGAAGCGTTTGTGCCAGGCGCAAGGAAGGGGGAAGACCGGGCTGGTGTCTTGGGTAGATGGCTCAGCCGTGCGTGAACGGAGCGCGCCGCAGACAACGCACGCAACTTGTGCTGGTCGTTCCGGCCGGAATCTACGATCATAAGGGCGGCATGGCGGATTCATTGGTCGTCAACGAGATTTTTCTGAGCGTTCAAGGCGAGAGCACGTGGGCGGGGTCACCGTGCGTGTTTGTTCGATTAACGGGGTGTGATCTGCGTTGTTCCTATTGCGACACGGCATACGCCTTTCATGAAGGCAAACGCCGTTCCGTGGGGCAGGTGTTATCCCAGGTCCGGCAGCTTGCGGCGCCGTTTCGATTGCGGCTCACGAAACTGCCCTTGGTGGAACTGACCGGAGGCGAACCGTTGCTGCAGGCGGGCGCTCTGACTTTGATGAGTCTGCTGTGCGACATGGGATACACGGTGTTGCTGGAGACCAGCGGAGCGCATGATATTCGTTCAGTGGATGGGCGCGTTCACCGGATTATGGATTTGAAGTGTCCCAGCAGCGGAGAAATGTCGCGCAATCTTTGGTCGAATCTTGACGCGCTTCGAGCAACGGACGAAGTGAAGTTTGTGATTGCCACTCGGGAGGATTACGAATGGGCCGGAAAGGTGCTGGAACAGCACGCCCTGGCGCGGATCTGTCCGGTGCTTTACTCCTGGGCCTCGCCTTCATCGGCGATTCACGGGGCCGGGCAGCTGAAACCGGGGCCGGGGCCAGGCGAGTGTCTGACGCGCCAACAATTGGCCGAACAAATGATTCGCGACGCGGTACCCGCCCGATTCCAAGCCCAAATCCACAAACTGATCTGGCCGGTGGAGACTCGGGGCGTGTAGAGGAATGCCTTACAGGAACCGATGACGACGTCAGGTTATTGCGATGGGAAAGCCAGGCAGCCGGGATCGGCGACCCGCCGGGTCCTTGAGCTCCTGAAGCGTTACGAATGCCGCAACACCACGCAGATCGCGGCCGGTGGTTCGTGGCCTGTCGTGTGGGAACGCGCCCGGGGGGTAACCGTCCAGGATGCCGACGGCCGTTCTTATATGGATTTGACGGCCGCGTTTGGCGTGGCGGCCGCGGGCCATGCCAATCCCCGGGTCGTCCGTGCCGGCCGGGATCAAATGTTAAAGTTGGCGCATGCGATGGGCGACGTGCATCCGCACGGGTTAAAGGCCCGCTTGGCCCGTGAGTTAAGCCGGATCACCTTCGAGCGCTGGCACAAATCCGGGCGCAAAAGTCCGGCTTCGTCGGAACACGGTAAAACTCTCTTCTGCAACTCGGGATTCGAAGCGGTGGAAGCCGCCCTCAAAACGGCCCGCCTGGCCACCGGCAAATCGCGCATTCTTGCCTTCACCGGGGCCTATCATGGACTGGGCTACGGGGCTCTGAATGCCACGCACCGCGAGTTTTTTCGCGCGCCGTTTCTCTCCCAGCTCAAGGCATTTGCCGATTTTATCCCGTTCCCGGCCTCGACGGATGATCTGTCGCGGGTTGAGAAGGCTTTGCGGCAGCGGCTGCGACGCGGAACCGTGGGCGCCATCCTGGTCGAACCGGTTCAGGGACGGGGAGGAATTCGCGTGCCGCCGCCCGAATTTCTACCACGATTGCGGGAGTGGTGCGATCATGACGCCGCCCTTTTGATTGTGGACGAAGTCTACACGGGATTTGGCCGCACCGGCCGATGGTTCGCCTGTGAACACACCAACACCATTCCGGACCTGATTTGTCTGGGCAAGGCCCTGACGGGAGGATTTCCCTTGTCGGCCTGTGTGGGCCGGGCGGACCTCATGGATGCCGCATGGCCTGTGTCCGAGGGCGAGGCCATTCATACCAGCACGTTTCTGGGACATCCGGTGGGATGCGCGATGGCTTTGGCGCAGATCGAGGAAATCCGCCGGCGTGATCTGGTCGCCCAAAGCGCAAAGCTGGGCGCCTGGTTTCTGTCCGAACTGGAGAAGCTCGAAGTGCCAGCTGGCTGTCGGGGTATGGCCCGCGGGCTGGGGCTGATGGTGGGTTGGGAATTGCGGCGGCGCGACAACCGCCCGGCCACGGCAGTCGTCCTGGCCATTGTTCAAAAAATGCTGGGGCGTGGTTACCTTGTATTGCCTGAAGGGGAACAGAGCGAAGTACTGGGTTTTACGCCGCCGCTGACGATTTCAAAGGCGCAACTGCGCAGGACACTGGTCGTGTTGAAAGAAATCGTGGATTCGGATCTTTGCTGTGACCTTATCTGAAATCAGAGCCATCCTGGCGGAAGAACACCTCCAATTGACCAAATCCTTGGGGCAGAATTTTCTGCATGATCACAATCAGTTATGTCGCATCGTGGAGGCGGCCGAACTCACCCCGGAGGACTCGGTGATGGAGATTGGCCCCGGGCTGGGGCCACTCACCGAACTGCTGCTGCAACGCGCCGGCCGAGTCACCGCCATTGAAAAGGATCGACGATTATGTGAGGTTTTGCGGACTCGTCTGGAAAACCGCCCCGGTTTTGACTTGTTGCACGGCGACGCTCTGGAATACCTCGAATCGGAGTCCCGCAACTGGAACGACTGGAAAGTCGTTTCCAATCTGCCGTATTCGGTCGGATCTCCCATTCTGGTCGCCCTGGCCGAAGCGCCGAAACCGCCCCGCATGTTGGTGGTCACTCTGCAGTGGGAAGTGATTCAACGGCTGCGCGCAAGCCCGGGCACGAAGGATTACGGCATACTCTCCCTGTTGATTCAGGGTATTTATCAGCCCGATCATTTCTTCAAAATCCCGTCGGGCTGTTTCTTTCCGCAGCCCGATATCGATTCCGGCTGCATACGCCTGCTCCGGCGCGATCCCCCGTTGCTAACCCCCGAGGAACTCCCGCAGTTCAAGAAGGTGGTCAAACGCAGTTTCTCGCAACGACGCAAAAAAATGCTCAAACTGCTGCGGGCCGACTGGCCGGAGCAAGTCGTGAATGAGGCTTCCGCGCGGGCGGGTATTTCTCCTCTTGCTCGAGCGGAATCTGTTTCCTTGGAACAGTTTATAAAACTGAGCCGTTTGCTCCATGGGTGGACTCCAGTTTCCATGAATCGTGGATTTCGGAGGGCCGAGTTACACGAGGCCCCAACAAGGAAAACATGGGACTCGCAGGGCATGTCCCTCCGAGGTTCAGGGTCCCAAAGCGCGACCAGTGAATCATCCAGACTCCCCATGAACCCTATCCCTGCATCCTCACAAGACGAAGTCTTCGATGTCGTCAACGACCGAGACGAGGTGGTGGGGCAAAAGACCCGCCGCGAAGTCCATGAACTCGGCCTCAACCACCGGGCTGTTCATATTTTGGTTTTCAATCGGGCCGGCCAGGTTTTCTTGCAGAAGAGATCCATGCTCAAGGACCGTTTCCCGGGTGCTTGGGATTCCTCGGCATCGGGCCACGTGGATGCGGGGGAAGACTACGACACCGCGGCCCGGCGTGAGTTGCTGGAGGAATTGGGGTGGTCTCCGCCTCGAGGGCTGCAACGGCTTTTCAAAATTGACGCCTGCATCGACACGGACCAGGAGTTCATCTGGATCTACCGCTGCGAGGGCGAGGGACCGTTTGAGTTGAAACCCGACGAAATCGAGCGTGGCGATTGGTTTGATCCGGCGCATGTCACGCGGTGGATCACGGCCCAGCCCCGGGATTTCGCCAGTGGATTCAGCCGGTTGTGGCGCGAGTGGATCGAGCATTTCTCTAACTCCATTTCCGCCTGAGACTGCGTGTGGGCAGAAAGCCCAGGGGGAACGGGCTGGGATACTGTCCTTCCCCTTTCGGGTTAACCCAGGCCGAAAAACCGGCGGATCCGGGCAGCCAGGACAGAGCGTGTGGGGGGAGCGCTTTCGTTAGGGGCGGAGGTCGTGAGGCGGCTCCGTCGTTCGGCGGCTCTTTTTTCGAGAACGGCCGCCAATTTCCCAGCCAGATCGGCATTGGCTTGCAGCAACCCCGCAAAATCCTGTTTCGACACGCAAACCACCTCGACATCGGTCTCCGCACTCACGGTTCCCGAACGGGGTTCGCCGGTCAACAAGGACATTTCCCCGAAAAACCCGCCCTCGCCCAGGTGAGCAACGATGACCGGGTGGCCCGAGGCATCGTCGATCGACACGGCCACTCGCCCCGAGCGTATGATGTAAAACGAATCGCCGGGTTCGCCCTGCCGGCACAGCCGTTCTCCGGCGGCAAACAGTTCCAACTTGGTCCGGCTCACCAGTCGTTTAATCTCCTCGGGAGACAGAGAATGAAAGAGATCCACCCCGGCCAGCAAGGCCTGCGCATGCTCCTGTTCGGCGACACGCCGGGCTTCGTCTTCGGCGGTTGCGTTTCTTTGGAGTTCCTCCTGGATCGGGAACGGGATGGTAATTCCTTCGCGCTTGAAGGCGTACCAAAGGCGATCCATCACGTTGCTCTCGATCTGGTTGACACGGGCATAGTCGTCGATGAAAAACTTGATGGTGAAATTGATGGCAAAATCGCCGTAACCGGTCAGATACACGGACGGAGCGGGCTCCCGACACACCTCCGGAGCCTCCCGGAGCACCTGAAGGATGGCGGATCGGGCTTTATTCGGGGGAGTATTGTAACTGACTCCGATCGAGAGATAACAACCATGACTGCGCGTGGGACGCGAGTAATTAATGATCGATTCCTTGGCAATGGCCGAATTGGGAATCACGATGTAGTCGTTGCCCCGCGTTCGGAGCCGGGTGGCGCGCCAGGTGGTATCGACCACGATGCCTGTATGCCCGCTCACGCTCACCCAATCGCCGATCTGGAAGGGCCGTTCCGTATTCAGGGCCAGTCCGGAAAACAGGTTGCCCAACGTGTCCTGCGTGGCGTTGCCGACAATGTAGCCCACCACCAGCGAGGAGACCGCCAAAACGTTGAGGTTCACCCCTGGGAAAAAGCCGCGCACAATCAACACCAACGCCACCACCGAAAGCCCCAGGCGCCCGATGTCGCGCACCACCAGCGGCACCTGGGGCCTGTTTCGCCACCGCGGGAGCTGCTCGAAAACCAGGACATCCAGCAGTTTGAGACCCACCGAAACCGCAAGAAAAACGGCCATCGCTTGAACCGCACTCCGAACGTGGACGTTCATTTGATCGAACAGCGGCCGGAGCAACAACAGGATCAACAAGGTCAGTGCCAGCAAATTCAACTGCAGGCCAACGCTGCGCAACACGGGATGACGCATCAGGAACCGCTGGACCAGGGTGAAGAGGAGATAAACGACCAGGAGCAAGCCAACCCGGGTCGTGGCCGCGGCCAAGTCCAGGGTGGCGCCTTCCCGCATCAGGGTCCAGACAGCCAGTGTTGTCATGGGCCTTTAATACCAGCAACCCCAGCGGCCTGCAACCGGCTCCTAGCAGGGGGCAAACGTTTTCGTTGAATATTTTGACCGTTCCTGCGTTACTAACCCCACGTTCCTCCGGGCGTCAGCCGGGCAGGAATCAAAACCTCATGCGGGATTATCCATGAAACGACCAGACAAACGTTGGTTAACTGTGGGCTGGATCGCCATTGCGGCGGCGGCCCTCGCGGCGGGACCGGCCGCGATGAGTGTGCAGGTGAAAAACGGGCAGGTGCGCGCGACACCTTCTTTCCTTGGACAATTGATCGCGCCGGTCAGTTACGGGGACCGTTTGCCGGTGCTCGAACAACAGGGCGACTGGTCCAAGGTGACCTTGTCCGGAGGGCAAACAGGCTGGATCCATAACTCAGCCCTCAGCAAGAAAAAGATCGTCATGAAAGCGGGAGGTGAAACCGCGGACGCCGGCGTGTCAGGCGAAGAAGTCGCGCATGCGGGCAAAGGCTTTAACGCCCAGGTCGAGGCGGATTTTAAATCCAAGAACCAGAACATCGATTTCAGCTGGGTGGACAAGATGGAACAGATCAAAGTCACCCCGGAGGCGATTCAGCAATTCCTTAAAGAGGGCGGCATCCAACCGAATGAAGGAGGCAAACCATGAAGACCCCCGATTCTTCCTTGTCTCTTCTGGCGAAAACGGTTGCCGCGAGCGTGGCCCTGGCCCTGGGGGCGGGGTGCGCCGCAGTCACTCAGGTCGGCACCTCGATCGGCCAGGCCACCGGCATCGTCAGCGCCGAGCAGTCCGAGTCCATCAATCGAAGCGCTCAGGCCATCGAGAAAACCTTCCAGGACATCACGCCAGAACAGGAATATTACATCGGGCGATCGGTGGCGGCCACGGTCCTCAATACATACAAACCCTTCGATCAACAGCAGGCCAACAACTATCTGAATCTCCTCGGACAAACCATCGCCCAGTTCTCGAACAAGCCGGAAACCTTCGGCGGATATCACATGCTTCTGATGGACTCCGACGAGATCAACGCCTTTGCGGCGCCCGGGGGACTGGTGATGATCTCCCGGGGCATGGTGCGCTGCTGCAAAACCGAGGACGAGTTGGTGGCCGTCCTGGCGCATGAGGTCAGCCATGTGGATCATCAACATGGACTCAAGGCCATCCGAAGAGGCCGCCTGACCTCGGCCTTGACCACCCTCGGAGCCACCGCAGGCCAGACCTTGGGCGGCGCCGAACTCGCCGAGGTCACCAAGGCCTTCGAAGGCACGATCGGCGACATTACCTCGACCATGATGAATAACGGCTACTCCCGCACCACCGAATATGAGGCCGACAAAGGAGCGGTCACAATCATGAAAAAACTGGGGTATAATCCCGCCGCTCTCATAGCCATGCTTGAACAAATGCAGACGAAGCTTCAGCCGGGCGGCCATGATTTCGCCAAAACGCATCCCGCGCCGGAACTGCGCATTGCCGAGCTGAAAAAACTGCTCGGAACGCCCCCCGCCCCTCCAGTCTTGGAAGCGCGCCAGAAGCGCTTCGAGAAGGCCATGAGTGGAATCTAAAACCCAGGCCAATTGATCAGATCCAGGCACCGATCGGCCGGACCATGCGCTGATGTCAACCCCTGGCAGCGCGCGGTCGCAAGGCCAGACCCTCCCTCCTTCGCTGTCCAGAAGGATTCATGACGCCACATATCCAGCGATCCATCCGGGGAGGCCTCATTGGGCTGCTGGCGGCCGTTGGAGCATTGGCGCTTTGGCTTGGGGGCGTTCTCGACGGACTCGAATACACGCCCTGGAGCTGGCGTGTCAGGACGTTTGCTCCGGGTTTGCCTCCCCACCCCCAGGTCAAAATCGTCCTGCTGGACCAGGCAAGTCTCGACTGGGGCAAGAAGGAAAACGGGTGGGCATGGCCCTGGCCGCGGACGGTGTATAGCGCGGTCCTCGATTTCTGCAGGCGAGGCGGCGCCAAGGCTGTCGCCTTCGATGTGCTCTACACGGAACCCTCCGTGTATGAGGCAGCCGACGACGCGGCGCTGGGCGATGCCGTGCGCCGTTCGAGCAACTTTGTCGGCGCCGTTTTTCTCGGCTCGCCATCCGGGGCGACCACCCAATGGCCCGGCGACCCTGTCCCGATCGCCCCTCCGATCCAAGGCCTCGATCAGTGGCTGACGCCTCATCGCGCACAGCAGGTGGTCCGCTCCCGCGCCACGTTCCCCATCCCGGAAATTGCGACGAACGCGGCCTTGCTGGCTAACGTAAGCGATCGGCCCGACTCGGATGGCCTGTTCCGGCGGGCGGAGCAATTTCGGATTTTTGACGGGAAAGTGGTGCCGTCGCTCGGCCTGGGCACGTATCTGGCGGCTGAGAAGGTCGCCGGCCGATCCCCGGCCCTCCGTCTGAACAACGGCTGGCTCGAGGTCGGAAATCTCAGGGCGCCGATTGACGATGAGGGCCGGGCAATCCTTCGATTCCGCGGCCGGAATGGCACACATGAAAGTTACAGCGCCGCCGCCGTGATTCAATCCGAGTTGCGCTTGCAGGCCGGTGAAAAGCCGGGGCTGGAACCCGGCGTCTTCAAAGACGCTTATGTGTTCTTCGGATTCAGCGCGCCTGGATTGCTGGATTCGCATCCTTCACCGATTAACCGCGTGTATCCGGGGGTGGAGTTCCATGCCACTTCACTGGATAACCTGCTCACATCGGAGTTCCTGCGCGACAGTCCGTCCGCCGCGGTGGTGATTGCCACCCTGATTTTGGGTTTATTGAGCGGAGCCACCATCACCTTCAGCCGGAAGGTCTGGCAGAGTGTATTGGTTTTCGTTGGACTTCTGCCGATGCCGGTGCTCGCGGGATTTGCGGCTTATCCGATGGGATGGTGGTGGCCAATTGTGGTGATTGAAGGCGCAGTCGCCGCGGCGCTGATCGGAGGGTTGGTGCTGAACTATGCCACCGAAGGCCGGCAGAGGGCCTTCCTGAAACGGGCGTTCAAACACTACCTGGGCGCCGATGTCATCGATCAAATCCTGGCCGATCCGGCTCGGTTGCGACTTGGCGGCGAAAAACGCGAGCTGACCTTGTTTTTCTCGGATATCGAGAAGTTTTCTTCCTTCTCGGAAAAACTGGACCCGGAAACACTCACCGGCCTCTTGAATGACTATCTCTCCGACATGACGGATATCATCCTGGAGGAGGGCGGTTACCTGGACAAATACATCGGAGACGCCATCGTGGCCTTCTGGAACGCGCCGGTGGACCAATCGGATCACGCCGTGCGCGCGGTTCGGGCGGTGTTGCGCTGCCATCGCATGCTGGCCGAGCGACGGGCCGTCTACCAGAGGAAGACCGGGGTGATCATCCAGGCGCGGATCGGCATGAACACAGGCGATGTCACCGTAGGCAACATGGGATCGCGGGATCGATTCAACTATACGGTCCTGGGCGACGCGGCCAATCTCGCGTCGCGGCTTGAGGGCGCGAACAAGACCTTTGGCACCTACACGATGATTTCCGAGACAACCTGGTCTCGGACAAACGGCGAGTTTCTCGGGCGGGAACTGGGTCGGATCCGGGTTGTGGGACGCCAGCAGCCGGTGCGGGTTTACGAGATCCTGGGCTTCAAGGGAGACCCCGTGCCGGACTTCGTGACGGACTTCGAAACCGGTCTGACACTCTGTCAAACAGGCCAGTGGCAGGAGGCCTTGAACCATTTTGAACGTCATCCCGAAGATCCGCCCAGCGCCACCTACGCGGCCCGATGCGGAAAGCTGGCCGGCACGAACGGCGACACCTGGGATGGCATTTGGAATTTGACGGAGAAATAGCGGTTTTTGACAGATGATTTGCACCTGGAAATACAAATTGATCCTCGTGGCGCTCTATGCCGTTGCCCATGGCTTTTTCTACGTTTATCCCAACCTGCATCCCTGGTTCGAACCCCGGCAGTTGCCCCTCCTGTCTTTGGATCGTTCGATCCCATTTCTCCCGTGGACTTTTTGGGTATACACTTCGGACTATGTGCTGATCCTATCCGTGGTTGTTCTCCTCCGGGAAAAGGCGCATTTTGACGCGTTTGCCCGGATGGCATTCGGGGTGATCATTGGCTGTGGATTATTCTTCCTGTTTTACCCGACGGTTTATCCGCGACCGTCCTATCCGGAAACCGGTTCGAGTTTATTGGGCGCGCCCATGCGGTTTATTCAGGTGGTGGACACTCCGGGCAACTGTTTTCCGAGCATGCATGTCGCGCTGACGGGAGTCTCCGCCTGGGCGCTCCGGCTGCGGAGACGGAGGCTTGCATGGATCTACGGGCTGTGGACACTTGCGATCAGCCTCTCGACCCTCACCACGAAACAGCATTACCTCTGGGACATCGCGGGCGGAGGGGCGATCATGTGGGTGATCGCAGTCGGTGAACGTCTTTATTGGGAAAAACAAAACTATGGCAATTCAGGTTCGGGGTGTTGAATCCCCCGGCGATCTTAAACGCTACCTTCGTCTGCCTTTTCAACTCTACCGGGATGACCCGAACTGGGTTCCTCCCCTGTGGTTTCAAGAGAAAGAATTTTACGATCCCCGGCGCAATCCCAACCTGGCGGCGAATCCTTATCGGTTGCTGCTGGCCAATCGCAACGGAACGCTCGTGGGCCGGATGATGGTGTTGATCAATCGCCGGGCAAACGAGTATCGCCATGAAAAGCTGGCGCGCTGGACTTTCCTGGATGTCGCGGACGATCCGGAAGCGGTGACGGCCCTCCTGCACGAGGCGGAAACCTGGGGCCGTTCGCAAGGGATGGACCGCGTCTGCGGGCCGCGAGGCTTTTCCGACCAGGAACCTCAAGGCATGTTAGTGGAAGGTTTTGAAGAACGCTCCCCCATTGCCACGCATTATAACCGTCCTTACTTGCCTCGCTACCTCGAAGCCGCGGGATATGTCAAGGAGGTCGACTGGATCTGCTATCGCATGCCCGTGCCCCGCGAACTGCCGGCATCCATCGTCGCCATGGGTCGCCGGCTGCGCGACAAGGCCAACTTCCATTGCCACAATTTCCGCACCAAAGCCGAACTGAAACCTTACCTCATCCCTGTGCTCGAATTGCTGAACGAAACGTATGACGACCTGTATGGCTTCGCGCCGACCACGGCCGACGAGTTCCGCGGATTGGCGGAAAAATACCTGCCCCTGCTGGATCCGCGCTTCGTGCATCTGATTGAAAATTCGGGGGAATTGGTCGCTTTCTCGGTGGTGATGCCTGATCTCACCGAGGGCCTCCAGAAAGCCAGGGGCCGTCTTTTTCCGTTTGGGTTCTTTCATATCCTCCGGGCTGGCCGCCGCTCCCGAACGCTCCAATTCCTGCTCGTGGGCATCCGAAAGGCCTACCGTAACAAGGGATTGTTCGCCTTGTTTGCCGAGGCGTTGCTCAAAGAGGTGCACGCAGCCGGGATGACCGAAGTCCATAGCCACCTCCAGCTGGAACATAATACGCACATCAATCGTTGGCTGGAACGGCTGGGAGGCACGGTTGTGCGACGATACCGGGCTTACCTCAAGGCGCTTTAAGAACTGGCCGTATCACCGATTCGGAGGGGCACGCCGACCGAAAGCCGGCCGGTGTTAAGCAGGGCTGAGAGACAGCTCCGCCTCGTCAAGGGGCCGGGGTCCTGGACCGGGCGCAACGGCTCTCCCATCCATAGAGCCCGAGGGCAATCCAAATCAGGGCAAAAGCAATTAAGCGATCCTGTCCAAAGGATTCCCTGTACACTCCAATTCCGATGAGCAAACTGCACGTCGGAGAGAGATATTGAAGGAGTCCGAGCGTGGACAGGGCCACCCGCCGGGCGGCGGCCGCAAACAATAACAAAGGCAAGGCTGTGACGACGCCTGTGAAACCCAGCAACCCACTGATAGCCGGCGGAGCAACCCCAAATGCGCCCTCCCCGGAATGGCCGAGCGCCCCAAGATAAACAAGGGCCGGCACGACCAGCAAACCGGTCTCAACGATCAGTCCATAGAGAGCGCTCAGCGGGGACAGTTTCTTCATTAATCCGTATACGGAAAAACTGCTGGCCAGCACAACCGCAACCCACGGCACCTCGCCTCGGCGGAGGGTCAGGTACCCGACCGCCATAGCCGCCAGCCCCACAGCCAGCCACTGGCGGGGCCGCAGTCGTTCTCGAAGAAAAACCACTCCGAGGACGACGCTGACCAACGGGTTGATGTAGTACCCAAGGCTGGTCTCGACAATCCGATTGGCGTTAACCCCCCAAATGTAGGTGAGCCAATTGATTCCGATCAATAATCCAGCGCAAGCATTGATCAACCAGGCCCGTCGGTCCGCCATCGCATGTCGCAAACCCGAAAATCCTCCCCCCACGAGCAGCAAGACTCCCAGGAAAAGGAAGGACCAGGCAACGCGATGCGCCAGAATCTCCAAGGCCGGCACCCCCTGCAGCCATTTCCAATAGAGCGGCAAAACGCCCCATAATCCATAGGCCGCCACTCCGAACAGAATGCCATGACGCTTCGTCACGCGCTCGATCCAAGGCAATTCAACACGCCGCGGCAATCCTAATTTTCAGGTGGATACCACGATCGGCACCACGGATTTTTTGATGTCTACAGTGACCATGCCGGGGCGAATGGCTGTGTCTTTTGCCAGTCCAACCCCCCTGCCCAACCTCTCAGGGGCGGTGTTCCAGCTCAAATTCCAGGTGATGGCTTTGTGGCTAACAATGGTCTCCATGACGCGTCGCCATTCTTAGCCAGCATACCCCAATATTATGGCATGGACTTGACCCTGGCGATCGCCAACGCGGCAACCGCGCAAGTCGAGCTGGGTGTCTCCTGGGAACTCGCCCCGCGGGGGCATGCGGGCCCGGTTATTCCGGGAAGTCAATCCCTGTCGCTGCCCGCTCACCAGATCTCCTACCTTAATGAGCAGCGATATCTTGACGGTGGAACCGCCCGCCCGGCCAAAGCCAGGCTCGTTGGATCTGAGTTTCCGCCCGGGGAACGGACTGGGAGAACTGGAGTATCTGAAGGCCATTGCCTGCCTGGAATCCGGACAAGTGATGATTGGCGGCAAGTTCAAAGAAATCAACGGAATCGCTCGCACGAACCTCGCCCGGCTCAATACCGACGGCAGTGTGGACCTGGCATTCGACTCCGGCAGCATGGAACGCGCATCCGACGACACATCCCCCGGAATGAACGAGGTCTTGGATCTATTGCCTTTCGATGACCGCGTGGCTGTGGGAGGGGATTTTGCGTTGATCCATCACCGGAATGTCGTGGAGGCGGCATCGGTATGATTTTGACTCGGCTGGAATATCCTGCTATGAAAGACCGTGCTGGAACAGGAGCTGCATGGACGGCCTATGAATGTTTCGGCGCCAATCCACCCGCCCAGGGATTGCGATCTCTCTCGCACACCCAAGGAGTGTTCCCGGCCCGGTTCCTTCGATAACAACCCGCGACTTTTCCATCAAGGTTTCCAATGAATACAAACAGAATCCGCCCCGGTTTCGGAGCGTGCCTGAAGACTCCCCTGGACGCCGCATTCGCAAAAAAGGCTCTCGCTTGCGCGCTGTTCGGTTTGACACTCGCCGCGACGGGCGCCACATCGATCGGTGGCGCCAAAAGCGGCACACTGACGCTGAGTGAAAGCCCTTACCTGGTCACGTCCGATCTCTATGTGAGCCCGGGACAGACCTTGACCATCGAGGCTGGGGTCGTGCTCGAGTTCAAGAATCCCGACATCGCCCTGGTCGTCGACGGCATCCTCATCGCCAAGGGAACCGAAATGCGGCCGATCCGGTTTACCTCCGATGAGACTAACAAACAGCCGGGCCAATGGGAGGCCATTATCTTTCGCGATTCGAGCGTGGACGCCGAGACGCTCCTGGAGCATTGCACGATCGAAGCGGCGGGCGCCGCGGGATTTGCCAATGAGAACATTCGAACTGAATATGCCTCCCCAACCATCCGCAACTGCCTCGTCCGCCTCAGCCGCGGCAACGGCCTCAATATTTTGGCACGGTCAGATCCAACGGTCGAGAACTGCCGGTTCGAAGACAACGGCCTCTATGCTGTGGGAATGTCGCTCGATTCGTTTCCCCGCTTGACCGGCAATTCTGCCATCAACAACGGCCAGAATGCCATCGGGATTCAGGGGGGGTGGACCTCTCGATCCGGCATTTGGACCCGCGACAATCTGCCCTACGTCGTTATGGACTATGTGGGGGTGAGCCGTGACCGGTCTTTAACCATCGAAGCGGGGGTGAGGTTGCAGTTCAGGAATGTGACATCTTCACTCACCATCGATGGCACCCTCACCGCGCAAGGCACCGCGGAGAATCCCATCCTGTTCACCTCAGACGAACCAGCCAAGGCCCCCGGCCAATGGCTGGCGATTGTATTTCGCGATAGCAGCGTCGATGCCAACACCCGGCTGGAACACTGCGTGATTGAAGCGGGGGGGGGAGCGCCCGGCGCGGCCAACGAGACGGTTCGCTGTGAAACCGCCTCGCCCACCTTCAGTCATTGTCTCTTCCGGGGCAGCCGAGCCCATGGTTTGACGCTATGGAGTTCCCAGGCTCGAATCGAACAATGCCAGTTCGTTAACAATGCGGCCCTGGCCATTTCAATGGATGTCCACTCATTTCCCATTCTTCAGAACAACACGGCCGCGGGCAACGGTCAGAACGCTATTGGTGTCCTGCCAGGATGGACGTCGCGTTCCGGCGCCTGGACCAAAGACAACCTGCCCTATCTCATTACCGATTACATCGGCGTGAGCCGCGGACATATTCTCACGAATGCGCCCGGCATCGTGGTCTTGTTCGAGGATCCGACCTCGGCCCTCGTCGTGGATGGGGCCCTGGTAGCGGCAGGCACAGAAAGCCAACCGATCCATTACACCTCGGACGAGGCGGCCAAGCAGCCGGGACAATGGCGGTGCATCGAGTTCCGCGATTCCTCGGATGACACTGTCAGCGTCCTCAGCCATTGCCTTGTCGAGTATGGAGGCCAGGGGGTGGATGGTTCGGTGATCTTGACCCTCGCTTCGCCGCGCATCATGGCCAGCACGATTCGATTCAGCCAGAATGACGGTCTTTTCATCAACAACTCGTTCTCCCCCCTGGATCAAGTCCGATTCCTCAATAACAGCCGCGATGGCCTCCGATCCTGGAACCGATCCAAGCCCATCCTCACCAGCTGCACATTCCAGGGGAACGGCGGGTATGGCATCAATCACTTCGACACAAGCGCCGCCTTAAGCGCCGAAAACAACTATTGGGGCCACCTCAACGGGCCCAAAGATGACGCCGACAAAGATGGCTTGAGGCTGACCAATCCTGGCGGACTCGGAGACAAAGTCAGCGAATACGTCGACTGGAGCCCCTATCGAACCACGGATCCGACCTCGGGTTATGCGCTGCCGGAAATCCACGTAAGCCCTCTCGACCTGGAGTTTGGCGCGGTCAACCTGGGACAACAGGCCGATCTGTCGTTGGTCGTCTCCAACCGGGGCGGCGCCCCGTTGATTCTGAATTCGGCGAGCCTCGACAATCCTCAATTCCAGGTATTGGCCACCTGGCCGCTTTCGATCGGGGCCGGTTCCTCGCAAACCCTCACTGTCCGTTTCGCCCCCACCATTCCAGGCGCTCAATGGGCTCAGCTAAGCCTCGGCAATAACGATCCTGCATTCTCCACAGTCCGGGTTTCCCTGTTCGGCGCCAGCGGAAATCAATCGGGATTGAGGGGCGAATTCTGGCAATTCACGAATGCGCTCTATGTCATGCCCAGCGTGAGGGGGCGCGCGCCAGACTACACAGGCGCTTTCGCCAAAATCCAGTTTCCAGAAACGACCCAGGCGTTCACCAATGTGGATGGCGTCATTCCTCGCACGCCGCAAGGCAAGGAGTTCCTTGACGACTTCGCCGCCCGTCTCACCGGATCCATTCATGTCACGGTCCCCGGTGACTATGTCTTTGCCGTAGGCTCGGATGACGGCGCCATGCTCAAGATCAATGGCCGGATGGTCGTCGAACAAAACGCGACCGGCGCGTTTCGTACCGGCTACGGGGCCATCAATCTGGCCGCCGGCGCCTGGCCTGTCGAACTCGATTTCTTCGAGAGAAATGTGGTGGCCGGACTTTCCCTGAAGTTCACCGGACCTGGACCGATCGCGCTGACTACCAATGGATCTCCAAGTTCCATCGAGGTCCAGGTAGCCAGCGATTACGTGACCACGGCATTCTACGAGGGCATTGGATTCCCCATAGGATTGACCTTCAGCTCCGGGGGTATATGGGGAGTGTCCCTGCTGGCGGGCGACGGCGAGGCCTGTGGCGGCTTTGGCGATATCATCAAGATCGACGCGTCCGGCATGGCCACCTCCATCACGACGGCGATCAAGGCGCCTAACTCTCTTCTGGTGGATTCGGGCGGGGGATTCGGCGGCGATCTGCTGGTCCTGGATGACTATTTGCCGGGTGATTCGCTTCCCCCACCGGGAAACCGGTCCATTGGCAGCGACCGTTTGAAACGGGTGAAGTCCGACGGAACCCCCTCTGAAATCGCCACTGTCCTGGGGGGCAATGCCATGGCCTGGGGCCGCGGATCGTTCGGTTCTGATCTGTTTGTTTCGGACAGTTATGCGCAGAGGATTCTTCAGGTCAAAACCGACGGCAAAATCACCGATTTCCTCGGGGGAAAAACCTTCAGCGGCCTGGCCATCACCGACGATCCGGTCTTTGGCAACACCGCCTATTCCGGGGAGTCCATCGGACGCAATCTCCTGAAGATCGGGGCTGACGCCAAATTCAGTCTCTTGAGCTCGAATCTGCCCGTCCCCATCTGTCTTGCCCAAGACCAAACCGGTCGGTTCGGAAATGACTTGTTCATGTCCGCCTTTGTGCCGGATCAACCCGATGGAACGATTGCGACTCGAGCCAAAGGCGTCATTTACCGCATTAAACCCCATGGCGCCATGACGGAGTTTGCCACGGGCTTGTTCTTCCGCAGTTTCTTCAGTGCCGACCTTGCCTTTGGATTCGGGGGAGATCTCTTCGTGCTCGAAGACGGCCGTTCGCGCATCCTGCGTTTCAGCCCGGGAACAACCTCGGTGCCGAGCATCCAAGCCAGTCCCCCGTCGCTCAGCTTCGGGACTATCACACTGGACCAGACCAAGGAACTGCAACTGACGATCGCCAACGCGGGCTCCGGTTCCCTGGTCATAAATACGATTGCCATTGATAATCCGTCGTTCACTTTTACCCAGGTCCCATTACCCATCACTCTGAGTCCTCAGGGAACGACCCAGCTCACGATCCGCTTTAGGCCGACCTCGGCCGCGACGGCAAACGGCACCCTTGCGATCGCCAGCAACGACCCTCAACAGCCGAGCCTTGCCGTGGCCCTGTCAGGCGCCGGATACGACCCAGGACCGGCGCCGAGACCTATCATCCAAGTCTCGCCCTCCAGCCTGGATTTTGGCAGCGTCCTAATCGGCCAAAATAAAACGTTGATTCTGATTGTACAAAACCCAGGCACAGCGGCACTGACAGTCACCGCACTCACCAGCGATAATCCGCTGTTTCAGATCGTGGCCCAACCGATCCCATTCAGCGTCCTTCCCGATTCTTCCACCAGCATCTCGGTGCGGTTTGCTCCGTCGGCCGCGACGGGGGCCGCGGGCAGGTTGAGCATCGCCAGCAACGACCCCAGCCAGCCGAGTCTCAACGTCAACCTGCAAGGTGTCGGAGCTTCCTCAGGCGGCATCCAGCCCTTGCCTCCGAACCTGGTCGCCTGGTGGCCGGCGGAGGGCGACGGCCAGGACGTGTGGGGCGAGCATGACGGCGTTCTGCAGAATGGGACCTCCTTTATCCAGGGAAAAGTCGGGCAGGCGTTTTCACTGGACGGGCTCAATGACTACGTGTCCACCCCTCTGGATGTGCAGCCCGGAACTATGCCGAGCACAACATGGGAAACCTGGATTTATCCCGTGAAAACTCAGGGGCGCCAGCAAATCTTGAGCAGTGATGATGGCAGGTTTGGACGATCGGTGATGCTCGAAGGCAGCCGATTCGGCGTGTTCACCGGCCTGGGAGTGTGGGTCACCGAAACGGCAATTTTGTTGAACCAATGGCAACATGTTGCGGTCATCTTCACCCCAAACAACGTCGAGTTTTATCACAACGGCGTCCGTTTCATCTCCAATATCATCCCCTATGGACAGGCCACCAACCGGCTTCATATCGGCAGAAATCCCGGTCCTGGATTCGGAGAGTTTTTCCAGGGGCGAATCGATGAAGTCTCGATCTACGACCGCGCCCTGACCCCGGAGGAAATACAGTCCATCTACGCCGCCGACAGCAATGGAAAATCGCGCGAAAAACCGCTGGTAAACCTGCTGCTGAATCCGGGCGCCGAGGAAGGCCCCGCTTCGAGCACCGGCCTTGAAGTGGTCGCCATCCCCGGATGGATCACCACGGGCAACTTCACCGTGGGCAAATATGGCAGCCCGGGATTTCCAGGCGTGTCCGAATCGCAACGGATCACGGGAGGCTCTCAGCTGTTCTTTGGGGGACCGGGCAATGCCTTTTCCTCGGCCATTCAAACGGTGGATCTCTATGCGTGGTCCGCTGACATCGATGGGGGGCGGGCGGAAGCCGTGCTGCAAGCCCAATTGGGAAGCGCAGGCAAACAAGGGGATAGCGCCACGGTTCAGGCCATTTTCCGCAATGCCCAGGGCATTGCGCTGGGAGGCCTTTCCATCGGACCGGTCGCCGGCACCACCAACCTGTTGCGCCTTGAAAAAGGATCCTCCGCCATTCCCGCCGGCACCCGCACGATTGAGGTCCAAATCCTGGCCATGCGCGCCGAGGACCTTAACATCGATGTCTACGTGGACAACGTTGTCCTCGGCTTGAAGGGAGTCAGTTCTCCCGCCCCTCGTCTGAGCGTTATCCGGCAAGGCCAACAGATCATCCTCTCCTGGCCCGCGTCAGCCGCCGATTTCAGGCTGCAAACCACCGATAACGTCAGACCGCCGATTACTTGGCTGCCCGTGCTCAGTTCGCCAACCCTCACGGGCGATCAATGCCTCCTGCCGATTGATGTCAGCGATAAAATGCGATATTACCGGCTCGTGCGCGGGCCGTAGTTCGCAAAAAGGCGGTTCCTTTTCGCAAAATGGCGTTGGCTATTGCGCACAATCAGGCACAATCCAGCCATGAACTGTCTCGATGCCGTCCATTCATCTCAACGCGACACACTATGAAACTCCTGAGCCTCATCATTTCGATCGGCCTGCTCGCCTGCCTGCCGCAGAACACCGTGCTGGCCGCTGAAAATGCGACCCCCAATGCCGCCTCCGAGGGATCGGGTTCACCCGCTCCCCAACCCAGCATCACGCTGGACGCCGGCAAGATCAGCGAGCCGATGTCGGTCAATATCTACAGCCAGTTTATCGAGCACCTGGGACGCTGCATCTACGGAGGGATCTGGGCTGAAATGCTCGAAGACCGGAAGTTTTATTTTCCCATCACTCCCGAGTATCGTCCCTATCGGTCTCTGCGAGATTCCCCGTTCCCGGTGGTCGGCGCTTCCCCGTGGCAAATCATTGGGCCCGCGAGTTCGGTGTCGATGAGCAAGGAAAAACCGTTTGTCGGGCGGCACACGCCCTTGATCCAAAACGGGGGCGGCATCCGGCAGCTCGATCTGGGGGTCGTTCAGGGGAAAACCTACGTGGGAAATGCCTGGTTGAAAACGGCGGGAAACGGATCGGCCGCGGCTGAAGTCACCTTGAACTGGGGAGAAGGCGACACGACCCGGCAAAGCCTCAAACTCAAAGGGATCGGCGGCAAATACCGACGGTTTGAGTTCAAGTTTTCCGCGGGGGCAACCACCGATAAAGCCAGCCTCGAATTCCGGGTGAACGCGGGATCGGTCCTCCTGGGAACGCTCTCGCTGATGCCGGCAGATAATGTCGAGGGTTTTCGCGCGGACACCCTGGCCCTGCTGCGGGATCTGCAGGCCCCGATCTATCGCTGGCCCGGCGGAAACTTCGTCAGCGGTTACGACTGGCGTGACGGCGTCGGCGACCGCGATCGCCGGCCGCCCCGCACCAATCCGGCCTGGACCGGCGTCGAGCACAATGACTACGGCATGCACGAGTTCATTCGGTTCTGCCAATTGGTCAAGGCCGAACCCTGGATCACGGTGAACACCGGTTTTGGCGATGCCTATTCTGCCGCCGCGCAATTGGAATATTGCAACGGATCCACCGACACGGCCGGCGGCCGTCTCCGAGCCAAAAACGGATCGCCGAAGCCTTTTGCGGTCAAGTATTGGGGGATCGGAAACGAGATGTGGGGACGATGGCAGCTGGGTTACATGCAGCTCGAGCACTACGTCCTCAAGCAAAACTGGGTCGTCGATAAAATGCGCGAGGTCGACCCGAGCATCATTTGCATTGCCTCGGGAGACATTGGCAACTGGAGTACCGGCCTGTTGAAATCGTGCTCCGACCACATGAATTTCATCGCCGAACACTTCTATTGCCAGACCCGTCCGGAACTGGCGGCCCATGTGCGCCAGATCCCCGACAACATCCGGCGCAAGGCCGATTGGCATCGAAAAGCCCGGCAGGATCTGCCCGAACTGAAGGGCAAAGATATTCGCATCTCCATGACCGAATGGAATTATTGGTACGGACCGCATGTCTTCGGCGAACTGGGCACCCGTTATTTCCTCAAGGACGCCCTCGGGATCGCCGCGGGCGTGCACGAATACGCCCGCCAGAGCGACATCATCGGCTCCGCGTTCTACGCGCAGACCGTCAATGTCATCGGGGCCATCAAGACCAGTCGGCGGAATGCCGCCTTTGAAACCACCGGCCTCGTGCTGAAGCTGTACCGGCAGCATTTTGGCGAAATTCCGGTCGCCACCAAGACCGAGGGTCTGCTCGACGCTCAAGCCGCCTGGAGCCGGGATCGAAAGACATTAACCATGGGCGTCGTCAATCCCACCCTGCAGGAAGTGCGGGTTCCCTTGAGCTTGGCCAACGTGAAGCTCAAAGGCAGCGGGACACGATGGCAAATCGCCGGGTCTGATCCAATGGCCTACAACGATCCCGACCAGGCGCCAAAAGTCGCCATCGAAGAACAGCGGGTCACCGGCATTCGCGACCAGATCACGCTCGCGCCCTGCAGTGTGACCGTGTTTGCCCTCGAAGTCGAATAGGGATCAGTCTTGAGCAGGCAATCCTCAATGAACCGCTCGTTTTCCACGGACTGGGAAAGATCGATCCCTTGAGGGTTGACTCCCAGCGGACGCTTCAGGATGCGCGTCGTCGGGGGGGTGAAGGCGGGCCGATGCCATATTCCATTCCGCAACAACAGGGCTGTCTTTTCCTGAGCCCCTGCCAGCGAGGTTTTATCACTTAAACAAGGTAAAAGGCGCTCATCCTTTGGATCAAGGCGAAGCCCTTGCGCACATGCCTGGCTGAGGTATGCTTCATCAGGCTTAGACCGGCTTGGAAATTTCTTTTGGCAATCGGTCTAACGGCTCTGACATTCGCTCACGAATCAAAATGGCACGCGGTCTGAATGCGGGTGAATCAGCCATGAACGAAACACTTCGAGCCTGTAACGCCTGTGGCGCCGTCATTCCGCCCGACGCCCCGGAAGCTCTGTGTCCTCAATGTTTATTGCGAAGCGATCCCAAGATACCCAAGACTCCAACGACCTCAGCCCCGACGGTTCTGCGGCCGGTTCCGGATCAGGACTTCGGCCCCTACCGGATCCTGCGTCTTTTGGGCCAAGGCGGGATGGGATCCGTGTTTGAGGCCGAGCATAAGCTCACGGGCCGGCGGCTTGCGCTGAAGGTCATGAACCATCCTTTGGCTGCCGAGGCGGATCGCAAACGATTCCTCCGTGAAGGCCGCCTGGCTGCGGCGGTCAATCACCCGAACGTCGTTCCGATCTACAGCGGGGAGGAAGTCAACGGCATTCCCACGATTGCGATGGAACTTGTCCGGGGGGGGACGCTTGCGGATCGTTTGCGCGCCCGAGGACCGCTGCCAATCCAAGAGGCAATCGAGGCAGGCCTGCAAATTATTGCCGGGCTCGAGGCGGCCCATGCCGCCGGGGTTCTGCACCGGGACATCAAGCCGGCGAATTGTTTCGTTTCCGCGGATGGCGCCATCAAGGTGGGCGATTTTGGGCTCTCGGTCTCCACGTTGGCCCGGGGTGAATCCTATCTCACCACCCAGGGCCGGGTGCTGGGCACCCCCGCCTACGCGCCGCCTGAACAGCTGCGCGGAGAGGATCTCCAGGTGAGCGCCGACATTTACTCCGTGGGCGCGACCTTGTATCACCTCGTCACTGGCCGTCCTCCATTTGCGGCGGAGGATCTGGTGAAGTTGATCAGTTCGGTGTTGGATAGAAACCCGCCGGCCCCGAACTCGCTGCAGCCGGCGGTTCCGGCTGAACTCTCGCGAATCATCCTGCGATGCCTGGCCAAAGATCCCAAGGCCCGTTTCCAGAATTACGATCAACTTCGCGACGCCCTCCTGCCCTTCCATGTTCGCGAAGCCGAGCCCGCGCCGCCCGCGCTTCGGTTTCTGGCCGGGTTATTCGACGATCTTCTGATTGCCTCGGCCCCGGTTTTGCTGGCGCACTTGTGGATGGGGATGGCCCCGGAGGATTACGCCTTGCGAGAGCGAATGCCGATAGCGTTCGGGCTTTGGATCGGCACATTGGCTTGGAGCCTGTTTTACTATGGGTTGAGCGAGGGATTGTGGGGCGCGGGCATTGGCAAGATGATGTGTGGTTTGCGGGTGGTGGGCCCGGATCGCCAAATCCCCGGCGTGGCTCGCGCGTTGTGGCGCGCGGCCATTTTCCATGCCCCATCGATTCTTCCCGGGTTGGCCTCCCTGATCTTCATATCTGCGGAACACATGAAAGCCATTCTGGCTCGTGGGGAAGAACCCACCTCGGTATGGCTGGGCCCGGTCATGTTTCTGGCCCTCTTTGTGTGCGCGCGGCGACGGAATGGTTACGCCGCCCTCCACGATCGATTCAGTCAAACCCGAGTGCTCCTCTGTCCCCGCAGTCAAAACCGTCCCAGCCTGGCCGAACTGCAGAGCCGGCACGGATCCTCTTTGCCGATCGGTTACGGCGTTGGCCAGGCTCAGACAGGGGTTTTGTCCTTCGGGCCATACGACGCTTGCGCCAACCTGATGGATCGTCCCGAGGAATCGCTGTGGCTCGCCCGTGATCCGCAACTTCGTCGCATGATTTGGATTCATGCGCGTCCGGCCGACAGCGCGGCTGTGGCTCCGGCACGCCAGGAACTCAGCCGGCCCGCGCGACTGCGGTGGCTGAACCATGGCCAGTTCAATGACCGCCGCTGGGACGCTTACGAAGCGGTTGAAGGCATGCCGTTGTTGTCCTGTCCCCGGCCCATGCCTTGGCACGCGGTGCGATGCTGGCTATTGGATCTGTCGCACGAATTAGTCCAGCCTGTCGATGAAGCCACGTCAACCCCACTCGGTCTGGATCGAGTCTGGATTTCCGCCAGTGGGAGGGCTTTTCTACTGGACATACCGTGCCCGGACACAGTCGGTCGCCGAAAGACTGAAGATTCAGCCAGTCAAAGTCGGGCGCAGAGGGAGCGCGCGCTCGATGGCCAGCAGTTTCTCAGCGCGGTCGCCCGACGCGCTCTGGAAGGCCCCGATTCCGCGGACTGTATTCCCAAAAAGCAGACCTGCGCCCCGCGAGTGCCAGTGCCTTTGGCGGCGCGCGAGTTCCTGCAGCGAATGACGGCGGGTACGTTCGAAAAAATGGAATTTGTCGCGGGAAACCTTGAATCATTGGCCCAAAAAACGGCATTCGTCACACGAGGCCGCCGGGCCGCATCCTTATTATTGGCTCCCGGAGTGTTGACCTTATTCAGCCTGCTGATCAGTGGCTTGGCTCACTTCGATGATTTGCGCAAGCAAAGAGAATGGGCCATGGCCTATCCCGGGCGGCCACCCCTCGTAGCCGCTTCACGGCTTTACCTCCAGTCGGTCTCCGCTGAACAGGAAGGTCTAACGCCTCCGCACGAATCCCAAAAGGTGCGGACCTACCTGATGTCGCAGTACACCGATGTGATCACCAATGATTCTTTTTGGTTGAATCCCAATCTCAGTGGAGACATCACTCTGGGCGAACGCGCCCTCCTGGTGCAGGCGGTCCACGGCTTTCAACCGCCCACCCAGGCCGCGCGCCAAACCGCTGAGCGAGAGATTGGACCCGAGGTCGCCCGAATCGGTCGCGAAGATCGGATTGAGTTTTGGTTTTTCTTTTTGATCCTCTGGTTTTGCGGCTGGACCTTGTGGGGCACGCTGGAGTTTCTTGCGGCTTGGAAGGCGTCTCCGGGCTTGGCTATCAGCGCTGTGGGACTTGCGGTTGTTGATCTCCAGGGCCGGCCGGCAAGCCGCTGGCGGCTGCTATGGCGCTGGCTCCTGGTATGGGGTGGATGGGCGTGCCTCGCCGGGCTGGCCGCCTTTTTGCCCCTGGCCCGCGACCTCGCCAGCGGTTTGCTCTTCCCTGTGTGGGGATTGACCGAACCCACGGCCAATCGATGGTCATTTGTTTTGCTGGGCATCGCCATCTTCCTGGGCGTTGCCGCGTTGGTCCGAGCCGTGTTACGTCCCGACTGCGGTTGGCCGGACCTCCTGGCAGGAACGCGAATCGTTGTGCGCTGATCGCGCCACGTTTATCGACTTGTCCCAGCCCAACGGATTCCTCCGCTTCCATTCGCGTCAACGCGCGTTTATTCGCGGTTGGATTTTTTTCGAAGCATCTGATGTGCGGCTATAAAGACAGCTCCAGGACCCACCTGCAACGAATTGGAGCTTGCTGCAGGCCGATCGGGTGATACTCTAATTTCAATGAGGCGTTCAACCATGCGATTCCCCCTGAACCGCAATCCGTCAGAGTCCGTCGTTGAATGACATCATTTCCAAATCGGACCGAACTCCTGAGGCGCATATGAAAAACAGCTCCTGGTCTTCCACGTTTGCGACCGCTTTTCTCAAGGGCTCAAGTCCGGGCTTCATGCCGTCGCGGCCAATGCCTGTCGGTCCTGGCATTTTGGATATCACTGCAGCGACATTTCTGGAACGAATCGGAGCGCGGCTATGGGGCGGAGCCCCTACCCGCAGCCAACGGGGATTTCAAGATGTGCACAGGCGCTGCGGCTGGTGCTTCGAACACAGCCGCGATCCGAAGTGTCGCTGGAATTTTTTGACCTGTTTGCTGCTTCTATTCTTCTTAGGTCCCATACACCCGTCACAAGCCGCTCAGGAGGTCGTTGCCTGGGGCGCGGACTTCTCAGGTTTGACAAACCTTCCTCCAGAAATGATGCACACCAACCTGGTAAACGTGCCACGGGACTTAAGCAACGTCGTGGCCATCGCGGCGGGGAGTTATCACAACCTTGGATTGCAGGCCAATGGCAACGTGGTTTGCTGGGGCTCAATCCCCTATATGGTGCCAGCCGACGTTAGCAATGTCGTGTCCGTGGCAGCGGGGAATACCCACAGTCTCGCATTGAAGACCGATGGCACTGTGGCGGCTTGGGGCTATAACTCCAACGGACAAACAGACGCGCCAGCGGGTTTAAGCAATGTGATAGCGATAACCGCTGGATGGACTCACAGTCTGGCGTTGCGGGCCGATGGTTCTGTGGTCGCTTGGGGCGACAACCGCTTTAGCCAGACAAATGTACCGGCGGGCTTAAGCAATGTCGTGGCACTGGCAGGCGGTCAGACTCACAGCCTGGCGTTGCGGGCCGATGGCACAATCACCGCCTGGGGCAACAATTTCTCCGGCCAGACAAATGTGCCAGCGGATTTGACCAACGTGGTGGCGGTGGCATCAGGCAACTATTACAGTCTGGCCTTGCGAGCTGATGGCACCGTGGAAACATGGGGAGACAGCTCCTCCGGGCAGATAGTCGTGCCCGCAGGCTTGAGCAATGTCGTAGCGATAGAGGCGGGAAGTATTCACAGTCTGGCGTTGCGGGCTGACGGCACAGTGGAAGCATGGGGTAATAATTCCTTTAGACAGACGAATGTGCCAAGGCACTTGAGCAACGTGGTGGGGCTGGCCGCCGGCCAATTTCACAATCTGGCACTCGTCCTGGCACCATCCCAATCCCCTCGACCAGCAATTGTGCGTCAGCCTGTCAGCTTTCCAGGCTCGATGGGTGACACCGCCGTTATCCGCGTCCAGGCCACTGGTCGTTTGCCTTTAAATTACCGTTGGCAAAAGGACGGCATCAGTTTGACCGATGGAGGTAATGTCCTTGGCTCTGTCACGAGCACGTTGAGGCTGGTCAATTTGTTGGCGGGCGACGCCGGCAGCTACTCCGTCGTCATTAGTAATTCCTTTGGGGTGGTGACCAGCGCTGTTTCCTTAATAACCGTGAATCTGGCGCGACTGGATGTTCCCTTTAATCCAGGGGATGCGACTCCTTTATATGGCTACCCGAGAGTCACTTCTCTTGCTGTGCAGACCGACGGAAAGATTTTGGTGGTTGGAAGCTTCTACACGTTGGGTGGACAGCCCCGCAACAGCATTGGTCGACTCAATCCGGATGGATCCCTGGACACTGCTTTCAATCCCGACCCTCCCAGCTCGTCGCTTCGCTCCCTTGCCATACAGCCCGACGGAAAAATCCTGCTCGGCGGGGACTTCAACTCTTTGAACACCAAGGATCGTGAAAACATTCTCCGATTAAATGCCGATGGATCCCTTGACACTAATTTCAGCCCCAGGGTCAGACGGGAGTACATCAACGACTCGATATCCACTATTGTCTTGCAGCCAGATGGAAAGATTTTAGCAGGGGGCTTCTTTAACACCTTGGGCGGAGAGAATCGCAAAAACATTGGCCGACTTCATTCTGACGGGACTGTCGATATGAGCTTCGATCCAGGAACGGATAGTTTTGTGAGTACCCTGGCCCTGCAGGCTGATGGAAAGGTTTTGGTGGGAGGCTCCTTCACCACCCTGGGCGGACAACCTCGCAAAAACATTGGCCGACTTCATCCTGACGGGACTGTCGATATGAGCTTCGATCCAGGAACGGATAGTCTTGTGAGTACCCTGGCCCTGCAGCCTGATGGAAAGATTTTGGTGGGAGGCTCCTTCACCACCCTGGGCGGACAACCTCGCAAAAACATTGGCCGACTTCATCCTGACGGGACCGTCGATATGAGCTTTAATCCAGGGGCGGATGATGCGGTACATACCCTGGCCTTGCAGACCGACGGTAGGATTCTGGTGGGGGGCTCCTTTACCACATTGGCTGGACAACCGCGCGACTTTATGGGCCGGCTTAATCCCGACGGATCAGTAGATCCCGGTTTCTTGACAGCACCATCAGGGAACGATAATTACACCGCTGTTTATGCTCTTGGAGTGCAGCCAGACGGCAAGGTTTTGGTGGGGGGATGCTTTTCTAAGCTTGGAGGATTAACACGCAACTACATCGGCCGGCTATGCAGCAGCGGACCTGCCACGCAGAACCTGGATTATGATGGTGACACACTGACATGGCTGCGGACTGGAACCAGCCCCGAAGTCTGGCATACGGCCTTCGCATACTCTCTCAACAACACAAACTGGATCCCCGTTGGCACTGGCACGCGCGTGATGGGTGGCTGGCAGTTGACCGGAATATCGCTTCCCGTCGGCAGTAGCGTCCGTGCCCAGGGACACGTTACCGGCAGTGGAAACGGTTCGAGCTGGTTCGTGGAGGATATGATCCAGGTTGCTCCCGGCCCGCCTCTCATCCTCACCCAATCGGCCGATCAGACCTTTACAGCGGGAGACACCGTATGCTTCAGCGTGCGCGCCGTTGGCTTTCCACCCTTATTCTATCAATGGCGCAAGAACGGCACCAATCTATTGGATGGAAGTCATATCTCTGGCGCAGTGAGTTCGAATCTCTGTCTCGTCCCTTTGCAAGCGACCGACGCTGGGTGGTACTCGCTGGTAGTGGCCAACAATTACGGCAGCACGACGAGTAGCATTGCGATGCTAACCGTCCTGACGAATACCATCATCCTCAACCAACCTGTCAGCCAGACCTGCATAGCGGGAGACACCGTATGTTTCAGTGTGCACGCAGTTGGCTTGCCGCCCTTGATCTATCAGTGGCGCAAGAACGGGACCAATCTACTAGATGGAAGTCGCACTTCTGGGGTAACTACATCAAATCTTTGTGTTTCTTTTGTTCAACCCTCAGATGCTGGAGTCTATTCTGTAGTCATTTCAAACATCTCGGGCAATGTTTCCAGTTCGAACGCGACCCTGTCGGTGCTTACTCCACCACCAGCCATTATAACTCAACCAATTGGGCAATCAGTCCGCTTCGGTGGGTCACTCCTGTTGTCGATCCAGGCAAATGGCGCCCAGCCTCTTGCCTGTCAGTGGTTCAAAGATGGCATACCTCTTGACGATACTTGGCGCTTGATCGGGACCCATGCGTCGGACTTGAGGCTCAATAATGCGACCGTGGACGACTCGGGGCAATACTGGGTCGTGGTCAGCAATTCTTTTGGAACAACCACTAGCATTCCTGCTACTGTTGCGGTGTAACTGCTCAGGTGCTTTTCACTGGCTGAGGCAGGAATGGGCGGCCATCGAGGGCACGGCGAAGGTATTCGAG
>JAKLHY010000008.1 GCA_022709905.1 Verrucomicrobiota bacterium | reverse complement strand
TCACGGTGGAAAAACGGCGTGCCGAACGAAAAGCGGTCTTGCACATTCGCTGGCAAGGGGGCGCGTTGGAAGATTTGGTCGTCGACCTCCCGTTGTCCGCACCTGACAAAGTCCGTTACCCGGAAGCTACCGTGAACCGAGTTCGATCTTTGGCCCAGTCGATGACCGATCCGCAGATCGTGGCTGCGCTCAATCAGGATGGTTTGTTGAGCGCCAAGGGCAAACCGTTCACCTTGAACATGATTAAATGGATCCGGTGGCGGCACAATATTCCAACACCGTCTCTTAAACAACCCGATGATCTGACCGTTGCGGAAGTGGCTGAGCGCTTTAACGTCAGTCCCGGTGTCGTTTATTACTGGATCGAAGGGGGCCAACTTCCCGCACGCAAACTCGGACCCGGTTCGCCTTATTGGATCACCCTCAGCCGGGAAACCGAGATCCGGCTTCAATCGTGGATAGCCGCCTCAAATAAAATAAAACGCTCCCAATCCCAAACCCCTATTGCTCCCTGTGCATTATGAACTCACCGTCGGAATTCCCAACCCTCGTTGACCTCCCCCGGGTTTGGGTAACCAGACCCGGCGAACATCCCCAGGTTGGTAGGTTCCGGCCAAAAGTTCCCTCCGCAGCTTGGGCACGAGTATTTCGTGGGACTCTTCCACCTCTTTTACACTCTGCCCGTCCACTCCGGGGGCTCCTTTGTTCTGAACGACTTTCCTGAGGGCCACCTGGAGATTGATCTCCGAGGTGATCCCTTCCATCAACTGACCTAAGTCAGCTCTTGCAGCTATGAATTCCTTGAACTCCTTGTCCTTGGCTTTCTGCAGTGTCGGCGTTTCCTCTCTCGTTAGGACGTGAGATTCCTCGCTCCGGCCCCCTTTCGGGCTGTCGGTGAACACCATGAACAGTTGTTCGGATTTCATTGTTCTCATTTTCATGATCCCCTTTGCTCCTCGGGCTTTCACCCGATTCATCGCTATCGCCGCCGGCCCAGTCACGATGTTCAACAGACCACCCAAAGGCATAATTGCCATCCTTCTTGAAACGAGTATGGAGTTTCTTGAAAGTGGCCGCCTTGAGCAGGGTGCCCTGACCACGGGCGCCACGGAGTTGCCAAGTGGCATATTTCGCCAAATCTCCGATGCTGCAATGCACCATGCCCGCCGGACCGAGAGCGGCAGGGTTGTCCGCCATCGCCTTCTGCTGCATTTCTGCAACCCAAATCCCCGCCTCCCCAGTGGCGTCCGGCGGCATGGGAGTTATTCTTCCTCCCTCGACGACCACATGGCCCCAAGGTTCGTCAATCGCTCTGCCTCTTGCGGGTGGACCGAATCCCGCCGAGTCCATGCCCAGCGGTTTGAACAGCCTTTCGCGGATGATGTCTTCCCACGGCTGCCTCAGCTTCAGCTCCATGGCATGGCCGACGACTATATAATTCGCGTTGTCGTATTTCCACACGGTGCCCGGCTTTGTTGTTGGCGCATGCCCAATTAGACAATCATGAACGAATGCCGCGCGCTGTTTCAACGGAGGCATCTTCGCCCACGCCAAGATCCCAGCGTCAAACCAGTCTTCGTTGCCAGCGCCGCTGTAGTGCGTCAGGAATTCTTCGAGTGTCGCGCCTCGCCATTCGCGAGTAATCTTGTCGGCAAGCTCAGGAAACATCTCCGTCACCTTCATGTCCCAGCGCCACTGGCCTTCATCCACCATCATGGCGGCGAGTGCCGCAGTCATGGACTTTGTGCACGAACCAATATGCCACTGGTCCTTCACTGTCACGCGTTCGGGCGAACCCTCCTTGCGGAAACCCGACGCACCAGAGGCGACAATGTGGCCATTCCGAACTACCGCTGCAGCGAGCGCCGGCAGGCGGTTCTTCTTCCGGATGGGTTCGAGGGTTTGATCCATCGAAGCTGGAGGCGCCGCAAGGGCAGAAAAAAGAGCAACGGCGGAAACCAAGACCGCCACGGTGGTTGCAGAGACGACGGCACTCATGGAATAGCCCAACGACCAGGATGAGCCATGCCGAGGGGTGCTCCTATGGCCCTCGACTGCAAGCGCCGGCTGACTGCACTCCTCGGCATTGGCTCGATCCATTGGTTCGGCGATTTTGGTTTCATTGACTGGTTCGACGTCGCACCAAAGGTGCCAATACTCAACAGCCCACGGGCAACGCCCTGGGAAGGCCGGTCACCCATCTGTACCTTTGCCCTGTAAGGGCTAAACCCATGCCCGTTCTGCCCTTTCAGGGCGTAAAACATATGGGGGCCACGAGTTACCAGGGCGTTGCCCTTCGCTGTCGAGTCCTGGCGCCTTTGGCGCGAAACAACCACAAATCCTGCAAGATCACAGACGACACTGGCTTTCGCCGAACGCCAGATCACCGACCACTGCCGACCACGACCTTTGGCTGCGAATCCAAGCTCCCGAAAAACCGGCAGTGTCGAAACTGCAGCGTGCGGGGCAGTGGTTCGGTGCATCTACTTGTTAGTTCCTTCGGAACGGACCTGAGCAATGACCTTTTGGATCTGAACGACAAAGCCGATGGCACCACCTGCAGCCATCGACACGAAAGGTAGCAACCGACTTCCGGGCGGATGCAACCGCATGGCCACCAGGAGGGCGACGACGGCTACAAACGCAAAAAACATGGGAGAACAGTTGGCCGCAGCCCGATGGCTCCGGACACGCGGGCCTCATCTATGAGCTGCCGATAACCAAACGGGTCCGCAAAGCCCCGGAGCCAGTGGCCTGCATTCAGACCGACAAGAACTGTCGCGAGCCAATCCTTAATTGTAACGGTAGCCTCGCAGCGGTGGTGGCGCAGGCTGCGCAGCCATGCAAAACCCGCCACCGCCATCACGACTTGCACCAGAGGTCCGGCGCTCGCCTGGAGAGCGTCTCCTCTCCAAGTGAGCGCCTCCTTGGGCATGGTTCCGGTCACTTGGTCATAATGGAGCGTCGCGCTGAATCCGAGACACACACCGACAACATAGTGCCCTATCTCGTGGAGGAGGACGAATATTGGAGAAGCCACGAGTGCGCAGGAAAACGGAACAAGCCACTTGTTGGGCTTCCTCAACCTGCTCCGAGGGATCTCAGAATCTTCCATGCAAGCGGTTCCTTGATCTCGGGATGGCGCGGAACGGCCTCCACCACGCCGTTCCGTGGATTGGTCCAGAGCGAATGTGAGCTACCCTCGCGCTTCAGGTAACACCCAGCGTGCCGCAGGCGCTTTTCCAAATCGCGCCTCTTCATCAGACATCAACGACGGTTTGGATGGCATCGTTGGGAAGTCCTCGTCGAACATCCTCAACACGGTCTTCAAAGATGAGCCGTATGGCCTCACGCAAGTTCGCCTTCGTCTCTTCGACTGTCTCCCCTTGACCATTTGCACCGGGAACCTCCGGGCAAATCGCCCAGTACCCGCCTTCCGGCGCTTCCTCGATAATTGCGGTAAACTCGCCTTTCATGGAGACAATAATGCGTGAAAAACCCGGTACGTCAACGGCGCGTAGATCTCGCCCAACGCAGAGATAGGTTATCCACCGGAGTCGACCGCCGCTGGCGCTTGATTTGTTTCTGAGCGATTCAGCTGTTTCGGTTGCCTGGACCTAAGCCGCTACGCGGCGGAAAGACCGGAGCGACGGAGTTCCATTCTTTGATTCTCTGGCAAAATCGTGCGATTTCACTGACGAACCCTCAGGGCTAACCTGAACACGAGGCGGCCCGCCAAACTTCCACGCAGGCCATCTGTGCCATCAAGCTCTTCTGGGAAAAGTCGCTGCGCGTCGGGGCGGGAACCTCTGCTCTTGTCCTGCAAACAAACCGCGATCGTGGAGTCTGCCGGCCACAGTGTGTGGTTGTGATAGGAAGAGCCGGTGGCATGCGGGCAAAAAAGGGGCTTGAAAACCGGCGCTGAGGCAGATAACTGAACTGCCTTATTACACATCCAACTGCCATCAAGTCAGTTGTCTTGGCGACAGTTGGCTCTGCATGCCACACTTAGCCCAGCGCCAGCATCCGCCCCAGGAGCCCGGCGCCTTGCATCTCACGCACCAACAAGACCTGCTGGAGTTGGAACTCCCCGCTCCGGATCTGTCCCTTTACGACGCCCCCAAAACCCACAACCCTCCCGACCCCTCCACGCCAGCATGAAAGATGCCCAACTACAGACCGATCTGTTGCTCCTGAAACTCTCGTATTTTCGGGAGCACTTCCAAACCCTGGCCAAGGAAGCGGCGGAAAAAAACTGGACACCCCTGGACTATCTGGGCCGTCTGGTCTAGGGCGAAGCGCTGCGGCGCAAAGACCGGGCCACTCAGCGACGGCTCCAGGGGGCGCGCTTTCCCGTGATTAAAACCCTCGAGCAGTTCGACTGGAGCTGGCCCAAAAAGATCAACCGGCCACACGTGCAAAATCTCTTTCGCCTCTCCTTGACCTCCGCAGTGCTGGATCGATTGCTGCATCATGCCGAGACCGTCACCATTGAGGGCAAGAGCTATCGGATGAAGGATCAAATCCAGGAGCCCTAACAACCAATCGCTCCGCTAACCACGGGCCGGTGGAGGAATCCCCCGGCCCTTCTTCATGTCGCCACCGAACGAATCGCCGCCCCATTCCACTCCGTCAGTTTTGACTACAGTTTTAGCCGCCCGCCGCATCGAACCATGCTTGTCCGGTAATTCGCCGGACTTACATTGGGCTGAAACGCTGTGGTTGTGGCTCAAGCTCGATCGGTTCAGTGATTTCGCTGCCCGGATGCCAAGGGAAAGGACTCCATGGTTTGACCAAGAATTTGATCCTCGGAAGAATTTTGTCGCTCCGCCGGACTTCCAGAGCATTTCCGGCTTGACCGAAGATGGAAAGTTCTGTATTTCAGCTGGATAGATATCCTGATCCCTCAGAGGCGGACCAGGATCTTCCCAGGAGGTTTTTATGACAAAACGCGATTTGGTGATGCGGATAAGCAATGAAACGGGCTTAATCCAGCAAGATGTATTGTCGATCATTCAAAAAATGCTCGATGCCATTTCCGGATCTCTCGCCACCGGCAAAAAGGTCGAGCTGCGTAATTTTGGGGTTTTTGAAATCAAAACGCGCCAGCCGCGAATCGGCCGGAATCCCAACGCGCCCGCTGTCGATGTCCGCATCCCCACGCGAGTCGTTGTCAAATTCAAACCCGGCAAGGAAATGCGTGAAGTGGTTTTCAAACTCTCGCCGCCTTTACCCGATCCCGCAACAAAACCTTGACCGTGGCCTGAGACCATCCCATATTGCGCGGGCGTTCCGGCTGATGAAGGCTTGGCGCCCTTTTTGTTGTTTATGGATCGTTTGCCAGGATTCCGTGATTTCTATCCCGAGCCCGTGCCGCATCCCGACCTTTGGAGCGCGGATCTGCGGAACTATCTTTTCGAGAAATGGCGGGCCACCGCCCGTAGTTACGGTTTCCGGGAATACGACGGTCCTCCGCTCGAATCGCTCGAACTCATCACCACCAAAAGCGGCGAGGAAATTGTGGGCCAGCTCTATAATTTCACCGACAAGGGAGATCGCCCCGTGGCGCTTCGCCCGGAGATGACTCCGACCCTCGCCCGCATGGTGGCGGCCCATGAGCGCAATTACAGAAAACCGATCAAGTGGTTCGCCATTCCCCAGTTGTTCCGCTACGAACGACAGCAGCGCGGGCGCCTCCGCGAGCACTACCAGCTCAACGCCGATCTCTTCGGCGAAACCGATCCCGCCGCCGACGCCGAACTCATCGCCCTGCTGATTGATGTCCTTCGCGCCCTGAATCTCACCTCGAACGATTTCCATATTCGCCTGAGCAGCCGGCAGGCTTGGCAGCAGTTCTACGACCGCAAATGCGCCGGCCAGGACAAGGCTTACGAGTTTTTCCAAGTGGTCGACAAACTGGAGCGCGAGGATCCGGCGCAAAGCGACGCACAACTTCAACGCCTCGGTTTTACCCTGACTGAAGTCCGGGACTTTATTCAAAAAGCGCAACCCACCGCCGAACTCAGCGCGATTCTGGCCAATCTCTCCGCTCGCGGCCTGGCTGACTTCGTCACGATTGACTACAACGTTATCCGCGGCCTAGCCTATTACACCGGAGTGGTTTTCGAAGCGTTCGACCGCCAGAGCCGTTTCCGCGCCATCGCCGGTGGAGGACGATACGATAACCTGGTCAAACTCATCTCCGGAGGCAAAGTAGACCTCCCCGCCCTCGGTTTCGGACTCGGAGATGTCGTCCTTACCGAACTCCTCAAAGATCGAAAGCTGCTCCCCACCTGCAATCCCGGCGTGGATGTCTTTTGCCTTATCGAAGAGGAATCCCGCAGACCCGACACCCTTCGGCTGATTCAGGAACTCCGGCAGGCCGGTGCCAGTGTGGAATACTCCCTTACCCCTGCCCGGTCCGAAAAACAGTTCAAACGCGCTCTCGAATGCAAAGCCAGGTTCACAGCCAGACTCACCGCCGCTCCGGACGGCTCCCAGTGGATTCAGGCAAAGAATCTGAGCTCGCGCGAGGAACGAAGCCTTGACTTGCCCGGATTCATCGCCTGGCTGGGCTGACCTTGCCTTGGTCTTCCACGGAACGTTGCCCAACCAAAGGAAAAGTTGGACAGCGTTGAATCCCTGCGGCATGCTAACCGGCCACAGAAAAGATCCATAGCACCGCTTATGAGAGACTTAATCCTGGGAATCGACAGTGGCACCCAATCCACCAAGGTGTTGGTTGTGGATGCAAAAAACGGTCGTGTGCTGGCTGCAGCCGCCCAACCCTATGATTTGCTACCCCATCTGCCTCCGGGAGCCAAAGAACAACACCCGCATACCTGGCGGACAGCCGCCACAAAGGCCATCCGCGAGGCCCTCCAATCCGCCAAAGCCAGCGCGACCGAAGTCAAAGCCATCGGCGTCAGCGGGCAACAACACGGTTTTGTGCCTTTGGACAAGGAAGGCCAAGTCATCCGGCCCGCCAAACTGTGGTGTGACACCACCACCGCAGCCGAATGCGAGGAGATCACAGACCAGCTCGGCGGACCTAAGAAGACCATCCGCGCCCTCGGAAACGCGGTGCTGCCTGGATTCACCGCCTCCAAGATTCTCTGGCTCAAGAAAAATGAACCGTCCAATTACCGCCGGCTTACCACAATCCTGCTTCCGCATGATTACCTGAACTTTTGGCTCACCGGCCGGGTTTTCATGGAATACGGCGATGCCAGCGGCACTGCCCTGATGGATGTCCGAAAACGCCAATGGTCATCGGCCGCTCTGAAAGCCATCGATCCCGAACTCGACGGGAAGCTTCCTCCGCTGAGCCCCAGCGACGAGCCTGTCGGTGTCCTCCAGGACGCCACAGCCAAGGAACTGGGATTGCCCAACACGGTTCTGGTCAGCGCCGGCGGAGGCGACAACATGATGGGGGCCATCGGCACAGGCAACACCCGGGAAGGCGTGATTACCGCCAGCTTCGGCACCAGCGGCACGATCTACGCCTGCGCCAGCCAACCCGTTGTCGATCCCCTCGGCGAAATCGCCGCCTTTTGTGATTCCACCAACCGGTGGCTTCCCCTCCTCTGCACCATGAATGTCACCGTAGCCACTGAAATGGTCCGGGATTGTTTCCAATGGGATATTGCCCGCTTGGACGCCACCATCGCCAAGACCGCTCCCGGCGCCGACGGCGTGCTCCTTCTTCCCTACCTCGAAGGCGAACGAACTCCTAATGTCCCAGCCGGCACAGGTGTCTTCCTGGGACTAAACCAGAAAACGATGACGGCCGGCAATCTCGCGCGAGCCGCCATGGAAGGAGTGACCCTCGGCATGAACTACGGTTTGTGCCGGCTGGCCCAGCTGGGTGTCAAAGCCCGCCAGATTCGCGCCACCGGCGGCGGCGCCAAGTCCAAGGTCTGGCGCCAGATCATGGCCGATGTATTCAATGCCGAAGTCGTAACCTTGAAGGTTGGAGAAGGGGCCGCTTACGGCGCTGTCCTTCAAGCCCTCTGGTGCTGGCGTCGTCAGCAGGGCGAAAAAACCTCCATCGAGGACATCACCAACGCCTTCGTGAAACTCAATCCCAAGGAAACCACCGAGCCCAAGAGCAAGCATGTCGCCCTCTACCAGGAGTTGCAGGGCCTCCAAAACGCAATGTCCCTCGCCCTGCGCCCGGTCTTTCCCGAACACCGACATCTGGTCGTCGGATCATGAAAAACCTCGCAGCGCCCATGGACAATGACCCTTAACGATTGTATGGTGAGCCAATGAAATTCATCCTCTCGACGCATAACGTCAAACTGACCCAGGAACTCGAAGATCGCCTCCTTGATCGTATCAAGAAACTCGAACGCAAAGACCATCGCGCGGTCGAGGCCCGGGTGACGATCGTGCATGACAAAACCAAAGTTCCCGAACGTCAGCTCAGCTGCTCCATCCGGCTGGCAGTGCGCGGACCCGACCTCTTTGCCGAGGATTCCGAGAGCGATCTGAATAGCGCTATTGACCTGGCGATGAAGAAAATGGAGCAACAAATCAGCAAACGCCGAAGCAAGTTCAAAGCCCGGAAACACTCCCAGGCGGCTGCGACCAAACGAAAACAACAGGACGAAGCCCTGACCTGATAAAGGCCGTGATCCTGCGGGCTCGTGTCATTGCCCCCGTTTCCCGGCCGCCCTTCGACAACGGCGCCATTCGAGTCTTGGAAGGACGTATCCTTTCGGTGGATCGCTGGGATTCCCGTTTGCCAGAGGCTGGAGAATCTGTCGTCGACCTGGGACCTGTCGTTCTTTTCCCGGGACTCATAAACGCCCACTGCCACCTCGACTATACCCGCATGGCGGGATTGCTCCTTCCGCCCAAATCATTTCCCGATTGGATCTCCGCCCTGCTTGCTCTTAAAGCCACCTGGACCGATGCCGACGTGATCCAATCCTGGCGGGCAGGCGCGGCCATGTTGCTGAGCTCGGGCGTCACGACCGTCGCGAATATCGAAAGCTACTCAGACCTTCTCGGACAATTGCTTCCCACCACACCGCTTCGGATTTTCTCCTTCCTGGAGTTAATCGACCTGAAACCGGATCCCTCTCCCTCTGACCGGTTGCAGGCTGCCGCATTGCGCATCGGAGCTCTCGAGGATCTCCCGGGAATCCGGGGGCTCTCCCCCCATGCCCCCTACACCGCCAGCTCTGTCATGATCCGGCTGGCACAAAACTGGTCCGAAAAGGCAGGCCGTGTCTGGTCGATTCACCTGGCCGAATCCGAAGCCGAATTCGACATGTTCAAGCACCGTCGGGGCCCCCTTCATGACTGGCTGAAATCCATGAGGAACATGGCCGATTGCGGCTCTCGCTCCCCCATCAGCCTTCTGAATGCCCTCGGGGTATTGTCCCCCCTGTGCCTGGCTGTCCACCTCAATTACCTGGAGGATGCCGATGCCTGCCTGCTTGGCAAAAACCAAGTCAATGTCGTTCATTGTCCCCGCAGCCATGCCTTCTTCCGTCATCGCGACTTTCCCCTCGGGCCACTCCGAAAATCGGGAGTCAATCTCTGCCTTGGGACCGATAGCCTGGCCAGCGTCACCGCATGCTCCCCCTCGAAGTTGAATCTCAGTCTGACTGCGGAAATGCGATGCCTGGCCCAACAACACCCCGGTCTTTCCCCTCAATCCATTGTTGAAATGGCCACCGTCAACGCCGCACGGGCCCTGGGCCAGACCGGTTCCCTGGGCGAAATCCGACCGGGCGCATGCGCCGACTTGAGCGCCTGGTCTTATGACGGCTCGCCCGACGACGTCTACGAATTCCTGACCCGCGATCCCAGTCCAGTCCGGAATTCCATGATCCAAGGACGTTGGATAATCCCCCCCTCGTTTGGCAGTCCATGACTCCGGAACTATCGTCTCGAAAAAAAGTGGTGCTCATCACCGGAGCCGCCGGCGGACTGGGACAGGAATTGGCGCGGCAATTTCTTGCCCAAGACTGGCGAGTCGCCGCTCAATACCATCATTCTGTTCTTCACCAGTCGGATCCAAACCTGCTTCAGATATCGGGAGACATCACGCAGGCCTGTCAGGTGAATCAAATGATTCAATCCGTCCTCCTTCATTGGCGCGCCGTGGATGTCCTCGTCAACAACGCCGGAATCGCGATCGACGATCCCTGCTGGCAAGTCGACGATGTCTCCTGGGAACAACAGCTTTCGGTCAATCTCAAAGGGGCCTTTTTTTGTTGCCGCGCCGCAGCCGTCCCCATGGCCAACCAGGGCGGAGGACACATCATCAATATTGCCTCCTTCGCAGGCCGACAGGGAAGCCGTGGTCAGTCGGCGTATGCCGCCGCCAAAGCGGGATTGCTGGGTCTTTCGGCCTCTCTGGCCCGGGAGCTTGGACCAGACCAAGTTCAGGTCAATGCCGTCCTGCCCGGAGTGCTGCCCACCCCAATGACCGCACGCTTGAGCCAGGATCAGCGATCGGCGTTGGTCAAAGAAAACGCCCTCCAACGCCTCAATAGCCTCGATGAAGTAGCCCGGTTCATCGTCTTCCTTGCCACCATGAAAAATGTCTCCGGCCAGGTCTTTCAACTCGATAGCCGCATCAGCCCCTGGACATGAACCCATCCGAATTTGACCACCTCCTCTCGGAACGCCTGGCGCAATTCCACCAGCACAATCTCCTTCGCAAGCTCCGCCAGATCGACGGCCCCCAGGCCATCCATATCCAGATCGACGGAAAACCCCGGTTGAATTTTTCATCAAACGATTATCTCGGACTCGCGAATGATCCGGCCCTCAAAAGCCAGGCGGCCAATGCCGTTGCCCTCTACGGTGCAGGCAGTGGATCCTCCCGATTGATTTGCGGTTCCCTGTCGGTCCACCACGAACTCGAAACCGCCCTGGCCCAGTTTAAACAAACCGAAGCCGCCCTGACCTTCTCGGCCGGTTACGCGGCCGCCCTGGGCGCGATCACGGCCCTCGTGGGAAAAGGAGATGTGATCGTCATCGACCGTCTGGCCCATGCCTGTATCGTCGATGCCGCACGCCTCAGTGGCGCCCGCCTTCTTGTCTATCCGCATAATGACATGGACAGGCTCGAACAGATCTTGCGCCGCCTCGATCGCGGTGCGCAAAAACCATCTCCAGCCTCGCGCGCCCGCATCCTGATCGCAACGGAATCCGTGTTTTCCATGGATGGCGATTTGGCGCCGCTGCGCGATTTGGCCGATCTGAAAGACCGTTACGGCGCATGGCTCATGGTGGACGAAGCCCATGCGACCGGGCTTTACGGTCCGAATCGCCGGGGACTCATCGAGGACCAGAAGGTCTCGGATCGAATTGAAGTCCAGATGGGTACCTTGAGCAAAGCGATTGGCAGCAGCGGCGGTTTCATCTGCGGGTCCCGCCTCCTGATCGACTGCCTGATCAACCGGGCTCGCACTTTCATATTCTCCACCGCCCCCTGTCCGGCCAGCGCGGCCGCCGCCATCGCTGCCCTCCAAGTCATCGCCTCCCCCGAAGGCGCCCATCGTCTTGATCATTTGCGGCGCCTGGCAGGCCGCTTCAGCGAGGGAATGGCCAAAATCGGCGATGCCACAGCCCGCTCAAGCCCTCCCGCCACCCGTCTGGATCCCCCTTTCCGGGCCATCCACCCCTGGATCCTCGGAGAGGAGTCTGCCGCTCTTCAAATGTCCACGCGGCTCGATCAAGCAGGATTCCTGGTTCCGGCGATTCGCTTTCCTGCTGTCGCCAAGGGCGCGGCTCGCCTTCGCATCACCTTTACATCCAATCACACTTTTGAAGAGGTCGAATCCCTGCTCAAAGCCCTGGACCCGTCCCAAACAACATGAGAGCAACGGCCCGAGGCAACCAACTGCGGCCTTCACTCTGCCGGGCGCGCTCAAGCGGAATGAATTCCGCGCTGCTTCGGTTTCTCGTTGACGGATTCCAGTTTCAGTCCTCGTGTTGTCTTTGGTGGGGGGCCCTCTCAGGCGAGGCCTTGGGGGATAACGTTGCCGCGTGCGCAAGCAAGGCACGGGCGTGCTGAAGCGCCGCCTCCGACCGCCCCCCCAGCATCCGAGCCAGCTCCTGGATTCGATCCGAGCCTTCCAGAGGCTGAACCTCGGTCACGGTGCGGCCTTCCTGGATTCTTTTGCTGACCACAAAATGGGCGGAGGCACAAGCCGCCACCGGGGCCAGATGTGTGATGCACAACACCTGATGATTCGCCCCAATCTGCCGCATCTTCTCTCCCACAATCGCGGAGGTCTCCCCCCCGACATTCGCATCCACCTCGTCGAAGATCAGGACAGGCACCTCGTCCTCGGCGGCCAACACGGTTTTAAGGGCAAGCATGACCCGCGCCATTTCGCCTGACGAGGCAATGGTGCGCAAGCCACGTGGCGGCTCTCCGGGATTAGGGGCAAAAATGAACTCGAGGCTGTCCAAGCCGCTCGATGGAAACTGCATCGCCGTCACCGCCGCCCGGCTTAAGGAGGCGAGCTGAACATCGAACTGGCTCTGATGAAAACCGAGATCCCGCAACTGCCGCGTGACCGCGCGATTAAACCGGGAAATCGCCCGCTGGCGCTGCCCGGACAATTGCTGGCCGGCTTCCCAGAGCGCCTCGTCGGTTTTGCGGATTTCATCCGACAAACGCGCCCTTTCTCCATCGCGTTGCTCGAGTTGCTTGAGCTTCTGTTGGGCGTTTTCGCCAAAAGCCATGACTTGATCCAGCTTGGGACCATACTTGCGCTTCAAGGACTGCAGCACGTTGAGCCGCTCCTCCAGTTCCTGCAACCTTCCCGGGTCCAATTCCACATGATCGGCATACCGCGCCAGACCTGTCTGCAGCTCGCGCAACGCTGAACGCGCTTGTTCCTCCGCTTCGTGGAGAGGTTCAACCGCCGCATCCAGGCGCCTGAGCTCATGCAAGACTTTTCCCAACACGTCCATCCGGTTCAGCACCCCCTGTTCATCGTCCGATAAACAGCTCAAAGCCGCCTGACTCAGCTGCAGCAACCGCGCCGAATTGCTCAGTCGATGGAACTCCTGCTCGATCCGCTGGTCTTCTGCCGGCTGGAGCCGGGCTGCCTCGATTTCACGCACCTGATGTCTCAACAGATCCAGCTGCTGCTGATAGGTCTGATCATCCGATCCCAGATCCAATCGCCGACGTTCCAACTCGCGGCGTTCCGCGGCCAGCCGGCCGAATCTTTCGCGCGCCGTGTCCAAACCGGCAAAAGCATCGAGCAACGCCAGTTGCCGGGCCGGATGGAGCAGGGATTGGTGATCATGCGGACCATGAATGTCCACCAGCCATTGCCCGAGACTGTCCAAGACCTGAAGCGTCGTGGGCGATCCATTGACAAACTGCCGGTTGGCTCCTGTTGCGCTGCAGGTCCGTTTCACAACCAACTGCTCCTCGCTGCAAGGCTCCAGACCGTTCTCCTCCAGCAGACGCGGAATCGGACCTCGCACCCGGTTGATATCGAAAACAGCCTCCACCGCGCAGCTGTCCGCGCCCGAACGAATCAAACCGCGCTCGGCTCGGTCACCCAGCACAAGATTCAGGGCGCCAATTAAAATGGACTTGCCGGCGCCGGTTTCTCCCGTGATCGCGTTGTACCCGGGCCGCAACTCAAGCGTAAGGTCATGGACCAACGCCAGATTTCTAATGCGTAATATGGTTAACATGGTCTCGTGGCCAGGACCCGAATTTGACGCAAGCTCGCGCTCGGGGCAAAGAAAATTCCGCGCATCTTCAAATAACCGATTGCACGGCCATGGGCGTCAAAGGCATATTGGCCCCGGCCGTCGGGGCTGTCGCCTCCCGGCCACGAAGATAACAGGGGGAGCCCAGTTGATCCCCTTTGAAAACAACGCGAGTCGGCACAATGGCTTTTACGATGATTGTTCTCGGGTCCGGCACCTCTCAAGGGGTGCCGGTGATTGGCAAGGAGTATCCTCCCTCCTTCCTGGCCAATCCTCGAAATCACCGCACTCGTCCCTCCGTCTATGTTGCCACAGACCACGTCCGCCTGGTGATTGACACCACGCCCGAATTCCGCCTGCAAATGCTGCGCGAAAACATCCGCCAGCTGGATGCCGTGCTGATTACCCACGCCCACGCCGATCATATCATGGGCATGGACGACTGCCGGCGATTTTGCGACTTGCGCGATGGCATTCCTTTGCCGATCTACGCCACCGCGCCCACCATGGCCGATCTCCGCCGAGTTTTTGCCTATGCCTTCGCAGGAAATCCCATCCCCAAGGGCTATTTCGCCCCCGATCCCCGTGTGATCGATGGTTCCTTCTCCTTGGGCGACCTCGAAGTCGTTCCTCTCGCCCTTCCCCACGGCCGAATCCAATCGTGCGGCTTTCTCTTTATCCAAAACCAAAAAAAACGCTTCGCCTACCTCTGCGACTGCAAAGAGGTCCCCGCCCCGGCCCTCTCCAGCGTTCAAGGCGTCGAAGTCGTGGCCCTGGATGGATTGCGCCGCCAGCCCCATTATACCCATATGTGCCTCGATGAAGCCCTGGCGGCAGCCCGCCGAATTGGCGCTCGCCGGACCTTGCTCACCCACCTGACCCACGATTACGACCACGACCTCGACCAGGCTGAAATGCCGCCCGGCATTGAATTGGCCTATGATGGACTCCGAGTGGACTGGCCCTCCCATGACCTCGCTTGCCCATGATACGCCCCCTCTCCATAGTGCCCTGGATCTGTCTGCTGTTGGCCGGAACCTTCCTCGCCCGCGCCGCCCAATCGCGCGAAGGAGACACCGTCATTGTCGTTTATAACCAGAATGTCCCTGCCTCCCGGGAGCTTGCTGATGATTATGCCCGCCACCGTCAGGTTCCCACCAATCAGCTATTCGGCTTCGATCTGCCCGCCAGCGAAACCATTTCGCGAAATACCTTTCAGGAGAAACTCCAAAAACCGCTTTTTGATTTGCTGACCACCAATCAGTTCTTCACCCTCAGTCCCCGCATCGTCCCCGCCACCCGAGAACGCCCCGGCTCCGTTTACCAGGAGGTCTCCGCCTTCAAAATCCGTTACGCCGTCCTCTGTTACGGCGTCCCCGTGCGGATCGCGCCCGACACCAATATCGTGGAAACCGGCATGGACCGGGTCCGGATCGAATTGCGCCGCAACGAGGCCGCCGTCGATAGCGAACTCAGCCTTCTGCCCTTGTTCGATCAAGGCATCCGGCTTTTTGGCCCGGTCAATAATCTCCTTTACGGAGCAAACGAAGGTCTCCAAATCAATCCGCTGGGCGGTTTGCTCATCGTGGCCCGATTGGACGGCCCCTCCCCGGCCATCGCACGCGGCCTGGTCGATCGCGCCCTCGAGGCTGAATCCCAGGGCTTATGGGGACGGGCCTATTTCGATGCCCGCGGCTTGACCAACGGCGAATACAAAATGGGAGACGAATGGATCCGCGCCGCCGCCGCCTGCGCGCGCCGACTCGGGTTTGAAACGGTCCTGAACGACTCGCCCCCCACCTTTTCTCCCTCGTTTCCCCTCAGCCATGTCGCCCTCTATGCAGGTTGGTATGATTCCCACGTTTCAGGTCCTTTCACGCGTCCCAAGGTCGAGTTCATGCCCGGGGCCATCGCTTATCACCTCCATTCCTTTAGTGGCCACGAAATCCGGAATGCCACACAATACTGGGTGGGGCCTCTGCTCGACAAGGGCGCAACCGCCACCATGGGCTGCGTCTACGAACCCTACCTGGCCGGCACACCCAATCTGGCCGTCTTCTTTGCCCGGCTGCTGGGCGGATTCTCTTTCGGCGAAGCCGCCTACGCCAGCCAATCCATGCTCTCCTGGCAAACCACCGTCGTGGGCGATCCCCTCTATCGTCCTTTTGCCCGCGATCCCCAAACCCAGCACAGCCGACTCACCGAAACCCAAAGCCCCCTCCTGGAGTGGTCCCATCTGCGCTCCATCAATATGAACGCCGCCTCAGGCATGAATCCCGACCCACTCATCGCTTTCCTCAACCAACTCCCCCTGCGCGCCCAAAGCGCTGTTCTCGAGGAGAAACTGGCCGAACTGCTCGTGGGACAAAACCAAATTGACTTCGCAATCGATGCCTATCGACGCGTTCTCAAACTCCACCCCTCCCCTCAACAAGCCGTCCGCGTGGAACTGGAAATGGCCCGGTTTCTTACCGTCCAAAAACAACCCGAACAGGCTTACTCCGTCTATCAGGAGTTCCTCAAGAACCATCCCGAATTTCCGGAACCTGTCCTCGTCCACCAAAAGCTCTATGACCTCGCCCGTTCCCTGGGTCGCAAAAACGACGCTGAGGCTCACTTGCGCGAAATTAATCGCCTAATCCCTCCCGCCCCAAGTCAAACGAATTCCCCGTCCAAAAAATCCTAACCAAGCTGCGCCTCAAAGCGATCCTCGATGAACAGGTCACGCTGAGCGTCGAATGTCTCGATCGCCTTTACCTCAAGGGCCATGAATGGGCCAAACGCCAGCTCGAAAAGGAAGGGATTGATTTTGAAGCCCTGGACAACGGTTTCTGGAGGGGAAGCGGACCCGTCAAAACTGTCGGTTCAGCCAGCAGAGCATGCAGCGGCTCATCGAGCCATCCGTCACTCCCGACGGTCAGAAAGCTTCGGGCCTCAAATTTGGCCAGCCTCGAGTCATGGCCTTATTCCTGGCGCGTCGACCGCGCATATCCCCCATTAGATCTGTAAGGGAGGCGCAACGAAGTGCCTGGCCAAAAGAATGACCGCCGTGGGGGCAACGATCCGATTGCTATTTCTCACCACAGGCCAGAATCGTTTCAAAATATGGCGGCTCTTCCTCGCGGGCCACCACAGTCACTTCCGTCTTTCGAAAGCCGGCATCCTCAAGCCATTGCAGCAATTCTCCCGCCGATAAACCCAACCATAAATCCCCGTGAAGATCACGCGCCTGCTCGAAATGATGCTCCCGCAAATCCAGAATCGCCACCTGTCCTCCGGGCCGCAAAATGCGATAAGCCGATCGAACCGCCTGCGCAGGATGGGCCGCGTGATGCAATGCCTGGCTCAAGATCACTAAATCCACACTCGAGGCATCAATCGGAGGCTCCTGCAAATCACCCAGCCGAAACTCCAGGTTCTTGAGGCCGTTCTTCCTGGCCTTGGCGGCCCCAAATGCGACAATCTTCTCCGAGTTGTCCACCGCAATCACCTTCTTCGCGCGACGCGCCAACAGCTCACTGACCAAGCCTTCCCCCGATCCCAGATCCGCCACCACCAAGGGAGGTAGAATCCGCAACAAAAGCTGGCCAAACGCCTGCCAGGATCTCCCCGGCCCATAGCTCCGGTCAAATCGACCCGCCACCTGATTGAAATAGAGCTGCGCTTGATCCTGACGCCTCCCAAGAATCCGCTTCAGATTGACCAAGTCCGACGCATGCTCAGGCAGTTCACGCGCCCCCTGCCCCGCCAATTCCATATACTCCCTCGTCCCCTCATCCGCCCGACGATGAAACCGATAAAAGATCCGCTTGCCCTCCCGCCGCGACTCCAGAAATCCCACCTCCTGCAACAATCCCAGATGAGTCGAAATCCGCGATTGCCCCAAACCCGTAATCTCCTGAATCTCATGCACAGACAGTTCCTCTCGCTCCAATAACGCCAAAATCCGTAATCGCGTCGGATCCGCCAGCGCCCGCAAGTATTTGAGTGTTCGACTCATAGCCCAAAAAACTCCTAGGATGAATTCACAGTTGACGACTGATTGAAAGTATATATCTTCTTATCTTGATACGTCAATACGTAGTATGCACTAACCGTCTGAATTGAACTGAGCATGAGCAAGTCATTTATTTTTTCTTCCGAATCCGTCGGGGAAGGACATCCGGATAAGGTCTGCGATTTCATCTCCGATGCCATCCTGGATGCCTGTCTGAAAACCGATCCCAAGAGCCGTGTCGCGTGTGAAACCTATGCCAAGAGCAACCTGGTTGTGGTTGGAGGCGAGATCACCACTCGTGCGCAGTTCGACTACAATACGATCGTGCGCGATACAATCCGGGAAATTGGATATGTGAACGATGACGATGTCTTTCACGCGGACAAAGTGTTCATCCTCAACGTGGTTACGCGGCAGAGCCCGGACATTGCCCAGGGGGTGAACGCGCAAGCCGCGGAGGGAAAAGCCACCGCCGAACAGGGGGCGGGCGACCAGGGGCTGATGTTTGGGTATGCCTGCAATGAGACACCGGAACTGATGCCGGCGCCGATCATGTTTGCGCATCGATTGGGTCGGCGGCTGACGCACGTCCGGAAGCGGGGTCTGGCAAAGTGGCTTCGTCCGGACGCCAAGAGCCAGGTTTCGGTCCAATACGAGGATGGCCGGCCGGTCCGCATCACCAATGTGGTGGTTTCCACTCAGCACTCGGCCGAAGCGAAGCACAAGACCATTCGCGATTTCGTCATCCAGGAGGTGATCAAGAAGGTGCTGCCCGCCAATATGCTGGACCGCAAGACGCAGTATCTCATCAATCCCACCGGCCGTTTCGTGGTGGGCGGACCGCAGGGGGACACCGGTTTGACGGGCCGAAAGATCATTGTCGACAGCTATGGAGGGATGGGACGGCATGGAGGGGGCGCGTTCAGCGGAAAAGATCCTTCGAAAGTGGATCGCAGCGCGGCCTACATGGGGCGGTATGTAGCCAAAAACGTGGTTGCGGCGGGTCTGGCCACTCGCTGCGAAATCCAGTTTGCCTACGCGATTGGTTACCCCGAGCCGGTGTCCGTCTCGGTCGACACGTTCGGCACCGGTGTCGCGAGTGACGAGGTCATCACGGCGGCAGTGCAACAGGTTTTCAGCTTCAAGCCGGCCGACATTATCAAACAGTTGAATCTGCTGCGCCCGATCTACATGCAGACGACCAACTACGGGCATTTTGGAAAGATCGACGACCTGGACAGCATCACTTGGGAAAAAACCGACAAAGTGAAGGCGCTCCAGAAGGCCGCAAAGTAAAACGCTTAACCAAGGAACATCCTCATGTCCACTGTCAAAGCATCTCCTTCCCGAACCCGCGGGGCGAAATCGAAAAACGCCGGAGGCCGGTCGAAACAGGATTTCAAGGTCCACGACCTAAGTCTAGCCGAATGGGGCCGCAAAGCGATTACGATTGCCGAGCATGAAATGCCGGGGCTGATGGCGCTCCGGGGCAAATACGGTTCCAAGAAGCCCTTTCAGGGAGCGCGCATTACAGGTTCGCTGCACATGACCATCGAGACGGCGGTCTTAATTGAAACGCTGGTCGAACTGGGGGCCTCGGTCCGGTGGGCGAGCTGCAACATTTTCTCGACCCAGGATCATGCCGCCGCGGCCATCGCGAAGGCTGGCGTGCCTGTCTTTGCCTGGAAAGGCGAAACCCTCGAAGATTACTGGTGGTGCACCTACCAGGCCATTGCGCATCCCGGCGGCAAAGGCCCGCAGCTGGTGGTCGACGACGGCGGCGACGCCACCCTGCTGATCCACAAGGGATATCAGTTGGAAGAGGGCGATCCCTGGGTGAACTCACCGAGTGAAAAACATGAGGAGCAGGTCATTAAAAACCTGCTGAAGAAAATTCACCGGGAGGATCCGCTCCGCTGGCATGACATAGTCCGGGAGTGGAAAGGGGTCTCCGAGGAAACCACCACGGGGGTCCATCGCCTTTACCAAATGATGGAAAACGGCAAACTGCTTGTGCCCGCCATCAATGTCAATGATTCGGTGACCAAGTCCAAGTTCGACAACCTCTACGGTTGCCGGGAGTCGCTGGCCGACGGGATCAAGCGCGCCACCGACGTCATGGTGGCCGGCAAGGTGGCTGTGGTCTGCGGGTACGGCGATGTGGGCAAGGGATCGGCGCATTCCCTGCGCGGCTTTGGGGCCCGGGTCCTCGTGACCGAGATTGATCCGATCAACGCCCTTCAGGCGGCGATGGAAGGTTTTGAAGTAACCACCCTGGAAAAAACGCTGGGCCAGGGCGATCTCTACGTCACGTGCACCGGCAACTGCGATGTGCTCACCCTGGACCATATGAAGAAGATGAAGGACCAGGCCATCGTGTGCAACATCGGTCACTTCGACAACGAGATCCAGGTGGATCAACTCAATGCCTGCCCGGGCGTCAAGAAGCTCAACATCAAGCCGCAGGTCGATCAATACACCTTCCCGGACGGCCACTGCATTTACCTGCTGGCCGAGGGACGACTGGTCAATCTCGGTTGCGCGACCGGGCATCCCAGTTTCGTGATGTCCAATTCCTTCACCAACCAGGTCCTCGCGCAGATGGATCTCTGGAACAAACGCGACGAGTACCAGGTCGGCGTTTACCGCCTGCCCAAGAAACTGGACGAGGAAGTCGCCCGGCTGCACCTGGAACAAATCGGCGTCAAACTGACCAAACTCACCCGGAAGCAGGCCGACTACATCGGCGTCCCAATCGAGGGCCCTTACAAGGCCGATCATTATCGCTACTAAGCTGCCGGCAGACTTGGATTTCACGCGCGGGCGAACGATTGTCGTTCGCCTGTTTTCGTTCCGGATAAAGACTTGCCTGCGTTCCGGAGTCTTGTCATCATTCGACCATGCAATCACATGAGCTGCTTCGGGAAGTGCTGCAACAATCGAATCCCAAGATGATCGCAGCCGAAATGGGGCTTTCCCTTTCGATGATCTACAAGTGGGCCGAGCCCGATGACGGCGACGGCAGCGGAGCGCCCAATCCCTTGGACCGAATCGAAATCCTGTTGCGCAGCACGCACGATCTCAGAATCATCCAGTGGCTCTGCCAGCGAGCGGGCGGTTTCTTCATCCAGAATCCCGAGAAGACCAAGGCGCATGGACATCACCTGATTCCCGCCACCAACCAGATCGTTCAGGAATTCGCCGATCTGCTGCTCGTGATTTCCAATGCCGCCACGGACAATCAGATCTCCCACAAGGAAGCCGAAACCATCCGCGATCGCTGGGAACGGTTGAAATCCGTCACGGAAGAGTTCGTCCACAACTGTGAACATGGCACCTTTGGCACCCTCCCTCCCTATCTGTCGAAATGGACCGCCAGCACCGCCAATCATTCCTCCTCCACAAAATCCCCTTGACATGAGTGGCGCAGAACAGGCCTCCTCGCCCGCGGTTCCGCCGGTTCGGATGCGGCGGCAACGGGCGGTCACGGTGGCCGCCCTTCGCTTGAAGACCGACTCGCGGGGCAGCGTCTGTGAGCCGATCGACGAAAAGCAGCTCCGGGGACAGCGTAATGTCCACGTCGTCATCAACCAGCCCGGCTGCGTTCGCGGCAACCACTACCATACACAGACGGACGAGATCGCTGTGATTTATGGCCCCAGCCGAGTCTGGATCAGGGAAGAGGGCCGCATCCGAACGATCGACATTCCCCCCGGCGAGGCCTGGCAGATTTTCCTGCCGGCCGGCGTCTCCCATGCCATGAAGAACTCCGGCAACCAGCCCGGTATCCTCGTCTCTTTCACCACCCGGCCCCACGATCCGTTCCATCCGGACACCTGCAAAGACGAGTTGACCGCCCCCTGAAAGCCACGCAGCCCCGGCTACGGTCCCATCGGGCAATCCGGGACGGCATTGCCCGAGAATTCACGGATGATTTGAGGCGGCATGGATTTCGAGGTATGCTGGCTTTAAATGCCGTCGAAACCTTGCCATCGAGGCCCTGATCCGGAGGACGCCCGTTTGTTTGGCCGACAGGCCTGGCCGAGCCTGGGGTCCGCAACCCGGGACCTTTGCTGGCTCCTGGATCGAGGCTATGCCATGGCCTCCTCGGTGGAGCTCGTGGGAAATCGTTACGCGCTGGCTCGGCGACAGCGCCTGGCGGTGATGCGTTGCGCCTGCGCGACGGATTCCCGCAGGCATCGGCTCGAACACCACATCGACCGCAGGCTGCTTCGGGGCCAGGAAGTCTGGCTGGACGGTTTCAATGTGCTGACAGCGCTCGAAGTGGCATTGTCCGGAGGGGTGATCCTGGAAGGTTGCGACGGGTGTTACCGCGACATTGCGGGCCTTCATTCGCGCTACCGCCAGGTCCAGGAGACCTTGCCGGCAATCCTGTTGGTCGGCCAGTATCTCGCGCGTCTGGAAACCCGGGCCTGCCATTGGTGGCTGGACCGGCCGGTCTCCAACAGTGGCCGCCTCAAGGAGGAAATCCTCAGCATCGCCGCCCGCAACCTTTGGGAGTGGCAGGTGGATCTGGTGTTCAATCCGGACAAGGTGCTTGCTGAAACTGATCATATCGCCGCAACGTCTGACAGCGTCATCCTCGATCGTTGCCGCCGCTGGGCAAACCTGGTCCGTTGGGTGATTGACCAGGAGGTGCCCAACGCCCAGGTCGTCCGGCTGATTTGCGATGGTCCAACTCCACCCGCCGGATGAAGGCCAGGCCAGGCTGGTGGCCGCCCAAAAAACGGGCGGCGAACCTGTCATACGCCTCCAGAAAAACAATCGCTGACAAACCGGCGAATCACCCTCAGCTCGGTCTCTCCGGCAATCGTGTGTTCTTTGTGAAACTCATGCCATTCGATCGAAAGACCGGCCTGCTGCAGGCGCAGGACCTGTTTCTTGACCTGGTCAAAGGGAAGCAGAGGATCTTCCGTGCCATGGGTGAGAAGAAAACGCTGGTTCTTCGCCTCAGGAGACAGCTCCGCGAGCAGTTGGTCCACCCCCACAATAAAACCGCTGACACCAATCAAACCGGCAAACCGATTCGGATACCGTAAACCGGTCTCGACCGTCATCAGCGATCCCTGTGAAAAACCAAAGAGCAGGGTCTGATTCGTCGGGAACCCGCCCGCGCGCTGGGCATCGAGCAACTGAAAGAGCATCTGGCGGCTTCGCCGAATGCCCGGCAGGGCATCTCCAGGAAAATCAAACCACGAATACCCCCCATAATAGGGATCGGGAGCGTTCACCAGCAGGTAGTTGATCCGGGGCAGGCCCAAGGCCGTCGGCAGCCATTGGTAGCCCGCCATGCTGTCGCCCAAGCCATGCAGCACCACCATCAACCAGCGGGAATCCCGATCCGCTGCCGGTATGAAACCTGTTTCCAACATCGCGCCAAAATATCGCAGGCCGTCCGCAAAGCAAGCGGAACAAATTCTTTTATTGCTTTTTCATATAAAACCTTGCTTTTATCCAGTCGTGTTCAACCAGCGTTTCTTTTTCAAATATTGGGTGCCTGTGATCGCTTGGATGACCCTCATTTATGTGGGCTCCACCGATCTGCTCTCCAGCGCTCGCACCTCGCGCTGGTTAACCCCGCTGATCCGCTGGATTTATCCTCAAATCTCGAGCGCCACGCTTTATCAATTGCAGTTCCTGATCCGCAAAGCGGGACACGTGACGGAATACGCCATTCTGGCCTTGTTGATTTGGCGCACCCTTGTCCATGTCCAAGCCAACGAACGTCATCCCCGGCCCGGGCTGCGCGCATTCCAAGCCTGGCTGATCTCCACCGGGTATGCCGCCACCGACGAAATCCACCAGTCCTTTCACCGCTCGCGCGGGGGTTCACCATGGGATGTCTTGATTGACGGATCAGGCGCCGCCGCGGCGTTGTTGATCGCTTGGGGTATCGGTCGGTGGCGTAAGTGGTGGTAACGGACCCCCTGGGGGGGGACTCCCGGACTGAATCCGGATGCGCACACGTCCTTTTTTCATCGTGACGTTGTGTTATGTGGCGGGCGTAATAACAGCTTCGTTATGGCCCCTGCCGCCCCTCGGTCTGTTTGTCATCTCCTTCTGCATCGCGGCGCTTGCGGCGGGCCTCTGCTTTTGGCGTCAATCCATGACCGACGACAGCCCGGACTGCTGTCAGAACAGCGAGTCATCCCCCGAATCAGCCGCCATGACGCCAAAATCCCCCACGGGCTTCCTTCCTTTCAAACCACGCCTCCTGATCCGCACAACCCCTTCAGGATTGGACCGTGCCCTCCAGGGAATTCTGGGACTGCTGCTGTTCCTGACGGGCGCGACAAACATAACCTGGCGCACCGAGATCATTCCCCCGCATGACTTGAGGTTGCTGGCCGACGACAAAGACCAAGCGGTCGGCCTTCGGGGCGTCCTGAGGGACTCCCCCACTTTCAGGATGCTCGAGCGTAATCAGGACATCGAGTGGCGGTCTCTCGCGGTGCTCGAGGTTCACTCGTGGAAAAAACAGGGTTCATGGGAACCGGCGGCGGGAAGTGTCGCCTTGTCCAGCGCCGGAAAAATCGATGATACCATAGCGGCCGGAGCACCACTTGAAGTCCAAGGCGTGCTGCGGCCTCCCGCCGGTGCGGCGGCGGAGGGTTTATTTGATTATCGATCCTACCTGAAATGGCAAGGAATCCACCACGAACTCAAGGTTCAAGGACCGGAAGACTGGCGATTGTTGGATCCGCGCGCTCAAGAAAACAGAGTTCAGGTCCCCGTCAGCGATCGATTTTGCCGCTGGGCGCGGGACATCCTGGGGCGCGGACTGCCCGAGGAAGACGAAGTCCTGCGCTTGATCTGGGCCATGGCCCTGGGGTGGAAGACGGGCATGACCCGAGAGGTGGCCCGGCCCTTCATGGAAACGGGCACGATGCATATCTTCGCCATCAGCGGACTGCATGTGGCCCTGATTACCGGGATCCTCGTCAGCCTCCTGCGGGTGCTCCAGGTCCCGCGGAGCGCATGCGGCATCGTGGTCATTCCCTTGATCTGGTTTTACACGGCCGCCACGGGCTGGCAGTCTTCGGCCATTCGATCGAGCGTCATGATGACGGTAGTGATCGTCGGCTGGACCCTGAAACGCCCGGGAGACCTCCTGAACTCGCTCCTGGCCGCGGGATTTTTGCTGTTGCTCTGGGAACCGCGGCAGCTCTTTCAGGCCAGTTTCCAGCTTTCGTTTTTTGTCGTGCTCAGCCTGGCGCTGGCCGCCCCGGTAATTAACCATTTCCGCCATTCGTTGCTCGAACCCGATCCACTTCGGCCCAGGGCATTGATCCCCGCCTGGCAACGATGGCTGAAAGGCCCCAGCCACGCCTTGGTCGCCAGTTTCCTGACCTCCCTCGCCGCCTGGTTGGGATCGCTGCCTTTGGTCGCCTATTATTTTCATCTCTTCACACCGATCAGCCTGGCTGTCAACTTGATCGCGGTTCCCTTGAGCAGCCTGGCGCTAATGTGCCATCTGGGAAGCCTGATCTGCGGCGATTGGCTGCCATGGGTTACCGAGCTGTTCAATCACAGCGGCTGGCTGTGGATGAAAATGATGCTCGCCGTGTGCCGGTGGGCGTCCGAACTGCCCGGAGCCTGTTGGCACGTGCGGAGCCCCTCCTGGCTTGAGTTCATCCTCTATTACACCATGCTAATCGCCATCTTCACCGCACGATCTCTTTCCGCCTGGAGCCGCCGGTGGCTCGCCGGCATCCTCGCTGTGCTGACGGCGTTCTGCGCGATGATGCGCCTCTGGGAAAGCAGAGGCTCCTGCCTGACCGTGCTGCACCTGAATGGCGGAGATGCCATCGTTTTTGACGCGCCGGGCACCGCCAATGATCTCCTGGTGGATTCGGGAAACGCGTTCGGCGCGGAATACATCGTGGGCCCCTTCCTTCAATCCCTGGGCTGGAACAGGATTCCCACGCTCGTGGTCACGCATGGCGACGTCAACCACGCGGGGGGGGTTCAGCCTCTTAGCCAGATCTTTAAAGTGGACAAGCTCTGTGCCAGCTCGGTCCCGCAACGCTCGCCGGTTTATCGGCGTTTGTTTCAAGCGATGCCCTCAAAGTCCTGGATCCTCCAGCCCGTGCATCAATCCGACACCCTGGGACCTTGGACAGTGCTGCACCCCAAACCCCAGGACCGTTTCCGACAGGCGGACGACGCCGCGGTCGTGCTGCGAGGAATCCTCCACGGCCATCGGATCCTTCTCTTGTCGGATCTCGGGCGTCAAGGACAGGAATTGCTCATGAACCGTGAATCCGACTTGCGGTCGGACATCGTCGTGGCCAGCCTGCCGTCCCAGGGCGAACCGCTCGCCGATCCGCTCCTCGATCGCATTCAACCCCGCTTGATCCTCTTGACAACCAGCGATCGGAAACCGGCGGAGATGGCCTCGGCCGCGTTGCGCAGTCGACTGGCGAAACGACACATTCCCGTCCTCTGCACTGCCAATCAGGGAACGGTTCGATTCCGGCTGGATAAGGATTGCTGGAAAACGGAGGGTATGGGAGAAATGCCCCCATGAACACCAACGCAGGGTCTTCCCGCCAGCGTCTCGATGACTTGATGCAAGGCTACCGCGCCGCTCAAGTGATCATGACGGCTGAACGTCTTCAATTATTCGCGCGGCTCGGCACAGAATCGAAAACACTCGAGGACTTGGTCACCGCAACCCAGGCCAGCCGCCGCGGTTTGCGGATGCTGTGCGATGCCCTCACCGCCTTGGGTTTTCTCGAAAAAAGCGGCGCATCCTACGCCAATACTGCCCTGAGCCGTGAGTTCTTGCTGCCCGAATCGGAGACGTCGCAAAACGCCTTGGTGCGCCATGGGGCCCGGCTTTATGAGCGCTGGGGATTTCTGCATGATGCCGTCCGGTCCGGCAGGCCGGTTGACGACAGCAAAGCCTCCCTTCAGCTGGAGCGAAACGAGGCCGATTTTGCCCGCGCCATGGCCAGCTCGGCCGCCACTCAAGCCAAGGAAACCGCCAGCCGGCTCGATTTATCCGATGCGGAAACCCTCCTGGACCTCGGGGGCGGGCCGGGATGTTACGCCATCGAATTCGCCCGTCAATATCCCCGGCTGACCGCTGTGGTTCTCGATCGAGATGAAACACTCAAGATCGCCCAGGCCCGTATCGATCTCGCCGGATTATCCTCCCGAATCTGCGTTCGCGCCGGCGACATTCTTGAGTCCAACTGGGGCGGTCCTTATGACGTGGTGTTTGTGTCCAACGTGATCCATGTCTTTTGCGCTGAAGACAACGAGCGGCTGGCGCGGAAAGCCGCGTCACACCTGACCTCGAATGGCCGGTTGTGCCTGAAAGATTTTGTGGTCCAGCCCGATCACACCGGCCCCGAATGGGCCTGCCTTTTTGCCCTGAACATGCTGATCAACACCGCCGATGGCGATTGCTACAGCTCCGATGAGATCCAACAATGGTTCAAAGCCGCAAAACTGGATTTCGAACGGGAAATCGAATTGAATCCTCCCTCGCGCCTGCTCGTCGCCAGAAAGAAAAGCTAATCACCACGATGTCAGCTTTTCCAGCTCCCGAACCCGCTGTTCGATGAGCGCCCGGCTGGCCTTGATGGTTTTCGTCAGTCCAAAACCTTCGCAACAGAAAGAGGCCACCACCGCGCCATGCGCGACCGCCCGCCGGAGGTTCCGTTCCAGCGATCCTTTCGTCACCGCCAGGTACCCCATCAGTCCGCCGACAAACGAATCCCCGGCTCCGGTTGGATCCACAACTCGCATCAGAGGATAAGCCGGGGCGATGAATAATCCCGAAGGGCTGGACAAAAGGGCTCCGTGCTCGCCTTTCTTGATGATGACGAATCGAGGGCCAAAACGGTGAATCTGCCGCGCCGCGCTGATCACATTGTCATGGCCAGTCAACTGCCGGGCCTCGCTGTCATTAAGCACCAGCGCGTCGATCCGCTTCAGGAGTTTCATCAAATCCGCCAAGGCGGTGTTCAGCCAAAGGTCCATCGTGTCCGCCACCACGAAACGCGGTCGTATCATTTGATCCAGCACATGCGCCTGGAGTCCGGGTCCGATGTTGGCCAAAAGCACAAAGGGCGTCCGCCGATAGGCCTCCGGCAATTCCGGAGAAAAACCGGCAAAAACACCCAGCTCAGTCCGGAGGGTGCGGCGGTTGTTCATGTTGACTTCGTATTCCCCGGACCAATGGAAGGTCTTGCCCGAAACCCGCTGCAATCCCGCCAAGTCGATGCCCCTCCGCTGATAGAGCTTCAGATAGCGCGCGGGAAAATCCTCGCCCACAATCCCGACCATCCGCACCGGACAGTAGTAACTGGCGGCCACCGCCGCATGACTGGCGGAGCCCCCCAGCAGCCGGGGATTTTCCGCTTTCGGCGTCTTGATGGAATCCAATGCGGTCGAACCAACAACTAATAAACTCATGGCGCTGAACTTAGGCGGTCGCGATAAGTCTGGCAAGCCCGCACCACATCCGGGGCGTTCAAGATCGCCGACACCACACAAACCCTCCGCGCCCCCGCAGCAAGGACCTCATCCAAGTTCTCCAGGGTGATCCCTCCAATCGCAAACCAAGGTATCAAAAGGTGGTCCGACGCCCAACGCACATAGTCGAGTGTGACGGGGCGCGCCGCCGGCTTGGTCCCCGTCCGATAGACCGGGCCGACTCCAAGATAGGCGGCACCCGCCTTCACGGCCCGTTCCGCCTGGTCGGGGGCATGACTGCTCAGCCCGAGTTTGACCGCACCGCCCAAGGGCGCCAGCTCCTCCACACGACGCCAACCGGCCTCGAAGAAATCCTCCTGGCCCAGATGACATAAGGCCGCCCCCGCTTCCACAGCCGCGGTCCAATGATCGTTCACCGCCAAAAGCACCCCGGCTTCATCGGTGATCAGCCGTATTCTGCGCGCCAACCCCAGCACCTCGTCCGCCTCAAGGTTCTTCGCGCGCAACTGGATTACGTCGGATCCTCCATCGCAAAGCTGGCGCGCCAAATCCTCGACCGATCGCCCTCGCGTGTACGCGGTGTCGATGAAAGTGTACAGCCGGCAATCGGATAGTAGTCGCAATCTGGCCATGAATACCTACGGAACCGATAGGGCCCGATAATAGGCCTCGTTAAGATTGGTAACCGATATTCCGCCAATCATTATCGAGGTCTCCTTCAGAGTATTGGTCGTCTCATTCACCCAATCCACAAAGTTGGTCGATGTCTGAAGAACATAAGTTTCCTGGGCATTTCCATTCAGCCTGATACGGAATACATTCGTCTGAAGGAATGCCTGCAACTCCGAATAACCGACAGGCCGGAAGGCGCCCAATCCTTGATGAATGCCCAACCCCAGGGAACTGAAAGAACCTCCCAAAAACACCTGATCCCTCTCCTGCGATACAGCATAAACTGCCGTGTTTGGCACGGGATTCCACGGTAACACGGCCGCGGTCTGCAAATCCAATGCAGTCACATAACGCCTCGTCAGTCCACCCACCGAAGTGAACTGCCCCGCAGCAAAAAGCCGATCGGTTCCGACACCCAGGAAATGAACCATGCCGTTCAACGACACATTCCAATCCAGGGCGGCTCCCGAGACCAGGTCTAATGCGGCGATATTTGTTCTAAACTGCGCGCCGATGCTTTGAAAAAGGCCGCCTGCATACACGGTGTCCCCCCGAACGGCCAACGCTCGGACTTCCCCGCTTGAAAATGGATCCCAGCCGCTCGCCTCGCCGGTCGTCGCGTCCAACGACGCGATCCGGCTCCGGTTTTTGCCGCCAATCCGAGTGAAAGCGCCCCCGGCCACGATGCGATCACCGCCTTGGGCCAGAGCCCGGACTATTCCATTGGGATTCGGTCTCCAATCCAAAGGAACCCCTGTTTCCAGGCTGACCGCCGCCAGATTCGTGACCAATTGTCCTCCCACATTGGTGAAATTGCCGCCGAAATAGACCACATTGCTTCGACACGTCAGGGCAAAAACCCCCCCACGAACATCAGGATTCCAATCCAGCACCTGGCCCGACAAGCTAACGGCAGCCAGATTGTTGCGCAATTGACCCTCGACATGATCAAAAAGGCCCGCCACCAAGATCGTGTCGTTGACTTGAGCCAGAGCTGTCACCTGGACGGAGCCCAACTCGCTGCCAATCCGTGGCGCCCAACCGGTCGCTCTTCCCGTAAGGGTGTCCACAGCCGCCAGATTGACGCATCGCTGCCCGGCCATGCTGACGAAAGACCCGCCCACAAAAACCGATTGCTCGTTAAAGGCCATCGCGAGAACCGTGTTCCCCACGCTCGGATTCCAAGCGGAAGCCGCGCCTGTGATCGGATCTAAAGCCGCCACATTCAACCGTGGCTGCGTGCCACCGACGACGGTGAAACTGCCTCCCACATACAGGGTCTGACCCGCCATCGCCATCGTTTTGATTTCTCCGCCCGCGGCGGGATCCCATCCCTGGACTTCGCCGGTGCCGGCGGCCACCGCCGCAAGCCTGTGGCGCTCCATCTCGCCGATTCGGGTAAAGTTCCCTCCGACATAAATCGTGCTGCCCGAAATGACAAGGCTGTTGACCGGCCCATCGGTGTCCGCATGCCATTCCAAGGGCGAACTGTTGAGCACGCCAACAGCCGCCAGATTCGTGCGCGACTCGCCCCCGACCTGGCTGAATTCGCCACCAAAATAAAGAGTCGTCCCATCGACAATCAGCGAGTTGACCGGTCCATTAACGCTCGCATCCCAGCTGGAAATCGGATCGTTGCTGACCGCGTCCAGGGACACCAGGTTCGAACGAGCCAAGTCACTCACATTGGTGAACTGCCCGCCGACGAAAACCCGGCTGCCATACACGGCGATGGCGCGCACATCGCCGTCAATCCCGGGCGCCCAGGCCAAGTTCCTGCCAGTGGCCAATTCCAGCGCTCCAATATGGTTTCGCACGGCATTGTTTAACCGTGTGAATTTGCCTCCCACATACAACGTGCTGCCCGAGATCAGAAGGGTTAGCACCTCGCCGTTGGCGACCGGCACCCAGCTGGGGTCAACCTGGCCATTGGCCAGAATGTGCGCCAGATTAGCCCGGCCTGCTGAGCCGACCTGGGAAAATGATCCGGCCACATACCACCCTCCGTTGGCGTCGGGAACCACCGCATTCACCCGCCCGTTGATCTGCGGAAACGTCAAATCAGGCGCTCCGGTCATTCGGTGGACGGGCACCCCGTTCCCGGTGGCGACGCCGATATACTGAAATGTCCCGCCCAAATAGAGCAATCCGTTGGTAGCCATCAAGCTCGTGACTTGGCCGTCCGTAATCCAGAAATCCTTACGCGGCGTGTTCGCCGGCTCGGCATAAGCCGACGCGGCCAGACAGGTGAATGCCAACAAGAGAACCATTCTGTTCAGGATATTTCGTGTTGTCATAATCAGATCGTCTTCCCACCTTTGCGTTGAACGATGAACCGTTTGCGCTTGTGGGATACTGAAGCACAGATCACGTCCGATGACAAATGCTTATTGCCTATTCTACCGGCTCTTGTCCGGATAAGGCGGAGGCGGAGGCAGTCGAACCGGCCGCTGCCGCAGAGACTCCAGAATGGTCGCGATAGCCCGCTCCAACTGATCATCCACCCCGGCGAATTCGCGCGCGGGATCGTTGTCCACCCAAATATCCGGCTCCACGCCCGTTCCCTCCATGATCCATTCCCTGCCGTCCACGTCATACCGCGAAAACTCCGGCCGGTTGAGATACCCGCCATCCAACAAAGGCAAGGATCCGCGGATGCCCACGACGCCGCCCCAGGACCGTTTGCCAACCACCGGCCCGAGCTGATGGCGTCGGAAACGGTAGGCCACAATGTCGCCGTCCGAGGCCGAGAACTCGTCCAAAAGCAGCACCTTGGGACCAGCCACAGTGCCGCCCGGATCCACGTTGATGGCCGCGTTGCGGGCGATGGTGATCATCACCATCTCCCGGCGAAGCCGCTCAATCACCTGGGGCGAGACATTACCCCCGCCATTCCCGCGCACGTCCACGATCAGGGCGTCCTTGTTGATTTGGGGATAGTAATACTTGACAAACTCGTTGAGCCCGGGCGTGCCCATGTCCGGGATGTGCACGTAACCCACGCGATTACTGGTGGCCAGGCTGACTCGTTCGATGTTCCGGCCCACCCAACGCAGGTAATAGAGCGGTTGTTCGTCGGCCGTTGGCACCACGGTTACATCCCGCGCCCCTTCCGAATCGGGCCGGCTGTTCACCCGCAAGCGCACTTGTTTGCCCGCCTTGTCCACCAGGGCCTCGTAAATATCCCGCATGAGCCGAACGGATCGGCCGTCCACAGCCAGAATATACTCGCCGGCCTTCACCCCCACTCCGATCTCGGTAAGCGGCGAACGCAGGGCCTTGTCCCAGTTCTGCCCAGGCAGGATCTCCTCGATCTGATACCAACCGGTCTTCGGATCCTTCCTCAGCCGCGCCCCCAGCAATCCCAGGGGAATGCGGCGCGGCCGCGGATAATCGCCGCCTCCGACATAGGCGTGGCCGACGTTGAGTTCGCCAATCATTTCCCCCAGCAGATAGGTCAGGTCCGCCCGATGGTTGACATGCGCCAACAGGGGCTCATAACGGGCGCGAATCCCTTCCCAATCCACCCCGTGCAAATGCGGATCATACATGAAATCACGCATTTGCCGCCAGCATTCGCGGTAGATCTGCTCCCATTCAGCCTTGCGATCCAAACTCACCTTCAGTTCGCTCAAATCCAAACGCTCCTTGATCTCGATCCGGCTCGCCGGAAGATCCAGGATCGCAAAAAAGCCATCCCCCTTCACCAGCATCTTTTTCGCATCCGCGGATATCTCGAAATCCTCGAATTCCCCCAACTCGGATTCCTTCTGCTTCTCCAACTCGAACAACAGGAGTTTGGTTTTCTCATCCCGGCTCCCTTTGCGGGTGTAATACAGTTTGTCTCCCGCGGACGCCAGGTTCCCATAATTGGAGGGTGAAATCGGCAGCACGGCAATGCGCCCAGGCAAGCCCTCCGCATCCACTTGAACCTCCACTTTCCTGGCGGAATCCTTTTCTTTGGATTCGCCCCCCTTTTCAGATGCCTTGGATTCGGCTGCGCTTTTCGGGGTGTCAGGCGTTTGATCGGGAGCTTTTGCCGAATCGGCGTCGCTGTGGGCTTTCACCTCGTCGCTCCTTGGCTCAAAGGGGGACTTGGCCTTCTGATTGAGCGTCACCAGATAAATGTTGGCCATGTCGAAATAAGCGTAATTGGCCTCGACCTGGCTGAACTTAGGGGCATAAGTGCGCCGGGAGATGAAATACAAATACTGCCCGTCGGAACTGAAGACGGGATTGGCGGAAAAAAACCAGCCGTCCGTCACCGCTTGGGTCTCCTGGTTCTCGACCGAATAAAGATAAATCCGGGGCATCTGACGTTCCTCGGGTTTGGCGTAGGCAATCCATCGGCTGTCGGGCGACCAGGAAAAATCCGTGATTTCCCAAGCCGTCGCCTGCGCCACCAAGCGGACCTCGCGGGTCGAGGTATCCACAACCTGCAGCCGTTGTTTTTTATCGGCCCACAGAATCTTCCGGCTGTCGGGCGACCACAACAGCTGATACTTGTAAGTGTCCGCGTTCCGAGTCAGCTGAACCGGCGGGGCGCCGGCGCCTTGGGGAGCCAGGTAGATTTCGTCCTCGCCCGACGCGTCGGATACGTAGGCAATCGAACGACCGTCGGGAGACCACCGGGCGTTGCGCTCGTGCACCCCGGGAGTCTGTGTCAAGTTGCGAGTGGCGCCGTATTTGGCCGGCACGGTGAACACATCGCCCCGCGCTCCCATCGCCACGCGCTTGCCGTCCGGCGACAGACTGTATGTCGTGGTTTCTTTGTTCACCTCCCGCAAACCGCCGCGGCCCCCGGCAAAATCTTCCTGGATGACCACCGGGATCCGGCGGACACGGCCATCGGCCAGGTCAAAACGGTAAAGATCACCTCCGTTCTCAAACACAATCGCCTTATCCCCCAATGACGGGAACTTGATGTCAAAATTCGTAAAGGTCGTCAGCTGCCGAACCCGATTCTGGTCGAGGTCTTGCACAAATAGGTTCATCCGCTTGCTTTCGTCCCGGTCCGAAACAAAATAAATCCGGCGTCCCACCCACATCGGAAAAAGGTCCTGGGCCGGGTTCTGGGTGAGGTTCGTCGTGGTTTTGGAGGCGAAATCGTAAATCCAGATGTCGTCAGCCTGTCCCCCCCGATATCTCTTCCAGGTTCGGAACTCGCGAAACACCCGGTTGTAGGCCAGCTGCCGCCTGTCCGGCGAGTAAGAGCACCATCCCCCGCGCGGCAAGGGGATCTGCTCGGGCAATCCACCTTCGACTGACGCGCAAAACAACTGGCCCTTGAATGAGTTAAATTCCACGCCACGAGAACGAAAAACGACCGAGTCCTTGTCGCGCCAGGTCAAGACAATATTGTTCGGTCCCATGCGATCCGAGACGTCATCCCGCTCCAGCGTGGCCGTATGGGTCAGCCGCACCGGCACGCCGCCCTCCGCTGGCATCCGATAGACCTCGGTGTTCCCGTCATACTGGCCCGTAAAAGCAATCCACCGGCCCTCAGGCGAAAAACGCGCAAACATCTCGTAGCCCTCGTGGCTGGTCAAACGCCTGGCCACACCTCCCTGGGCCGCCACCTGATAAAGATCCCCCGCATACGTGAAGACAATCGTCTGCCCGTGAATGGCCGGAAATCGCAGCAACCGAGTTTCCCCCTCCTCCCCCTTCTCCGCAACTGCCCCTCGGCACATCGCTCCGAAAAGCACCACGGCCAGCATGATCGTCTGTCGAATAAGCATCATGTCCCCTAACCTGCCTGGATTCCCAATTCTGACAAGGAGTTTCTGCTCTCTTTGGAAGAGCCCGACTGAGCATTCCGAGAAGCCTTGTTTTCGCAGCCGAGCAGAACATCGGCATGCATGACTCTCGCTTCGGAGCCGGGAACGATCGGCGCGCGGGATTCAGCCCCCAGAGCGATTCTGCCAACAGGAGATCTCCGGTTTGATTCGCCTCCATTGGCGTTCCTTCGCGGTTGGATTTCTTTTCGGGTATCTTGCGTGCGGATTTGGGTGGTCCGCTGAGTGATTGTTGCATTCCCCCCAAAGCTCAGCTACAATTTGAATATCGTCAGCAAACACGCGTCCGGTGGATTATATGCCAACATTACGAAAAACTTCGGGGTTCACTTTAATTGAGCTGCTGGTGGTGATTGCCATCATTGCGATCCTGGCGGGCATGCTGCTGCCCGCCCTGGCCAAGGCCAAAACCAAGGCCCAGGGCATTGGATGCATGAACAACACCCGCCAATTGATGCAGGCCTGGATTGTCTATGCCAACGATTACGAGGACCGTGTGGTCAACAACTTCGGGGTGACCGAGACGATTAATGAAATCTCACGGGGCACCTTCCGCAACTGGGTGAATAACGTTATGAGCTGGGGCGCCGGCGCGTCGGCCGGGGAGCGCAGCATCACCAACGCGGACTGGGTCAAAAACGGCATCCTCGCGCCCTACACCGCCAATGCTGTCGGGGTCTATAAGTGCCCAGCCGATAAATATGTCAGCACCGCCCAGAAGGCCAAAGGCTGGCCCGGCCGAATCCGCAGCCTTTCGATGAACGCCTTCTTTGGCCGGTTTGACGCCTATAACAACGCCGACCCCACCCTGCAAGGCAAGAACGCATTGATCACCGAGTATCGGCAGTTCATGAAGACCTCCGATGTCCCCCAGCCCGCTAACACCTGGGTCACCCTCGATGAACATCCCGATTCCATCAACGACGGCTACTTCATCAACAATCCCACAGCAACCAGCTGGCAAGACATCCCCGCTTCCTATCACAACGGCGCTTGCGGTTTCTCGTTTGCCGATGGCCATTCGGAAATTCACAAGTGGATCAGCAAGCGCTCCTCCGTAATTCCCATCAAGTTCTCCTACACCACGGTGACGTTTGACGCCGAAGGCCGACGGGACTTCGAGTGGTGGAAGGAACGCGTGCCCTTTATTCGTTTTGGACGTTGAATCCTCCCGCCCCAGCCATGAAATTCGCCATCTGCAGCGAAATCTTCCAGGGACAAGCGGTCGAGGACGCCATCCGCCAGGCCGCCCGCCTCGGGTTTGACGCCATCGAAATCGCGCCGTTCACGATCGCCAACTCCGTCAACGACCTCTCTCCGGAACGGCGGTTATCCATCCGAAACGAAGCCCGAAATGCCGGCATCGAAATCTCCGGCATCCACTGGGTCCTGGTGAAACCCGAGGGTTTATACATCAATTGCCCGGATTCGAGTCTGCGGCGGAAAACGGCCTCGTATTTCTGCGACCTCGTCGATTTTTGCGCGGATCTCGGAGGCAGGTTCATGATTGTGGGCTCGCCCAAACAACGGAACGTGATGGAAGGCGTGTCCTTCGAACAGGCCTGGGATTGGGCGCTCGAGACCTTCGCCGTGGCCGTAAAACAAGCCGCGCAACGCCAGGTCACCCTCTGTCTTGAACCCCTCGCCCCTGTCGAGACCAATTTCATCAATACCGCGGAAGACGCCTTGCGTTTCACACGGCAACTCGAAAGCCCCTGGTTCAAGATCATGCTTGATGTCAAGGCCATGTGCTCCGAGTCCAAAACCATCCCCCAAATCATCCGCGAGTCCTGGCCTGATTTCGCCTATTTCCACGCCAACGACCGCAACCTCAAAGGCCCGGGCTTCGGTGACGTGGACTTTGTCCCCATCGCCGATGCCTTGAAAGAAGTCGGTTACAGCGGCTTTGTGTCCGTGGAAGTTTTCAAGTTCGAGGAAGGATACGAAGTCATTGGGGAAAAAAGCCTTGCTTACCTGCGGAAAGTTTTTTCCCCCTGAATCTCCAGGCTTGGCTATCTCAAATCTCAAATTCGGCGTCCAAAACAGGCTCCAGTCACACCGGCCCTCGATGCGGCATTATTCGGCGCCTTTGGGCTTTTTTGGATCGGCGTCCTGGTTTTCACCCGCAGTTCCAGGAGACTGACGCCGGGTTTGAGATCCGGCGCTGGAGGACTCATCCGAGTCGGTCAGGGTATGATGCCACATCTGCCGATGTTTCTGTTCGATTTGTTTCCGAACCCTCCGCAGGTCGATGAGGGCAACCAGCATGGCCAGCCCGGTAAACAGAAAACAGGCCAGCCAATAGACAATAAATGCCCAGCCGGCAAGATAGGGTTTGAGCAGGGTCTGGCCCCAAACCAGCAACGATCCGGCTAGGATCAAAAAGAACATACCCAGCCAGCGCAGACGGGTACTAATCATCATGGCACTCTGTCTTTACCCCCAGACTCGCCATTCATCTGTCTTGTCTTTCGTCTCGGACAGCACAGCGTTTGGCCCCCTCCCTCAACGCATCCGGCGCAATCGCTCGATCATCCGGGCCACTTTATCCCGGTGAGTCAACAGGATTCTGGGATCGGTCGTGAAATGGGTCAGGTCGCGGGAGATTTCCGTCGGCACCTCGAGCAGCTCGCGGACGGCCTTCTGTAATGCCTCGGGGGCGGTGGCGGAAACCTGTTTCCACTCGGTTTTCAGCCGCCAGAAGAACTCGTAGTCCTCCACGCCATCGCGCAGGTTTTCCCATCGGATCGAGTTGACGGGCCCCTCCAGGCAGGGCAGGTTTTGCCCTGACAAAATCCCACGGGGGGGATAGAGAAATCGGCCGTCCCCATTCCCCCAGTAACCGACATGTCCCGGGCCGAAGCCGTATCCCGTGACATAACTCATGGGATCCTTCCACGGATCCTGAACTTGCGGCTCAGGGTAAACCAGCGGGCTAGTCCAGTATACGGTTTCCCACACCAAAAGGCCATCCACGCCATATTGCCAGGATTGCCACGGCCACAATCGCAGTTCCAAACCCGGGTGGTCGATGAACTCAGTAATGTAAGGCGCCTGAGGCGCGGTGCAGATATACCACCAGACCTGCTCGCCCGCCTGACGCCGCTCCCGCACCTTCTCACGGGTCCATTCGGGCGTGAGTCCGCACCAGATCTCGACGTGCCCCCGCAACTCGGCCTCGGGTTGTTCTGTTAACAACCGCTTCAGCCCGGGAGCAGCCGCCTTCAACCGCCGCATGCCCTCGACCACGAACGCGTAATCCTTGGGATCTGGCTCGTCAAACCAGTAGACATAGGCCTCGTCCAACCAGCCTTTGCCCCGAAGATGCCGCTCCACCTGAGATAGGTAATCCCGAAACAAACGCGCGTGTTCCTCCGTGCCTTCCCGGTGTCCATCCAATTCTCCCAAATGCCGGCTGTGAAAAGTCCCGCCTCCCATTCCCTGAACGGGCAGCCGGTAACTGTTGAATCCCGCCCCGTCCAGCCACCGGGTGGCCGCCGCGTCAAACCGCGTGAAATCAAGGTTGGCTTTTCGGGCTTCGCCCTGGCCAACAAATCGAACCTCGATCGGGGAGTAGGTGAAAAAGGAGTAAGGACTGATCCTGTGCGCGGCGAAATTGGCCAGGTATTGGTCATACACAGCCTGACGGAAAACCGGATCCTTCAATCCGTGATATCGCTCAATCATCGAGGGATCCAATCCAAAGGCAGTGCGCAAATGCGCTTCCCGCGGCAACTCGAAGTCATAAACCCGCACCTCGAACGGAACCCGAACAGTGTCCCGTCCCGTCTCGAGGATCAATTCACCCGCGTGACGGCCAGCCGGCGCATTCGACGCGGCATACACGGAAATCCAAAGCGGTTGATTCAAACCCGCCTCCAGTCTCAAAGGAAAGGATAGGGGAGGCAGCGGATCCGGATACTCTCCGCGACTGCCCGTCGCATCGGTCGGGCGCGATACCCGCACATAGGCCACTTCTTGACACTCAACACGCAAGCCCGCCGAATGCTCTCGAGATCTCCAACGCGCCTCGGCCGATCGGAGCGAGTCAGTCTGTTCCGGATGGAGCACCAACTGAAACGCCTCGTGTTCACCGCGAGCCAGCGAGATCCCTGCCTGCCGAGACCTTCCGAATGGCCGGTGCACGGGCGCCGATTGGTGACGCCCCACCTTCCATCCGCTCTCGCACCACCACAACTTCAGCCCGCCGGCGTCACTCAGGCGATAACCATATTCATGATCCTGCAGAAAACTGCCGCGCAACATCATTTGCCCCGCGAAATAAGTGTCGTCCTTTGACCCGCTCAGTCGCAAACACAGCCGATGATTGCCTGGGCCAACGGTTTTCCAAGGCACACTCACCTCGAGGCTTTCACCTTCCTTGAGCAACAACGAGTCCTGCCATCGCCAGTTGCCCTTCTCCGCGCCCGGATTATCTTGTAATTCGTCGTGGACAGTGAGTGTTGCCCGGCGGACAGAACGCCCCCGATGACTTACACTCAGATCAATCTTCCCTTGGGCAAAGGCATCCTCGACATGAAATCCCCGGATCTTCACGGTCCATTCGGGATGACTTTTTTTCACCGAGAGATATCGCGTCCATCCTTCACCGATCAGTGTGGTATCCGAAATGCCGGCTTCGAACTCATACGTATTGACCTGGAAATGACCGGAATCGCCCGCATGCCGCAACCGAATCATGACGTATTCCGAAGGAAACAACCTCGCAGGAAGAACGAACCACCGGACCGAGGTCGGTTTGTCCACCTGGCCAATCAACTCCCAGTTCCGGCCATCGGCACTGGCTTCCACTCGCAGTTCGCCTCCCTCCTGGTAGTTCAAGGCAACGCGCACCCGCCCCTCGTTGAGCTTCGAACCCGGCACCGTATGCTGATACGCGAGGAGTGCCCCGGGGTGAAACAGCCAGCGGTTCGAGTTAAAACCGGCCTGGTTCGTTCTCAACGTGCGATGCGAATTTGATCCTTCTCCTTCGAAGTCAATCCGACACCGGTACCGGCCGGCCTCAAGACTCTCGCCCTCTCCCAACTCCAGATCGTTGTCCAGGCGCGCATGCAACGCAGTCACGGGAGCCAGCTCAATATCATCAAAAAAAACGGAGCCGTTCAGATGCCATTGTCCCAGCCGAAGCGAGGCTTCTCGGACATCCTGGGGCGTCTGAAACACATAGCGGTAACAGCGCCAATCGCTCGTGAGATTATAGTCCCGATTGACGGGACTCACCCCTGCTGTGGCACAGCCTCCGGTCGTTCCTTCCGACTGCCTGGCCCAAAACGATAGAACATACAACCGCCCAGGCTCCAATCTCAAAGGCGCGCTTTGCCAATAGCCAGCATCGTCGCCCTTGCCGAACACCGCCAGGCTGCGCTTTCCCCAATGGGCTTCGGAAGACCATTCGGTTCGCCCCGCCCCGGAGGTCCAATCCCTCGGCGCCTGCTCGCCATCCTCAACCTCGCCATTTCTCACCTCCACCTCCCCCAAAGATCCCGCCACCAGAACCCGGGGAAAAACCAAGGCGACCAGGAGTAGACGGCTGATGGATATTTCTAAAACTCTTGATGGGAACATAAACCTCCATCCGAATATGCAGTGTGCTAAAAAAGTGTTCATTTTGTATGCTGAGATTGGCTGCCCACCCTAATGTCGGAAGTCCCCCTGCGTGCCAGCACACGACCTCGGGCCTTCTGTTCACCGGATCTGACGATCCGATCCCGAGAACTCGCCGGCCTCCGATTTTGCTGAATACGATGAGAGGCTAGAATGCCCTTCCTTTGAAGCCTGCGCCAGGCGGTCTCAATGATCCATTGATTCTGTTCGAGCGCCTGCCGGGCCTCTTCGTATTCCAAACCGCTCAAGGCGCATAAAATCCGAACGGCGCGATCCTGAAGCTTCATGTTGGCGGGAAGCACGTCGATCATCAGGTTGCTGACGACCTTGCCCAAACGCACCATGGACAAAGTGGTAATAAGGTTCAGGACCAGCTTGGTCGCCGTGCCGGCCTTTAAACGCGTCGATCCTGTCAGCACCTCCGGCCCGGTCCCAGGCGATACGATCAGCCAGGGACGATCCTCGGGCGCCAAGGCCAGCCGTTGATTGAACGTCAGCAGGACGGTCAAAGCCCCCATCCGCCGGGCCTCGCGAAGCGCCCCCAATACGAACGGAGTTCGTCCGCTCGCCGCAATCCCGAGAACGACGTCCTCCCGGCGAACCCCGCGAGAACGGATCGCACTCTTTCCCGCCGATGCATTGTCCTCCGCGCCCTCCACCGATTGCCACAACGCCCGCTGGCCTCCCGCCATGATTCCCTGCACCATGTCGGGCGGTGTGCGGAACGTGGGAGGGCACTCGCTGGCGTCGAGCACACCCAAGCGCCCGCTGGTCCCCGCGCCAACATAAAACAGCCGGCCCTTGTGACGAAAAGCGCGAACCACGCGTTGGATGACGCGTTCAATTTTCCCCGCCTCGGCCAGCACCGCACGGTTGGCCAGAGACTCTTCATCCAGCATCAGTCGAATCGCATGGCGCAACGGCAGGCGATCCAGATCCCTTGAGGCCGGATTGCGTTGCTCGGTCGTGGCTTCACTCACGTCAGTTCTTCCCAAGGCATCCGGCTTCCGATCTATCGCTGACCCGACCGAACCATCGATATTTCGAACGTCGGCCTCGGAAATCATGCCAACGCCGGAACATCCCATGGCCTGTCGGGCCAATTGGACTGCGCCCCAAACTGACTCTCTCTCCAACGAGAGAAAAGTGGCTCGTTTGAAATCCCGGCTCACAGCAGCCTGAACACACCGCGCAAATTTCGGCTGTTTGAGCAACAGCCCCCCCGCAAAAACAAACTCAGCCCCCCCCGATCCCGCCCCCAGTCGCTCCGCGCAGGCGACGGCCATCTCCGCCAAACGCATGGCCACCGTCTGGAAGACGCGAATCGCCAGGCGATCTCGATTCTGGGCGGATGACATGACTTCCCCGGCCAGAGTTGCGATGTCCGCCTTGCTCGCCGTTTGTGCCCAGTCGACCAAATCATCGGGCTCATTCAAAGCGAGCGCTCGCAGGATCTGCGTTCCCAGCGCAGGCCAGCGTCCCGAGGCATCCCATTCGGCCAGCACGGTCTTCAAGGCTAGCAATCCCATGTCGTAACCGCTCCCCTGATCTCCCAGGACATGACCCCACCCGCCCACCTTGACGGCAAGTCCATCCTTTGACTTTCCATAACAACACGATCCCGTGCCGCTCAATACCAGCACCCGAGCTCGCTGCCGCGTCAGATACCCGGGCGCGGCAGCCAAACCGGTCTCGAGATCGTTGGTTGCGCAGCACGGTACTCCAGGCCATGTCCTTTCCTCAAGTCGCCGGATCCGGTCAAAATTGGCCGGTGTCCGGGCCCCCGCCAGACCAATGGCCACAGCGGCTGGACTCGGGGTCTCCCGTGCAATCTGCCGCAACATCCGCTCCAAATCCGAATCGGAAACCAATCGCAGATTGGCCGGCCCCAGTTCCAATCGGCGGATCACGCGATCTCTCGCATCCACCGCCAAAGCCACCGTTCGAGTTCCTCCCCCCTCGATCCCCAAACATATTCGATCATTCTGTAGTTGCATTTCAGTCTACTCCACTTTCCGATGACGCAAACGATCCAAGGCCACCGCCGCGACAATAATCATTCCGGTCAGGATCTCCTGAACCCAGTTGGACATCCCCATCTGGGAACAGCCCGACCGGATCACCGACATAATCAAGGCGCCCACCAAACTGCCCAAAATCGAACCTTCCCCTCCGGCAAGGCTCCCCCCGCCAATGACCACCGCGGCGATGACATCCAATTCCAATCCCACCGCCACGGTCGGATCCCCCACGGTCAACCGCGAAAACTGCATCACCCCCGCCATCCCCGCAAAGAAACCGCACAAGGTGTAAATCAAGATTTTGACGCGATCCACCGCCACTCCGCAAAGCCTCGCTGTATGCTCGTTCGAACCGATGGCAAACGTGTGCCGTCCAAGCCGGGTGTATCTCAGCATCAAGACCATCAGGATAGACATGGCCACAAGAATCCAAACACCCGCCGGCACCAGCATCCAACGCCGGTCCGCGGGCAGACTGGCGAGCAACTCGTTCAGCCAGGTTTCGGGCGCGTCGATCTTCTGTTCATGCGACAGTCCCTTTGCCACGCCGCGCACCAGCAGCATCATGCCCATGGTGACAATAAACGGCACCACCCGCAGCCGGGTCACCAGCAATCCATTCAGCCCGCCGCACAACGCGCACGCCAAAACAGCCATCAACGCCGCCGCCACCGGGCCGATGCCGGCCAGGTTCAGACAACACGCAGTCACGACCGTTGCCAAGGCCACCATCGATCCGATCGAAAGATCAATCCCGCCCGCAATAATCACCGCCGTCATCCCCAGGGCGCCCAGTCCAACAATGGTAGTCTGCCGGGCAATAGTCTCCAGATTGCGAACCGACCGGAAACTCGGAGGCGCAACCATCGCAAAAAAGGCAAAGAGCAATAGCAGCCCCAGGAGAGGCCCAATCCGGCCCAGCCATCGTTTCCAATGGGTTTGATCTCCGAAGTTCATTCTGCGCCTTCCTCGGTCCTCTGGGGCTGATTCCTCCTAAATCCGCCCATTGCATCGGGATGACCTTCGTTCCAGTGGAACTCCTGGCCGGTCGCCTCCACCATCAACTGATGCTCGTCCGTTTCCGATGCGGGCCGGGCCAGGCCTAACCGCCCCCGGCACATCACCGCCACTCGATCGCAGATTCCGAGCAACTCCGGCAAATAGCTGCTGACCATCAGAACTGCGCGCGGCAAACGCCCGGCCACAGTCGAGCCCGACGCCAATTCGTCAATCAACTGATAGACGACCGCTTTGGCCGCCACATCAATCCCTCGTGTCGGTTCATCCAGGAGCAGGATGTCAACATCGTGATGCAACAACCGCGCCAGCGCCACTTTTTGCTGGTTGCCTCCGGAAAGATCACCCACGGTCTGCTCAGGACCCAGGCAACGAATCCCCAGCCGCTCGATCCAGACTCGAGTCGCCTCGGCCTGCCGCCTGGGAAACACCAGGGGACCGGGCCCCAAACCTTCCAGCCGCGACAAAGTCGCATTGTCCGCCAGACTGAGCGATAACGCCAAGCCCTCCTGTTTCCGATCTTCGCTCAGCATCCCCACCCCCTGCGACCATCGACAAAGCGGTGATGCCGGCCCGGCGTGGATCCCGACTCGAATTCTCCCTTCCCTGATTGGATCCAGCCCAAAAATGCAGCGCAACAACTCCGTCCTTCCCGCTCCCATCAGACCGGCAATTCCCAGCACCTCGCCCCGGTGCAATGCCAAGCTGGCCTTTTGCGGCTTGCGCCCACCGGATAACTGGTTGATCTCGAGGATAACTTCGCCTCTCTGACGTCGGGATCGCGGATACAAATCCTTCACCTCCCGTCCCACCATGAGTCGAATGATGCGATCGGTTGAGATCTGGGCCATGGGACAATCTTCAACCGTCCGGCCATCGCGCAAGATGGTGATCCGATCCGCCACCTGCTTCACTTCCTCCAAAAAATGCGAAATGTATATGATCGCCAATCCCTCGGTTTTGAGCCGCTGGATCAACGAGAACAACTGCCGTGCATCCCTCTGAGTCAGGCTGCTCGTCGGCTCGTCCAGAATCAACACCCGGCAGCCCACTGCCAGCGCCCGGGCCACCTCCACCAATTGCTGCGCTCCCACGGACATGTCTCCGACCCGCCGGTCAGGCATAATCTCCGGATGCCCAAAATGCCGGATCGCCTCAGCCGCCCGCGTCCGAACGGCCCGACGATCGATCCAACCCATCCGGTGCGGTTCCATGCCCAACAGGATGTTCTCCGCCACCGTCAGATGCGGCGCCAACGACAACTCCTGATAAATCATCGCCACGCCCGCCTGCCGGGCCTGCAGCGGATGCGCGGGCCGATACTCCAGGCCATCGAGCCACATCCGGCCCTCATCTGGCCGGTGGGCCCCTGACAGCACCTTCATCAAGGTGCTCTTGCCCGCCCCGTTTTCTCCCACCAAAGCCAAGACTTCTCCCGACGCCACCCGGAGGTTCACCCCCTCCAATGCGAGCGTCGCCCCAAAACGCTTCGACATGCCCCGCATCTCAAGACGGGGCATTGCAGCGTTCGCCTCAAACGGAGAAGTCATTTCAAAGTCAACTCGCGTGCAATGAACGATCTTCCCTACTCTTCCTTCAGCCATTTCTTGTAGTTCGGCTCCAAAAGTTCCTTGACGGCCGGCTCGTTCATGTTCGCGGGCGTGGCAACCGTGGAACCGGTGTCCAACCGGCGCTCCACTTTCTCGCCTCGGAGATGGGCGACCATCGTCTTGACCCCCAGGTAACCCATGTTGATCGGATCCTGCAGGACCAATCCGTGAATCTGATCATTCCGCATCGCATGGACCAGGGTCTCGGAACTGTCGAAACCCACCAGCTTCACCCGGCCCGCCAATCCGCCGTCCTGCAACGCGCGCAACATGGCAAACGTGGTGAATTCATTGGGACAGAAGATCCCGTCCACGGCAATGCCCCCTGGTTGCTTCAAAGGCGCCAGCAGGTTTTCACTGGTTTGATACGCCACCTCGGCCGTGCTGCCCGAACGTTGGTTGGAACTGATCACCGCGATGTCCGGATAATCCTTCAACACATCCAAAAATCCCCGCACCCGTTGCTCAGTGCTGGCCGACCCCTCCAAGAACCGCAGGACAATCACCTTGCCTTTTCCCCCGAGGAGCTTCGCGAGATGTTCCCCAGCCCGGCGGCCGCCCGTGTAGTTCTCCGTCGCCACAAAACTGATATACTGGTCGCTGTTCAGATCCGAATCGATGATCACCACCGGAATCCGGTTCCGCACCGCCTCATGCACCGACGGCTTCAAAGCGGTTGGGTCCAAGGGCGCCAGCACGATGCCGTCCACTCCCCGCGTAATGAAGTCCTCCATCACCTTGATCTGGGACTCGCGATCATCCTCTTTGATCGGCCCTTTCCAGACGACTTCAATCCCCAATTCCTCAGCCCCCTTCACAGCCCCCGCATGAACCGACTTCCAAAAGACCTGGTTGGCCCCCTTCGGAATCACCGCAACCACCAGCTTCCCATCCTGCCGCGGACCGCCCCCCTGCCCACAACCCATCCACAAAAAGCCAACCACGCCAACCAGGAAGATGCGCATCAGGAACCGCGGAGTATTCATAAAAACTCAGTTTGTGGATGCCCCGGCTTTTGGCAAGAGCAAAACCTGTCCGCGTCAGCGGCAATCCCGTGTTGGCAGGGCAACGCCGGCAGCTCGTCCAACCGGCGCCCCCTCTGGCACATCCTGCTCACACCGCTATCGCAGACTGTCGGGTCGCGTTTCCGCTTTTTCCTTGGATTGATCTTCAGCTTGCCGGAACATCCAATAAACAAGGGCATACAGCCGTTTTTGCCGTTCATCAGGCAATTGGTTCACGGTGCCCATAGCCTGACTCGAGAAAAGCTCGGCGTCCGATGCCGCCAGGACCACCCCTCGGCCAAAGGAAATCCTGGACACGATCCCCCGCTGGCGATCGTCGCCAACAATTGTTTCGCCGCCCCGCAGAAAACGGGTCAGCCGATAACCGGCAATCGGTTCACCCGCTTGATTCCTCGGAATGGTCAGTGTGGGCTGGCCACTGTCGAATCCGGCGTTGAACATCGACAGCAGCTTCTGCCCCCCGGATTGCACATTATGCATGCTGTCCAATAAAATGAGCCCCCCCCCTCGTTCCACATACCGCCTGACCGCCGCTTCATCCGAGGCGGTTAGCCGCATCCGAGGCCGGATCAGCACAACGTAATCCCCCGCCTTCAGAGCCTCCTGCAACGTAGAGACCACCTGCGGCACGTGTCCCACCCTTTGGGCCCAGACAAAAAACGTATGATAATCCCGGTCCGGTTGAATATTCAGCCGGTCGATGGGCAGGTCATAGTCCGAATACTCCCGCTCAAAGCAGACCCGAACGTAGGACCGCTGAGGTATCAGTCCGGGATACGCACGCTGATTCAGCACCTGAACCATCGGCAGCCCAATCCCCAATGATACCAGCCCAACCCCCAATATCATCGGATAACACCGCCGCCCCCGATAGGTCCCCCGCCAAATCGCCAATCCCGACAACCCCAAACTGAGCGCGCCAAAAACAAAAAGGCCCATCGTCCACCGGTTTTCCCGGTTCAACCATTCCATGCACCCCAGCAACAGCTCCCGTTTCCCACTCAGGAAGACGTAGAAATTCGAGAATACCGTGCTGTCGGTAAACGCCAGGACCCGGCCCCGGCCCCATTTCACAGCTCCCAATTGGGTGAAATATCCGAAATCCACGTTCGCATCATCTACCCTCGAATTGAAGAAGTGCTTGGTGCCGTAATCCAAGCGGACCCGGCGAAGATCGTAGCCTTGGATGATTGCGCGACCGGTCCAAGGCAGATCCAGCGTGCACGAAGTGGCAAACAAAAATCCAGGCAGCCCCTGGACCACCGGGTGCGGCAAGAGCCGCGGAGCCCGATAAAGCGACAGCCCATGGGTGCTCAAATCGTAGGTGCCGTCGTAATTGAAATGCATCCCGAAACGTTCGGCCACCGGATTAAGATAGCTGCTCGTCCCAAACACATTGGTGTGATCCCCGATCAGCCAAAGCCCCCCGCCGTTCTTGACAAATTCCTCGATGGCGAGGATCTCCTCAGGCGCGTAGCTCGAGGTGGGTGTTTTCAGGATCAAAATCCGGCAGTGACGGAGACGCTCCGATGTCAGAGGCTCGAAATTGCGTTCGATAGGAAAGTAATGCGACAAAAACTCGAACAGGCAGTAATAATTGTAGCCGGATTCCTCGCCATACCATTGGGTATCATAGGGCCGGGTCGTCCGTTCCCATTGGCTGTGTTTTTCGTCGATCAACACGACGCCGTCCCGGACTTTCCCTGGATCCTCGAAAAAGGAGCACACCACTCCTGTCGTCAGCGCAAGGCCCACTCCCAAGGCAGTCCAGGCCATCCGGCGCCGGGTAACCCCCTCGGGCACCGTCGCCAAGGCCCTCAGATCAAGGGCTGTCTCGAAAACAGGCGCGCGAGCAAGCCAGAAGACCATCGGCAGAAACGAGGCAAAAGTCGTCCACGGATTCCAAAACCATCCCAGCGTGGGAACCAGGGGATAAACCATGCACGCCGCCAGGAACCGAAGAAACGCGTACACACCGATCACGAGAGCATAGCCCGTCAATCGGCCCAAAACCTTGCGCCGCCAACACAAAACCGCATGGCACGCAATGGCCAGAAACAGAGGCGCAAGAAAATAAAGGCCGGTCTTCTCCAGCGTCACGGTGAACTCCTCCGGTTTCCATGGCCCCTGAACAAAGATCGAATGAGCCTCGTGAGCCGAGGGAATGCCCAATGCCATCAAGGCGTCGGCAAAGATGCCGGCCATCATTCCCAGCGAACGCAGTCGCGAATATAGCCAGATCAAACCCGGATTCAGAAGCGCGAAGACCGAAAAGAAAGTCCCGAAACTCAGCAGAATGACCGCAAGAGTCGCATTTCGGGCATTGGTTTTGGCTCTCAACGAAACCGCACCTGCCAACAACGCCAATGGTCCTACCCACGCGGGCCCGGGCACAACCGCCGGCAATAGAACAGCCGGCGTCAGCCAAAGCCAGGCCCGCGGAGGCATCGGCGCGACCTCAACACCCACCCCACCCCACCAGAGCAAACCGGCGCCCAGCAGCGTAAAACCAATCCCCTTCACATAATCCGGCGCATAGAAGGTCCATAGGAAAAATGCGCCCATTGCAAGGCTGAATAAGCCAAGCATCAAACGCAACCGCCGCCCATAGCTCATGGCTGAGGAAACAGGTTCGTCAAAAAATGGATGTTGTTGGTCCAATAGTCGTGCGTATGTTCCAGGTTTTTACACAGCAAAAATTGGGAGTCCGCAATCAAGGAAATCCAACCCTTGCCGTGAGGTTGCCGGGCAATAACAGGATAGTCCCACGCCCGAGAAAGAATCGTGCCTTGGGGATCCCGAACCTCGATCGGCCATGCCTTGCAGAAATTGAGTCCAGCGCTATTCTGCGTCGCCGCAAGCGCCCCCAGAGGAATGTTCCGGAGTGCAAGTCCAAAGGACGCCAGGAGTCCCTCGATCCCTCGACGCTCCTCCCATCCCGCCGCCACAATCACATGCCCACCCCGACTGACAAAATCGCGTATCCAGCCTTGTTCGACCTCGGAATACTTGCCCTGGGGTGCAATTAAAACCAGAGTGTCGGCAGCCGCTAAAGCCTGTGGACTGAGCTTGGGAAGGAATAATCCCAACCGTCCGTTGCGCTGCATACTATACAGGAGTCCACCCAGTCCATCAGTGTGCCATAAATCCAGACTCGCCTGGTTCAGATGATCCACGTCAATCCAGGCCAGACGAATGTCGGAGCTCGTCCAAGATCGCTCTGATGTACGCAGAATCATCCCGGAAACCGAATACTCCAGGATCCCGACCAGACAACCCAGGACCAGCAGGAATGCCGCCCGTCCCGTCGGTCGCGTCGCCATAACACAACAGACCGGCACGAACAAAAACAAATAGGCCCATCCGTAAGAAAGAGGCCCTTTCCCCGGGGAACCCAGCCAATAAACCATCGCATCAATGAACGGATGGGTTAACGCGATCCCGGCATTCTGGAAGCCGGTGGTATCGCCGAAGACCACCACTTTCCCCCTGCCATGACGCCCTTCGGCACACAGCAGCATGTCCCCCAACGGCTCGTGGATCTGATAATGCATGTCCCCCAAAAATCCATTGGTCCAGTTCCAGGTGTTGCCAAGATCGGAATAACCATGCCGCCCCACGATCAGCGGCGTGGCTGGATATCGAGCGGTCAGTGAAGCGCCGATGTTGATTAAAAGGTCCTTCTCGCGACGCACACCGCGAAATATCGGGTGCGGACTCCAGGACAGCGAATGCTCCCACTTTTCGACCACCGGAATGGCCGAGTCGAAATTAAACTGAATACGCGCAGGCTCAAGCAACTCATTGAGCGGTTCCCGGATGCCGGACAGCCCGGTATGATCGCCCATGACCAGGAGCCCGCCACCCCGGGCAACAAACTCCCAGATTTCCTTTTGTACACCGCGGGCCAGGGATTCGGTGGGATTGATCACGACTAAAATGTCGTTGGTTTTCAGCGCTTCAGCCGTAATCCCACCTTTCCGCACCTCGTGTCCGCGCGCCTTTAAAAGCAACGGCAACTGTCCGAACATGCCGCCGCTGTATACGCCATACTCTCCCTTCCGCGGCACATCCCAGTTTAACACTCCCTGGTCGTAAAAAAACACCCGACGGGGTGCTGAATCGGAACGGTCAAATTGGCCTGCAAACAAAAAAAATGCGATCAAAGCCACCGCACTCGCACCAGATAACCCAATCAGCCTCCAATCCCATCCGAAATTCAGAGGCAACAGCCGCGCCCGGCGGAACGCAAACAGGAGCAGAGGAAAATGCAGTACCAGCAGGAATCCGTGCCACCCTCCCAGCCGGAAAAAGGGCGAGCCTAAAGGCAGACGCCGCAGCAACCACGCCAGACAAAGACCCGCCGCCATGAGCACGACAGCCTGTCCCAAAACCACAGGCAAAAACCAGCGCCAACGCGGAGGCCGCGAGACCAGGGCCAACCCGACAAAGGCCCCAGTGAAGATCCAGGCGATGTGAAAGCCCGAGTAACTCGGTCCAAACACGGGTTTCTCCAAGATCAGGTTCGTTAGGGCCCAGGCCAAAGGACGAGAACATGCGGCCTGGAGGAGAGGACCATGCGGGGCCCAATCCAAGAGGGTTTCAATCAATGCCACGGTCAAACAGACCCCCAACAAGAGTCGCACAGATTCATCCCGCCGATCTCGGCCCTCGCGCCACACCGCCAAGGCCCCCAGAAAAAGCGCCGTCCCAAATATCGCGTTCAGCCCTTCCCGGACCAGAAAGACCACCGCCACAATCCCAATACCCAGCGCAACCAACCATTGGACGATTTGCTCCCGCGGAATCACCCATCGATAAGTCGCCCCAAGACCTGCCAGCACCATGGCTCCTAGGAACCGATTCAGTTCCGGCGGCAAAATCCCTATCCACCCTCCCTGAAAACTCAGTGCAACCAGCAAAAGAAATAATCGAACTTCAACGATCGCACGCGGATATGGTGCGATCGCTGGATTAACACTGTTGGAATCGGTCTCGATCAACGGTGCTGATGCTAAAAGAAGCCTTCCATGGGGACTAGAAAAATTTCCGCTGAACGGCAAATTGTGGTTGTCGAAATCACCTTGGGCAATTAAAATCGGTGTTATTCAACACAACAATGTGAATGGGGAACTTGCGTATGAGGCGTTTATTCGGGACGAGGTGTATTTTGCCATTGCAGAGGAGGTACTTCCGCTTCACTGCTTTATCCGCGGTCATCCTGATACTCGCGCTTGCCCCGGGTCGAACAGAGGCGGCCAACGAACCCGCGGACTCGCCTCTGTTTCAATCAGACCTGAACACCGCATTCACGGAAATGCAGAACCGGGATCAGGCCATCCTCAAACAACAGGATACTTCACGCATCCAGCTGTCGCCGGGAGACGTGATTCTGGTCGAAAACGGCAACTGGAGCCGGATGAGCTTGAGGGTGGCGGGAAAACAATTGTCTCCAACCACGTCCGCAATCTGCAATTTGACCAGCACATCAACCTGCGACTTGACCTGTGCTGCGACCTGTGGGTCCAAAGTGACCTGCGCAGGAAGCATTCCCACCTGTGGCACGAGTTGCGGACTAGGAATCACCTGCTCAACCTGTGTGGGCATGGCAACCTGCGTCGGCGCCGCCACCTGTTTTGCCACCTGCAAAGGCGCGACCTGCACCGATGCCACCTGCTCCGGTGCGACCTGCACCGATTTTACCTGCAAAATTGAAGTCACCTGCCAGAGCGCGACCTGTTCCGGCGCCACCGCCTGCACCCCCTGCGCGACTGGCACCGCCGCCACTTGCTCCCCGTGCCTCTCCACCGTGTCTGATATCACCTGCAAAGCCACCTGTTCCAGCGCTACCTGCGCCTCGACTTGCCTGGGAGCAACGGCCTGCAGTCCCTGCGTCACCATGGCTGCCGGCTGCTCCATCACGTCGTCTCTCACCTGCGGGACTTCCTGTCCCGATCCCGTCATCTCGTCCATCACGATCCCATCCAAAAACCTGGTTCAACTCGACCTCGAAACCGCCAGCAACCTCAACTACACGCTGCAGTATTCCGTCGATCCAACCACCAGCGCATGGCAGGATATTTCCACAGTCGCCGGCAACGGCGGAGTTCTGAAGCTTTACCATGAAAACGCCACCAGCCGCGGGTTCTACCGGATCAAGGTCACCCAACAATGATTTTGAACCTGCCCAGCGATAGTCCATGCGCAGTGGCGTCTTCCACCAGGTTAATCATCTACCGCTTTGGGATATGCCCAAATAATCCTTGCTCCAGAAGCCAACGGTGGGCCGAGGTTGTCGTTGAGTTTTCATGGTTAAGTCGCCCAAAAACTTAACCTCTCTGCTCATCTTATTGAAGCACGGCCTTTGAAGAGGCTGGTTCCGCCCAGAGGAACACCAACTAACGAAATTTCGCCACAAATCGACCAAAGGAGTCGAGGCCTTATGAAGAAACTTCACGTGACGGGTCGGTTTGAGGCCCAGCTTCATTAGGACCATAGCCCGTTTCCACCCCAATCCCCAATCCCCACTTAGTCCATTCCCGACGGTTTGGGCTTGCGGACAAGACAAAGCGGTTATTAGGATTCCCGGCCGATTAAACGGCGGCACAACCCAACCATGTCGAGTATTGCCATAAAATTTGTAGCGACCTCGATCGTGATCATCCTGGCTATGGCGGGAGGATACCTCTGCCGCCGCATGCAATGGATCAAGGAAGCCGCCGGTGAATCCATCATGACCGTGGTCGCGGTCTACGGCTATCCGGGGGTCGGTCTTTTAACCTTGTGGGGCACGATACTGCATCGAAGCGATATGTTCATGCCGATCATGGCTGTTTTCCATTCGGCTGTCATGACGCTGATCTCGCTCGCCCTGGCCGGTTATTTCACCCAGGAACGAACCGAGAAAGGCCTGTTCGCCGTAGCGGGCGGGCTGGGCAATAACGGATTTACCATGGGCGCCTTTGTGCTCTACCTCCTGTATGGGGAACAAGCCATGGGGGTGGCCAATGTCTATTTCATCCTCTTCATGATCGTGGTGGTTCTTCTGATGTACCCCATCGCCCGCCATTACGCCACCGCCCAACCCCAGGGATCGATGGGCTCGCTTATTCTGCATAGCATCTTCGACTGGCGCTCGATTGGATTGCCGATCAGTTTAATCGGGATTGTGCTCTCGGTGATGGGTGTCCCGCGTCCGGCGGTGATCACCTCCTGGCATGTCGTGGATATCCTGGTCTACTTTTTGACTCCCCTGGCCTTTTTCGGGATCGGCCTGAGACTGCATTTCTCGAAGGTCATTCCGCTCTGGAAACCCATCGTCGGTCTGGCCTTGATGCGCTTTGTGGTGGCCGCGGTGGTCGGATTGGCTATGGCCTATGCCACTTGGCTGACGCCCTGGCCGTTTCGTGGCCTCCGATGGAACGTCTTTGTCGTGGAAGCCTTCGTCCCCACAGCCGTGACCATGGTTGCCGTGGCCAATATGTTCGATCTCTGTCCCCGCGAAGCCTCGGTATTGTTTGTCGCCAATACCGTCATGTACCTGGTTCTGGTCCTGCCGGTGGTCTGGTGGTTTTTCGGATAACAGAAATTGCATTCTCTCACCAAGCGTTTCCCCGCCATTGCTGACAATCCTGTGATCAAGCTCCTATTGACAATTCTCCCTTCCGGATTGGCCGGAGTGAAATGCTTCCGGGGCGCTGCAATACTGGCCAATAACTACGATTCTAATAAAGTCCTTGGTTCTCTTCAATAATGGAGCCCCAACCCATGAACAACTGGTTTTGTAGCACCTGCCTGTGCCGCGCATGGTTCACGACGGTTGCGTTGATGATTGGAGTCCTCTTTCCTGCCCTAACAGGCTCCGCCCAGGCTGTCCAAAAGCCTACGGACGAATCGAGGGCGAATCCTCCTTTCCGTTGACCAACTTCGGCGGAGACACCGCCTATACCGGCGGGCAGAGCGCAACCGCGCGCGGAGTCATGGGCAACGCCCAAACCCACTGCGTTCAACTCCCCAATACGTTCGCTTTTGCCAGAGGCGCCACCGGCCAATCACTCACAGACGAGGACTATGTTCAATTTGCCGACAGCTTGATTCGGAACCAGGATCGGTTAATCGTCCAATCCTGGCAGGCCTTGAGCGACATAAACACCTCGGCCATGCGAGATCTGGCCAACCGGCTCGAAGCTTTGGAAACCGAGAATCTTAAACCAGGACGCCTGAATCCGCGCTGAAAACGCTGAACTCGCCCGCGATCAACGCCGTCCTGGGCACCCAGTTCAGCATCGATACCCCCCCCCGATCCCACCGCCAAAGAGACGCCCTTCGAGCACGTCCAAAACAATCTTCGGCGCACCGAAACCTACACCACCCGGCTGCTCACCGCGATGCAGGCCGCAGCCGCCGATTGACGCCGGGTAGTTCGATCGGCAACCCGGAGGACTGCCGAGTTAACGCGTCATGTTCAAAGCCGGCGTCTGGGCGCCAACTTCGATGCGCCACTGTTCGAGGCGTGTTTGCAATTGCAGAACTCGATCAGGCATTTGCGCGGACAGATCGCGCTCTTCTCCAATGTCCTCCCGCAAATTGAAGAGCTCCACTTGGTTATCTTCATAATACTGGAGCAGCTTCCAATCGCCGATGCGAACCGCGCTGACAGGTTTCGTGGTCGGGTAATAGTGTGGAAAGTGAAAAAAGAGCGCCTCACGGGCAAGATGCGATCGGGGATTCTGCAACAACGGCAACAGGCTGAGGCCATCGGTCACTAAGGGCGAAGGAATTTTGAGCAAATCCGCGATCGTGGGGGATAAATCCATGCAGGTCACCGGTTCGGAGCAGATCCTGCCGCACGGCGTTAAGCCAGGCATCCGAACAATCAGAGGCACGCGGACTCCGCCTTCATAGAGGGAACCTTTTCCGGAACGAAGCGGCCCGTTGTCCGTCACCCGCCGGCCTTTCGAATCCATCAGATAACCTCCGTTGTCCGACGCAAAAATCACCAACGTTTTGTCGGTCAAATGAAGCCGATCCAGGTGCCTCAAAACACGACCAATGTTCTCGTCCATGGCATAGACCATCGCCGCGTAACCGGGATTCTGGTGGCGCAAACCAGGTTTGAGTTTTGAGCGAAATTTCTCCACCAGCCACGGCTTGCCTTCGATGGGTGTATGCGGAGTGTGAAACCAGAGGTTGAGAAAAAAGGGGCGGCCTCGCGACGCGCTGATGAGCTTGATCGCCTCGTCTGTGAGACGGTCTGTCAGGTAATCGCCGGGTTGGCCGGGTCCCAATCCGGGGACATAACGAAATTCCTTGAAAGAATGGGCGCCACGAAAAGGCCAGAAATAGGTCTCAGGCGCGCCCCAGTGTGTCCCGCCAATGTTGACGTCAAATCCCTGGGTCTCCGGGAAATGATCTCCATCGCCCAGGTGCCACTTGCCCACGTGGAAAGTGAGGTATCCGGCGGCTTTGAGCAGCTCAGCAAGGGTGGTCTCTTCAAGGGGCAGATCCGGGCGCGTCGCCGGAGGCAGCAGTTTCCACTGAGACTTCGCCGCGTCGGACTGCCGGTTCAGCGAGGCCTCGCGCCAAGTGGTCATGTGCAGGCGAGCTGCGTGCTTGCCCGTCAGAATCGCGGCGCGCGCCGGAGTGCAAACCGGCATCGAGTAAGCCTGTGTAAAACGCACTCCCTCGCGGGCAAGCCGATCCAGGTGCGGGGTCTCATGAAAATCCGCCCCGTAGCACTTCAGATCAGACCAGCCGAGGTCGTCGGCGAGAATGAGGACAATGTTCGGCAAGGCGGGCCCGGCCATTGCGGATTGCAGGGCATGCAACACCAGGACGCCTAAGGCTAACACCCGCTGAAGTCGCAGCTTCATTTCAAATCTGTATTTCAACTGATTTGAACCGATCAAGTTTTTCCGATCCAAACCGCGCAACGGTTTGGTTAGCGATGTGGGTCTTAGAGGATCGCCACGACGGAATGCCGGCGGACGTTGAGCCGTCTGAGGCCCGCGTCGTTAAAGCTTCCAGCCTTCCCGATAGGCGCGTGAGATGTAGCGGTCCGCCTGAGGGGCGTTGACCGCCTTCATGGCCTTGGCGTCCCAGGTCAGTTTCATTCCGCAACGATAGGCTACGTTGCCCAGATGATTGGCTTCGGTCAGCCAGCCCGAGTATCTGAAATCGGCGCTCGCAGCCGGTCCGCCTTTGCAGGCTTCAATCCATTCGGCGTGGTGGCCTGGAGACCGGCGGATGGAAGGCGCCGGACGCTGGATCCCGGCAAAGTCCTTTTCGGGCAGTAATACATGCTTCCCGTAGTCGGCAAGAATCATGCCCTTGCTGCCGATGAAGAGACAGCCGCTGTCCCACTGCGGGATGCCGCGCTCGGTCCAGATTTGGGGTTTGTCCTCACCCTGATACCAGGACACTTTCACCGGAGGCTTTTCCCCGCGCGCTCCATATTCATAAACCGCCGTCATCGAGGCGGGGGCAATCTCGGGATGGGGCGGAGGCCCGCTCGCTTCCACTGTGATTGGGGCTTCCAGATCCAAAGCCCAAAACGGAAGATCGATCCAGTGACTTCCCAAATCGCTCATCGTGCCGTTGCCGAAATCCCACCACCGATACCACTTCGGCCCTGGAAAATACACCGAGTGAAACGGCCGTTCCGGCGCGGGACCCAGCCAAAGATCCCAGTCAAGCCCCACCGGCACCGGTTGCGCCTCACGGGGTCGTTCCACGACCCAAACGATATCTTTATGGCGCTTGGCGTCCTGTTCGCTCTGCCAACCCCAGGCGCGGGAAACCCATACGTGAACCTCGCGAATCGGCCCAACCGCCCCCGCCCGGATCCACTCCACCACCTGCCGGTAATTCTCCGTGGCGTGAATTTGTATCCCCATTTGCGTGGCGACTCTTGCCTCGGCGGCCGCCTCACGGATGCGTCGGGCCTCGCGGATATTGTGGGTCAGCGGTTTCTCGCAATACACATGTTTGCGATGTTCCAGCGCAAGCAGGGTGGCAAACGCGTGCGTATGCTCGCACGTGCTCACTACCACGGCATCAAAATCTCCGGGCTTATCAAATAGCTTCCGAAAGTCATTGACTTTCCTCGCCCCCCGATGTTTAACGCCCGCCGCCTCCAAGTTCGCCGCATTTACATCGCAGAGAGCCACGATGTTCTCCGAGGCGACCGCGTCCATGTTGCCCGCACCCCGCCCGCCGCAGGCGATGATGGCAATATTCAACTTCCCGGTCAGATTCTGTCCCCGGAGCAGAGCGGGCGCAATCACCACACCCCCCGTCGCACTCAAGAGCGTCCGCGCAAAATTCCGTCGAGTCATCCGTTTGGTTTTCATAAATTGCAGGTCGGGTTTGATTTCGAAAATGGCAGGATTCAGATATCAACGAGCCGGATCATTTCGGTGAGGGACTCCTCCGCGTTTCGGGTGGGCAGCCACTCGTGAGCGCAATACCCCCGGTAGCCGGTTTTCAACAGGGCCGTCAGCACGGCGGGATAATTAATCTCCTGATCCGACCCAATCTCATTACGGCCCGGCGTGCCGGCCATGTGCACGTGCCCGATCCACTCGGAGCACTGGCCGATCCGCCGAATCACGTCGCCGTCCATGATCGACACATGGTAGATGTCAAAAAGCAGCTTCAGACTGGGGGATCCCACTTTCCTGACGATCTCAATGCAGAAATCCAGATGATCACCCTGGTAGCCGGGATGCCCCTTCATTTCCGCTGGATCCCGGGAGTTCAACTGCTCGAGGCAGAGCGTGACCTTCTTCTTTTCCGCATATCCGACGATCTTCCTATAGCCTTCCACGCAATTCCGCAGCCCCTCTTCCGGGCTCACAATCCCCCCGCCCTCCTTCCGGGTATCGGAAAAACCGGTGAAAGTAATCACATTGCGGAAACCGGCCGCCGCGTTCGCGTCAATGGCCGACCTTATCTTGCCGAGGCATTCGTCCCAGTGCCCGCGCTGATTCATCCCTTTCACGAACATATGCGAATTCGTCAGCGAGCAGACCAATCCATGCGCTTTCACAGTCGGGAAATCCTTCGGATCCAGGACCTCGACAGCTGTGATTCCCGATTGCTTTGTGAACTGACACAACTGATCAAGGGTCCACTTGGCGCCGTTCTCGCCCGTATAACACCATGCGGCCAGGGCTTGCCGAATCCGCCCCCTTCGAATAAGCCCGGTTCGTTCGGGCCTTCTGAAGGGAACCAACCGGGGGGGTTCCCCGGCAAACAGAGACCGACTCAAGCCGGCGACTCCCATGGCAGCCAAACCCATGGCACTCTTCATGAGCCCCCTGCGGCTCAGACCTGCCGGATGGGGCGCTTCACTATTCGGGGATTGCGGCATGCGAATTCCTTTGTTCGATGTGACTTTGAGAAATGGATACGGCATTCGTGAAAAAAACCTTGCTTCCGAACGTCCCCAACGTCAAGCCCCGAACAGACCGCATCGGCCATGGTTTTCAACGCTTCCGCTTGGATCCGGGCAACCGCCAATGCAAGTGAGTCCTGGAAAACCACTCTCGCACACCATTCTGGAAATGCGCGAAAGCGTAAAATCGCCAAAGGTCTTTCTGACCTTTCACACTTTGACGGATTTCAACGGTTTCCTGAGAGCCCAGAAGCCTAATCTCAGCGGTGTCTCTGCGGTGCGGAGACCGTGTTTTTCGGGGAATAAAAAGGGCTGGATTCCGCTGCCGTGCGAACGCCGACGCCACAAACGGATGCGACCTGTTTGGCCAATTGTTCAAAATCCTGACGGCACTCCTGCACGGCATAGGTATGCGCGCCAATTGCTCCATCCGCCGGTTTGAGAACGAACATCGGTCTCCGCGCTTCCATCGCCATGGGCATGAGGCTGCGATAGTGCTTGAGCTTGGCAAGGCAATAGGGATCCGCGTCCAACTGAACCTCCCCGCCGTCGGATTCATCGAGCACTGAAACCCGATATTCGCGCGGGATGCGCTGCATCCATCGGTCAAAGGCCTTAACCGGACGGCGGTCCTTCGCAAAATGCTGCATAAAGATATAGCCGGCGGGGCGCATGGTGCCCGTGGGCAGATTCAGGTCCGAAGCCGGGTTTTTGGGGAGCCGCTCATCCCACTCGGCACGCCAGCGGCGCAAGGCGGGGCCGAGGTTGCGCAGTCCTTGCATGGAAAAGAGATCGGGGGCGAGCGGAATGACAACGTGATCGGCGGCAATGAGGACTGCCCGGTTGATGGCACCAAGATTCGGGCCGACGTCCAGAAGAACGACATCCGAACCGGCCTCAGTGGCGGCAGAGACAATCATGCGATGAAATGCGGAAATGACGCGAAAGGCGCTTTCATCGCGGTCATTGCACAGCGGCCAACTCGCGCTGAGTTTATCCTCGAATGCGGACAAGCCAAGATCGCCAACCAGCAGCGAGATGGGGGAAGCAAATAGGGAGGCAGTAGTGGGAACCGGCTGGAGGTGCGGCGGTTTTCCGTCGCCAATCCCTCGGATGATGGGGCGGAGGCTGCCAAGAATGGTCTCGGGATGCTCGCCATCAGGCCAGAGGTGCTCCAACATCTCTTCATCGAGAAACATGGAGGTAAGGTTGGCCTGCGGATCGAGGTCCACCACCAAGACTTTCAGCCCCTGCTGCGCGTACATCCAACTCAGGTGATAGACGAGCGAGGTTTTACCGACGCCGCCCTTGTTGTTGAAGAAGGTGATGGTTCTCATGGGCGAGTTTTCGCTGTAACGAGGAAGTAGGTATCCTCGAAGGAAAAGGCTGCCGGAGGATTGCTGTTTGTCTTCAGCGCTTCCTGCGCACGTTCGACCCCGGAACCGTACCGGTTTACGTATCCAAGTGTTTTCATCGCCTCGGCAATGACCGGATTGCGATAGGCGTTCTGACGCGGGAAGTTCTCGCGAGAGGCTTCGCCATAAAGCGAACCGGGGTTCTGGACTTCGATACGATCGTAGAACCAGTAGAAGCGGGGATTCTTGGCAAAGAGAAGAATGCCAGCGTGGGTCGGGCAGTCGTTGGCGATGTCGAAGAAACGGAGTGCAGCCAGTTGCTGTTTTAACTCACGGCGGTTCGAAGCGATTACGTCCTCGGCGACGGCCTGCTGACGATAAGTGGTGAGGAAGAGGTCGGCGGCGAGATCGGTCACAGAGCTGTCGCGGCAGGGGCGGGCGTCGAACGTGCGCGCGTGCGAGACGCGGCGCTCAGTCAGGCGGCGTTCCTCGCTCTCCGAGGCAACGGCGCGGCGCGGTCCGACACGAATCCACACCTGCCCTTTGAAGCGGACAGGAGGCGATGCTGAATTTCTCCATGTCGCTGACCGACTCTGTGCGTTCAACACGGTCGGATTCCAAGTCACCCATCAGCGCAAGCAGTTGTCGTTCGGTTATCATGCCGAAGGAAGCCCAGCGGAATGGAGCTTGGGACAGAAGTTCTTTTAGGTTGAAGTTCCGACTCGCCGTTAAGCAGTCTGGTTCCTCCTCGAATGCCATGGTCGCATCTATCTCGGAATTTGGAATGGAAGTCGTCCGGGAAGTCTTTTAACCTTTCACCGATTGCCTATGAACGTCTCCATGCCAACACCCGGTCTTTTCCGAGTCGCAATTCCTGCCTTTGATTTTATGAGAATGCGCGCGTCTGTCTTTTTCCTTGTCCTCCTGGCAACAGCCCTGGGGCATAACCTATGGGCTGCGGCCGAGAAAACCATTTCGCTGGCCGGAAACTGGCGTTTCCAGCTCGACCGCGCCGATGCCGGCATTCAAGAAGGTTGGTTCGATCGCGCATTGTCAAACACGATTCAGCTTCCGGGCTCGCTCCAGGAACGGGGTTATGGCGATGACATTTCCACCAACACCGTATGGACCGGTTCGCTCAATGAACGTTCCTGGTTCACCGCCGAGCGTTATGCCCGTTACCGCCAGCCGGGCCATGTCAGAGTCCCGTTCTGGCTTCAGCCGGATAAAAGTTACGTGGGCGTCGCCTGGTATCAGCGACAGGTCGTGATTCCCGAAAAATGGCGCGGCAAAAGGCTTGTTGCGCGCTTCGAACGCGCTCATTGGACTACGACATTATGGCTCGATAACCGGAGGATCGGCGCCCAGGATGCTCTGGGCACTCCGCATGAATATGATCTTGGCACCGGCGTCGCACCGGGCCGTCATCGGCTCACGTTGCGGGTGGACAATCGCCAGCACATCGCGGTGGGGCCCGATGCCCACAGCATCTCCGATCACACGCAGGGTAATTGGAACGGAGTCGCGGGGCGTCTCGAGATCGCCGCCACAGAGCCTCTTTGGTTTGCCGATATCCGCGTTTTTCCCGACGCCGCAAGACGTCAGGCACGGGTGGCCGTAAAACTTGGAAACGCCACCGCCCAAGCCGGCTCCGGGACTCTCCAAGCCATGGCCCGCAGCCTTGGGGATCAGAAATCCCCGGGGCCCGATCCCCTGTCCGTTCCGGTGCGATGGACCGAAGATGGGGGCGAGATCGAGTTCACCTATGAGCTGGGATCGGAGGCGCCCCTCTGGGACGAAAATAGCCCGTCGCTCCATGAACTGACGATCGAGATTCCGGGTTTCGTGCCCCCCCAGGCCGTCAGGTTCGGATTGCGCGACATTGGCGTTGCGGACCGGCAAATCACCATCAACGGTCGCAAGATCTTCCTCCGAGGCACCCTCGAGTGCTGTATTTTTCCGCAACACGGCTACCCGCCAACGGATGCCGCGTCCTGGAAACGCATTCTGGGCATTGCCCAGGCGCACGGCCTGAATCACCTCCGATTCCACTCGTGGTGTCCCCCGGAGGCGGCCTTCGTTGCGGCCGATGAAATGGGCTTCTACTTCCAAATCGAATGCTCGGCGTGGTCGTCTCAATTCAATAAAAACACCCCCCTCGATCCATGGATCTACGAGGAAAGCGATCGCATCGTGGCGGCCAATGGGAATCATCCTTCCTTTCTGCTCATGGCGGCCAGCAACGAGCCGGGCGGACCGGACTACGAGAAATTCCTGGGTCGCTTCGTGGATTTCTGGAAGCTCAAAGATCCGCGCCGCCTTTACACGGCCGGCTCCGGCTGGCCCAGCATCCCGGAAAACCAATTCGATGTCACGGCCGACTCGCGGGCCTATCCCGTGCACTCGGCTTTGAACGGTCGCAATGACACCGATTATCGCGCGTTTCTGGCGAAACGCGACCGGCCCGTCGTCAGCCACGAAATTGGCCAGTATTGTGTCTTTCCGAACCTCGACGAGATCTCGAAATACCGCGGCCCGCTCAAGGCGAAGAACTTCGAGATTGTTCGCGATTTCATGGCCGCCGCGGGGCTGTCCCGCCAGGCCAAGGCATTTCTTCAAGCCTCAGGCCGGCTTCAGGCCTTGTTCTACAAGGATGAAATCGAAGCCTGCCTCCGCACCCCAGGCTGGGCCGGTTTTCAGTTGCTCGACCTGCACGATTTCCCCGGACAAGGCACCGCCCTGGTCGGTGTGCTCGACGCGTTCTGGGAGGAGAAAGGCTACATCACGCCAACTGAATACCGGCGATTCTGCGACGAAACCGTGCCTCTGGCGCGGTTGTCCAAGCGACTCTGGACTCGAGACGAAACCTTCCAGGCCCTCATCGATATCGCTCATTTTGGCGCCCGTGACTTGGGAAATGCCATCGTCCGGTGGCGGATCCGAGAGCCGGGCGGCAGGACCTACGCCGAGGGCAATCTCGCCCCGGCAACCCTACCCACCGGCCAGCTCACCCGGATTGGTGAAATCGATCTGCCCCTCGCGCGCTTCCAGGAAGCCGCGGCGCTGAACCTCGAGGTCTTTCTCGCAGGCACGCGCTTTGTCAATGACTGGAACTTCTGGGTGTATGCGCCAGTGACCTCAACAAGGACGTCGGCGAACATCACCATCACCAGGGAGTTCGACGACGCAACGATTACCGCGCTCGAGAAGGGCGATCGGGTGGTGTTGCTTGCGGATCCACGCCGTATCGCCGGCAAAACCGTCGGGCGCTTCGATCCGATCTTCTGGAACAAGCTCTGGTTCCCCAGCCAACCGCAGCATACCCTCGGTCTTCTGCTCGATCGCAAACATCCCGCCTTCGCCCAGTTCCCGACCGACTTTCATGCCGACTGGCAATGGCAGGATTTGCAGAACCGTTCCAAGCCCTTTGTGCTCGACAGCCTGCCGCATAACCTCCAACCGATTGTCCAGGTGATTGACGACTGGAATTTATGCCGCAAACTCGGCCTCGTCTTCGAGGCCAAGATCGGCAAAGGCAAGTTGCTCATCTGCGGACTCGATCTTGACAGCGACCTTGGCCAGCGCCCAGCCGCGCGCCAGCTTCGAGCCAGCCTGCTGGCCTATGCCGCGAGCAACCGTTTCCAGCCGAAGACAACACTCAACGCTACCCAGGTGCGAATGCTGTTCCGCGACCTCACGCTGATGGAAAAAACCGGGGCGCGCGTCCGCCGCACCAACAGCCAGCAGGGCGGTTATGCGGGCAGCCAGGCCATCGATGGCGATCCAAACACGATCTGGCACACCGCCTGGGGCGACCACGCGCCAGGTTTTCCCCACGAGCTGGTCGTCGAATTCGAGTCCCCCGCCCCGATCGAAGGCATTACCGTGCTCCCGCGCCAGGATGGCAACCGCAACGGCTGGATCAAACGCTACGAGGTCTTCATCAGCACCGACGGCCGGAATTGGGGCGCGCCCGCCGGCCAAGGCGAATTCCCCGCCGATAACTCGCTGAAGACCGTCAAGTTCGCCGCCCCTGCCCACACGCGGTTCCTCATGCTCCGCGCCCTCAGCGGTCATGCTGATGACCCATGGGCTTCTCTGGCTGAACTCGGCCTGCTGCCGGCGCCCCACGACTAAGAACCGATCCAAGGCCTCCATTTTGACAACCGGCAAGCCCTTAAAAACCAACCGCAATCTGCAATCGATCTCTGAAATCTCGATCCCCATAAAGCCCAACAACACCCCTGATCTCAACTTGCGTATTGCTCCGACAGCCCGGCAAGGCATATTGTTACATGCGTATGGAATCCGTCATGAACAACCAAGTCCTGTTCAAGTTCCTCGAAGAACTCCGGCTGCAATGTCACTTCGCCAGACTCGCCTATGACCAGCTTCGATCCAGTCTGCAGGGGCTGGATCCGGAAAAATCGTTTTTCTATGTCCATGCCCTCTTGACGGCCGCAGGCAACGCTTCCCGCCTCTTGTGGCCCGCACGTCCCGAATCCAAAGCTCGAGGCGATCAGCTCCGCACTGAACTCAAACTCACCGAAAACTCATTGCTCCAGGTTCGCAAATTGCGCAGAAGCCTGGATGCTCCCGATGAGCATTTCGAAGACTGGCTGAGCACCATGCAAACCCCCAGTTACATCGACTTCAGTATCATGCCCCAAGGCACGATGCTGGGCTATAAACAAGACACCTTTCAACGGAGCCTGGATCCGGACACTTACAAACTGGTCTTTCGCGGTGAACCATGCGATTTGCGCCAGATCAAAGACGAACTGCATAAAATCGAGGCAACCGCCCAACAGTGGCTTAAAACACACAATCCCTGGTAACCCCCTGCCCTCTCCGGCCCTGAGACCGACAGCTTGAGCGACCTTCCATTCCCGAGAACCACGCTCAGCGTCAAGGGACCGCTCCGTAAAGGCATCCAGCCCGCCAGCATTCTCCGCTGGCTCTCCTGACCAGGCGTTATGACACTGACAATCGTTTAGGCCGCAATCCTGAATCCGTTGGTGATTTGCTTTGCGCTTCCTGTTTTTGCGGTTATTGTGATTCACAATGGGGTTCTTATGCAGCGTATGCTTGTCATCGCGGCAGGGCTCCTCTGGGCGGTGCAGGGATGGCCGGCCGATCGAGCAGGTCTGATCCGAATCGAAGGCGCCATTGGTCCGGCGACGGCTATCTACATCTCGAGGGCCCTCGAACGAGCGGCCGAGCAGCAGTTCCAGTGCCTGGTCATTCAGCTCGATACTCCCGGCGGCTTGCTCGAATCCACCAAAGTCATTGTCCAACAATTCCTATCCGCCTCCGTGCCGGTCGTGGTCTACGTGGCGCCGGAGGGAGCGACAGCAACAAGCGCGGGCTGTTTCATTACCCTCGCGGCAGACCTCGCCGCCATGGCCCCAGCCACCAGCATCGGTGCGGCCCATCCCGTGGCCCTTGGAGGTGATACCCCCGGCGAGACCCAACTGGACGCAACCACAAAGCAAAAACACGAAAACTATGCCATGGGTTTTATCGAGGCTATCGCCGCCAAACGCCATCGAAACGTCGAGTGGGCCAAGTCCTCCGTCAAGGACAGCGCGGTTCTCACCGCCGAAAAAGCCCTGGAACTCGGCGTGATTGACCTCATGGCCGGCAACCTGCCCGAACTACTCGGGAAAATGGACGGCCGGGAAATTAACGGCAAAATCCTCCGGAGTGCTGGAGCGCAAGTGATTGAGGTCCCGATGTCCGCCCGGGAGAAGGTCCTGCGGTTGCTGCGTCCGGAAGTGATGTTCATCCTTATGCTCATCGCCATCTATGGCATCATCGGAGAATTGAGCAATCCCGGCGCCCTCCTGCCGGGCGTCGTCGGCACCATCGCGCTGGTGCTGGTGCTTTACATGGCCGCCATTTTGCCGATAAACATCGCGGGCCTGGCGCTGATCCTTCTCGCCATTGGTCTGTTCATTACGGATTTGTTTGCGCCGACCCATGGAATTCTAACTGTCGGCGGGATTATTGCGTTTCTGATTGGCGCGCTGATGTTGTTCGATCGCGCGGAACCGGTATTCCGGTTATCGCTTGCGATCATCATTCCGGCAACGGTCGTGACCGCGTTGTTCTTTCTGTTTGCGATCGGAGCCGGATTGCGCGCGCAACGCCTGCCTCCACAAACGGGCCTCGAAACCCTCCTGGGCAAAGTCACGCCCGCCCTGGCCCGCATCGATCCAAAAGGCGGCAAGGTGTTTGTGGATGGCGAACTTTGGAATGCGGTCAGCGACGAGCCGATTGAGACGGACCAGCCGGTCGAAATTGTCGCGTTCTCCGGCTTGACCTTAAAGGTAAGACCGACAGCGGCGAGACGATTATGAACACTCTACTTTCAACCTTCTTGACATGGAGTTCGTGGTTAGTCCCGGTGATCGCCCTCGGGACCATCTTGGTTCCCCAGGCCCTGCGGATCCTGCGCGAATATGAACGGGGCGTCATCTTCCGGCTGGGCAAGTTGCTTCGCGCCAAAGGACCGGGATTGATCTTCCTCATCCCCTTTGTCGATCGGATGGTGAAAATGGACCTGCGTGTGGTGACGATCGATGTCTCCCGCCAGGAAATTATGACGCGAGACAACGTCCCGGCCACCGTGGATGCTGTGGTCTATTTCCGCGTCGTCGATCCGGTCGCGGCCGTGGTGAAAGTCGAGAATTTCTTGAAAGCCACATCGCTCATTGCCCAGACGACGCTTCGTAGCGTTCTGGGCCAGGCTCCCCTCGATGATCTGCTCTCCCAACGCGATGTGATCAATCAGAAACTTCAGGAAATCATCGACCGCCAAACCGAACCCTGGGGCATTAAAGTGACGGCGGTCGAGGTCAAAGATGTTGCGTTGCCGGACAGCATGAAACGCGCGATGGCCAAACAAGCCGAAGCCGAACGCGAACGCCGCGCCAAAATCGTCAATGCCGAAGGCGAATTCCAGGCCGCAGAAAAAATGGTGCAGGCCGCCGAAATGATCAGCCATCAACCCATCGCCCTTCAGTTGCGCTATCTCCAGACCATGCGCGAGATCTCGAGCGAACACAGCACGACCACCTTCGTGCCGATCCCGATCGATTTCTTCAAGCCGTTTGCAGCAAACGACAGTAAAAATCCATAGTCCGAATCTCCCTCTCACGGCGCACAAGCAACCGCCGGGTCAGGGAACCCGGCCTTCAATGGCAGACCTGATGATGCATTCAATTTTGGCAATATCCGTCTTGGCGCTTGGGCAAAAATTTTCCGGCGTTTTTCTTGCGCAGACTTTTAGATTATAATTGGATTTCAGTATTCGCACCTGAACAAGGCGTCCAGGTTTTCCTCGGGCGTTTCCATCGCCAGTGTGCAACCCGAGCTGAGCACAAAGCGCCGTCGCCCGTAAGCTCTTGCGATCGCGATCGCCTGCAGCGCCGCCTGGCGAATCTCCGCGGCGGTTCCATTCGCCAACAACGAGACCGGATCCAGGTTGCCCCAAAGTGTCAACTGAGGACTGACCATCCGACAGGCGTGGGCCAAATCGACCTGGTGATCGATTTCCAGCACATCGGCCCCCGACTCAGCCATGCTGCCAAGCATCGGCAGCGAGTTGCCGCAAATATGCAACGATATCGGCTGCCGAGCCGTCCGTTTCAATCCGGCAATCAACCGCTGTTCATAAGGTAGCGCAAGCTCGCGGTAAATCCGCGGACCCAAGAGACCCGCCGGAGAATCACCCCCGCTCAACATATCGGCCCCGCCTTCACTCAGGGCGCGGCCATACGCCAGTCCGTATTCCAAACAACGCTCCATCAGCGCTTCCACCCCAGGCCGGTCCTCGATCACTTTCACCATGATTTCATTGATGCCCATCAGGGCCGCCGCCAGGGAGAATGGGTATTGGTCAAAACAAACCACAATGAAAACATCCTTTCCCAGCCGCTCTGCCAGTCGAGCCAGCGCATCAAGCATCAAAGGATACCTCCCCTGTGATTCCACCCTGGGTGGCGGGATGCAATCAATGTCGGCCGCTCTCCGAATCCGCGGTCCCCCAAGGCCTCCCAAGGGTTGGTCATCCGCCAAGGCCCCAACCGTCGCGCCCATTGCCTCCGCACTCACCCACGTGTCGGCGGATAGCCAAACTGCATCCGGACGGAACCTTTCGTAGTACCGCAGAATGCAATCAACCATCACGCGGCTGCTGGTCGAGAATTCCCGAATCGAGACCCCCGCCAACCGGGCGCAATAATGCACAGCCAGCGGCCCGATCGGAACTCGAGGCGCATGCAATCCCCCCAAGGTCCGTCGTATTAATTCAGCCGAAGCCAACTCCGGACAGGATTCACACCCATCGGTTCCAGAGGGAACATGGAAACCTTCTTGCGCCGCTCCATCTTGCTCGCCGCCCATGAATTGTGTTTGCTTCAATTCCTTCCGCCTTCCGCAATTCGCAATCCGTATTGTGGAATCGTGCTCCGGTTCCTGGGGAAAATTCATTGCCTTTCCTGGCCACAGAATGCATCGTATTTCGCAAAAACTACACTAGGCCACCCCGCCCTCCTCGATGACTTTGAAACCCATCAGATCACCCAGATCCCGGATCTCGCTCATGTAGTCTCCGTAAAAAACCACGCGGTGCAACAGGGTCATTACGCCGCCTTGGATCACATTCTCGCCCCAATTCAGGAAAAGACGCCGCGCATCCGGCACGCTCTGCGCAAACTGGGTCCGGCACGCGAGCGGACTGGTGCTGGTCTCGATGATCTTGCCGGGAGTGATGAGCATGGTGTTGAGGTCCACAAGCTTGGCGCATGTCACGGCTTGGCCAACCCGGTTTTCCACCTGCAAAGCCACGCCACCCTTGCTGTCGGTCTGCGTTCGAATGGTGAAGGGCAACCGCTGCCCCTGGGGACCGTCCATTTTCGTCGCGCTGGTGCAGTGGAAGTGCACCATGGCGTTCTTCGCCTTGTCAATGACAGGATCTGTGATGAATCCGGGCACCCGGAAGGCATAGGCAAACATCAGCATCGTCAGCGTCGAGTCCATGTCCCCTTCGCAGGCGCCAACGAATCCCAGGTCGTTCAGCTTGCTGAATGTCAGACAACCGCGCGGATTGCCCATGCAATGCGAACTCGTCACGGCCTGCGCCTTCTCCTGAATCATCAATTCCTTGATGGCCAAAAACAATCGCGCCGATTCAATAATCTCCGGCCGTGTGGGCTCAACAATCGCCCTGGCCTGCCGGATCCAATACTCCTCCGCCTCGGCTTCAGCCGCCTTGGGATCAATCGCCTTCATCATCTCCTGGACGCGGTCGTTGCTGACCGACACCAGCTCCGCCCCGAATCGCTTCTTGATCTGCTCGGCCGAGCACGCGCCCGCGGTCCCCTGCGGTGGACCCCAGGCTATGATGCGGGTCTGCTTGAGCCAGGCCGGCACGCGCAGCAGCCCGACCAGACGGTCTATCTCCGTCCAATCGCTGGTCGGCAATAGAACAACCTTCTTGCCCTGCTTGTGCCATTGCGGAAAATACATCCAGCCATGTCCGCTGAACGGTTGCGAAAACAACACCGTCGGCAATCCCACATCAATCAGCTTGCCCAGCACCGGGGCATCACCCCCATGCGCGGAAAGATGAACCAGCATCACGGCATCCGCAGCCCGCACTTTTTCGGCCAATTCATCCACGTTGGCCGGCGGAATCATGTCGCCCCCCACAAACTTGATGTCACCGCATTTCTTCTCGATGTCCGCAAAGTACTGTTCGAACTTCGCCAGTTCCTCGGTCGGATGCGCGAGATACATGTCGCCGGTCCGGCCCGCGTACACTTTATAGATTCGAACGGGCGGCAACTTGGGCCAGTCCTCCCGACTGGCGGCAAAGGCCCAAGGAGCCAAGACCTTCGAGGCATACCAGGCGCCTCCCGCGGTCACTGTTGTTCCAAGAAATGTTCGTCGTGTTATTGGGTTATCCATAGGACCTCCGATTGTTCGCCAAACCAAGCCTGTGTTCGCCATTTTATAAATATTAAGTCCACTGCGCACCGATAAAACCTTGTCGTCTGACCACAATAAGTCCAGGGATACCCAAATCCCGACCGCTTTAGTCAAATAGCGCTCCTGTCTGATCCGTAGATCGTTGTGTCATTGCCTCCAATTCCAACCAGAGGGTAGCTCTCAGCGGATTCAGCATTGGATCAAACAGTTCCTCGCGCACATTCAGACTCACCATCCAGACGGGGATGGCCGGTTCTCGCCCCCACAGAAACACCAAGGTTGGCGCAAGAATCCGCGTGTCCACACTCTCCTGGGATCGCGCCTCCTCCGGCCGAGTCTTCAAAGGCCGGATGAATGATTCGAGCATGGCCAACTGCGGGCGAATGCCCCGCTCCAAAACCCCGGGATTCTCACCGGATTGTTGGAGGACGTCCATCGCATCCAAGATGAGCTTGAACGAAAGCCGTTCGCGGGGCGCCGAATGACCCGGAGCCTCGCCTGCTTCAGGCCAATGTATGCGCCGGTGGATTTGCTCTGGATTCAGGGCAAAATCAAACCGCCTTGTGGTGGCCCCTTGCGCATTCACTAGCGCCAATGCTCCTTTCAGCGGCATAACAGGCATCGTTGAATTTTTCCCTCAGGCGGGTTCGACAAATGATTCTTCAGCGGGTTCCTGGACCTCGTAATCGCGTTCCCAACCTTCATTCTGAAGGACAATACGCTGGATCGCGATGGCGGAACTGTTGGCGTCCAGCTCGGGCAGCGCCTGGTATTCCGACACCCAGCAACGATACACTTTGTAAGCGATCGCCTTCTGACCGGCTTCGTTATATAGTTCTATGAGGATGTCTTTCCGGAAATCCTTCAGCGACACCTCGGTGCCTAAGCCCGATCCGAAATTCCAAACTTTGTTTGCCCACCTCTCAAACTCGGTGTCATGAGTGATCCCGCGTTCGAGTGTAATGGGTTCGTAGCGGGTGCGCCCGGGGCTGCGTCTGGAAATGCTCGGATCGCCCCCCTCACGATGCTCCAACACCTCGGTGACGCGCCGAAGCGCGCTCATCCGACTCACCCCAGCCACGTATCTTCCATCCCACTTCACCCGGAATTTGAAGTTCTTGTAGGGATCAAACCGACCGGGATTAACACTGAACTGGGTCATAAACCTCCTCCCATCGTTGGATGTTGTCCGCCACCATGAATTGAAGGATCAACACATTCACTGGCTGAATGCCCCTCAATTTACATGACATTGAGTCACCGGCACAATGCTAAAGCTGCGCACGAAGCCGGGCGCCAAAACCGATGTCCACCTGCAACAGCCCACCCCCTCGTCACGCGGTGATCCAATCATGCGCGCCTTGACCATCCTCTGCCGTTTGGGCAGGCTTCTGCACGACATACAACAAAATTTCGACAATGATCATATCCCATCGATCGAGGGTGAATGCGGCCATCGGTTGGTGGATGCGCGGACCATGAAACTCGACGATCCACTCCTCCTCAGAACGCAGGCCCTGATCGCAGGCGCCTGGTGTGATGCGGACAACGCGGCTTTCTTCAACGTCTACAATCCCGCCACCGGCGACTGCCTGGCCCGCGTGCCCGACCTCGGCGCCCATGAAACCCGTCGCGCCATCGATGCCGCCGATACCGCCTGGCCCGCCTGGCCCGCCTGGCGCGCCCTGACCGGCAAGGAACGCGCCGCGCGCCTGCGCGCCTGGTTTGACCTCCTGCTGAGGCATGCGGGAGATCTGGCCCTGATCATGACCAGCGAACAAGGCAAGCCCCTGGCTGAAGCTCGCGGCGAGATCATCTACGCGGCAAGTTTCATCGAGTGGTTCGCGGAAGAGGCCAAGAGGATCTGCGGCGACACGCTGACCCCCACCCAGGCCGATAAACGCTTCATCGTCATCAAGCAGCCGGTCGGTGTCTGCGCCGCCATCACGCCCTGGAATTTCCCGGCGGCCATGATCACCCGCAAAATCGCCGCCGCCCTGGCGGCCGGCTGCTCCGTGGTGGTCAAGCCCGCTGAGCAAACACCCCTCACCGCGCTGGCACTCGCCGAACTGGCCCAGCGCGCCGGATTCCCGGCGGGCGTCCTCAACGTCGTCACAGGCAGCGCTTCCCACGCCGCCGAAATCGGCGGTGAGTTAGCCCGAAATCCCATCGTTCGGAAGCTCTCCTTCACGGGCTCAACCGAAGTGGGACGTCTCCTGATGGCGCAGTGCGCAACCACCATCAAGAAAGTCTCGCTCGAACTCGGCGGTAACGCGCCGTTCATTGTCTTCGAAGATGCCAACCTCGATGCCGCAGTCGAAGGCGCCATCGCCTCGAAATATCGTAATACCGGTCAAACCTGCATCTGCGCCAACCGTTTCCTCGTCCAGGAAAAGATCTATGACCTTTTCGCCGCAAAATTGGTGGACAAAGCAAGCCAGATGAAGGTCGGCCCCGGCATCGAGGCCGGTGTGGTTCAAGGCCCCCTCATCGATACACAGGCCCTCTCCAAAGTCGAGGCCCACGTCGCCGACGCCCTGTCGAAAGGAGCCCGATTGCTCCTCGGCGGACGACGCCATGCCCTCGGCGGCACGTTCTACGAACCGACAGTCCTTGCCAATGTCACGCCAGATATGCAATGCGCCCGCGAGGAAACCTTCGGCCCAGTCTCGCCCCTGTTCCGTTTCAAGAACGAGGCCGAAGCGGTCGCCCTCGCCAACGCCACCGAGTTCGGCCTCGCCGCCTACTTCTACAGTCGCGATGTCGGGCGCTGCTTCCGAGTCGGCGAAGCCCTCGATTACGGCATGGTCGGCGTGAACACCAGCGTCATCTCCAACGAAGTGGCGCCCTTCGGCGGCGTCAAGCATTCCGGCATTGGCCGCGAAGGCTCAAAATACGGCATCGAGGAATACCTGGAAATCAAATACCTCTGCTTCGGAGGTATCGCTTGAAGAACCTGAAAATCTTCGCCCCAGAATACCCGCATCCAGAGCCGGAGATGGCCCGAACTCAGCATCAGTTCCCCGTCACTGCCGCCCGCCTCAGCCAAAACTGGCAGCCAACAATCGTCAATAAGCCCATCACCAGGCAATACTCTCCCCCCTCGGGAACCGCGCCGGAATTGGAGGCAACGGTTGCCGCGGCAAGGAAGGCCTTGCCCTGTGGGTGCCCGCCCTGCGAATAAAATACGATCGAATCGAGAGTCTCGGTCGCAAACGCAGATGGCAGCGTAAATGTCTGCATGTCGAAGTGGGCATTTCCCTCGCTATTGATGCCGGGGGTCGCCTTTTGGGGTCTGCCCTTAAATTAATAGTTAGCGTTCTGCTCCAGGCCGGCGTCGATCCGCGTTGTCTGTTTTCGCCAGGATGAATCCGGCTGGAGCTCCCGCCTCCACTTGGCCAAACTGCAGGCTCACTGCCGCCTGCGTGCCCAACCCCAAGGCAACCGCCAGCTCCCGATGGTTCAATCCCCCAGATAACATTGGGGTCGAGTCAATGCATTTGATAATTTTCGCTTCAAATCCGCCAGCAACGGCTGCCAAGCGTTTCCAATTCACCAGTCGAACCGGCCCTTCCCGATGCGCCACCAGTCCCAGGAATCGCCGTCGCTCCGTGTCGGTCCGCGATAAACCAGAGTTGGCTTATTTCTTTTGGTGCGTGAAGGTCGGGGCCCTATGCCTCGCCTCCCACACAAACCTGATCCACGCAAAAGCACCTGTGGATTACGTGGATCCGAAAATAGGGACGGCAATCAAATCGAAGCGTTGGATGTTGTTCCCGGGGGCCACAACGCCCATCGGGATGGTGGCGCTCAGTCCGGATAACCTCGACCGCACCGGCTGGTATAAGGGAGGCTTCGACCCGCATCTCAATAACATCGCGGGATGCAGCCATGCGAATCGCTTCCCGAACTCGTTTGCCGGTTCGAGGTCGTCGGCAGGCACACCAGTCCGCGCGTGAGTCGGGCCGGCAGTTTTGGCATGGCTTTCGGCAGTTTTGCTGTGGTGGGCAAGAACGGTGTTCGGTTAACGTGCGCCATGATCCGACGACCGGAGCTGGAACACGTCGGAGTGCGCGGTCTCAACTACGAGAGCAAGTATCGGACGATTTACGAGGAGTTCTCGCCCATCAATCACCTCGATGCGCATGACCCGCCGCTGTATATGGAGTACAACCGGCCTATGAACTTGCCGGCCAAGAGCGATGGAGAAGCCATCCATCACCCGATGTTCGGTCTCAGGATGTGGGAAAAGTCAAATTCGACGGCTGCCGGACACGAATGCCATCTGCGGTTCATCAATTCGAACAAGGTTGCCGAATGTCGGACAACCACAGCAGCCGCCTACGCCAGTGGAGAGGAGTTCCTGCCGGACATACTGCTGGCGTCGGGCACTACCTTCACCGTCATCTGCAACGGCAACGGCAACGACAGCGGTTCGTCGCCTACGAACCACGTCAAGACCCACGGCGCGGCGCCGAACCTAGTGACCAACAGCGGTAACCTGGCACTCCCCGGCCATACCGTCGCGGGCTGGAATAGCGCTGCCGCCTCCCCCGATGCCGCGTGGTCGGCGAACTGGATCGACCCGGAGACGTCGAGCGTGAACCAGTGGACCCGCTGCTTTCGCAGCTTCGAACTCGCCGAAGTTCCGCCGCAGGCCGGCGCCTACTTCGATGTCGTTGACCTCACGCCGGCCCTAAACCGATCTACCTGCGCGGCGACAAGACCAGCGTGGAATACCGCAACCTCATCCTCTGACCGGTCCGCAAGTGAACGGCAAAGCCGATGAATGAGAAACTCATGAATGGGGTGCGGATTTGGGGCACGGGGCTGGCGATGTTGTGGCAGGCGATGCTGGGGTTAGGCATCGTGTTCGCCCCAGCCTACGGCATATTCTGGAGCCTGCGCGCGATGCACGTCTCACTGGATGTGACACTGTGGATTACGCTGGCATATGTGTTTCTTGGTGCTCGGTTTGTGGCTTACCACGTTGTTCGTCTGTTCGGCATCCGGGGCCGCAAGATGCCTGTGTCCACTTCGACACGAAGATGGGCTAAATCTGATTCCTGACGGCGGTGGCGGCCAGCGGTTCATCGGCGTACCGGACGGGCGATTGCACGCGGAGGACAAAACCTTGACCTGAGATGCCAGGGCGACGATTGAACTCGCGGAAGCCCGCCAGGACGTTCCAGAATAGAACTGCCTTTGGTAAGGCAAGACATGAAAGCGGTTCACACAGGGCTTTGGTCGGTGGCGATCTTGATCTTGGTTGTCGACAGTCTGCTCGCAGCCAAATGCACGGCGGTTCTGCTACTGGTCGCTGTTCAGCGGTGCGTTCGGCCATACCTACGGTTGCAACGAAGTCTGGCAGATGTGGGCGCCCGGACGCGGGTCGACCTCGACGCGATCTTCCGCTGAGAATCGTCGCCCCGAACCATGACATCTTTGTGCCACCGAGGTAAGACGTGTGGGTGGTTGGACGGCAAACGCTAGTTGCCGACCGCAACGCGCGGCACCCAAAAGAGACTCCGCAATGAACCCACTTCACCAATGGCGATCGACGCTCGTGTGCCGGTTGGCTGCCGGCCTGCTCGTGGCTGCCTCTTCGCCGAAGCCCCATGCCGCGCCACCTCACCAGCCCAATGTCGTGATGGCCTTCATTGACGACCTGGGCTGGGGAGACTTTTCCTGCTTCGGCAATTGAGATGCGCAGATGCCGCACATGAGCGGATGCCGAAGTCCTCGGCGGCCCGGTGATCAGGATGCAGCGATCGGAGATCACCAGCGGGTTTGTTGGCGCGGCCCTGGCTCCGGCATCTCGGCCGAAGCCAAAGACTCCTGCAAGCGAGAAAACTTCGCATTGACGCTTCCGGCCGCCCGATTCTCTCGGACGCACACGAAGTCGGAGAACCAGAACCGGAGATCTTCGAGCGGCGGCTACCAATAACCGCGGATCGTCCCGTGAGGGATGGTGGCGTAGTGCTCGAACATCAACTGCTGCGGCACCCAGCGCACCGAGCCATCGAGAAGGGAAGGCAATGGGGTCGGATCCATACATTTGACAATTGAAGCCCGAAGGTTCGCCCCAGCCTCCGGGGCTCGCGAGCGGCGAGCCAGAGGCCGCGCGGAACTCACGGCGTGGTCGTCAGCCCCCCCTCTTGCATCCGTTGTGTCAGGGGTGTCGAGTTAAGAGCCGAATGGTCACATGTTTAGACTCGACCCCATTGTCTTCCCGTGTGGGCCAGAAGCCCCAGCAGGAGTTTGTGCTCAAGGAACACTTCGGTGTGAGCTACGCGGAACAGGTGGTTGTCTTCAAACTCAACCAGAACGTCGACTCCGCCGATTACCAACTCCTGAACGACGCCGGCAAGGAAGTGCCTATCGAGATGGTCGAAGGCGGCTCCAAAGGCAGCATCGCGTTCTGCACGGATCTGCCGGCAAACACGTCCCGGACCTTCAATCTCATGGGCGGGCGCGGCCCGCAGGCTCTCGATGGCGTGAAGGTGGACGACTCTCACCCGGACCACATCGAGATCAGCAACGGGCTGACCGGCGTGCGGGTGCCCAAGGTGTACGCGCCGCTGACCACCACGCCGAAGGCGCCGATGTAAAGACCTGCTGCGATGGGTTACCGCTGTCTGCCGTCCCGCGAAAGCAAGGGGCCGGACGAATGCCGGCGCTGCGCGAACTGGGCTTCTTCGTTGGGGGTAGGCATGGAACGGCTAAAGATGGTGCTCTTAAAATGGTGTCTTCCACGTGAATTGACATCAAAATTTAACGAGGGCACATTACGACCGTGAGAACGACACTGACTCTGGACGATGGCATAATGGCACTGGCCGTTCGACAGTCAAAGTTGTGTGGCGTCCCGCTCGGCAGGACAGTCTCGGACCTGTTGCACAAAGGGCTGAACTCATGAAAACGAACTTCTCCCGCCGCCAACTCCTCCGGTTTCTGGCTGCCGCCGGATTTGGTCCGGCCTTCGCCAGATCCCGCGCTCAAGATCCTCGCGTCACCGCCGAGAATCCCGCGGGCGCGAGCGTCAGCCGTTCCGCCCACGCCAGAGACAAGGTGCTCGCCTATCTCAAGGCCCAAGGCCGCGGATCCTTCCTCTTCGGCCAGATAGCCACCTGGGTTCACAACGAGAATCCCGATATCGATCACCCCAGCAACTGGATCCAGAAGGTCCGTAACCACACGGGCAAGCTGCCGCGCTACGGCTGCATCACCTACGACTTCGACGACAACCCGTTCAGCGATGCCGCCTGGAATGCGGGCGTCAAGAAGCTCTGGGACCGGGGCCTGATCGCCGGTGTCTACAGCTTTTTCGCGAACCCCGCCGGCGGTCGATGGAATGATGCCTGCGAGATCGAAAGGATCTACGCGACCGGGGAAAACCCGGTCAAATCGAACTTCCACCAACAGCTCGACCGGATGGCCGCCAATCTGCAATGGCTGCGGGACCGCGGCATTCCCGTCGTCTATACGCCTTTCGTGGAAAGCGATGACCGGAACAAGTGGCACGCCAAGCAGGGCCACGATGCCATCATTCGGCTTTACCGGTTGGTGCACGACTACTTCCAGAACACCAAGAAGCTCGACAACATCATCTGGGCGTATCACACCACCCAGAACACCGGCGCGTTGGAGCGGTGCTATCCGGGCGATGCCTACGTGGATGTGCTGGGAAAATCAGCCTACGGCACCGGACTGCCGTTCGACGAATACGACTGGGCGGTCACAAAGAAGCAGGATTGCGGCAAAATCATCTGGTGGGCCGAACTGGGCATTCGCGGGAAATCCGATCCGCCGCGGGACTGCTTCGATGTGCTGAAGAAACTGGAGAGCCGTTTCTCCGAACTGGCGGGCTTTGTGTTCTGGAGTGACGAGGGTTTCTACAATGCGGTGGGAAATCTCAATGGGCGCGAGTTCATGGCGCATCCCAAGATCGTCGCGCTGAACCCGTGAGGGGCTCCATGCACCCCGCGGACTCTTCTGGCGCCGGGACCCGAAATCCTGGAACAACCCCATGAGAGTTTTCGCTTGGCTCTTTCGGGTGGGAAAGTCATTTTTTTTGTCAGACTCCGGCGCGGGCGGGAGTCTTTGGGTGAATCGACGATGCAAACGCCACGCACGAGGCCTTCAACATGCTGCTGGGGCATGAGGCGGGCATCCGCGCGGTCATTCGGGCGGTGGCGCACCGGCCGGAGGATGGCCTTTATCCATGGGTCTGAAAACATATGAACCAAGCGAATCATTGCCGAATCCTGGCGGGGGCCCTGTTGCTCGGCTGCATCGCCCCCGGCGGCGCGGCCGCGCAGGAGACGAGCGAGTTAATCATCCGCGATGATTTCAACGGCCGCCTGGCGGAGGGCTGGTCCTTCGAGCGCGAGGATCGGGCGAACTGGCGGGTGGGTCCCACCGGACTCGAAGTGCGCGTTCAGCCCGGCGGCATGTGGGGTGGTGGCAACAACGCGAAGAACGTCATGGTCCATGCGATTCCCGCGCCGACCGAAACGCCCGTGGAGATTTCTGTAACCTTCAGCAACCAACCCACGGCCCGCTGGGAACAGGCCAACCTGGTCTGGTATTACGACGGCGCGAACATGGTGAAGCTGGGACAGGAACTCGTGGCCGGCCGACTCACCATCGTGATGGGACGCGAGGAAAATGACCAGGCGCGGACCGTGGCGATCGTTCCCCTGGATGCCTACACGGTCGAACTGCGGCTGCAGGCGGTGGGCAATCTGATTCGCGGCCAATTCCGCACGGCGTCCTGGCCCAACTGGCGCGACGTGGGCGAATGCGATCTGCCCGTAAGGGGCGATCCGAAGGCCAGCCTTCATTTCTACAACGGAGCGCCCAACGACGCCCATTGGGCACGCGTGAATCGCTTCACCGTGCGCCGCTTGCCGGCCCGCGGCGTCGAGTGGCCCCGCGTGCGCGCGGAGGAGAAGATTCTGAGGCCAGGGGATAATCCGCGTCTTGATTCAGCCTGGCTGCGTCTGCCCGACCATTTCGCCTTGTTCACTTCGATGAAGGAGATCGCCGCGGAAGCGAAGCCGGATTACGAGCAAAGCATCTACCGGCATCGCGATGGCAGCTACGGCTGGCGTTGGGACTGCCGGGCTTCGGCCGGCAAACAACCCACGGTGGCCGGGGTGGGCCTGGGGGCGATGGTGCTGTGGCCGGACGCCCCGCAAGGTGGTTTTGCCCCCATCGCAATCACGTCGCTCAAGTCCCTGGAGCTGGAAATGGACGCGGTGACGCGGCTCGAAATCGATCAAGGCACGCACAATCTGCTGGTGATGCTGCCGTTGAAACCGGCCGGGCGGATCACGATCTGGCTCGACTGGTATGGTCAAGCCGCGGACGTGCAATCCTTGAACGACGGCTACGGCGATTATGGACACGTCCCCACCCCGGCGGGAGCGGGCGAAATCCAGTATCGCCGCAAGGCTTTCCAGGGCGCTCCGCCGCGCCTCAACCTGAAGGCGTTCCTGGAAGACGCGGTCAAGCGCGGCTTGGCGCCGCCCACCGAAGTGCTGGGCGTCTGGTTAGGCAACGAGATTTGGACCGGATCGCGCGGCGGGACACTGGTGACCAAGCTGGACCTGATGGTGAACGGCCGGCGCTATTCGAGTGTGCCCGCACGACACCGACCCTAGACGCAAACACCCTCTATCTGCTCAGCGGTCTTGGACGATTGGCGGCCTACTGAACGCTCAATGATGAGCAAAACCAAAAAGAAATGGTTCGTCGCGGCTGGGTCCGTTGCGACTTTCTTGGCGTTGGCCGTCTACGAACTCTCCTTTGGGCGGCTCTTTCCATTCTCCCCTGTTGTTATGGGATTCTCCCGGGAAGAGCACGGCAATTATGTGGTGTATCATCACGGCCAACCCGAATTGCCTCAGTTATCGTATTTGAGCGATGTGGTCACCCTGGAGGAACAGTATCACGGCATGTCATTCGGATCGAAACCGGAAATATTCTTCTGCAAGAGTGACTCCGAATTCCGCCGGCTCAGCGGGGGCAAAGCCCGGTTCATTGCGATGAACGGGCGAGTGTTTGTATCCAAGCGAGCTCAGGAAGACGCGCGGCAAGGACGAATTGACCTCCGGACGTACTTGACCCATGAAATGTCGCATGGCCTTTTGCAGCAGCACATGTCGTCGCTGAGATTTGCCCAGATGCCCCGATGGCTCGTCGAAGGAGTCGCGATGGATTGCGCAGGACAGGTGGGGATCGGGATATATCCGGCGAAATCGGATGTATACCAAGCTGTGGCTCAAGGTATTTTCTGCGAACCCGTGGATTACGGGACGTTGTTCAGTGGCGAAAAAGGAACCGCCATCTCCTGTCCGTTAACAAACAAGACAGCCTTTTTCTACTCGCAGTTTGGCTGCATGGTCGAGTTTCTCAGATCGAGTTATGGCACTCAGCGGTTTCAGGCGTTTCTCATGGATGTTGTTAAAAATCAGTCCCTGAGTGTGGAAGGTTCTTTTATGACGGTCTTCGGAAAAAGCCTTGCCGACGAGGTTGCCCGCTTCAAGAACGAAACAAAGAAGCCCGCAACCCCAACGCGTTAAATCGCGCTTCCGCGAAACGCCCGCTCGGCTTCCGTTGATTGACGCGTTGATCAGCGCATCCACCCGCAGCCGTAACGCCGTGCTGGTGCGTGGGCATGGGCGGCGCGGCACGCGCAGCACCTATCGCACGGATGAATGTCCGGTGGTTGATGCGGCAACCCGCCATATTGACTATGCCCCACCCATACCGGGGGATGTGCCATTATTAATGCGTGAGCTGGTCGAGTGGTGGCAGGCGGCGGCAGCAGCCGAATTGCCGGGGCCTGTTCGAGCTGGATTACTGGCCCACCGGTTTGTCAGCATCCATCCTTTCAACGATGGCAATGGCCGCACGGCCCGGGCTCTGGCCACGGCTGAATTGTGGCGTAGCGGATATGATATGCGCGGTTTTCTTTCGCTCGAAGAGCATTACACCGCCGACCTCCAAGCCTATTACGACAGTTTACAGATGGGTTTGCCCGTGAACTACTACGAAGGCCGGCATGACCCCGATCACACGCGATGGCTTGCCTATTTCATGTCGACCATGGCCAAAGCGGCAGACAGCTTGCGGCTGCAAGCGGTGGCGCTTCATGATCCCGCTAACCGCCCAACGCCTCCCTGGGAGCGATTGCGCCGGGTCCAGCAGCAACTGCTAACGCGTCTCATGGTGCGTGGATTGAACGAGAAGCCGGAGAACCTGGGATTCACTCCCTCGGACATGGTCGAGTGGTTCGGAGTTTCCTCAACCACGGCACGCGAATGGCTGGACAAGTGGCGGGATGATGGTTTTGTCCAGCCGTCCAAACCTGGGGCGCAGAGGGTCAGGCTCTATTTGCTGGCGGATCCATGGGCTAAGTTGCTCAAAGACGCCTTAGTTAGCGCAACCGTTAAGCAAGGCTGAATTGTGTGTTTCTTGGGTTTTCAAGGAATCACCGCAATATATTGTGGATATCGTTGCGGATAGCGCAAGCAAACAAGGTCCAATTACGAGGATTAATGAAAGAATCCAAGCGGATCAACTGGGTCTTAGGCAAACGGAAGCGAATTCCCAGCCTACATGCTTGCCTGAATTCCACCGGATGGCCGGGATTTTGAGTGGTTGACAAAATCCGATTAATCCTAAATATTGTCAACCGACGCTATGAACGATCCGAAACAGACCTTTGCGCAACGCCTTACCCAGGCCCGCAAAATGCGCGGCCTGTCACTCCGCGCCTTGGCGGATAAAATGGGCGGTCAGGTCAGTTACAACGCCCTGCACAAGTATGAGCTGGGCCGCATGATGCCCGATTCCAAAGTGTTGCTCGTGCTTTGCGACGCGCTCGGGCGGAAGCCTGATTTCTTCTTCCGCGAGAGCACCGTTAAGCTGGAGACGATCGAGTTCCGCAAACGGGCGTCGCTGGGAGCAAAGCCGCTGGCGGCTATCCGAGAGTCGGCCACGGATTTTCTTGAGCGGTATCGGGAAATCGAGGAACTGTTGAATGTGCCGGTGGCGTTCTGCAATCCGTTGGCGGATTCTGTGTTGCATGAGGCGCGAGATGTGGACACGGCGGCGGTGAAGCTGCGCCATGCGTGGAAGCTGGGGCTGGACCCGATCCCGAACGTGGTGGCGTTGCTAGAAGAACAGGGCATCAAGGTGTTTGAGGCGGATGCGCCGGAGTCGTTTGAGGGGTTTGCGGGTCATTCGGGTGAGACGCCGGTGATGGTGCTGAACCAAAAGCGCCCTAGCGACCGGAAGCGGCTCACCGCCTTGCATGAACTCGGCCATCTCGTGCTGCGTTTCCACGACCGGCTGTTTTCGGCGAAGGACCAGGAGCGGCTCTGCCATGCGCTTGCGGGGGCGTTGCTGATTCCCGAGTCGGTGTTTGTGGAGTCGTTCGGCGGCCATCGGGAACAGATAGCCGCCCGGGAACTGGTGGAAATGAAGGTCCGTTTCGGGATGTCCTGCCAGGCCATCATGATGCGAGCGCGGCATCTGGGACTGGTGAGCCAGAGCACCCTGCAACGTTTTTTTATCCTGTGGCGCAAGTGGGGCTACGACCGCAACGAGCCGGGCGTGTATCCCGTGCTGGAGCAGGCGGAACGGTTCAAGTCGCTGGTATTCCGCGCGGCGGCGAACGAGGAAATCACGCTGTCCAAGGGCGCATACCTTATGGACCAGCCGCTGGTTGAATTCCGGGAGCAGCTGCAGCTCCTGGCATGAAGATCGTCATTCATGACGCGAGCCTGCTAATTGATCTCCACCGGTGCGGGTTGCTGGAAACTTGGCTGGCGGGCGGAGTGGAAGCGCACACCAGCGACCTGGTGATGTTGGAAATGACGCAGCCGATGCACGATCTCGTCGCGAGGGGGTTGCTGCATGTGTGCCACCTGGACACGGCGGAGTTGCTCGAGTTGACGGCGTTTCAGGCTGGGCAGCCACGAAGTCTGTCATTCGAGGATTGTTCGGTGCTGTCGCTCGCGATTCAGATGCAGACCGGCTGCCTTAACCAACCGGCAGTGCCTTCGGCCCGAGCCGTTCCATGGGAAGGACGGGATTGTCTTCTACCCAGATCTTCGTGCCTTGCACCAGCCCTTGGAGGCACGCCGGATCCGTCAAGGCCCCTAAAACACTTGAAATACGGCAATGACACTGCAATATTTCAAGCATGGTTCCTCGGGAACGTTATCTCGGTCGTGTCCGTAAAGCGCTGGGTCGCAATCCTGTGGTGGCTCTGCTTGGCCCCCGACAATGCGGCAAGACTACCCTCGCCCGGCAGATGATCCCGCCCGGACACCCCCAATATTTCGACCTGGAGGATCCGGTGATCGCCCATCTCCTTGATCAGCCCATGACGGCACTTCAGGGTCTGCGGGGGTTGGTGGTGATTGATGAAGCGCAACGCCAGCCCGCCCTCTTCCCTGTGCTCCGCGTGCTGGCCGATCGCGCGGAGCAACCGGCGACGTTCCTGATTCTTGGCAGCGCTTCGCCCGAACTTTCACGACAGACCGCCGAGTCGCTGGCCGGGCGCGTCGAGATCATCGAATTGCGCGGCTTCGACCTGGGCGAACTGCCGTCCGATGCCCAGGACACGCTCTGGCAACGCGGGGGCTTTCCGCGTTCCTACCTGGCCGCCGATGAGGAGGGCAGCGCGACCTGGCGAAAGAATTTCATTGGGACCTTTCTCGAACGAGACCTGGCGGCCTTGGGATTCAGGCAGTCGCCGGCGTTGATGGGCCGGTTCTGGACCATGCTGGCCCACTACCACGCGCAGGTCTGGAACGGCAGCGAGATCGCCGCCTCGCTGGGCATCGCGCCCAACACCGCCCGCGCGTATCTGGATGCGTTGGAACAGACCTACATGATCCGCCGCCTGCTTCCCTGGCAAGCCAACCTGGGCAAACGCCTCGTCAAGACGCCCAAGATCTACTTCCGCGACTCGGGCCTCTTCCACACCCTCAGTGGCATCCACACCGCTGCCGGCTTGCTGACGCATCCCAAATTGGGCGCTTCCTGGGAGGGCTTTGCGTTGGAAGAAATCCTGCAGGCGCAGCAACCGGACCAGGTCTGGTTCTACGCGGTCCACAGCGGCTCCGAACTGGACCTGCTGATGGAAATCCGCGGCCGTCGGATCGGCGTGGAATTCAAACGGGCCGATGCTCCGCGCGCCACTCGTTCGATGCACCTGGCGATCACGGACACAGCCCTGGACGAACTCTGGGTGGTCTATCCCGGCATGCGATCCTACGCCTTGGACGATCGGATCACCGTCCGCCCGCTCCATGATTGCCTGGTGCCGCAATGAATATGGGATCTGCCATCTCCGCCTCCGACGCCCGGACTTTGAACTTCGGAATAGCCCGCTGTTCAACGTCAACGCCGTGGATACTCCAATGCGGGTGATCTCACGTCGTCACCCCGAAGGCACACCGCAGGACTTGCCTGAAAGGCAAGACCACGAGCGGTTGAAAGACATGGTCGGATCGGGCCGACGCTTCCCCTTCGGCCTGTCGCGCGACGGGCACGCCGGACACCAACCCGCCTGCCGGCCTCTCATCGCTCGGCGTTTCAGAACATCCGAAACTTCCTTGCTGGAAGGTTGCTGGGCGCCACGCGCGACCGGACGCTCATGGACGAGTTGTTCAAGTGCGTCTTCGCCAAACACTGGTTGGTGAAAGCGCCCGAACTGGGGGCCGATAAGGACCTTTCGAAATCATATCGAGCAGCGTTCGCTCACGTGAAGCGCGTCTTGCCGGGCATCTTTCTACCCGCTGATGAAATCGAACTCGACCCCGTCGCACTGCAATATGTGAACAGCCAGTTCGAAGCGATTGATTTGGAGAAATGCCGTGCGGACATTTTCAGTGAACTCTATGAAGCGTTTGCGGGCGCTGGGGTGAACGCGAGCGAGGGCCAATTCTTTACGCCGCCCGTAGCCGTTGACCTTCTCGTGGAGATGGTTGATCCAAAACCTGCGCACGCCGGTGTCCACACCGATGTAACCACCGGTTTTGCCGCCGCACCAGGCCGTCCATTCCGGATTCTGCATCCAGCCGAGCGTCGGGTAGGCGTAGGCCACGAGCTTCACCTTCTTCATTTGCGCATAATCGAGGATTTCCTGAATGGACGGCGGGATGGGATCCCGGGCGATGTCCCATTCTCCCTTCCGTATCTTCTGGCCCAGGCCAAGCCAGAGGCAATTTTCCCAGCCCCAGGCATCGACGTTGTCTTTCAGCGGGGCGACGACACTGTTGGCGGGTGTGAACAGCGTGTGGTGGCAGCCTCGGCTGGCGCGAATGCGGCGGGGCTGGGCGCGGGCGCCATCCGCTCCTGCTTCGCCATGGCGCTCCATTGGAGAAGCTCTTCGTCGGAGAGCGCCCGGCGGAAGAGTTGCAGCCGTGCCAGCATGCCGGAGAAAAGCGTCTTGCCGCCGAGGCGGATGACTTTCGCCGTGTGCGGGGCTGTCGGCGCCATGCGCAGAGCAGGCTTGCCGTCCAGGAACAAGGTGCCGCGCCCGCCGCGATAGACCAACGCCAATTCCTGCCAGTCGCCAACAGGCGACGCGCGCAGCAGATCGCCCCGGTTGCCGTCGGCGCCTTCGACTTCCACGACGCCCTCGCCGGCTTCGAGCGATGGATTTGCCACGCTGGCCATCAGGGTGAAGTTGGCGAGCGGCACTTCCACTCCGGGACTCCATTCGAGTGATTGGCCGGGCTCGAAGCGCACAGCGATGCGGCCATTCAGGTCTTCCACCGTAGGCGGTTTGTCGCCGCTGGAAAACGCCCCGCCAATGGCGCCGTTGTTGGCCCATGACTTCAGCGGGCCGTAATCCAGCTTCGCGGAATCCACATGCACCAGCACATCGGCTTCGGGGGGGGCAAGCGCAAGGTCCTTGGGCGTGACCTTTTCGATCATCCCATCAGTCCCGAACACCAACCGGTCCGCACAGATCTGGCGGTGCATGCCATTCGGCGTCACCGGAATGTCGTGGCGATGATAGACGATGAAAAAGTCGTCACCGCGCCTGAGGATCGAGTGGTGGCCCGGGCCGTGAACCTTGCCGTCGGCGGTGGAGGCGAGGATAGGATTGTTCGGGCCCATCTTGAATTCGCCGTCGGGTTTATCACTCACGGCGTATTGGACACGATAGGTGGCGTCATGGCAGGAGCCGGAGGAATAGGTGAAGTAGTAAACTCCATTGCGCTCGATCATGAACGGCGCCTCGAAGAAGTCCTTGGCCTGCGTGTTCGGGATCATGCCCAAGCGGGAGAAGGACTTCATGTCCGGGTTGAACACGCCGAAACCGCAACCGCTGTTGGGGAAGATGCCCCACGTTCCCCAATAACCGTAAAGCGTGCCGTCCTTGTCCTCAAACAACTGCGTATCGAGCGTGATGACGTCTTTGACCAGGCGATCCCGGATCACCAGGCCGTCACCCGGCGTCAGCGGTGTCCAGGGGCCGATGGGTGTATCCGAGACACCGGCGAAAGTGTTGCAGGGCTGATTGTAGAAGAGGTAGTAGCGGCCATTGGGGCGCCGGATCACGTCCGGCGCCCAGTAGTGCGGCGTGGCCGGCCAGTTCATCGGCACCAGCACCCAGTTCACGAAATCCTTCGAGGTCCATACCGTGGCCGGGGCGCGAGTCCACAAAATGGGGTTCCGGGTCAACGTCACGCCGATGGCGGAAATCCTGGAAAGTTGGAAGCAACACACGTCACAGAAGGCGGACCGGCTGCTGGATCGGCGCCGTGAGTTTTGGCAAGTTGTAAGTTCTGCGGATCTTCTTCGATCGAGGAACCCCTCAGTGAGTGCGAGGAGTCTCAGCTGCTTGAGTTGGCACTGCGTCTCTGGCCTGGCGAGATGGGGTCGTGGTTGAGGACGTATGGGTTGCGGTGAACGGGAACGCGTCGGCCTCTCGGTGAAACATCCTGGCCAATCTCCAGATCGAAGCAGGTCCATCCCGAGGGGGCAAACACTTCCACGGTCCGCTCAATCACCGGCGTGAAACCATTTTGGCCGACAGGCGGTATGCCCGGTTTCTGTAGAACAAACGCGGCCACTCGGTCGAACTCGGAGCGGTCCATCATTATTTTCTCCTCGACCAACGCATGTCGCCATTTCTTTTGGGTTGACCTGACGACTCCACGGAGTGGCAGCCTGCGCCCTCCCATTTCCTCGATCTGCACCCGGTATTTCGCGCCCGGCTCCTCGCGGTATTTAAGGGTGATGGCGCATGCCTTGTCATCGAACAGAATCTCGCAACTGAAGGCTTCGTCGCCATAGCGGCTGATCCCCCCGCCGATGGAACTGACAGATGGGTTGAGGCGGAGGTAATCAATCCAGGCTGAGGTATCGCCGCCTGGATGGGCAGGCCGCAACTGGATTTCGAGGGTTTTTCGGTAGTAGCCCGCATCGGTGCTTTTCGTGACGCTGACGGACTGCTCCTCATAACCTGGGGCGGAGGCGCGGATGGCCAATTCCACCCCATGACGGACACCGTTCCTCCAATAAAGCAGGTCGGCATCGTGCGGCCAAACCAGCCGGTATCGCCCCTGGTCGTCCCCTGTTGTTTCTCGCAGCGGTTTGTTGTCATCCGTGCGCATCACAGCGAGGGTCGCCTGCGAGACCGGATCTCCCGTGACGGAATCGGTGATGCGGCCCGTCATGGTGTAGTCCGGATGTTTGGGGGCGGCCAGCCAAACCAGGAACCCGGCAAGCACGATTATTCCAGCCGCCGTCGCTGCGAAACGCCGCGAGACGAGGAAGGCCGCCGTAATCGGCATGCGCATGACCTGTCTCCAAAGGAAAGCAGCCTTAGCGCTGGCAGGGGGGGGGTTGCCCTGTTGATTTTCGATTTTTTCGAGTTTAGCCCCGAGCAAGCCTAACTTGATGCCTGCGATGAGAATTCCCGCGACGCTCAAGCCCCAAACCAACGGCAAGTTCAACGCCAGTCCGACCGGCAAACCCACGACACTCGCGATCAAGCCATACCAGAGCATTGCCTTTCGTCGCCGGTCATCCTCATCAGGTCCGGCCTTCGCCCCAGACTTCAAATCCTGAGCCTCGTTGCTTGCTTGGCTGCCACCGGGCGTTGAGGCAATCGTCTCCACCTGCGTCTTGAGAATGCTGGCCTGCTGGTAGCGCCACTCCGGTCGTTTCTCCAATGCGCGGAGCACCACTTCATCCAGGCGAACGTCAATGGCGACCTTCTTCGACGGCGGCTCGATCGTCTTGCCCGGCAGCTCGCCGGTGAGCATCTGGTAAAACACCACGCCCAGCGCGTAGATATCGGCGCGATGATCCACCTCGCCCGGCCGCTCCCGCTGTTCCGGGGCCATGTATTGGGGCGTGCCCATCGCTTTTCCCGCGTCGGTGAGATTGGCAGGGTCAGCCGGCTCGCCTGTTTGCGGGCGCCCCGGCGGGGCGTCCCGACCTTCGATCATTTTGGCCACTCCAAAATCGGCCACTTTTACGCGGCCGCGCCGGTCGAGCAGAACGTTCTCAGGCTTGATGTCGCGGTGGACGATGCCCTGGTCGTGCGCGTATTGGAGGGCGTCGCAAATCTGCGGTACAATGGCCAGGGCCTCGCGGGGCGCAAGCCGCCCATTTTCCAGCAATTGCCGCAGGTTCACGCCGTCCACGAACTCCATCAGGAAAAAGAACAGCCCGTCGGCCCGGCCAAATTCGTAGAGGGTAACAATCCCGGCGTGGTTGAGCTTGGCCAGAGCCCGCGCTTCGCGGGCAAACCGTTCCGCAAAGGCCGCATCCCGGCCGATGTCCGGCGGCAGGATTTTCAGGGCGACCACCCGATCCAGTTCTTTTTGCCGCGCTCGATAAACAGCACCCATTCCCCCCTGGCCGATGAGGCCAAGGAGCTCCAATTGTGGAAACAACCGCCCCATTTCTTCCACCGGCGGCGCGATGAAGGGCGCTCGTCCGCTGCCGGTCTGGCCGTCCGCCCCCAGGTCCATCCCTGTCGACATGCCGGCTTTGACCAGGCACTCGGGGCACAATCCATCAGGCGTGTTTGGCTCGAGCGACTTTCGGCAACTGGGGCAAATCTTACTCGCATTCATAAAGGCGCTTCCACCTTTACACTACAGATTGGAGGCGAAAGGTTACAGGCGCAGCGAAAATTTCATCCCCTGGCCAGCACCCGGAACAAGTGCCGCAACTCGATATCCACCTCGGCTGACGATGACACTGTTTGTGAAATCTCGTCTCTGAGACAGTCCCGATACCTCTCGCGCAAGCGACACACCGCCACTTTGACGGATCCCTCGGACATGTTCAGTTCGGCCGCAAGCGAGGCGTAAGGCTGCGTCTCACGAGGGCCGACCAAGCTGGGCTCCAACTTTTCAAAAAGCGCGCCTTTGCCGTCTTGCGCGTAGTCCTGCCGCAATCGTTTCAGCACATTTTGAAGCAACGCGAGCGCCCAATGTTTCTCGAACACCTGATCCGGGGTCTGGGTCTCGGCTGGTTCTTGGGCATAACGGGTTTCAGCGGTGTCCCACCGCAACGGGACCAAGGAGATCCGCCCGCCCCGTTTGAGCGTCCTGGCCTTCTCCCGCTCCTTGGTCAGAAACCGATTGAAAACCATCAGCAAGAAAGAACGGAATCGGCCCTTCCGCTGATCGGCGCGGGCCACCCAATTGTGCGCGAGCAGTTGGGCAAAGAACTCCTGAACCAGGTCCTGGGCGTCCTCGGGCGAATGGCCGCATCGTCTCACGTACGCGTAGAGCGGATACCAATACGCTTCGCAGAGGCGCGCCAAGGCCTCGCGCGCCCGAGTTGGGTCATCGCGTCCAGCCGCCAAAACGACCGTCCATTGAGTGGGAGCAAAACCCATCCGGCCGGAATCCAACTTTGATGTAAGCGAGGTGGTCATGCTGAGTACAATTCATCCTTACCACAAGAGCATGCGGGCGTGCGAAACAAAACCTCTCGAAGGAGCGTACGGGGTTAATCTCGTTTAGCGGGAGGAAGCCAACTTGCCGCTTGGCAGCGGGGGATCGCTCTGGAATACTTCCGCGGTCATGAGTGAGAACACTAATTTATCCTCGCTCACCGGCGCAGCGTGGAATTCCCGTGAACGCGCCGAAACTGATTCCCCCTCGTTGTCCGCACCGGCGTCCCAGCCCATCACGATATGCATCAATGGGGAAAGGCGTCAGTTCGAAGTCGGCCGCGATCTCCTTCCCACGACCACCCTCTCGGCCTTCCTCAGGGAGCGGCTGGGCTACACCGGACTAAAGATCAGTTGCGATGAGGGCGCCTGCGGCGCCTGCACCGTGATCATGGATGGCAAAGCGGTCCTGTCTTGCATGCTGTTGGCGGTGGAAGCCGACGGACATGAGATCCTGACCATTGAGGGATTGCCCGAAGACGATCCCGTCATCGAGGCCTTCGCCGAACAATGCGAACCCGGTCATGGCACGGCCCTGCAGTGCGGCTACTGCACACCCGGCTTTGTCATGACCGCCCGCGCGCTGCTCAATGAAAATCCCACGCCGACGGTCGATGAGGTGAAACAAGCGCTGTCCGGCAACCTCTGCCGGTGCGGATGCTACGCGGGCATCACCCGGGCTGTCCTGCATGCCGCGGAAAAAATCGCCGCCCGAGGAGGATGCCCATGAGCAGGCCTTTCAAACCCCGAGTTTCGCGTCGGTTTATCGGCAGTTATCGCCCGCGCATCGACGCCATTGAAAAGGCTCATGGTCGGGCACGTTACGCCGATGACGAAGCCTCCGAGCGCCAATATCCCGGTCTGCTCCATGCCCGTGTGCTGCGCTCTCCGCATCCCCGGGCCAGAATCAAACGTCTCGACACCGCCAAGGCGGCAGCGCTGCCGGGTGTCCGGACCATTCTGACGTACCGGGACCCGGAGATTGCCGGGCTGAAGCCGACCAATGCCGGCTGGACCGATGCGGTCGATACCGTCAGCTATGATCGCATGATGTGGCACAAGTTCCGCGACCGCAATGTGCTGGGCGACTATGCAACGTGGGCTGGCGATGAAGTCGGGGTCGCAATTGCGGCGGACACCGAAATCATCGCGGAACAAGCGCTGCGCGCGGTTGAGGTGGAATGGGAGCCGCTGGCCTTCGTGCTGGATCCTTTGAAGGCGATGGAGTCCGGCGCTCCCATCGTGCACCCGCAGATCGCGGCGAACAACGTGCTGCCCCCCGATCCCATTGGCGGCCCGGATGTCTTCCTGACGAAAGGGGATGTGGAACAGGGCTTCGCCACCGCGGATGTCGTGATCGAGATGGACACGAGCCACCACAATCCAACCCAAGCGTCCCTTGATCCCTGGTGTTGCGTGGCCGAGTGGAAAGAGGATCGCCTGACCGTTTTTTCCAATTCCTACTCCGCCGATCAAACCCGCATGCATATCAGTCAGATGCTGGAAATGCCTATCCACAAAGTCAGGATAATCAGCAAATACGTGGGCGGGCAGTTCGGCCGGTGCGACACGGGCGATCAGCCTTTCTTTCTTTTTACAGCGCTTCTCGCAAGAAAAACGGGGCGTCCTGTCAAATTCAAGCACACACGGCGAGACAGCTTCCACGACACCCGCCAGGGGGCGCTTTATCACTGCAAAGTCGGCGCCACCACCGATGGCAGGATCACCGCGCTCCATCTTAAATCGATTGGCGATATCGGCGCCCATGCCGATCACTCGGTTTTCGCCCTGAAGTTCGCGCCGGCGGAGATCGCGGAGGCCGCCTTGGCTCCCGTACCCAACCTTAAGATGGAGTCCTACGCCGTTTACACGGACCGAATCCCCGGCTGCATGATGCGCGGCGTGGGCAACTCGCAGTTCAATTTCATCTTCGGCAGGATGATCGATGGCCTGGCGGAGCGGTTGGACATGGATCCGATTGACCTGGCCAGAAAGAACTTCGGGCATGCCTGGGGCGTCTGTCCCGACCCAAGCCTCACCGCCGTGCTGGAAACCGGGGCGGCGCGTATTGGATGGGCTGAGAAACGGCATAAGCCCGGACTCGGTCCGCTTTATGAGGGCGCCAGGAAGCGCGGCGTCGGCTTCTCGCTGCATCCTGGCTGGCATGCGGAGTGGCAGGAAGAACGCCGGGGACAAGTCCAGGCCAAGATTACGCTTCACCCGGACGGCACGGTCACTTTGGATGCTCCCACCGTGGAGACCGGCACCGGTTCGAATACCTGCAATGTCCTTGGTTGCGCCGAGGCGCTCGGATTCCTGGGCATCCGCCCGGAAGATATCACCTGGGTTTCGACGGTGGACACGAACAATGGCATGCGCGACTGTGTGCAAACCGACAGCGCCGTTTCTTTCCTTCAATCCGAAGTGCTGGCGGTTGCTGCGGAACAACTCAAGCAGAAGCTCCTGGATCTGGCGGCGCCCGCGCTGGGAGTTCCGGCGAGTCAATTGACTGTGGCTGGCGGCCAGATCACCGCGCCAGGACGCAGCATCAGCGTGAAGGATCTTTTGTGGCAGGGCGACCTGGTCCCCCTGTCGGTCATGGTAAGCCGGCGACCCTCAAACAAGAAAACGGGCGTGCCCTATATAGCCAGTTTTGCCGAGGTGGAAGTGGACATGGACACCGGCCGCACCCAGGTGCTCAAGCTGGTGATCGTCAATGACTGCGGGACAGTCATGTACGCCTCGGGGGCTGAAGCTCAACAGGTCGGCGGCCAGGTGATGGCCATGGGCGAAGCCTTGACTGAAGAATTGATTTACGATCCGGTGCGCGGCGTGCCGCTGAACTTCAACTTCATCGACTACAAAATCCCCACCATCCTGGACATGCCGTCGATCGAACCTGTCCTCCTCGAGGTATGGCGGGGCGCAGGCGAGTACGGAGCGTGCGGCATAGGCGAGGGCACGGTCAGCTGCACGCCCAGGGCGATCGCCAACGCGATATACAACGCGATCGGCGTTCGAGTCGATGAACTCCCCCTGACACCGGATAAGGTGCTGAGGGCGCTGGGCAAGATCTGAGGTCATGCCATGATACTCCAACCTTTCGAATATCGATCTGTTGATTCGCTCAAGTCGGCCGACGCGTTGATCCAGAAACACGGCAAACGAGCCACCGTGATTGCGGGCGGCACCGATCTGCTCGGCACCCTCAAGGATGCCATCCATAGCAACCCTCCGGAGCTCCTAATCGGCCTGAAACCGCTGACAGGGCTGCGGTATGTGAACGCCGACGCCAACGGGATACGCATTGGCAGCCTTACCCCCCTCGCCGACATCGCCCGGCACCCGGTCATCCGGCAGACCTATCCGCTCCTCGCCGAAGCCGCTCTCAGTGTTGCCTCGCCTCAGATTCGCAATGTGGCCACCCTTGCGGGCAATCTCTGCCAGGAACCCCGCTGCTGGTATTACCGCAATCCTGAAAACACTTTCGATTGCCTGCGCAAGGGCGGCAAGACGTGCGATGCCTTGTTCGCCGAGAATCGCTTTCACTCCATCTTCGGAGGCAGGTGCGTCAACGCCGCCCCTTGTGCCATGGCCTGCCCTATCCACAACGACATCCCCGCATATATGGCCAGGATCCGGGCCGGCGAGGTTCATGAAGCAACCTCCATTCTGCTCAAAACCAACCCTCTGCCCGCAGTAACGGGGCGGGTCTGCCCGCACACCTGTGAGACGGACTGCAACCGGTTCGGATACGATGAGCCGGTATCCATTCGAGACGTTGAACGGTTCCTGGGCGACTATGCGCTGGAACACGCCCGCGACCTCTACCGCCCACCTGCCATGGAATCGGGCAAGCGAGTGGCCATTGTTGGATCGGGTCCGGCCGGGCTGACCGCGGCATATTTTCTACGTCAGGCCGGGCATGCGATAACGGTTCTGGATCAGATGCCCGAAGCGGGCGGCATGCTGACCTACAGCATCCCGGCCTATCGCATGCCGAAGAATGTCATGGCGGCCCAGGTTCGCGCCCTTGAAGCCATGGGAATCCGATTTGAACTGGGAACGGCCCTCGGAGGCGCGGGCGCTTCGCTGGGCGATCTCAGGCAGCGCTTTGAAGCCATGTTTCTGGCGACCGGTCTTTGGACCGGGAAGGCGCTCAAGCTGGAAAAAGCCGAGTTGCTGGACTCCGGACTCAAATTCCTGATCGGCGTTCAGTTGGGCGGGGACGCTCAACCCAAAGTGGGCAAGCGAGTGCTGGTCATCGGCGGCGGCAGTGTCGCCGTCGATGTCGCGCTGACCGCGCGGCGCCTGGGCGCAACCAAGGTGTCGATGGCCTGTCTGGAAAGCCTGAACTCCATGCCGGCCATTTCCGAGGACGTCGATCAGGCGTTGGAGGAAGGAATCGATATCCTGCCTTCCTGGGGGCCCCATCGTGTCCTGGAGCAAAACGGGAAACTGGCGGGCATGGAGCTTGTGCGGTGCACGTCCGTCTTTGATCAGGAGGGCCGTTTCGCGCCATCCTTCGACTCAACGGTCACGACGACTGTCCAGGCAGACCAGGTGCTGGTGGCGATTGGCCAGGCCGCCGATCTTTCCTATGCCGAACCCTGGCTCAACAAGGAGCGCGGGCTCCTGCGAGCGGACAAGGCCACCGGAGCCACAACGATGCCGGGGGTCTTTGCGGGTGGCGATGTCACCGGCAGCTCCGCAACGATTGTGCAGGCGATGGCGTCGGGACAAAGGATTGCGGCCTCTATCGATGCCCATCTTACCGGCGTGCGGTCCGAACCTCAAAGCCCGAGCCGCGTCCGCCTTAACATCAACAAAGCCGCCCTGACCCCCAGCAACAGGACTCATGTCCCGCGCCTGCCAGCAGGCCAGCGTAGCCTCCTTTCCGAAGATTGCGGCGCCTTGTCGCTCGGCCTGATGGAATCCGAGGCCAACCGCTGCGCCAATTGCGGCTGCGTCGCCGTCAACGCGTCTGACCTTGCCCCGGCCCTGATCGCGCTCCACGCCACGGTAAAAACCACGCGACGGCGTCTGCCGGCCGAGGATTTCTTCTCCGTGGCCGTAAAAAAGACCACGGTCCTGGAACCCGGCGAACTCATCGAGGAAATCGAGATCCCCGCTCCCCCTCCAGGAACCCATCAGGCCTATTCGAAATTCAGGATCCGTAACGCCATCGATTTTCCGATTGTCAGCGTTGCTTTCCGGGCGGAGCTCCGACAGGGCAAATTCCATGACGCGCGGATGGTTCTCGGCGCTGTTGCACCCGTTCCGGTGGTCGCGGACAAGATCGAGGCGTTGCTCGAGGGCCGGGAGCCCAGCGACGCCCTGGCCCAAGAGGCGGCCACCATCGCTGTCCAGGACGCGCAGCCCCTCGCCCGCAACCCGCTCAAGGTCGAAGTCCTCAAAACCCTGGTCAAAAAGGCGATCCTGCGGCTCAGCCCCTGAGAAAGCCTGCGCTCCGCCAAGAGCCATTTTGCCCGGCGGGCGGCCTGATCTCTTCAAACAGAAGGACTGCAATGCCGGATTATTTTTCAAACAATAGATTGACTTTATTAAACATTTGTTTGACTTTTGGCTCATGAGGCATTGCGCGGCATTGCTCAGCCCGACCCTCAGCAAGAGCGATCTGGCCAAGGCCCGCCTGTTGGACGCGGCCTTGGCGACCTTTGGCAACAAGGGCTTGAAAGCCGCGACGGTTCGGGAGATCGCCCGGGTGGCGGGACAGAACGTGGCGGCCATTGCCTACCATTTTGGCGGCAAGGACCCATTGTACCGGGCGGTTCTGGAAGGCATCGTCCGGGAAATCCGGAGCCGGCTTCGAGACGTGCTGGAGCAGGTGGCTCATTTTGAGGCGCAAAGCGAGCATCCAAAGGCCGAGGCCCTGCGGTTGTTGAAGCTTTTTCTTCGGGCGGTCTACCTGCGGGTGCTGAGCCGGGATGACGCCTTGCCGCTGGTCCGGCTGGTTGTGCGGGAACAGTTGCACGCGACTTCGGGGTTTTAGGTGCTCTACGACCAGGGATTTCGACGTTTGCACGAGGCGCTCTGCTTCCTGGTAGGCATGGCCCTGGGCACGCGCCCGAGCGACACCGAGACCATTCTTCGGACCCATACCATCATGGGGCAGGTTTATTTCTTTGTCATGTCACGAGAGGCCATCTTGCGGCGGGCCGGCTGGAAAACCCTCGAGAGCCCCAATGCCAGCCGGGTCGCGGACCTCGTCTGTGAGAACATCGACATTTTGGCTTCGGGACTGGACGCAGGCCGGAAAAAAAGGCGAGGAGCAAAAGACGCATGAAAAAGAGAATGGGACTCTTGGCGGTTGTTGTGGTGCTGGGGATCGGGGGGGCTTGGATGCTCTGGTCAAAGCGGGATCGCGTGGGTGAGACATCACTCATCCTCCATGGCCACGTCGATATCCGGGAAGTCAACCTGGGATTTCGAGTTCCGGGAAGAATTGCGACCCTGCTGCGCGATGAAGGGGATGCGGTGAAACCGGGGGAACTGCTGGCGCGGTTGGACGATGAACCCTATCAACAGGAACTCGATGAAGCGCGAGCGCAGATGACCGCCGTTCAAGCGCGGGTGCAACTGCTGCAAAGCGGGTTCCGGCCCGAGGAAATCGCCCAGGCGCGCGCGGTGTTTCGCGAGCGCGAAGTTACTTTACTGAACGCCGAGCGGATTCACAAACGAATGGAAGAGCTGTTTGCGAACAAGACGGTCTCCGTTCAAGACCGCGATGATGCCGAGGCCAGATTTCGGGAAGCCGAGGCGCGCCTCAAGTCGGCGAGAGAACAGCTCAATCTGACGGAAGCAGGCTACCGGGCCGAAGAGATTGCCCAGGCCAAGGCGGATCTGGCCCGGGCGGAGGCCGCGGTGTCCAGCGCCCGGCTTCGGGTGGAGGATACCCAGCTGAAATCCCCGGCGGATGGCATTGTGCTGACGCGGGCCCAGGAACCGGGGGCGATCGTGCAAGCAGGCGGCATCGTTCTTACGGTCTCTCTCACCAGCCCCGTCTGGGTCAGAGCTTACGTCCAGGAACCCGGTCTCGGCCGGATCCAACCCGGGCAAGAAGTCGAGATCCTGACCGATTCCCGTCCCCAACAACCTTACCGAGGCAAGATCGGCTATGTATCGCCCCGGGCTGAATTCACTCCGAAGAACGTGGAGACGGCGGAACTGCGGACATCGTTGGTCTACCGGTTCCGGGTGGTGGTTGAAAGTCCGGACGGTGGTTTAAGGCAAGGCATGCCCGTCCGCGTGCGACTGCCTTAATCCTCGAAACCTCTTACCCCGGTCACTTACGAAGCCATTGGTTCCATCGGCCATGTCCGACAGACTGATCGAGATTGATGCGCTTGAAAAAGCCTTTGCGGGCTCGGCCAAACCGGCGTTGACCCAGGTGTCAGCCCGGATCAGATCCGGGATTGTGACGGGGCTGGTGGGACCTGATGGGGCGGGCAAGACCACCCTGATGCGGCTGCTGGCGGGCTTGCTGATCCCGAGTTCGGGACAGATTCGAATCCGGGATTTGGCGGGATCCAAGAACGATGACCTGGATGAGAGCGGAGATGCCTCGGACTGGGACAGCCCCGAGGCCTGGCGTGAGTTGATTGGGTACATGCCTCAGAAGTTCGGCCTGTATGAAGATCTCACGGTGCAGGAGAACCTGGATCTCCACGCGGATTTGCGTGGGGTTGTCGGCGAAGAGCGGATGGTGGTTTTCGATCGTTTGCTGCGTTTTACGGATCTGGTTAGTTTCACGACGAGGCTGGCAGGACGGCTGTCGGGAGGCATGAAGCAAAAGCTGGGGCTGGCTTGCGCGCTGTTGGGACATCCCCGGCTGCTGTTGCTGGACGAGCCCGGCGTGGGTGTGGATCCGATCTCACGGCGGGAGTTATGGAGGATGGTTCATGACCTGATCCGTGAGGGGCTCACAGTCATTTGGAGCACGGCCTACCTCGACGAGGCCGAGTTATGCGGAGAAGTGCTCCTTTTAAACGAAGGGAAGCTGTTGTTTGCGGGCAATCCCCGGGACCTCACCTCCCGGGTCGCGGAGCGTTGCTGGCAGATTCGGGAACCGGCGGGAAGCCGGCGGCGGCTGCTGGCTCGGGTGCTTCGCCGTCCGGAAGTCCTGGATGCCGTGATCCAGGGACACAGTGTGCGGATGGTTCTCCGACAGGACGCCGTTCTCCCAACCCTAGACCACCTTGAAGCCGGGAAACAGGCTCGAATGGTTCGGGCTTCGCCTCGATTTGAGGACGCCTTCATCGACTTGCTGGGAGGCGGACCGCAGGCTGAATCCGCCTTGATTCACCATGTCCGGAAGCAGCAGGACGGGCGTGAAGCGGTCGTGGAAGCCGTCGAGTTGACGAAGCGGTTCGGCGAGTTCAAGGCCGCCGACCGAATTAGCTTTGCGGTGCGCCGCGGCGAGGTTTTCGGCCTGCTGGGACCTAACGGCGCCGGAAAATCAACGGTGTTCCGGATGATGTGCGGTTTGCTGACGCCCACGTCCGGAACCGCCCATGTCATGGGCATTGATTTGAAAGGCAGCCCGAGCCGAGCCCGTCAGTGTCTGGGATATATGGCGCAGAAATTCTCTTTGTACAGCAATCTGACGGCACTTCAGAACCTGAAGTTCTTCTCGGGAGCTTACGGGCTGCGGGGAGCAAACCAGCGCGAATGCGTCGATGCGATGATTCAGGTCTTCAAGCTGGAGCCGTATTTGAAGGCGACGGCGGAGAGCCTGCCGCTAGGATTCAAACAACGCCTGGCCCTGGCCTGCGCCGTGATGCACGAACCCGACCTTCTGTTCCTCGATGAACCCACGTCGGGAGTGGATCCGGTCACGCGACGGGAATTTTGGACGCACATCAATGGCCTGGTTGAAAACGGAGTCACCGTCGTGGTCACCACTCATTTCATGGATGAAGCGGAGTATTGCGACCACATTGCCCTGGTGTTTCGCGGCCAAATCATCGCCACGGGCACCCCGGACCAACTCAAAGAACAGGCGCTTACGCCCGAAAATCCGGATCCTTCCATGGAAGACGCTTTTATCGAGTTAATCCAAAAGCAAGCGAAAAGCCAGGATCTATGATCCGAACCCATCCACAATTGTCCGGCGGTTCATTGAGGCGGCTGGGGGCCCTTTGCCGCAAGGAAACTCTGCAGATCGTTCGCGATCCGAGTAGCAACCTCATTGCGTTTGTGCTGCCGATTGTGATGTTGTTTATCTTCGGGTATGGGATCAACTTTGACACGTCGGCGCTTAAAGTGGGTTTGGTCCTGGAGGATATCAGTCCTGAAGCTCGTCATTTTGCCGAAAGCCTGTATGGATCTCCTTACCTGGACGTTCTCACCGGCAGCGATCGGGCGGCCATGGGCCAAGCACTGACCGAGGGGCGTGTGCGGGGATTTATCGTCATCAGCCCTGATTTCGCTGAGAAACTGAAACGCCCCGGAGGAGAGGCGCCGGTGCTCGTGATTACAGATGGCGCGGAGCCGAACACGGCCAATTTCGTCGAGAACTACCTGAAGGGGGCCTGGGAACTCTGGCATCTGCAACGGGCGGCGGAACAAGGGCTTCCTCCCAAGGCGTCCGTGATTCTGGAACCCCGGTTCTGGTTTAATCCCACCGCCGAAAGCCGGCATTACCTGATCCCGGGTTCCATCACGATCATCATGACCGTCATTGGCGCCTTGCTGACTTCCCTGGTCGTCGCGCGGGAATGGGAACGCGGCACGATGGAAGCCCTGCTGGCTTCACCGGTCCGGCGCGCGGAACTACTCCTTAGCAAGCTGCTTCCGTATTACGCCCTCGGGATCATTTCGTTGCTGATATGCGTGGGAGTCGCGGTGTTTCTGCTCAAGGTGCCATTTCGCGGATCGGTCCTGGTGTTATGGCTCATCGGATCCCTTTTCCTTGGCAGTGCCCTGGGCATGGGATTGCTGTTATCCACAGCCTCCCGCAATCAATTCAACGCGGCGCAGGCCGCGTTGAACGCGGCGTTTCTGCCAGCCATGATTCTCTCGGGATTCATCTTTGAGATCCGCAGCATGCCGGCCGTGATCCGCGGGATCACCTATCTGATTCCAGCCCGATATTTCGTCACCGCCATGCAAACCCTGTTCCAGGCTGGCAACGTCTGGCCCGTGCTGATCCACTCCATGATCTTTCTGATCGTTGCCTCAGGCCTTTTCATTGGCCTGACGGCGGTCAAGACGCGTCGAACGTTGGAATAAATCCAGAACTGAACATTACATGGTCTATCGCATCCTCACTCTGATCATCAAAGAACTGTGCGCCCTTTTGCAGGATCGCCAGGGACGGATGCTTTTGATTGGTCCTGTGCTCTTGCAGTTGGCGGTTTTTCCATTCGCTGCAACGCTCGAGGTTAAGAACAACACGTTGGGCATTTTCAATGAGGATGGAGGATCGGAATCGGTTGAACTCCTGCAACGGCTCTCGCGCGCAAAGGCCTTTACCCGGGTGCAACACCTCCACTCGGATGCGGAAGTCCGCCGTGCAATTGATCGCCAGGAGGCGTTGCTGGTGCTGAGGTTCCCATCCGAATTCTCGCGTAACCTCGCCGCCAATCGAACGGTGTCGATCCAGGCCATCCTGGACGGACGGCGATCTAACAGCGCGCAAATCGCGCTCGGTTATGTCCGGCAAATCCTCGATTCCTACCTCGAGGATCGCCAGGGCTGGAGCGCGACCAGGACGCCTGAATTCGTTGTGCGCCATTGGTTCAATCCGAACCTCGAGTATGTGCGCCACATCATTCCGAGTCTTGTGGCGATTATTACCACGATCAGCACACTCGTCGTCACCTCCTTGTCGATCGCGCGGGAACGCGAGCAAGGAACCTTCGATCAACTGCTGGTGTCGCCGTTGACACCGGGGATGATCATGGTGGGCAAAACCATCCCCGCTCTGCTGGTGGCGGCTTTTCAGGCGACCATCATTCTGACCGCGGGCATTTTTTTATACCGAATCCCCTTCCAGGGCTCCGTGGTTTTGCTTTATGGCAGCATGTTCTTCTACATCCTGGCCCTGGCGGGCATAGGCCTGTTGATTTCGTCGATCTGCTCGACCCAACAACAAGCCTTCCTGGGGGTGTTCAGCTTCATGATGCCCGCCGTGCTGCTTTCCGGATTTCCTTCCCCGGTCGAAAACATGCCCCTATGGCTCCGCCATCTCGATTGGCTTAATCCGCTTCAGCACTTCATCATTATCGTCAAAGGCGTATTCCTCAAGGATGCGGGCTTCCCCGTTCTCTTGCGCGCGTTGTGGCCTCTGATTTTGATTGCGGGCATGACTCTGACCGCCGCGGATTGGATGTTTCGCCGCCGCTTGGGATGACTGCGGGGATATGCGGGTCGGAGCGCCTCGTTAGGGCTGAGAGAGATCTTGAAGCGTAAGGTTGCGGAACGAGATTTCGGCTTTGCAGTTGCCATGAATCTGGAGCGCGATCAGGCCGGTTTGGGGTATCGTCGGGTCGGTCTCGGTATAGTCAACGGTTTTTTCGTCATTGAGCATGATCTGGATTTGCGCCCCCCTGCAACGCACCTCGTAGCGATTCCAGTCGCCCGGGTGCTCCAGCCTCTTGATCAGGTCGTCCGCGGGTTGTGCGAGGAACTTGTTCCGGCGTGACTCATCGTATAGAGCGCCGGAGTAGCCAGCGCCAATGTCCGCCTGGTAGCCGCTCATCTCGTTGGGCGGTTGTGGAACACGCACGCTTCGGAATTGCACGCCGCCATTCACAAAACCCTCGCCGCCGACCAGCTTGTATTCCAGTCGCAGGATAAAGTTCGTGTAGCTTCTCCGGGTCGCCAGGAATTCGTTGCGCGGATTCCCATCCAAAGAACCGCCGACAATCACTCCCTCCTTGACGCGCCAGACGTTTGTGTCGCCCTCCCAGCCGGCCAGCGATCGGCCATCGAAGAGCGGAAGCCTCCTGTCCTCATCGGAAATTGACGCGGCAATCTTCGCGGCCTCCTGGCGCAGGGTTGGATTTTGGGAGTTCGCGACAATTTTTTCGAGGGCGGCCTTGAGTGCGGGGGGATCAGCATCCCGCACAGCGGGGGCGATCTGAACAACAGCAAAAGCGGCTTCGTTTCGAAGTTCCGAATCGTCGAGGAATTTCGTGAGCAAGCGCAGACTACCAACATGATTCACGCGGCCGAGGACGGAGATGATCAGGCGCCGGTCCTCGCGGGTCTGGCTTGCCAGGCTGGCTTGCTGCAACCATTGGATCAATGTGCTTTCCGGACGCTGGTGTTCATCCGCAGCGGTGCTGGCTAATTGGATGACCGAGGTCAGCGCGCGTTTCCTCAGGTCGGCATTCGCGCCGGTTTGAAGCACGGCCAGGAGATCATCCATGGGCGCCGGATCGGGCCAGCGGGCCAATTGTTCGACGGCATGGGCCGCAACGGATTCGTTCGGATCTTTTGTTGCGGCCAGGATAGCCGGGAGAGATTGCGCATTTCCCAACGATACAAGAATTCTAATCCATGAGTTTTTGAGGACCGGATCGGCGGCTTGTTTCATCTCGGCGAGAATCGCCTCGCTGCCGTTGGCCACCTGACCGCTCCGGGTGCAGAGGCCAACCACCGCGGCCTCCGCGGCCTCTCTCACCGTGTCATCCCGACTGGATTTCGTCAGCTTGATTAAGGCCGGTAAATCCTCGGAACGAGCGAGAGACCTCAGGGCGCGCAGCGCGGCGACACGAATCCTGTGATCCGGATCCTCGGCTTGAGTGAGAAGGACTAGGGCGGCGTTCGTCGCCCCGCGATTCCCCAGCAACCGGATCCATTCAACGCGCAAGGTTACATCCTTGGCCGAGGCCAGGGCTTGAACGATCTGTGCATTAATGTCATCTCCCTCCATTTGTCTTAGGCTGTTTAGAGCTTCGGCGGTTTCTTCGGGGTTCCGGTTATCCGACGTGGCCCTGAGCAAGGCCCGCGCCTCAGCCGCGCCACCGATCTGGCCCAGAACAACCAGGGCGGTCTTGCGCACCTCCGCATGCTCGCTGGTGGTCTTGGCTTGGATTAACGGGAGCGACTGCGCATTATGACAATCCCTCAGGGCGATGAGCAGCTGGACTTGAAGCTCGGCGGAGGCTTGATCGAGCTCGGCGTTTAAGGCGCCGGCCAGGGCGTCACTGGGAATTTCACGGAGGGCTATCAGGGCCGCGTGGCGCAGGATTCGATCACCGGATCTCAATTGTTCGATCAGCAAAGGAATGCCGTTGGCTTTTCGGGCGACAATCGCCCCGCGGGTCGCAGCCGCGCGATAAGACAGGGCGACATTGGCGTGGCGGACGGCGTCGTAGAGGGCTGTGGCGGTGCTAAGGTCCCCGGCGGCCAACCGTTGCTCGGCGGCCAGCAAACAGGCCGCCGCAGCATCAGGACGGTTGATTCCCGGCTCTTTCTCGAGGGCTTCGCGGACTATTCCGATCGATTCATCGGCCGAAATCCAGCCCAAAGCCAGCAAAGCTTCTTTGGCGGCGCCGGAAGCGGGATCGGAGGCGAACTGCTTTAAAAGCCCGACCGCCTTGGGATCCCGCAGGACGCCCAACGAATTGATGACACCGACGAGGAGGTTGCCCTTAAGCTTGGCGGTGGCGCTTCGCAGGGCTTCGGCGGCGCCGGGATCGGGAATGCCCTCCAGGCCGCTCCGCGCGTAGGCGCTCAGGTGTTCATCCGCGAGGAGGGCGGCCAGGGCAGCGACGGCCCGGCTGTCGCCCACCTCGCCGAGTTGCTGGCAGGCCCGCGCTTTGTCGAAAAACGAAGCGTCGGACTGAAGAACATCCACGAGTTTCCGGGTCTTTTCGGAATGATCATCAGCGGCAATCGCCGGGTTTAATAGCAGCCATCCGAACGGTAATATGAGGAGTGCAAGGCGAATAAGCATAATTCTCGGGGTCCGGTTGAGTCGATGATGATCCGGAAGGTTTAGATATTGAAGCTCCAGGGTTCGCGCGTCGCGCGGCGACGCATCCGATTGGCCTCCTCGTCATCGATGAATTCCTCCTTGACGGGGTCCAGGGTGAGTTTCCGTCCCAACTGCCACGACAATTGGGCCGCAAAACAGGCGATGTGCGACCGGCGCATGATATTTTGGTTGCAGACGGGCAGAGCCCTGGATCGGACGCAATCGAAGAAATTCCGGCCGTGTCCCGCCGAACTCAGGCCAGTCCCGGCATACTGGCGTCCCAGGGTCTTTGCGAGATTCTCAGAAAAAACCAACTGCATATTATCGCCGGTTTCAACCCAGCCTTCGTCGCCTTCGAAACGCACCGGGCAAGTGCCGGTGGAGGTGTGATATTGGGGATCGCGGTTTCCGAAGGCGGTCGGAAGGAAGTCGCAAATCAGTTCCACACCGTTGGCATATCGGGCAACGATCGAGGTTGGCGTCGCCTCGTATTCGATCGGGGTGGTGTGGTCGGCCTGGTTGGCCCATTGGCAAAGGTCGACCGTATGGGCGCCCCAATCGAGGAAATTCCCCCCGGCTTCGAAATCGTGATGACCGCGCCAGCCGCCGCTGACATACCGGCTATTATACGGTCGCCAGGGCGCGGGGCCCAGCCACAGATCCCAGTCGCATTGATCTTTGGGAGGCTCCGGTTCGGCCGGCAGCCAGGCATAGCTCTTGGAAGGGACGTAGACCGAGGCATGGAGAGTATGCAGCCTTCCCAGTTTGCCGCTCTGAGCCAAATGAACGACATATTGAAAGTTGCTGACGCTCCGCCGCTGGGTGCCGGCTTGAAAAACCCGTGCATAACGATGGATGCCGTCGGCCAGAGACTGGATTTCGCCGATCGTCATCCCGCAGGGTTTCTCGCTGTATACATCCTTGCCCGCCTTCGCGGCAAGGAGCGAGGCCAGGGCATGCCAACGATCGCCGGTGGCAATCAGCACGGCATCAATGTCGGGCCGGCCCAGCAACTCGAACATGTCCGAGTACATCCGGCAGTCCTGGTTGCCGTAATGGGCATCGACGATTGTCTTGACCTGTTCGCGGCGGCTGCGGACGGCGTCGCAAACCGCGACAAACTGAACGTCCTTCTCGGGAAGCATCACGCTCAGGTCGTACTGTCCGCGCGGGCCAAGACCCAGGCCGCCCACGACGATCTTCTCGCTGGGCGCCACGGCGCCATCCCGTCCCAACGCCCGCGCTGGAATGATCCCTGGCAGTGCGACGGCCCCTCCCAGGGCGAGACTTTCTCGGAGGAATTGTCGGCGATTCATGCGTTTCATCGGCTGAAGTTGTCCTATTGAAGACGGATGAGTGTAGCCCGCTGTTCGACGCTTGAGCAAGCCGCAAATCCACAGCCCGCTTCGCAGGTCAGATTAAAAAGAACTGTCTTTGATGGCCGCAACAGTTCTATTGTGGACCATCGTATTATGAAAAAGGAATCCATGCGGTTGTGGCTGGTTGCGGCTTTATTGTTCAGTGTTTTCCCGGCCGAGGCCGCTGACACCGATGCGGTTGGGCGCTGGTCTGAACAAAAGGCGTGGGCGTGGCGACAGAAGACAGGCTGGTGGGTGGGGTGCAACTTCCTGCCGAGTTGCGCCATCAACCAGTTGGAAATGTTCCAGGCCGACACCTTCGATCCTCAGACCCTCGACCGGGAATTGGGTTGGGCTCAATCGCTCGGATTCAATTCCATCCGCGTTTACCTGCATCACCTGCTCTGGGAACAGGATGCAAACGGATTTTTAGGGCGGCTGGACGGGTTCCTTGCTCTGGCGAATCGGCGCGGCATCGGCGTTGTTTTTGTTCTGTTTGACTCGTGTTGGGATCCGTTCCCGAAACTCGGACCTCAACGCCCCCCCAAACCTCACGTGCATAATTCCGGTTGGGTGCAAACCCCGGGCGCCGAGGCATTGCTCGATCCCACGAAGCATCCCGCCCTGGAAGCTTATGTGACCGGTGTGGTGGGGCGTTTTCGAAGTGATCCCCGCGTTCAGGCCTGGGATATCTGGAATGAGCCCGACAACATGAACCGTCCGGCCTACGTCGATCGAGAGCCCGCCGACAAGGTCGATCTTGTTCTGCCTCTCCTGAAAAAGGCGTTTGACTGGGCGCGACGAACGGGGCCGGCGCAGCCGTTGACCTCCGGAGTCTGGATGGGCACATGGCCGGATCCGAACCAACTGAGCCCAACCGAGCAAATCCAACTGTCTCAGTCCGATGTGATCAGCTTCCACAACTACAGCGATCTCGGAAGCCTGAAGGATGCTGTGGATCATCTGAGCCGTTACCGTCGGCCGTTGCTGTGCACCGAATACATGTCTCGTGGCAACGGCAGTTTGTTTGATCCCAACCTCGGCTACCTGAAGTCGAAAGGAGTAGCCGCCTATAATTGGGGACTGGTCGACGGCAAAAGCCAGACGATCTATCCCTGGGATTCCTGGACCAAGGCCTATGACGCACCGCCCGTCCTATGGTTCCACGACATCTTCCGGAGAAACGGACAACCGTATCAACCTCAAGAAACGGCCTACATCCAGGCGATTATCCGGAGCGACGTCCTCTTCAACGGGGCTGATCTCGCCGGCTGGCGCCAACCGCTGGGGGACTGGCAGGTCGTCGGAACCGCGGGGATCGATCCGTCCAACCCGGAGGCCTTTTCGGTTGCGCCCGGCTTCGGCGTGTTGCTGAACGGCCCAAAGGGTAAAACGGTCGATCTGATGACAGAGACCGAGTATGGCGATGTCGATCTGCATGTCGAATTCTGCATCCCCAAGCACTCGAATTCGGGAATCTACCTGCAGGGTCGTTATGAAATCCAGGTGTATGATAGCCATGGAGTAGCCCAGGGCGCCTACCCGGGTATCGAGTGCGGCGGCATCTACCCGCGCTGGATCCAGGAGCAGAATGTCGACGGCCACTCTCCAATAGTCAACGCCAGCAAGGCTCCGGGTGAATGGCAGAGTTTTGATATCCAGTTCCGCGCGCCGCGCTTCGACAACAACGGCAGGAAGATCGCCAATGCCAGGATGGTTCGGGTCACGCATAATGGCCACATGATTCACGAGAACGTCGAGTTGAAGGGGCCGACTCGAAGCGCACGATGGGAAGATGAAAAAACCCTGGGTCCTATCCTGTTGCAAGGCGACCATGGCCCTGTTGCCTATCGCAATCTGCGCATAAACACGATCCATACAGCCAGCCATCAGGATCATGACGGCACGGTCTCAAAACCATAAAAAAACCAACGCGCCCATGCCAGCGACTCTTGGATTTGACAACGAACGGTATCTCGAGCAGCAAAGCCAGGCAATTCTCGAACGCGTGAACGGTCTGAACCGCAAACTCTATCTGGAGTTCGGCGGCAAACTGCTTTTTGATTACCATGCCGCCCGGGTGTTGCCCGGTTTCGAGCCCGACGTGAAAATGCGGCTGCTTCAGCGGCTGAAAGACCAGTCGGAAGTCGTGCTGTGCATTTATTCCGGAGACATCGAAAAAAAGAAAATGCGGGCGGACTTCGGCATCACATACGACACCGACGCCCTGAAAACAATTGACGAATTGCGGGAATGGGGCATCACGGTCCGCGCGGTGGTAATCACGCGTTTTGACAATCAACCCGCGGCCGTCGCTTTCAAGAACAAGCTGGAACGACGCGACATCCGCGTCTACACCCATCGGTGCACGAAAGGTTATCCGATGGACGTGGAGACCATCGTCAGCGAGGAGGGTTACGGGGCGAATCCCTTTATCGAGACCGACCGGGCGATCGTTGTGGTCACCGGTCCTGGGCCCGGCAGCGGAAAACTGGCCACCTGTTTGTCCCAGCTTTACCATGAACACCAGCGCGGCCGGGATGCGAGCTATGCGAAGTTCGAGACCTTTCCGATCTGGAATCTTCCGTTGAAACACGAGGTAAACGTGGCTTACGAGGCAGCCACAGCCGAGCTAAAAGACGTCAACCTGATTGATCATTTCCACCTCGAGGCCTACGGCCAGCGGGCCGTCAATTATAACCGCGACATCGAGGCGTTTCCCCTGCTCCACCGGATTATTGAGCGGATCAGCCGGGCCCCGTCTTTCTACAAGTCGCCGACGGACATGGGCGTCAACCGGGCCGGTTACGGGATCGTGGACGACGCCGCATGCCGGGCGGCGGCGCGTCAGGAGATTATCCGCCGGTACTTCCACTATGCCTGCGAATATGCAATGGGCCTGGTGGAGCGGGATTCGGTGGAACGGGTGGAGTTGCTGATGCGCAACCTTGGCTTAAGCGCGAGCGATCGCGTGGTGGTGGCTCCGGCGCAGGAAGCGGCCCGGCAGGCCCCGGCCTGCGGCAAAGGCAGCGACGGCTTTTACTGCGGGGCCGCCATCGAACTGAAGGACGGACGGATCATTACGGGAAAGAACTCGAGGCTGATGCATGCCGCGTCAAGCCTGGTGCTGAATGCCGTAAAAACCCTGGCCAACATTCCCGAAGGCATTCACCTTCTGCCCACCAACGTCACCCGGTCGCTCAGCCACTTCAAAACCGATGTGCTCAAGGGCAAAGTCACGAGCCTGGACCTGGAGGAAACCCTCATCGCCCTCAGCATTAGCGCGATTATGAATCCAGCCGCGGAATCGGCGATCGAGCATCTCAAGGAGCTCAACGGGTGCGACGTGCACCTGACCCACATCCCCTCGCCAGGCGACGCCGCCGGCCTGCGCAAACTGGGCGTCAACGCCACCAGCCAGCCGGAGTTCGCCTCCAAATACCTTTTTGTGAGCTGATTTTTTTCTTTCAGCCGGTCCTACTGAGCAACAAGATGTATCCCATGACGAAGAAGAAGATAAAAAAGAACGGTGCCGGGATTTCAACCCAAGCTGTTCATGCGGGCGAGATTCGATACAACGAATACGGATCCATCACCACCCCCATCGTTCAGACTTCCACCTTCATCTTTAAGAACACCGAAGAGATCAAGAAACTGCCCCAAGGGATCGAAGGCCGGTTTGAATACGGCCGCTACGGTCACCCCACCCAGATGGCAGCCGAGCGAAAGCTCGCCACAATCGAAGGCGCCGAGGACGCCGTCCTCTTTTCCTCGGGTATGAGCGCCATTACAACCGCGATGTTCGCCTTGCTGAAGGCGGGAGATCACGTGATTATCACCGATGACGCCTACAAACGCACCCTGGACTTTTGTGTGACCTGCTTGGAGAGGTTCCAGATCGAATGCTCGGTCGTCAAAATGTGCGATTACACCGCCATCAAGAACGCGATTAAACCCAACACCCGGATCTTTTTCTCCGAATCGCCCACGAATCCTTATCTCAACATTATGGATCTGGAGCGGCTCATGCGGATTTTTCGGGGCCGGAACGTCCGGATCATTTCCGACAGCACCTTTGCGACGCCCTACAATCAGAAACCGCTCGAGTTTGGCATCGACCTCGTCATCCACAGCGCCACGAAGTATTTGGGGGGACACAACGATCTGCTGGCTGGGGTGGCGCTGGGCAAAAAGGAACTCACCTCCCAGGTGCGCGAGTATTTGAAGATTACCGGCGGAGTGATCGATCCCCACTCCTCGTATCTCCTGATTCGTGGGCTCAAGACCTTCGAGCTCCGGATGCAGCGCCACAATGAAAACGGGATGAAAGTGGCCGCTTACCTTGAATCGAACCGTAAGGTTAGGCGGGTGTATTACCCGGGTTTGCGCAGCCATCCTCATCACCGGATTGCCTGCCAGCAGATGAAGGGCTTTGGCGGTGTCGTCACCTTCGAGGTCCGGGATGACATTGATTATGTGCATCGTTTTCTGGAACGGCTGCGAATGATTAACATCGGGCCCAGCCTGGGAGGGGCGGAATCGTTGATCACCCATCCGGCTTCCATCAGTTACTACAAATGCACCCGCGAACAACGATTGAGGCTAGGGATCAAGGACGGCCTGATCCGGCTGGCGGTGGGCATTGAAAACGCCGAGGATATCATCGCCGATATCGAGCAAGCCCTGGGCTAGAATGCCATAAGATATCGCGAAGCGGTACAATGCGTTTTTAGCACCCCTCGGCTCAAAGACGCTTCATTCGCTCGAGGAGATTGCGTGTGATGCGTTGCACACGGGAATCGGGGCCTTGCGGTGAGGTGTACACGGAGGGGCGAACATAGCCCGGCGGTTCACTCAAGCCGTCCGCCCACCAGCAGGTCGAGGCATTGAACATCTCGATGGAATAGTATTCGTCGTGGCCCACGGAAAGAAAACCCCGCGCCCGCATTAGGCCACCTGGATCGTGATGGGTATCCAGGTTCGAGATGTAGGTGACATCATAACCGTGTTCTTCCAGCCAGAACGCCAGGGGGAATTCCCAGAGAAAAAACTCGCCGGAGCCGGTGGAAAGCGGCGCATCCAGGATTTGGCAGTATTTGCCATACGGCCGATTGAAGCTCACGGCCACCTAGTTTCCCCAATACCATTCGGTCCGGCCATTGTCGTAAAGCGAGTATTGGTTCGGCCAGCGATTGTAGGCCTGCCAGGTGGTGTCGGAGCATTGAAAAAGAAAATCGGCCCGTCGCCCGTCCCGGACGATGAAAATCACGTAGCTTTGCCAGTTTTCGCGATCGGTGGTGAGTTTGCCCACATAAACGCCACTCAGCCAGTGGGGCGGAATGCGCAGCATGACGGAGGGCTCCCATCGGCAGTCGCGAAGTCGCTTGGGCCCAATCGACGGATCAGGCTGGACGCGTCCCTGAAACGGACCGAGCCGGATCATGAATCGGCCGCCAGCGCCCCCATAGAAGCCAAGCCGATAAATATCGAGGTGGTAGGTCGAAGGTGGATTTGTGCTGACATGAAACAACAGCGTATCGCCGGCGCAAATGCTGGTGTGCGAGCAATAACCCTCAATCCATGGACAACGGTATTTCGTGGCCGGATCCACAGCAGTCCGTTCAAGGAGCCAATCCCGTGGGGTCTGTGCAAAAACTAATCCCGGTTACGCCACCTGTCCGTTTAGCGCATTTCTCATTTGGACGGCAAGGCGATCACCATCCTCAGTAAGATCCACACACGACTGTCTTACTGGGGGGGATTCAAATCCGCTTCGAAGTGTTTCGTCCCGGTGCGGAGGGCTTCACGATTTTGATGTTCGCGCTGCTGGCGGGCTTGGTACTTGACCTCGCGCCACTGATCGATGGCGCTGGGTTCGAAGCCCGGGGCGTCGGCTTCGGGCTTGCGCGCCAAAGTATGGGCGCCCTCCCGAATCAAAGCCAGGGCGTCCCGGTAATTCGAATCCGCCTGCTCCCTCAAACGATCGAGGCACGGACTGAGCTCGGGCCGATCGAAGCTGATTTGCGGGCCGCGGTTGTTCGCGTGGCCGGCGAGTTGTCTCAGCGGCACGCCAGTGAGTTCTTCGAGTCGAGCGAGCTGTCGATCGTCCAAGGGCGACCGGCCTCCCAGGTTTTCCGGATAGGCGCTGGCGTAGCTGGGGTAATATGGAGCGTTCAGATCAATCCAGGTGACGATGCGGTTCCAATCTTCGGGAGTGAGCGAACCGCCGCAGCGCGGACTGGCGCGGAGGGTGGCGATCAACTTGCTGGCGTGGGCGCCCCAGGCGTAGGCCGCCTGGATCTCGGGGGGACCGGCGCCCACCACCCGGATGTATTTCTTCCGCCAGAGCTCGTTATACGACGCGTTAAAAATCAGATCACGGTCCCCCGCAAGGTTGAGCACCCGCCCGGCTGGCGTGCCGAAGTCGTGACATTGGACGCAACGACGATCCAGCACCGGTTGGACTTCCGCCCGATAACTGAAGTCGCGGGCCGGGCCGTACCATCCATCCAAGGTTGCCGGCACTTGCCCGGGGAGGCGGGAACGCGCGGCGTTGGCCATGGCGGGAGCCAAACGACGGTCCTCGTGACACCCAACGCAACCAGCCTGTTCACCGGACTGCACGATCGTGCCGCTGCGCATCGATTGGATCATCATTCCCTCTCGATCGAGCAACTGGAAATAAACAAACCTATCGGAGGGCACCGCAAAATAGGCCGAGCCATCGGACGCAACCGGCACCGTGCCGAGGATGCGTTTGTTGTTGAAATCATGCCAGTTCATCGCCGGGGCCTCCTGTCCCTGCCCATTCCAGGCCGGCCGCGTCCAAAACCGTTTCTCCGGGGATTCCACCACGCGCAACCATTTAACCGTCCCTCGTTTGACGCCCGCCATATGGGTGCCCTGGTAGACGTCCTCGACATAAAAGGAGCCGTCGCGATTTGCATAATCGCGGCGCGTGGGAATGATGGGTGGGCATGGACGCGGCCCGAGTGGCATGGGATCGAAGCAGCCCGGGGATTCGGCGTGGAGCAGAGTCTCATTGCCGAAAGTGTCGAGCAGGCAAAGGCCCATTGATTCACCTTGCCCGGTCATGCGAGCCGCAAGAAAGTAATTTGCCCCCAGGGGATAGGGATCTTCGTACTTGGGTTTGACTCCGAGGAAGGCGTCGAAGATCTCCCACCCGGACTGTCGGACCAACTTGATCGCATCGGCGGGCCAGGTGCGAACGACTGCCGCGGGTCCATCCATGCCCAGCCGTCGATCAATCATCGCCAGGGCGCCCCAGGGCCGATCGTGGCAGGATCCAAATACCGCAAGGGCCTGTCCCGTGCCGGGGATAACTCGGGCATCAATCACGGCCCCGGGTGACGCGGTATTGTTCCCCCAGTAAAGAGCGTGGCCTGTTCCATCCGGGTTCACCGTCCAAAGCGATTGGGCATCGCCAAAATTCCGATCCACGTATTCCCAGCGGTCATACAAAATCCTTCCGTCAGGCAGGAGTGAACCGTGGCCTTCGAACAAGGTGCTCTTTCCGATTTGGTGAATGTTGGCCCCGTCACTATCCATTCGATACAGATTGGCCATGATGTGCCGGTTGCACATGCAGTACTTCGGCTCGCGCGTGGAGGAAAAGCCGATGCCCCCATCCGGCAAATAAAAGGGATCGAGATCATCGACGTCCCGGGCAAACGTGAGCTGGCGCAAACCGGAGCCGTCGGCGTTGATTTCATAAATATGGTAGCTGTCCGCCACGTTCCGGCGCATGGAGAAAACGATCCGGCGCCCGTCGAAATGGACCTCCGGATCGCGCGCTACGCCCTGGGGGCAATCCAGCAAGGTTTTGACCGCGCCGCCTCCGGCCAGATCGAGGAGCTTCAGGGCGCTGCCGGGGGTGAAGGCACCATCATTGTGCTCGTGTTGGGCGGCCGGGAAGAAGGTGGCGGTATTGTGATGGTCGGGACGGTATTGCTGCCGGACGACAAACAGGATCGGTTGGGCAATCAGGAGGGGATTGGCCAGAAGCGCCTCGCGTTCAAGTCGATCGAGACTGACCTTGGCGGTGGCCCGATCGGCAGGGATTGTTGAGCCCATCTGGGTTTCAAGCCGACCGAGTTGTTCGAGGAACTGGCGTCCCCTTGGATAACGATCGCCATGGGCATTTCCCAGATCCATGATCGCAGTCCTGAGCGACGAAGGCTCCGCCGCGTTAAGGCTGAGGACTGCCGCCAGGACCCAGAGCGACATTCGAAAAAAACATCTCCGATTCATGCTGTGATTGGCCCCAAAGGTAATGAAGCCCGGGAGGACTGGGAATCACAAAATCACATGGAAGTCCTCAGCGCCTGAGTCCGAGGTGGCAAGTCCTTGCCCGATTCGATCCATTCCTTGGCAATCTCCAGAACCGCGTCCCGGCCTTCGCGAAGGTCTTTCAGGGTGGGCTCGGAAAAGATATGGGGCGGGATGCCGTGTCCCTCGAAGACCACCCCGTTGGCCCGAAGACCTAAAGCCCTCGAAATGGCCACCCGTGTGCCATCAGGGAGTTCGATCGAAGTCGGCCCGCCACCAGCGCCGTTGGTTGGTTCTCCCACGAGCAATACACAACCCATCGCCTCAATTCCGGAGACAAAATGCTCGCAGGCACTCATGGCGGCCTCGTCAATCAGCACAGCCACACGGCCCTGATAGATCCAGGGACCCCGGGGTTGGACCCAGCCGATGGTTCGCTGGTATTGGTCGGTGCCCGGCTTTCGCCAAAAATCGATGCTGCTGACCACCGGTTTTGCCGTCAAACGGCCATTGACAACGTCTGCCAATTGATCATGACCTCCCCCGTTGCCGCGAACATCGATGATGAGGCCCCGGCAGGCTTTGAACATGTCCAGCGCCTGATCAAACTGTTCTGGGATCGTGGCGTCGGTCCATCGAGAGATTCGAATGTAACCGATCGATTCGCCACATGAACGCGAGGTCATGGCAGGTTCCTTCCAAAAATCGGGATGGGACTCGCGGCGCAATGTCACAGGCCGGACCTGCCCATCGGCCCCTGCCGCATGGACGGTTACGGTTGTTCCGGGCGGACCGGCAAGCAACTGTCCGCAAGCCTCGCGCGCGCGTCCGCGCTCTGTGGAGTTGCACACGCGCCTCATCTTCTCCGCCAAACATTCCTCGATGGGCCGATCCTCAACCGACATCAGGACATCCCCGGCCACAAGTGTCGTATCCTGGTGCGCACGGATTACTGCGACCTTGCCTTCGACTCTGGCCAGCATCACAGGGGGCGAGATCCATCTCGGTTGGCCGGGATACGATAGGATGCGCGTGTGGGTATCCCTCAGGCTGGCCATCTGTTCCTGCAGGAATTCGCGAAATTCCCGATCACTCTTAATCTGACGCACTCGCAGCAATGCCGGTTCGATCCATTCGCGTCCCCGGATGCCCTTGTATTCCAGGGCCGGATAGATCTCCCTCAGGTTCCTCCAGAGGGCTTCAACCACCTCGAGGCGTTTCTTCAGCGCAAGTCCCTCGGTCTCTATCGCCGGGATGACAGGAGTCTGGAACTCGGTGGAAGAGAGGCTCGAACGCGTGGCCTGGACAATCCTGGCCTTGCCCTCAAGACGTCCGTGGATCGCGTGCCCTGACAAATCCTTGGCTGTTCCATCGTCAAAATTCCAATAAGCCACCAACCCAGCTTCCTTGCCGGTCAACGGCTTGTCTAATGCATTTTGAATTTCCGCTTGCGTCCGGCTCACATTCCACACGCGAATTTCATCCAACAGGCCATGGAAATACTCTCCCGAGCTGAAGTCTGGATCTCCCTTGCCAATCAAGAGATCCGAGTCGTCGATGGTAAGATTGCCGGAGACGGATTCACTTTGGATCTTCACGCCGTTCACGTACACCGCCAGCGTTTGGCCATCGTAAGTTCCGGCCAGATGATACCATTCGCCGGTTCGTATTTCCGCCGGGGCTTGCAGAATCCCGAGTTTGACGCCCAATCCCATCTCAACCAGGCGTGGACCGCTCCTGTTTCGAATCCGCAGAAAAAAATTCTCCAGACCGGCCTGGGCGTTCTTCCGCATAATCGAATTCACGCTTCCGGTGTTGGGGTAAAACGACTGCGCCATGCACCAGGCCTCCAACGTAATCGAGTTGGAGATGGCGTGGAACCACGGAGAATCCGGCACTCGCAGGAACGACTGTTCGCCGTCCAAGGCCAGAACACGGTTTTCCGCGGGTTGATCGATTGACGATGGCTCCGTGACCTCCTGTTCTTGGGCGGCCGTCACTCCGAATTGACTTATCCCGACGATTGCGAGGGCAGCTCCTGCCATGAATGCAGGCTTCAGAAACACTTGGACAAACTTTGTTTTCATAGGAGCTTCCTTTTCGTTGAGTCCTGAATCGGTCCGAGATCAAGCCCAATACTCTAACACCGAGACCAGATCATAGGACCCGCAGATCACTATAAAGTCGCAGAAATCGACGGCGCGTCCCAGTCTAAATTCAACAAATGCCGTGCCTCGACCAGGAAGGCCCACCACCAGACCAGAATTGCCCCGCCTCGGAGATAAAACAACACAGACAAAAGTCCAATGACGATCCTTAAAAGCACCAGAACCGCGATCAGAGAGCCGGGATACGGCATGGGCGACCACCGGATTTTCAGCAGGAGGATGATCATCCCGAATGCCACCGTTAGCGCGGTGGCGATCGATGGATCCCGAAAGAGCCGGATCGACCAGGCGAACGGGGCGAAAACAAGAAAGAGTTGAACAAACACCAAATGGAAAAGAACCATCGCGGCCCACTGTTCGAAATGCGCGGGATAATCCTGCGGGGTTCGCTGCCGCAAAGACGGATCCAGCCAGAAATACAGGGCGGCGGCCATTAGTAACGCGGCCAAAGTGGCTCCTGCCCAATTTTTAGGATCCCATCGCAGGATGAACACCGGCCGATGGCAGTAGCGGGTATGCCAGGCAAAAACCCCAGCCCACAAAATGATTGTGGAGACGAAGACCATCGATTCCATGTACCAGAGCGGCTGGGATCGATGAAACCACAGCGAAAACCGGGGATAACATAGCGCCGCCGTAATCAGAGCGGCACAGGCCGATCGTTTCAGAACATCGGTTTGGACAAAATGACGCATGGACTCTGGTTCAAAACACACTTTCAATTCCCTGATTGTCAACCCAAAACCACAATCACAATCCTTGAACCGCAGAAAAACCAACTGACCGAATGAAGACCCGCAGGCACGAACGATAGCGGAGGAATTCTGTTGGTAGAATCGCTCTGCGGAATGAATTCCGCGCGCCGATCGTTCCCCGTTTCGAATTCTCTTGTATTGACCCATGGAATCATCGGCGTAGGGTGCGGTTAATCAGCCATGAAAGCGCCAATCACGAACCGTCGTAAGTTCCTTGAAACCGTCGGAACCGCTTCCATTCTCATGGGCTCCGGAGTTGGTCTTCGAAGCCTTGCCAACGGAGCAGAACAGAGGCTCGCCTTGGATGGCGGGGAGCCGGTGCGGCCAACTCCCCTCAGCGCTCGTCCCTATGGGCCGCAGTTTTACGACGACATTGAGAAACAGGAACTCCTCGATGTCCTAGAGTCGAAGGTCCCTTTCCGCTGGTCGAGAGGGCCGTCATCGAAGGTTCTCGCATTCGAGAAGGAATACGCAGCCCATGTTGGCGCGAAGTTCGCGCTCGGAGTAACCTCCGGGACCGCCGCGCTCTACAGCGCCATGGCCGCATTGGAGGTCGGACCGGGCGACGAGGTGATTCTCCCCGCGTGGACCTGGTATGCCTGCTATGACGCCATTGTGCTTTCCGGCGCGCTGCCCGTCTTTGCTGAAATCGACGACTCGTTTGACATCGATCCAGCCGACATCGAACAAAAGATCACGCCTCAAACCAAGGTCATCATGGCGGTCCACCTCCAAGGATGCCCATGCGATATGGATCCCATCCTCGAGATTGCGCGAAAGCACAACCTCCGGGTGCTGGAGGATTGCGCCCAGTGCGCCGGCGGACGTTACAAAGGCAAGTACGTGGGCACCATTGGCGATATCGGAATCAACAGTTTTCAGCTCAGCAAAACCATCACTGCGGGAGAAGGCGGAGCCGTCATCACCAGTGATCCAAAACTTTTCGAGCGCGCCTTTCGTTTTCACGATTTTGGGACACTTCACACGCCCTACACCGAAGCGCTGGGCGGAGGACTCCTGTCGGCGTTCGCCGCCTGCAATTTCCGCATGAACGAATTCACCGGCGCGGTCCTCCGCGGGCAACTCAAAAAGCTGGAGGCCATCTGCCAGGGCCTTCGTGCCAATGCCCGCAAAGTCCGCGAGGCCATCGCCGACCTCCCCGGACTCAAACTCCGCAAATCCCCGGATCTCGAAGGAGACCTGGGAGTTGGGGTTTTCCTCGATTGGAGCACCCAGCAGCGCCGTGACAAGTTCCTTGGGGCGATGAAGGCGGAAGGAATCCCGGCCTCGGGGCCGGGCGGTTCCGTGATCCTCCCGATTGCCGAACGGATTGAGCAAAAGGCCACTGTCCATCCGGCCTGGCCGTCGTTCCAGAGCCCTCGAGGCCGCGCCATCCAATATGGCCGCCAATGCTGCCCCCGCACGATCGACATTCTGAGCCGCGCCGGAGGTGTGATTATGGATCCCAAGTTCGGCGACAACGATATCCGGGATATCATCAAAGCCATCCGCAAAGTCTACCTCGCCCTCAATGGATCGCGTTGATTGACGTCTATTAGCGATTCAGGATTTGCGCTCGACCCTGATGTGGATTTGAGATATAAACTGAGGGGTTCCCATGAAACTCAGACGACGCCAGTTTTTGAAAGGCGGGGCGCAAACTGCGGCGGCTTGGTGTTTGCTGCCGACCTTGGGCGCAACGGTAAACGCCGCAGAGCCTCCCGAACAACCGGGGGCGGAGGTTTATGTCCCGACGTGGTATCCGTTCACAGGCCATCCGGATGCGGATACGTGCTGGTCATTGTCAGTGGGGCCGGATGGCAGGATCTACGCGGCCGCCTGTGCCGAAGGCGTGCCCGGAGGAGTGGTCAAGCTGGTTCGCTACAACGAAAAGAACGATGCCCTCGACTATCTATTCTCGCTGGATGAGATGGTGGATGACCCCGCGGATTCGGGCCGAGCGACCCAATGCAAGATCCATTACAGCTTCGCCCCCTCGGTGGCCGATGGGATCCTGTTCATGGCGACCCATCTCTCGGGGCCACCCATCGATCAGCCCGCCTATTCGCCGTGGCTCTCCTGGCATGATCCCAAGCGCTGTTTTCGCGGCAGCGCCCTCCTGGCCTTCGACACCAAAACCGATCGGGTTCTTTGGTGGAAAACTCTCATTCCAAAGGAAGGCTGCCGTTGTCTTCTGCACGATGAGGAACGCCATCGGCTCTACGCGTTAAGTTACCCTCGGGATCACTTCATTATCTTCGATACGAAAACCCGAACCCGGCGGGACGTCGGCCGCATCGGCTCGATTAACGCGCAAACCCTGTTTCTCGATCGCAAACATCGCGTCTGGACCACGGACGATTATGGACATCTGGTCCGCTACGATCCTGAAAAGGACCGGCTCGAACGTTCGCCTTTTGTCCTCCCGCACAATCCCGAATTCCAAACCGGCTGGCACAGTGTGTTCTACGACGTAGCGCCGTCGCCTGACGGAGAATGCGTCTACGCGGTGACCTGGATCGCCAACTCGAGGCTTATGCGCATCTGGCCCAACGATGGCGAATGGCCGCGCGTCGAAGACCTGGGGCCCACGACTCAAAAGCGCGATCCCACCCTCTCGAAAGATACATTCGTGGACCATTGTGGCGGGCTTGTTTTCGGCGGGGATGGCCAACTGTATTACGTGGCCTCGCGCTGGCGGGATCCGGTTTATCAACCCATGCCAGCAAACGGACCCGATCGAGAAGGCGTGGTCTGGCGGCTCGATCCCGTCACGCTGGAACGGCAACAAGTGGCAATTCTCCAGCATCCAAAAGATCCCGCTCAATATGTCTCGCGCGGCGCTGTGGATCACCATGGCGACTTGTTCTTCGGCAGCGTCGGGGTGAAACCCGTGGGCATCTTTAAAGTCCAGGTGCCGGCCCATCGGCGAAAGGTCAATGCGCACCTGCCCCTTCGGATGTGGGGATGATTCAAACCATGAGCGAACCCAAAAAAACGAAATACAACCTCCACTCGCCTGAGGCCAGGGCGCTGATCGATGAGATTGTCCATGGAACCTTCGTCAAGGAAGGAACCATGGTTGCCTTTCCCACCTGTTTCCCCGGTGCCAGCACGCCCATCCCTGCTGACGAGAGCCGCATTACCGCCTTGGATATCACCCCCGAGGGAATCATTTACGGGGGCACCAGCGGACGGGCATCCCATCTTTTTGTGGCCATGTTTCATGGGGTTACCGGTGTTGTCTTCGATCGTGGCATCGTCGAAGGAGCCGACCATTGTGCCGCTGTCTGCTGCGGCAAGAACGGATTCGCGGCCTGTGTCAATGGGCCCGAGGGTGGTCGCGTGGTCGGAGGTCACTTGCAGCCTCTGCCCTTTGACCTCATCCAGGAATGGGGTTTCTCCCGAACCCCGTTCCGGGATTATGGCAAAGTCCAAAACGAACCGATGGTTCACGCGGTCATGACCGAATCGAGGTCCACGTTGGTTGGAATGACCACCGGGCATCTTTTCACTCTCGCTCTGGACGAAGGCAAGCTTCAGGTCGCCGGCGAGGTCCCTGGTCATGGTCGTATTGTGGCCGGTTCGAAAAACGGCGTTTTTGGCCAGGATGGTCCCAGCCACCTGTGGCGCTATGATCCTGGCTCCCGGCAAATTCAGCGCCGGGCCGTCCGCTTGCCAGACGGCGCCTGGGAGAAGACTCCTCTCTCGTGGGCGCGAGACCCTCGCAATGGCCTGGCTTACACCGCCGATGCCGACGGCCATCTCTTTTCCTTCGACGAAGAGCGTGGATTCCAAGGTCCGTTGGGCCGAACCCTCCTGGCCCCTGTGGGTCCTAGCGCCGTAACCCACGATGGCCGGCTCTTTGGCTTCTGCGGGGCTGAAATGGCCAAGCTGTTTTGTTATCACCCCGGACTCAAGCAAGTCACCAACCTCGGCGTGGCCGTCTCCGTGCTCGAACGCCGACGTTACGGCTATGTCTTCGGAGACGCCGTAACCGGCCGCGATGGCCAGATCGTTTTCGGCGAGAACGACGACCTCGGACACTTGTGGCTTTATTTTCCGCGAATCCTGTCTAGTCAGCGAGGCAAACCCATGGATTCTGGAGCATGATGTCATCGATATTGCCCTCGATGGTGGGCGCAATGCAGACCAGTTCTGGCTGGCAGTGAACGAGAAAGACGATCAAGCCGCGAGTCCATAGTCTCGCCTATTGTTTCCATGTCACTTGCCACCTTCGGGGATGGATCCATACACGACGTCATTGCCTTACTTCATACACCTCTCATCGAAGCTGACGATCCGGGGCTCTCTTCCACGCTCAAACCAAATTGCCGTGCCATCTTGGGTTAGGGCCAGAGTCGGTCCCGGAGCCGAACTCGATTTCCACCTCATGGCTATAATGCAGGTGAGGTGCTTGTCCCCAACCCAAATACTGTTCGTGTAATGAAACACCTCCATGACCTCAGGGAGAGAGTTGGTTAACCGACCGTGGTTGGCTGCCGCATACTCCCTCACATACTGCAACCGAACATACGCATCGTGTATCGCAGCGCGTCTCATCGCTCGTCCGTGAAGGACAAGCAGCACTCCGGAGCCGCAGAGCCCAACGATCACATACAGTATTAGAATTGGTCTTTTCACAGTTTTGCCAATACAGGAAAGTCGGCGAATTTGTCAGGCCAAATCGGCGATTCTTGTGCGTGGTCCGCTCATCTTAGCATCTCGTCCAATTGCTTTGTGCCCTGCTGAATCTTGGTTTCCAGTTGGCGGAGCCTTTACGGGCGGTTCGGTGTCCCGTCGCGCCCAACGGGCGCTTTGAATCAGGTGGCATCTTGACAGCACAATACAGTAGCATCATGATGCTGTTATGCGCACTACCGTGACTCTGGATCAAGACGTGGAGCGGATGCTCCGCGAAGCCATGCACCGTTCCCGGACCAGCTTCAAGAAGGCACTCAATACGGCCATCCGCGCCGGCCTCAGCCAGACAACGACCCGTGTCGTCAGCCGCCCCTTTGTCCTCAAGGCCCGGCCACTTGGGCTGCGGCCCGGGCTGGACCCGGCCGGATTCAACAAGCTCGCCGACGATCTGGAAGTAGACGCCATGCTGGAAAAGGGCCAGGGCGGAGGGGCCAAGTGATCATTCCCGACATTAACCTGCTGCTTTACGCCTACGACTCCAGTTCCCCCTTTCACTCGAAGGCGGCAGGCTGGTGGCAATCCTGCCTCTCCGGGACAGAACCGGTGGGGTTGCTTCACGTCGTGGTCTTCGGTTTCGTCCGCATCGCTTCCCATGCTCGAGCATTCCAGAATCCGATGACGGCAACGGAAGCCGCGGGGCATGTGCGCTCGTGGCTCGAACAGCCTCCCGTGCAAGTGCTCGCTCCTGGTCCTGACCACATCCGGAATGTGCTCGAACTTCTCGAAAGCATAGGCACGGCGGGAAACCTGGTGAGCGACGCGCAGATGGCCGCCCTGGCCATGGACCATGATGCTGTGCTGCATACGGCGGACACCGACTTCGTGCGGTTCCAAGGATTGCGCTGGGTTAATCCGGTGACGGGAACGGGCAGTGCCAGTTTGCGGCGCGCGAAGAAGTCGTAAGCTTGGGAAGCCGCCTTTCACGCGGTCTTGCGTAAACGGTCCAACGCCAAGCCGAGTTGAACCAGGTCTTCCGCAAGAATCACGCCGAGACTCAACAAGGTCTCGCGGTAAGCGTGCATGGCACGACCACCGACCACCAGCGCCGTCTCCGCCGGCAAGGAATCGCGCAACAATGTCAACTCGCCCGGCAGGCTCGCGTCGTCCTCGGGATAGACCAGGCTTAAGGCAACCGCCCGAGCCCGCTTCTGTCTCGCGGCTCCGGCGATTTCCGCGGCGGGCAGACTGGCGCCGAGACTGGTCACCTGCCAGCCGAGGTTCGCCGCCAAAGCGCCGGCTAGCAGCGCGCCCATCTCGTGGAGTTGTCCGGCGGGCGTCCCCACCACCAATGTGGGCCCGCCTTCGCGGCCGCCAAAGGGCTTGGCCAGGTTGATAAGAAAAGCGCGGATGTGTCCGGTGGCGAAATGCTCATGGGCGGCGGTGATTTCGCCTTCGCGCCAAAGATCGCCCAGGATTTGTGTCAAGGGAGCCACCAGCCGATGAAGCACTCCTTGCGCGCCCAGCGCCATCGTCGCGCGCTTCAGGGTGTCGTCCAAAGCCCGCCCATCGAGGGACCGCACGCAGTTCAGGGCCTCTTCCAGCCAAGCATCGGGCGCCGGCGCCCCGCCGACTCCACGCCCTGGCCGGATTTTCTGGCCGGAGACGCTTGCGGCCAGCGCCCGGAGCTTGTCGTTGGAGAGTCTCGCCACCTGGCTGATGTTGTGACCCGCACGCGTCGCGTCCCGCAACAAACTTAGCCGCTCGATGTCCGCGTCTGAGTAAAGGCGGTGGTTGCTCGGCGTGCGTTTCGGCTCGACCGCATGGTAGCGCTGCTCCCAAATCCGAATGACATGAGTACTCAAACCGGTCAGGCGCGCCGCCAACTGGATCGGATGATGTGCGTCAGGCATATCTTATACAATATTTCTACAGCCCAACCTCCACCGCAAGCGAAAAATGCCTTGGCACCCCAACTTTCACTCAAAGAAGCCCGATTTTCTCCTATCGAAAAACTTTGCCATCGGCCCTTGATATTTTACTTATGTTATACAACTTTTATACGATTTCGGAGGGACGAGCTCTGCGAGTCCCATGTTTTCCTTGTGGGGGCCTCGTGGAACTCGGCCCTCCGAAACGAGCGATTCATGGGGAGAATTCCTGGCGATGGGTTATGGGTGATTGCTTATCACATGGAACCGGAGCAATTATTCATGAGTTTGTGTATCGCTGAGTGGGCCTCATCGAACCTATTCCGCAGTATGGCTGCCAAAGAGAGAGTCCTTGTCACGGGCGCCACTGGCTACGTGGGTGGCCGGTTGATTCCGTTGCTAGCGCAGGATGGCTGGAGCGTGAGGTGTCTGGCCAGACAACCGGAACGTTTGGTGTCCCGTCTGCCCGAGGGCGCCGAGGTTGTTCAAGGCGATCTGATGGATGCCGCTTCGCTGTCATCCGCCATGAACGGCGTCGGGGCAGCCTATTATCTGGTTCATTCCATGGGAGCGACGGGCGATTTCGAGCGGCAGGACCGGCTTGCGGCGGACAACTTTGGAGCTGCGGCCAAGGCGGCAGGGGTCGAGCGCATTGTGTATCTCGGAGGTTTGGGTGAGGATGCGCCCGAGTTGTCGGCTCACCTCCGCAGCCGGCATGAGGTGGGAGATCGATTGCGGACAAGCGGCGTGCCGGTGCTGGAGTTCCGCGCCTCAATCATTATCGGCTCGGGAAGCTTGTCCTTTGAGATGATCCGCGCCCTGGTCGAGCGTCTTCCCATCATGATTACGCCGCGTTGGGTGGGTGTCACCGCCCAGCCCATCGCCATCGAGGACGTGCTGAATTACCTGCGTCAATCAGCCGCGTATCCATTGAGCCACAGCGTCACCTTCGAGATTGGCGGTCCGGACCAGGTTTCCTACGGCGATCTGATGCGGGAGTATGCCCGCTTGCGCGGGCTCCGTCGGGTGATGATCCCTGTTCCTCTGCTCACCCCCCGGCTGTCCAGTCTCTGGCTTGGCCTGGTGACACCGCTCTATGCGAGGGTCGGACGCAAGCTGATTGATAGCATTCGCCACCCGACCGTTGTCCGTGATGATGCGGCCCTGCGCCACTTTTCGATCAAACCGATGGGGGTTCAAAACGCGATGCGGCGCGCGTTGCGCAACGAGGATGCAAGTTTTGCGAAAACGCGATGGTCGGACGCATGTTCCGCCGCGGGCGAGGTTCGCCCCTGGGGTGGAACGCGGTTCGGCAATCGGCTGCTGGATTCCCGGGCCATACACGTTGCGGCTTCCCCGGCGAGAGTCTTCGAAACAGTTCAGCGGATCGGCGGTCCATCGGGGTGGCCCTACGCAAACTGGCTTTGGACCTTGCGCGGTTGGCTCGATCTCCTCATGGGCGGTGTTGGCATGCGACGGGGCCGCCGCGACCCGGTGCGGCTCGATGTCGGCGATCCCTTGGATTGCTGGCGGGTTGAAGAGATCCAGCCCGCCGAACGGCTGCGGCTCGTCGCCGAAATGAAACTGCCCGGCCGCGCGTGGTTGGACTTCGAGGTCCAACCCGAAAATGGCGGGTCGCGGCTCCGGCAAACCGCGATGTTCGATCCGATCGGACTGTGGGGGCTGGCCTATTGGTACGCCATCTGGCCCTTGCACCAAATCATCTTCGCCGGCATGTTGCGAAACCTCGCAAGCTCGGCCGAGAAAAGCGCATGAGAGTTCGCGAGTCTAAAACGGGGATTCGGATGCCGTTGTGGAAGGTCGTCGCGTTGGCGTCATTGACGCGTGACGGCGCTTGCATGGCTGACGACGAACGAGCTGCCGCATTGAGCGCCCTCCTTGGAGGACCTGGGCCGTGAGCCAACCCACGCCCCCCACCCCGCGTCTCGGATTGTGTTGCCAATTCGCGCGCGAGCCGATCAAGTTCCGCACGACAACCGCCGCGGCCATGCTTCGCCTCCCGCGGGCAGACCGGCTAACGCGCCTCGCCGTACTGTGCCGGTTGAACGCCGACGCCCTTCTTGCTTCTCTTGACTTTTGCGTTCGACGGGGGATCGGCGCCTTCCGAATCAACAGTCAGATTCTACCGGTTAAGACACACCCTCAAGCAGGCTATGACATCAGCGAACTTCCGCGCGGCGGCGAGATCGTGGCGCGATTCCGCGAGTGCGGCGAATTCGCGCGTGAGCATGGATTGCGCCTGTCTTTTCATCCCGATCAATTCGTGGTGTTGAATTCGCCAAACCCGAAGACGCTCGCGCATTCGCTGGCCGAATTGACCTATCAGGCCGAGGTCGCCGAGTGGGTGGGCGCGGATAGCATCAACATTCACGGCGGCGGCGCTTACGGCAACAAGGCCGCGGCCTTGCGGATGCTCCGCGACAACATCGAGCGTCTGCCCGCCCCCGTGCGCTCGCGCCTGACGCTGGAAAACGACGACAAGGTGTATACGCCTTCGGACTTGTTGCCGGTGTGCGCCACGACGGGCGTGCCATTGGTTTTTGATGTCCATCACCACCGCTGCCTGCCTGACAATTGGAGTGTGGAAGCCGCGACCGACCGCGCATGCGCAACCTGGAACCGCGAACCGCTATTCCATATCTCGAGTCCCCTGGAAGGCTGGCATGGGCCGAGGCCGGAGCGGCATCACGACTACATCAATCCGCGCGATTTTCCACCCGCTTGGAAACGGCTCCGGTTGACGGTGGAGGTGGAGGCCAAAGCCAAAGAACTGGCTGTCCGAAAACTGCTCGCGTGGCTGCAGCCCAAAAGTCACTGACTTCAGATGGAACTTTCCGGGTTCCATCGCCAAACCCAGACACTTTCCGGCGGATCGAAGCGCCAGGCGGGCGTTGTTCACGTTGCGGAACCGCGTTGGGCGAAAAACCATTTTTGAGCCTCCACAGCCAGCAGCGCAACGGCGCCGGCGCTGAGGATGCGCAGCCACTCCTCCCAGCCGATCGGGGCGGTTTGGAAAATCGCGTTCAAGAATGGCAGATAAGTGAGGCCGATTTGCAGGAGCAGCACACCCAGGATGCCCAATCCCAGCCAACCATTGCGGAACAGGCCGACGGACCAGATCGAATGGCGCAGCGAACGGCAGTTGACCAGGTAGAGGGCTTGAATGACGGCGACGGTGTTCAAGGCCACCGTGCGTGCGGCCTCGATTCCGGCTCCGCGTGCGTTCTCCCATTGGAATAGTCCAAAGGCGGCGACAAGGATAAGCAGACCGACGAGCAACACCTGCGCTAACATCCGTCCACTGAGAAGGGGAGCATTGGGCGCCCGAGGCGGCCGATTCATAAGATCCCGCTCTTTCGGTTCCAAGGCGAGAAACAATCCCAGCACGCCTCCGGTCGTCATGTTGATCCACAGCACCTGCAGTGGAAGGATGGGCAAAATTACCCCCAACAGGGCGGCAACCAGAATCACCAGGCCCTGACCGAGATTGCTGGGCAGCGCCCAGGTGATGATCTTCGTCAAATTGTCGAACACGTTCCGGCCCTCCTCCACCGCCGCTTGGATGGAGGCGAAGTTGTCATCTGTCAACACCATGTCGGAGGCCTCTTTGGCGACCTCGGTGCCGGTGATGCCCATGGCCACGCCGATGTTGGCCTGCTTCAAAGCGGGACCGTCGTTGACTCCATCACCCGTCATGGCCACGATGTGTCCGCGCGCCTGCAATGCCTCGACCAGTCGCAGTTTCTGTTCGGGAGTGACCCTCGCGAAGACCGGGACGTTTTCGGCAACGTCAATCAATGCCTCATCAGTAAGTGCGGCGAGATCCTTGCCCGTCAAGGCCACCGTTTGGATCGCCGCGCCGGTTTCCTTGACAAGACCCAACTGCCGACCGATGGCCACCGCCGTTCCGGCGTGGTCCCCGGTAATCATCTTGACTTGGATTCCCGCGCGTTGGCAGGCAGCCACCGCCTCCATGGCTTCGAGCCGTGGCGGATCAATCATCCCCTGGAGGCCAAGAAAGGTAAAATTCCGCGGCAATTGGTGGACGCTCAGGTGGCGCGTTTGAACTGGAACTACTGCGCGCGCGAAGGCCAGCACCCGCAGGCCACCGGAGGCCAGCTTCGAGACCTGTGCGAGGACCCGGTCGCGATCGAGCGTTATTGGCTGGCGGCGCGCATCGAAGGCGGTTTGGCATCGGTCCAGCACAACCTCGACCGCGCCCTTCAAATAGACCAGCTTTCTGCCAGCGCCAGCGTCCTCGTGCAGCGTGGCCATGAACTGGTGCTGGGATTCAAAGGGGATGGCGTCCACCCGTGGCAGGCGCGACTTGACCGAGGCGTCCTCCAGACCGGCCTTGCGCGCGGCGACAATCAACGCCACCTCGGTTGGATCGCCCTGAGCCTCCCAACGGCCCTCCTTGTGGAGCAAAGCGCTGTCATTGCAGAGCAGGCCAGCAACCAGGCACTCGGACAGGCCGGGCGATTCCCCGGGGGCGAGCGGTTTGCCATTCAGGGCAAGATCGCCGTCCGGCTCATAACCCTGGCCGCTGGCGTCGAAAACGGCGTCGCCCACCACGATCTGGCGCACCGTCATCTGGTTTTGCGTGAGGGTGCCGGTTTTGTCGGAACAGATCACGGTGGTGCTGCCGAGGGTTTCGACGGCGGGCAACTTTCGGATAATCGCGCGGCGCTTTGCCATGCGCGCAACGCCAATGGCCAAAGTGACCGTCACCGCCGCGGGCAAGCCCTCCGGGATGGCGCCCACGGCCAGGGCAATGGCCGACGAGACGATTTCCTCCAGGCGTTCACCTCGTGCCACGCCCACCCCCAGGACCAGCGCCGCCAGGAGCAGGATGAGAATCAAAAGCTTGTGGCTGAACGCCGCCATCTTGCGCGTCAAGGGGGTTTCCAAGCTGGTTGCGGCGGAGATCATTTCCGAAATGCGCCCAATCTCGGTATGGTCGCCCGTGGCGACCACGACACCGCGGCCCTGGCCGTAAGTCACCAGCGTCGAGGCATAGGCCATGTTGGCACGGTCAGCGAGCAAGGTCTCCGGAGCGAGTTGGGCTTCGGCGGTCTTTTCAATCGAAGCGGACTCGCCGGTGAGCGAAGCCTCGGCGATCTGGAGGTCGCGGGTGGCCACGAGACGCAAGTCTGCCGGGACTTTGTCGCCCGAAGTCAGCAGCACCACGTCGCCGGGGACGAGTTCGGTGGACGGGACCCGCCGGTTCTTGCCGGCACGAATGACGGTTGTCTCCGTCACCAGGCTTCTGGCGAGCGCCTCAATGGCACGCTCGGCTTTGGCTTCTTGGAGGTATCCAATCCAAGCGTTGATCAACACCACCCCCAGAATCACTGCCGCATCCACGGAACCGCCCATCACTAGTTTGATCGCGCCCGCCACCAGCAGGATGTAAATGAGCGGATTGTGGAACTGGAGGAGGAAGCGTACCCACGGGCTGCGGCCTTTTCGGGGCGTGAGTTGGTTGGGACCGAACTCCACCTGGCGACGGTGTAAGGCGAACCGGTCCAGGCCCGTCTCGCCGTTTGACTCCAGCAGTTCGATCACCTCGCTGGCCGGCAAGTGGTGCCAGTGGCGACCCAGCAAGCTTTCCAAAGCCTCCAATGATTTCGTCGTCGTCATATCACAATGGGCGATTGCGGCGGCATCAGAGAAACAGGCTGCGAATGCTCGATCCCGAACAACAGATCCAGCAGGCCGCTCCGTTGCCGCTCGGCCTTCCGATGAACAGGCAGTTTATTAAAACGCTTCATAGGTCAATGATTCGATGCCGCGAGGAGTCCGATCAGGAGGGCCATCAGCAGCAGCCACAGCGCGCCGGCCACCGGCCAGGAGCGAAGGTGCGCTTCAATTCGGACCAGTTCCTCGCCCGCGCGCTTCAGGCGCATGGACCATCGTGACGCTTTTTGCGCGGACGACTCGTCGGGGTCGGATTCATGTTCGCCGTGCGAACGGGCCTCGATCGGTGCGCCGAGCGGCAATCGCGCCAGCAGTCGTTCGATCAGCACCCCGAGGTCCCCGGCCGGCAACCAGTGGCTCGGGTCGCGCGAAAGCCAGCGCCGCAGCCATGCGCCCAGTGCGGCCAGGGCGGCTCCGAGCAGCAAAGGCCACATCGCATCCCACAACTTCTCTGGCGACAACTTCAGGGGGAGCACCTCCAAGGCGCCGGGCAACAGCCATACGCCCACGAGTGTCGCCGAAACCAAGACCATCCACGGCGCGCGCAAACCGGGGGCGGCTGCTTCCGCCGCATGAACCGGCTGCGGCCAGATTAACCACAGGAAGCGAGCCATCTTGAGGGTTGTGCCAGCCGCGGCCAATGGCAACAGGAGGCCCAGGGCGAGGGCCCAACCCTCGGGCAAAAAAACCAGATTCACCTTCATGGCGGTCTTCGCCAACGCGCCGCTGGTAAACGGCGCTCCGGCCAATGCCAGCGCTGGCAGCAGTAATCCCACTCTCACCTCGATCCGCTGCCATCTCGTTCGGGCTGCGTGAGCCCGGCCGACACCAAGGAATAGGGCGCCCTTTGCCAGCGCATGGTGGGTGGCATAAACCAGCACGGCTGTCTGAATGGCCGGCCAGGCCTCGGGCCGCACGGCTCCGATGCCCAGACCTGTCATGATGATGCCCATCTGGCTGATGCTCGAGTAGGCCAGCACGGTCTTGGCATTCGTCTGAACGACCCCGACGAAGGTTCCAAGAAATGCCGCGCCCAGTCCCGCGCTGATCAACGTGTAGCCGCAGCCCGGTATTGCGACCTCCCCAAGAGGCAGAAACCGAATCCAGCCCAACAAGCCCGCCTTGATCATGGCCCCACTCAAAACCGCACTGGCCGGCACGGGTGCTGCCGGATGCGCCAGCGGCAACCAGAAATGCAGGGTTAATGCGCCCGCCTTGATGCCGAAGCCGGCGAGCAGCAACAGCAATGCCGGCCGGCTGAACTCACCACGATGCAACTCGGCGATCTGCGTCGTTCCGCCGGCGACGACGAGGAAAAGCAAGCCTGTGAGAACTAAGACCTCGCCCACCATCGCCAGCACAAGATAGATTCGCCCCGCTTGAGCCGCTTCGGCGTCGCCCCGATGAAAGACCAGTCCTGCCGAGGCCAGCCCCATCATGGCGAAGGCGGCATAAAAAGTCGGAACATCGCCGGCCAGGATAACATTGAAGTTGCCCGCCATCGCCAGCAGGAAGAAGAGAAAGAATCGCGCGCGATCCGGATCTTTTGCCAGATATCCGCGCGCATACCAGCCGGACACAAACCACAAGACGCTGGTGAATCCAAGGAAGACGCGTCCAACCGCATCGAGTTCGAGCACGGTGTGTTGCACGAGCCATGGCAAACCCGCCTTCGCGCCGACGGGCCCCCAAACCCCCATCCCCAGCGCCGGCAACGCCGCCAGAGGCACGGCTCGCAGGACGATCGGGCGCCAGGACCGCACGCCCAGGAGCAAGGCCAAAGCCAATGGGGCCGCAGCGGCCAGCAGAATGAACCATGCCGGCACGTTGCTCATGGCCCATACTCCCGCGAGGTGATCAGTCTTGCCCACGCCAGAGGGCTGAATGACGACTCCGCAAACACGCCCGCCCAGATGACCAATACCGCCGTGACCAGCGGCGCGGCCAGCAGCATCCAATGCGTCTCCCATCGTCCAAAACGGTGTTCGTGTGGCCAAACGGACGGCGGCGCCAGGAACCAGGCGCGATAAAGGATGGGGAGGAAGTAAGCGGCGTTCAGCAGGCTGCTGGTGGCCAGCACCAACGCCACCCACTCATCGCCTGCCGCGATCGCGCCTTTCTTCAGGTACCATTTGCTGATGTAACCCGCAAGGGGCGGCACCCCAATCATGCCCAGGGCAGCGACCGTAAAGGCGGCTGTTGTCAACGGCATGCGACGGCCCACCCCGTTCATCTCGCTCACACGGTGAATGCCCAGCGTCTCGGCGTAATTTCCCGCGCCAAAGAAGAGCGTAATCTTCATCAGGCCCTGATGCACCAGATGTACCAAACCGCCGATGGTGGCCGCCGGACCGAGAATGGCCGTTCCCAGGACAATATACGAAACTTGACTGACGGTGGAGAACGCCAGCCGCTTCTTCAATTCGTCCTGAAAGAGCGCGCGCACCGAGCCATAAATGATCGTGACGCCCGCCGCGATCGCCAGGGGTTGGAGGACACCCAGTCTCGCCGCGTTCTCGACGCCATACACGTCGTATACGATGCGTACGATCCCGAACGCGCCGGCCTTGACCACCGCGACGGCGTGCAACAATGAACTCACCGGAGCAGGCGCGATCATCGCCTTGGGCAGCCAGCCGTGTAGCGGGACGATGGCCGCCTTGACGCCAATGCCGAGCATAAACAGGAGGAAGAGGATCTGTAACTCGCCGCGATGCGAGGCCATGAGCCCCTGGATTACGCCCCGCTCCTTAAACATGACAGGCCCCGTCAACTGATGCAGCCACGCCACGGCGAGCAGCAACAGCGTCCCGCCGGCCAGTGTGTAGCCAAGATAGATCTTTCCGCCCCGCATCGCCTCGGGTGTTCCTCGATGGACGACCAACGGGTAGGTCGAGACCGTGAGAAGCTCGTAGAACACGAGAAAAGTGACAAGGTTCGCCGAGAGCGCTATGCCGGTCGTGGCTGTGACGCAGAGGCTGAAAAAACCAAAAAACCGGCTGCGATGCGGCGAGTCTTCCAAGTAGCCGACGGCGTAAAGAGTGGTCCAGAACCATAGGAACGAAGAGAGCGCGACGAACAAAACCGAGTTGGCGTCCGCCCCGAGTGCAAACCGAACGCCGGGCAAAAAATCGAACGTCAGCGAGTAGTCTTGTCCCTGGCGCACCCCCCACAGCAGCGCCGCCACCAAAATGAGCTTCAATCCTGCGCCCAGCAAATTGAGCCAGGTGCGCAGTCGGTGGCTTTCCTCGTTCAGGAAGAAGATCACGACTCCCGTTAAAAACGAGCTGAATAGAATGCCCAGGAGGACGAGTTCGTGGATATTCATGGACCAGCCCCTCCAAGGATCGCCGGGGCGCCCAATCGCAGAACTTCCACCGGCCACGCGGCAACCAGGCCGAGTCCCACCGCCAGCACCGCCAAGACCAGCGCTGTCCATTCCATGACAGGGGGGATCGGATTCGGTGTGGCGGGATCCGGGACATGGGTGAAGGCGTGGTTCAGCACGCGCATGACGTAGGCGGCGGCGAGCAAGCTGCCAAACAGCATCACGATCACCCACCACCATTGGCCCTGGGCCAGGCATGCGCTCAGAAGCAGCCACTTTCCCGCGAATCCGCCGCTGGGCGGCAATCCGACCAGACTCAGTCCGGCCAAACCGAATGCAAAGGCCGAGATGGGCAGCACATGGGTGATGCCATCGAGATCCCGGATGCGGTCATGACCCGCCGCGTGCAGGATGTTGCCCGCGGTGAGGAACATCGCCGTCTTCGCGCAGGCATGCGCGCCGAGAAAGATTAACCCGCCGCTCCAGGCCAAAAAACCGTCGTCGCGCGCCCCAGCCAACGGGAAAAGAAGAAACAAGTAACCGAGCTGCGCGACCGTCGAGTAGGCGACCAGCAGCTTGAGTCGCGGCTGGAACAACGCGTTGATCGAACCCCAGAGAATCGCCGCGGCGCCCAACGCGCCGAACGCCTGGGCTACGGCGGGGGTCAACAAGGCGGGGAACGCCTCGAACCACAGCCGCAGCAGAATGTAGAACGACCCTTTCACCACCAGCGCGGAGAGTAGCGCGCTTACGGGCGCGGGCGCGTTGGCGTGCGCGGGCGGCAGCCAAAAGTGCAGGGGGAACAGCGCGGCTTTGGCGGCCAATCCGCCCGTCATCAACGTCAGCGCAACCCAGAGCGCCGGTCCGGGCTGCGCCTTCGCTCCGAGGGCGGTCAGATCCACCGTGGCGCACTGGCCATACACGAGCGCCACGCCCAGCAGGTAGAACAGCGAGGCCGAGAGGCTGACAAACAGGTAGCGCATCGCGGCGTTGAGCGCCTCGCGCCTCCCAGCCAGAGCCACCAGGGTGACGGCGGCGAAGCCGAGCAGTTCGAGGGTGACGTAGAGGTTGAAGATGTCCGCGCTTAAAAAGAGCGCGTTCAGCGCCGCCCACAGGAAGAGGAACAACGGCCAAAAATAGCGGGCGCGATGCGGGGCTTCCCCATCGTGCTCCAAGGAAAAAAAATGGCGTGAATAGAGCGCCACCGCGCTGGCGATAAGAACGGTGATTCCCAGCATCAAAACGGCCAGACCGTCCGCGCGCAGGTCGATGCCCAATGGCGCGCCCCAGCCGCCAACCCGGTGAAGCTGCGCGCCGCCCGCCAGCACTCCCCGGGCCAGCACAACCAGGGCAGCGGTCACGATCACGGCCGAAGCCAAGGCCATCCGGCATCCGCGTTTGGGAAACGCAAACGCCAACGCCGCCGCCGCCAAAGGCGCCAGGATCAACAACGCGATCGCCCAGGAGGAAGTCATCCGCCGCTCTCCTCCTTCGTGTCTGTCGTGTTCCTGCTGGTTTCCGGGCCGTCCTCCAATTCCACCTTGTCGGCATCCGTCTGCAATCGATCCGCCAATGCCAGCCCCAAGCCGGTCGCGCACACAGATACGACGATGCCGGTAAGCACCATCGCGTTCGGCACGGGATCGGGAAACGCGCCCGGCGTCAGAGCTCCAAGGGCGATGAAAACAAGAAACACGCCGCTGCCCATCACGTTGAGGGCCATGATCCGCCGCAGTAGATGGGCTTGAACCAGCAGTGAGTAGAACCCGATAACAAAGAGGGCCGCGCCGGCGAGCAAGTAGATGCGATGGTCAGGCATGGTGGCGCGGGCTCCCTTCATCAAGTTCCTTTTGCCCCGGATCAGGTCTTCCTCCGAAGTAGAGCAGCCCCAGGGTCAGTCCGATGGAGATCATCGCGGCGGATTCGATGACCAGGATCCACGCCCCGCCGCTGCCCGCCGGGTATTCGAGCAGTCCGTCAGTCAGGCCTTTCGTCACCGCGCAGACGCCGGCAAAGACCAACACGCCCAGCACAAGACCCAGGCGGAGCAGGCGGTGGCGGTGAATAAACGAACGGGCCAAGCCGCCCAGGAGCACCAGCACTAGCGCGCCGCCCAGGAGCGCGCCGCCTTGAAACGCCCCGCCCGGCGCGAACGCCCCAATCCAGAGCAGATAACCCGCCGCCAGCACCAACACCGGCAGCAACACCCGCAGCAACGACATCAGCAGGGGGCGGTCACGCAGATCGCCCAAGGGCAAGTCGCCCCGGCGCAGCGACCACACGCCCACGATGGCCAGCAACAACACGCCAACTTCGAGCAATGTATCGTAACCGCGGTAGTTCAGGAGCACCGCCGTCACCGGATTTGTCACGCCGCTTTCAGGTAGCTTCGACAGGGCTTCCGCCGTAAGTCCGGCCGGTTTTTCGGGCAAGGACAGCACAGCCCAGCTCAATGCGGCCAGTAACACGAGCGAAAGAAATCCGAGGCTCATGCGCAGGATCATGGCGGCGCCTCCGGTTGTGATTGGGACGGGGGAACTGCGCTTTCCTCGCGCCGGCGCATGCGGACCAGCGCCGAGAGGATGAGCGCGCCGGTCAAACCCGAGCCCACTGCCGCCTCGGCCAGGGCCACATCTGGTGCGCGCAAGCGCACCCAGGCCACGGCGAGGAGCAACCCGAGCGCGATGAACTTGATCACCGCCCGGAACAGGTCCCGGTCGTTCAGCGAGCGCCAGGCCAGCACGAGAATAACGAGGCACAAAATCCAGTCAAAGATTCGCAACATCATGGGGATCTCCCGGTCCACGGCTTCATCCCGCGCCTGTAAGCCTCGTTGCCAATGAGAAAGCAGACCGTCGCGCTAGCCGCGAGCACCATCAACCAGATCAATCCGAGCTTGAAAACCTCCGGCCAACTTTCCGCCTGGAACATCAGGGCCAGAACCGTGAGGCCCAGGCCTACGTTGTCCGCCTTGGTCAAAGCGTGCAATCGGGAATAAAGATCCGGAAAGCGCAGCAGGCCCACCGTGCCTGCGACGAAGAAGAACAGCCCCGCCACGAGCAGCAGCCCGGTGAGAAGGTCGAGGATCATCATGGCTGGCGGTCCTCCTTCGAGTCGTTTTCCGGCCAGCCGCGGAGCACAAACGCCACGCCGAGCACAGCCGCCAGCAGCGCGAAGACCAGGGCGATATCGAGCGCGCGGTCCATGCCCAGTCCCTTGCCGAGCACCAAAACCAGCGCCACCCCAGTGCTGCCAAAGAGCAAGGCCGCCAGCAGGCTTTCCGCCCGTCCCGGTTGTCGAAAGATGTGTCCCAATCCCAGGATGATGGTAAGCAGCAGGACAACAGCGGCTCCGAGATAGAAGGCGGTCATGCGGCGGACTCCTTTTCTTTCATCAGTTCCAAGCCAAACAATGCGCCCACACGCCGCTCCAACGCGCGCAGTTCCTCCTCGACACGCGGCGTCCAGTCCAGCACGTGGATGCAAACGTTTTCATCCGTAATGGCCACCACGGCGGTGCCAGGCAGGAGGCTGATGGCGCCGCAGAAGAATAGCCGGGATGGCCCTGCGGGAAGGTGGAAAGGACAACGGACAATGCCCGGCGACAGCGGGAGCTGGGGCGACAAAGCCCGCCGGGCCACATCCCAGCCGCCCCGGATGGACTCGCGGAGAAAATAGGCGGCGAAGACCAGCGCTCCGCCCGCGGACCATCGCCACGTCACCGCCGGCAGCAGTCTCACGCTGATCCACGCCGCGGCCAGCACCGCAGGGCCGCCGACCATCCACGAAGCCCCATCCCGGCCGTTCAAGCCAAACCAGAGTAGCGCCATCCAGCCGGCGCGGCCTAGGCAACGCCTGAGCCGGAAACCGGCAGTCACGGGAGAGTTGGGAACGGTGGCGGTCATATCGGATCAGGATTTCGGCCAGAGCTGCCACAAGTAGCCGCCGTAAAGCACGAGAAGCAGCGCCCCCTCCCAGCGTTTCAACTTGAAGCCGGTCCACGCGATCAGCAGCAGCAACGCGGAGATGCCGATCATGACCAGCGTGTCGGTTAGACGCACGCCCTGCCCGTCGATGGGCGGCGCGAGAACACCGCCAACGCCGAGGATGGCCAGGATATTGTAGATGTTCGAGCCAACGACATTCCCGATCGCGATATCGGGTTGTTTGCGCCACGCCGCCATAAGCGAGGAAGCAAGTTCCGGCAGGCTCGTTCCGGCAGCGACGATAGTCAAACCAATGACCGCCTCACTGAGCTGGAAAGCTCGAGCCAGGTTCACAGCGCCGGTCACGAAGAGCCGCGATCCCAACATTAATAGGACCAGTCCCGCCGCAATGAACCCAGCGTCCTTCCATCCAGATCCCGTCGGCTTGGGCACGGCGTCGTCGAACTCTTTTTGCACCTCGGTGCTGGCGTGGCGGCGGGCAATACGGATGTTCATCAAGGTATAAACCGCGATGCATGCCAGGAATACCAGCGCCTCGGACAGCACAATGCGCAGATCGAGGAAGAAGAGCAGAAACAACAGGGCCACACCGAGCATCACCGGGGTATCGAGCTTCAGGAGTTGCAGTTGCACGCGCATGGGGCAGATCAGGGCCGTCAGCCCGAGAATGACGCCAATATTGAAAATGTTCGAGCCGACGGCATTGCCGATCGCAATGGGGCCCTGTCCCTTGGCCGCGGCCATCGTGCTGACGATCAATTCGGGAGTGCTGGTGCCGTAGGCGACGACGGTCAGCCCAACCAGAAGAGGCGTCACGCCAAGACGCACCGCCAGTGAGGCGCCACCACGCACGAGCCATTCCGCTCCGAAATAGAGGGCAACCAATCCCAATAACAACATTGACGCAGTCATCATTGCCTGGGGCTAGCATATCAAGTCGGCCTGGGGATGAATAGCCCTGTCTGGATTTCATCCGCCAGCAGGAACCGGGCGGAGGAGCCGTTTGAATAGGAGATTTCACGGTGTGACCGCTGTTCATCGTTGTTGAGGCCGTCGCCTGATCTGTGAACTCACTGTTCGAGGCGACTGGCTCGGCGACTTGCTTTGGGCGAGTGCTTTCAGCCGCTCGCGCAACCACGCCAGCCAACGCCGCGCCCAAACAAACTCGATGGCCAGGATCGCAAGGGCTGTCGGAATCACCACAAATGCCGGACCGGGCAACACGAGCATGGCCAGACCGGCGAGAAGGAGGCTGCCGCCCACCAGAGCCGCGAGCGCTTTTCTGAATACGGTCATGGCGTCAAGGCATGACAGTGGCAGCGCTCGCTCAGCCGCCAGCCTGACGGCCCAAAATCGGCGGCGCCACGCGAGGCAAGTGAATCACCGGCGGCCTTGTGGCTGGCCGGATCGCGGTGCTCACCCCCCGAGTTTGCAGCGCTGAGCGGACCATGAAGAACTCGCCCACGTTCTCCGCCGTAACCAGGCCCGCCAAACGGCCTCGATCCAGCACGGGCATGGCCGTTCCTTTCTCGACGTTCTCCGGATCGAGCGCGGTTTCGAGCGGCGCATCGACGGACAACACGGCAAATTCCCTTCGCATGACGTCCGCTACCATGGCGGTGTCGCCCTGTTCTCGGAGCGCCAGGAAGAGTTCGCGATGGGCAAGAATCCCAACCACCGAGCCGCTCTCGACAACTGGGAAATCCTGCTGCGACCCGTCCAGCAAAAGCCGGGTGGCATCGGCCAGGGTTTGCCCGGGTGAAAGGGTCTTGAAGTCAGTGAGCATCGCTTGGCGCACCGTTGCGCCGGCCAGCGAAGTTTTCATCTCGACAGCCGCGGCCTCCTGTGCGGCGCCGATCCAGACAAACAGAGCGATGAGCAGAAGCATCGGGTTTCCGAACAACCCGGCGAACCCGAACAATGCGGCCATACCTTGGCCGATCCGCGCGGCAATCCGCGTGGCGCGGGAATAATTGATTCGCATCGCAAGCACCGCGCGCAGCACTCGTCCGCCGTCCATCGGAAATGCCGGCAGCAGGTTGAAGAGCACGAGGAACACATTGGCCGCCAGCAGGCGCTCGAGAAGGTTGCCGCTGGTCGCGCTCAAGCTCGCCAACGGCTGCCAATACCCGCCAATCCAGAGTCCAACCCAGAGCGCCGCCCCGATAACGACGTTGACCGCCGGACCGGCGAGCGCCACGACAAACTCCTGCCACGGTTTGTCCGGCATCCGATCGAGGCGCGCGACGCCGCCGATCGGGAGAAGCGTAATGTCGCGCGTGCCGATGCCGTAACGTCGCGCAGCCAGCGCGTGGCCGTACTCATGGAGCAGCACGCAAACAAAAAGTCCGGCGAAGAACAGCATGGCATCCCAGGCCGCTTCCATGCTGCGTTGCGCCAGGCCGCGGCTCAGGCCGATGAAGGCCAGCAGCAGCAGGAACGTGAAGTGAATATAAACGTCAATCCCCAGCAGCCGTCCCAAGTGAAACGACCATCCGAAGGTGGATTTGGATTTCGACTTCATATTGTATTTGGGTCATTTTCGGATTTTAAAGCCACCGAGAGCTCCGCGTCTTGGCCGCAGGCGAGGAAAGGTTGCTTTTCAATCTCCGCAGCCGCTTTCCCGTCCGGCTGGAGATGCTCTCCCTCAAGTGCGCGAAGGCCTTGTTGAAGGCCGCCCGCATGGTATGGTCGCTGCTTTCAGCGAAAAGGTCCGGCCCGGGCGTTACCAGGTGAATATGGGCGGAAAACGGCGGACTCGATTCAGACCGGCACTCGAGTCGCACATTGGCTTCGTCAATCTGGCGAGATTCACCCAGCTGGAGGATTTGTTCCTCGATCCAGTGGTCGAGCCTGTCCTGGGAGCGGAGATTCAGGTGTTTCAGGTTGATTCTCATAGTCTTGATCATGGTTTTGTTTTGTGATCCAGATTTCGTTCCGGTGATTTGGGTCCAGATCCAAAACCTAGTCTTTTCGTTCTCGTTTCACGCAGCCCGCCTCCGCTTCACCCGAAGCGGAAGTCACCCGGCACTAACGTCATAAATTGCACTCGGCTCCTGGAGCGGACTAATACGATGTTTCGAATAGATACTTCGGATAATCCGAAGCATGTCGGACCTCGCGCTCTGGGGGCGCTGATTGGTGTCCAGTCGCGGTAGGTTTTTTGCGGGTCTCTTACGCGCGGATTTGCGCCCGCAACAGGCTTTGGCCGGAGGGACAGCCGGAGGGACGAGCTCTGCGAGTCCAATCCTCTATTGCACAGGCACAATCCGGTAAAACCTCTGACCAAAAAGTGCCCAGTCTTCATCGTTGAACTGAATCGATCCTTGCTTGCTGTTTGTGCTCAGCAGAGGCGACCAGTCGGAGAAAGCGGTTCCTCCGTCGATCCTAAAGAGCCAATCTTTTGGAATCCCCAGCTCGAATCCGAACCATCCCGCGCTCTGAATGCCGACCGATTTGACCTCAACCCAAGGCTCGAGCGTCACGGTCAATTGCACTTGACCACTGGCCCCATCCACTCCATCCACCAGCACAAAATAAGCGCCGGGTTTCTCGCACGGCAACTGCAAGCGGCTTGTCTTGCCGTCAGCGCCCCCATTATCGTTGCACGTTACGGGGCTCGACAACGGATTCATGAGATCGCCTGTCTCCCGGAAAACCGCCAGCAAGGTGTCGAAATTGCTGCCCTCGGTGCTCACCGTGCAAATGCCGGTCTGGGTTAGCACCAATCGATACCAGATCGAGGCCCCTCCCATCTGACCGCATGCGCCGGTTTCGTATGTCTGCGTGCTGCCCCCCACGCTGGATCCCCAGCGGACCACGGTGTAACCACTCGACGGCGCGGCACTCATTCGCTCCCCGAACGCAGGCCCCTGCAGCGGACGCACGATCGCCTGGCCATCCTCGGTTTTTAAAACAAGATCCTCGAGTTTGTCTTCTCCCGGCCCCAAAAGACCGGGATCTCCCGCTTCAACGCGATACACCTCGAGGCGAACCGGCACACTCGAACTGATCCTCTCCTTTCCCGAAATCAGGGCATGATAAATCCCAGCATGACCCGGCTGGACGTTATTTAATATCAGGGTTGAATCCGTCGCGTTCAGCAATGGCCTATTATGGAAATACCACTGGTATCGCAGACCGAGCTGACGGACCCCCACGGAAAAACGCGCCACACCTCCTTGGGCGACAAACTGCGACCTGGGCTCGCGAACGATCTGAGGGGCCGTGGTCACCGCCGTCTGGAGATCCCATCCCAACACCACGCGACCTGATGCCCCCGCGAAACCATCCACCGCTATCTGGTAAACCTCCCCGGCCGAAGCCATAAACTGGACTTTGCTCGTCAAGGATCCCCCGCTGTCTTCGTTGGCGGCTTCCAGGGTCAAGTCATCTATTTTCAGACCGGTGTAAACCGCCAGAAGCGTGTCAAAATCACTCCCCGCCGTGGTGAAAGTCGCCCACCCCGTCATGGGCGCTCTCCAGGAAAACCAAATCGACTTGCCCCCCGGCTTTCCCGCATGCGCAGGCTCTCCCTTCTCGCGGCTGGCCTTCACATTGGCGCTGCGCACCACCAAATCCGAATGACGCAACAACGTGCGTTCCGCAAAAAAGTCGGCGCCCATCACCTCATGGATGTCCAAACCGAGTTCGGCCACTTCCTTCATGACAACCCCGGCTTCGTAAACCAGCAACACACTGTAGCGCCCCCCATCCGCCGGCCGAACTGACGGCAGCACGAAGGTCGCGTTCGTGCCCCCCGGAATGTTCACCCCGTTGAGACGCCATTGAATCCGCAACGGCTTCGAACCCGCCGTGTCCACGGACAAAACATTCTGTCTCCCCAAACTGAGGTTGGTGGTCAAAAGACTCTGCAAAACCCGCAGAGGCTCCAAGATTCGCACTTGCGCCACCCGGCTGGTTGTCTTCCCAAAATAATTGCTGGCCAGCAAGTAATAGTTGCCGCTCCGCTCCGATGGCGCGTTCGAAATAACCAGCGAGTAGTTGTTGGCGCGAGTGATCGGAAGCCCGTTGAAATACCACTGGTACCGCAAAGGCTCCGATCCCGTCACTCGTGCGGCCAAGGCGAGCGTCGAGCCTTCGGCAAGCGTCTGGTCCAAAGGTTCCTTTATCACAAGGGGGGGATAACCCCGGCTGATCAAAATCTGGGCGTGAGCTTCCGACACCCCTCCGGCCGTTAACACAAACACCACACCCCCCAGCAGCCTGCCAAGCCGGAAAAACCATAACGCACGACACTTGGATCTCGAAACCCGCACTCTCTCCATCATCGTGGTTTTGTCCAAAAATGCAAATCCCGATGCCGTCCCTTGAACCGCAAATAAAACGACTTAACCGCGAATAGACGCCAATCAACGCCAATAATGGCAGGCCAAATACGAAGGACCTAAAGGTTTGGGAACATCGATGGAATGTCTGGGATTCAGCCCATCGGACCCTTCCCCTTTCCTTCGCGTCTATTGGCGTTCATTCGCGGTTCTGTTTTTTCGGAGCATCATACAAAGGAGTCCGCAGGATAGAAGACAATAGCTTCAACGGGGCCGCGCTCACTTGAGCGCGGAAATACCACCGCATCCAGGCAATCGAGCGGCAGCACCAACATGCTTCAACGGGGCCGCGCTCACTTGAGCGCGGAAATAGCCCTTCTGCTACTCATTCTGCCGCAAGAACGCAATCCTTCGATTGCGACCGGCGGCAATATTCTGAGGGCATAGACCTTCATGAGGACTGATTTTCTTACGTTATTATTTCTGTTTTAGGCTTTTACAAAATGCGAGCAGGGACGGGGTATCCCGCAGCACCTTGCCGCTCGCGGATTCAGTTGTCAAAGATCAACAACGGCTCAAACCACGTAGCACGGAGCATCAAGTTTCACGTAAGGAAGGCCCAGGGCCGTAATCACCCGATCCCCCCCGGCCTTCTGCCGGGCCGAGTCCAACAAAAATAACCTGATCCTCCTCGTGGTTTATGATGTTGCTCAAAGCGGTTTCCAATTCAATTTTTTCTGACGGGTTCAAATCGCACTCGAACACCGAGAATTGGAGATGATCGCCAAAATTACTGCAAGTCTTAAACACCTTCCGCAGCCGTTTGTCATTGGCAACGTCGTAGCAAACCAGGTAGGTCGTCCGCATGTTTCACCTCGTCATTAACGGAACGTATTCGGCAATCTCACCCGTCAGCGTTTTCGCCAGCAACCGGGCCTGCAACTCCAACGCCCGGCGATAACTCACCTTGTAGTCGAACAAAGGATGGGTGATGAGCGAACTCATCCGTTGCTCATACGTTTGAAAAAACCGCTTTCTTCCCGGCCCCGAGAGGTTCACCGCATCGCCCGCCTTAACGAAATCCTTGTGATGCCATAAAACCATCCTCCCATCGAAAAATAGGTGATCGGCACTTCCTGCTCGCAGAGTGATTGAATGGCCTGTGTGGAAATCTGGATGTTGCCAAACAGCGCCACGTGCGAAACATCCCGCATCCGGACTTCTTCTATCACCTTGTCTTTGTCCTTTATGGAAAGCACTTCGTCTTTGCACCCAATCCGGAGGCCCGGGGTGTTGAGATACAGCGGACGCGCATCGTCGCGCGCCGCAATCAACCGCCTTGGCTGTGCCTGTCCATGACACTCCCCCCCGTCTGATCGGAGCGGGTGGGCCGAGGAGGAGGCACTTTGGGCCAGCATCCGCGTTTCGTCCGGCAGACATACAGGAGCCAGCGAACAACGCACGCACTTCGGCGAGTGAACCAATGGGGCGGGAATCGGACCGGCCATGATCCGTCCGGCCTCGGCAATTCTCTCGAGAATCCACGTTTCAAGCTCGGGCGTGATCGACAGCCGAACACGTTGTTTGGTGGCGCGGTAAAAAATCACGCCCTCGACAAATTCGTAGTAAAACAGCCGCGGACAATAAACGAACTCGTTCATCATCCGGGCCGGAATCGGCTGACGATCCATTTCCGATTTCCGGTTTGCGACTGGCTGTGCCGAACGGTCGTTAACCGGCAAGGCTGCTGCTTCGCCTGCCGTGACGACGGAAACATCCGCTGTCGCAGGTTTTGCCGGCACACCAGGCTCGATTTGGGCAACACGCACCACGATCTTCAACTGGCCGAGATCATCCTGGACGTTGATGTTGCCTGCGGTGGTGAAGCACACGTCGCCGGAGTTACGCTTTCCCGGTGCGATCCGATGTTCTGGCGCACGGCGTTTATTGTTTGGCCGCGCTTTGTGCGGCGCGGGCGAAACACCCCTTACCGCCTGCGCCATATCCCCCTGATTTGACAGGGTTGCTGAAGCTGCCAAAGGTTTATCATCCTTCATAATCGCGTATTGGCAGCTTAAGTTGTGCCGTAAGCCGGGTATTTTTTCTGTCGTCTTCTTCGTGGCAGACGCCTCAGAGGGTGCGCTGGAAGGCCTGGCGGCTGCGGGTGTGTTCTTCGGCGGTGACCTCGCGTCCGCAGCGGGAGCATACGCAATTGTGCGCTAGATTAACTTTCGATGGTCTCCATCGTCGAGGTCGCGGGCAGCGCCTGCCCGGAACGCACCTCGACATCCGAGTTGTCGTTGTGGATGCTCTCCGCAATCACGCGATTAGTTTCCTCGGTGAGATAGCTTTGCAGGGTGCGGTTCAACTCCACAAACTCGGGCCACAGCGTTTCGCGGACGAAGCGCGCGGGAACCCTGGCCATGACCGTGGTGTATCGCTGTCGGGCATAACGATAGGGTCGGATATTATAACGGCGCAGCAGGGCAACGAACAAGCTGTGCGACCACGGATTTCGCAGCGCGAAGTTGTATTCGACCGGCGGATCGACCTGGACGAACTCGGCCAACCGCTGGCGAATGCGCTCACAGGCCTCGTCGGCCGCCGCCTTCTCGCCGACCGTCGCCGCCCGATCAGCATACAAGGCCTCGATCCGTTTCAGTTTTTCGATCAGTCGCTGGTAATCGTTGTTTTCCATAAATAGAGGTTATCCAGGAATAGACACAAAGGAACAGGAATCATTAATCATTGGCTCATGTATTCCTGCGGCGCAAGCACGACGGCTTTGCGCCTGCGTCAGTGGGATGGATGGCGGTGGGTCATGATTGGGTTGTTGAGTCGGGTTCCGTGCGAAAGCCGATCCGTCGCTTCGGCGGTTCCGGCGGCGGCAGTAGCAAAGGCCTGATCTTTTCGTAGATTTCGCGCAACGCCACGTCCTGGGTGATCAGAGTCTTTTCGATGTGCGCCAGTCGTTTTTCCATCGTCGTGTTGGCCAGGAATTCGTTCCTCAGCCGGACGAACGCGCGAACGACGTAAACGCTCATGGCGACGGCTCGTGGACTGTTGAGGATGGTGGCGGCCATGATGGCGCCGTGTTCGGTGAAGACCCAGGGAGAAAATTTGCGATGCTGCCCGCGGCCGGCTTTCTTTAAGGTCGCAAATTGCGACCTTAAAGATTCGAACTCCTCTCTGGAGAGCTGAAAGGCGAAGTCTATGGGGAATCGGTTTTGATTGCGTCGATACTGTTCGTTGAACCGCTTTGTGGACACCCCATAAAGCAACGCCAGGTCGCTGTCCAACACGACGGTTTGCCCACGAACTTGAAACAGCCGAAGCCGATCGATCAAGTCAGGGGCATTCTTCATTTTGTTTTGTCGGTTCTTTCATGGCGTGCTCGCATATCTTATCTGGCCTGTTTCGACCATGGTTCAATTCTCGAAAACCAGTTCCGTTGCGGGCGGATTGGCGAAGGCCGCGGACTTCTGGCTTTTCGCTGGCACGTTCGCTGACGCCATTTATTTCCGCCAACAACGGCTTGGTTTGATGCGGTGGCCGGATAGATGGAAGCCGATCATGAGATCACAGGCACGAAGAGGCCGAGGCCGAAGTGGCATTGGCTGCCAACGGCGAATGGACGGCCCAAGCGAGACTCGGTAAATTCGAGGACAAGAAAACGGCCGAAGCCGTTGATCTGATGGTTACGGCGACGACGGCAGAACGCCAGAGAGGGGATTAAGCGGACACCGTTCTCCAGCTTAAGCCCGCGCAGCATGCCCGGCAAAAGGCCAACATCCGGGGATTTCAACAACGCGCCAGAAAACCTTTTATCGCCGAATTGAGCCTCGCATACCTGAGTGGCAACGATCAGTTTCTCGGTCTTCAGCTTGGCGACCCATCCCTTCCGCTCCCGATGCCTGAAGCGCGAATGCAGAAGAAGCGGCGCTTCGGCCTCCAGCTTTTCAGCCAACGCACAAGCTCTTTGGACGGTATTTACGACGACCAAGATGGTTTTGCCAGGAAACGCATTCCTATTCTTCATCACCGCTCCTGCCACTTGTTTGATGTATTCGAAAATGTCCTTGCTTTCCTCGCCTTTCAGCTTCGGCGCTGCATCAGAATGAAAGGTCTTGGTTCCCGGTGTCAAAAGGGTTTCCAGCCGTTTGCCCGACTCGGTCTTGCATTTCGCGTCCTCGTTCCAGAGCAAATCCTCCTCCTTTTCGACGGCTTCCCACGCCGCGTTGATCCGGGGTGAAAAATCAACTGAGGAAGCCAACCATTCCTTCTCCAAGGTCGCACTCATCCACCATGAGAACGTCGGCAAGGCGGGTGGCATTCCGCCGTGCTCGCGCCATGCCTGGAGTTGGAGGCTGGTGGCAAAACCGGTGCTCATCAACTGCACTTCGTCGAAAACCCACAGGCAGTCATTGTTCAGCAGCGCAAAATCCTTGGGCCAGCGTGCCCGGCCTGCGGCATAACCGCGATTGAGGGCGCGGCTGAGGAGCATGTCTTGCGTGCCGATAAGGATCGCGGGCTTTTCCGGGTAGATGGCATTTTCTTCGGGATAAATGTCCCACTCACCCGCATCTTCGCCGCCCATGAGGATGACGGGAGAGTGGAAAAGGTCGAAGGCTAAAGGCTGAAGGCTGAATGTTTCGGAAGGGACCGGATCACCTTGAACCTCGGTGCCTGTAAGCCAGAGCAGATCGCAGGCGGCGGATGGGCTCAGTTCCAGTTGGCCGGTCGCCCAGGCATTCCGGAGGTTGAGCAGCCATTTCGCGACTTCGCCCTCGGTCTGCTCGACAAGCGTCCGCATGGGCAGGCAATAAACGAGGCATCGCGGCCACTCTAAATTTCGGATTGCGGATTGCGGATTGCGGATTTGAACATGATTCCAAAGCCACGCGAGCACGACAGCGGCGGTTTTGCCCAGGCCGGTGGGGACACTGATGAGTTGCGATTGGCAATCTGTGCCAGCGACCAAAGTCCCGGGTTTTTCTGGGTCAGCCTGTGGACCACATGCAAGCCGGCACTGGTAGCCGTAAGGATGATTGCCGGTGCTGTGCCGGAAAAAGTCGGCGTAGTTCATGGTTTGAAAAGATTAAAGGCCCGTTTGAATCCTGCGAGGGGTGCTGCGGCGAGAGAGTTTGAGCGGATCCAAGGCGGCCAGCACCGCCGGAAAAAGTCTTCCGAATGTGTTGATGTGGACAAAGCAATCACCCTCATAGTCTCAAGCGAGTTGCGCCATCCGCCAAGTCCAAGTCCGCGGCGCATCTTTGCTGGCGGATATCGTTCACTTCTAGAGGGTTGCGCTGGGTATGGCTAGAAAGTAAATCTCAAAAACGTCGTATTAAGGAATCGCGCCGCAGGCGCTCCAGGACTGCTGGCTGGTGGAGCGTCGAATCGACAAAACAACGCCTATCCCGTCAACCAGACGGAGGCGCGTCGGGCGATCGTTCCCGGCGAGTTAACTTTTCTCGGAACAGGCGATAATGGCGGGGCAACCCCAGCGGGTAACGTTCGTCCAGCACGCACATCGGGAACAGTTCAGGCCATTCCGCGGTGTGTTTGGGTTGTTCGGGGAAGATATGGTGGAAGGGAATTCTGGGGGGATTTAAAACGGTCTTCGGCTCAAGCCGGAACACCCAACAGCCTCGGGTCGATTCTTTGGCGACGGCCTGTCCCATCCTGCCCCGTTTTCTCATCGCCGTAATTCGGGCTCGAGCCAGACACCCCAGTCCTGGGCGTTACCGTCTCCTGCATTCTCCACCACCAGTTCAAGTGTGCTGACTCCGTCAAGCTTCACCTCTACTTGGCGCGGTTGGTGATCACGAATTTCGCTGGAACGAAACAACTCGCGCCCGTCACCGCGGACCACGAACAGCACGCTGCCATCGGCGCCGTCCTGCAATCCGTAACCGGCATGAAATGTCTTCCATCCCGGAGTGAGCTGCGCAACATGCCGGGCGGGCGCGTGCGCATAGAACCCGCGCGCATAAAACTGATTGCCCACCTGCAACCATATCGGCCTGTCTCCCTCATCCAGGACCCGATCGCGGAAAGGCCGCCCCCAGCCCACTTCCTCGACATCCAAGCGTAGCAAAGATAGCGATGCCTTGTTCTGGGTCGATGGAATGTCCGCCAGCGACTGCGGCGCCTGGGGCTTCAGCAACTCCATCAAATGCCGGCTGCGCAAGACCAGATCCGGGATCGGGGGATCGATCTTTTCCAACTCGCGAATCCGTGCGGCGAGTTGTACAAGATCCTGGCGTCGGAACAACTCGTTGAGTTCAGCGGCTAACATGCAAGTCCTAAACACGCCAAGCTCCGGCTGCCCGGCCGCGTCCACAACATAGTCCACGGGAAAGGTTGTGGTCGCCCCATTCACATGCGCCACCGTCAGGCGCATTTGGGACTGGCCGCGACGCAGGGTCTCGACGACAATCCGGAAGTGTCCATCGGACCTCAGTTCCCCCAGCCAGCCGATGGCGTCGTAATCGTCGGGAATCCGAGTCCAGTCATCGTATGCCCCGACCCCGCTCATTGCGATATCACTTTCCAGCCGTCCCTCCAGGAAGAGCTTGCCGTCCTCAAACCGGGCGTTCATCTCACGGAGTCTGCACGAGGGGCGATCGGCGGCCTGGGGAAGATCCCCTGTAAAAACGCGGATGTGGGCCAGGCGCATGGCGCTCACGGGATGCAGAAATGTCCCGGCGCCTTCCCCCCGCAGGTTCGAACCGTAGGTATGGTTGCCCCCGCCCATCAGGGCCGTTCCCCGGGAAGCCCGCTGAGCCTGCGTTTCACAAACATGCGGCAAACCCAGGGCATGCCCCAGTTCGTGCGCCACGCCTCCAATGTAATGGGAGTTGAACTCGCCCAGCGAACAAGGCTGGCCATAATAGCCGCCCGGCGCCTTCGACGAGAGCAACTCGGAATCCAACCGATCGTCATCATACACCCACGCGGTGCCGCTGAGATGACTGCCGCCCCCCACGTAAGGACCGACCTCAACGGCACGATCCCCTGTCCACTGCAAAAGCGTCTGGAATATCACGATGGTCTCACGATCAATATCAATCCCTTCGCGTTTCAAAGATTCCCCCACTTCGCGCCGAACCTTGTCCGATGCCTCGCGTCCATAAAAGGCGGACTCCTCCCGAGCTCGAACCCTGTGCAAGCGCAAGAATCCCTGCGCGTTGGTTTCCAGGCCAAAGGTTTTGTCGCCAAAACCGGCCTGCTTCATCCCCTGCGCATAGAACCGCTGAACCTCACGCATCACCCGGTCCAGCCGCTGTTCATAGTTCGAGCACGGCTGCCGGTCCCGCGTCACAAAATAGACCCCCCGCAATGGAGGCGCCGGGTTAAGGGTGGCTCCGGCCGCCCCGCAAGTCATGGTTAAAACAGACGAAATTCCCAGGATCCCCAGGATCCGCAATCGTTTCCATTCTCGTTTCATTTCGGTCCCATTCTCAAAATCAGCGTATCAGGTTCAAGAATCGATTTCACTTCATTCCCGCGCGCCCGCTGATATACCCTCCGGCGTGCGATTTATTAAACATCATTCGGCTCTGTCCTGCATGGTCGCCGCGCTGCGGCAAAATCAGCCCCTCGCGCGGCTCGCCGCTTTGGCAATGATCGGTTTCAGTGCGACAATCCCCCCCAAGGCGGCAGATTGGCCCGGCTGGCGTGGCCCCTCCCGCAATGGGATTTCGACGGAAACTCGATTGAATTGGACGTGGCCCTCCACCGGTCCAAAAGCACTCTGGGGATCTTCCGTGGGCAAGGGCTATTCCTCTCTCGCCGTTGCCGCCGGTCGCGTCTATACGATGGGCAACAGCAATAATGTCGACACCATCTTGTGCCTCGATGCCGGCTCCGGCCAGGTCATCTGGAAACATTCCTATGATTGCCCCCTCGATCCCCTCTCCTATGAGGGCGGCCCCAGTTCGACGCCCGCCGTCGATCACCACCGCCTTTATACGCTCAGCAAATCGGGACACCTCTTTTGCCTTGATACCGAAAATGGCAGCGTGATCTGGACCCGCAAGTTCGAGGCCCCGCCAGCCACTCCCGCTGACTACAAGGTCTGGTGGGGATTTGCCGGTTCACCTCTGGTAACCAGCAACCACCTCGTCCTCGCCATCGGCGCCGCCGGCCTGGCCCTCGATAAACAGACCGGCAAAACCATCTGGGATAACGGCCCCGGCCGCCCCGGCTACTCCTCCCCCCTCCCCTTCCAAATAGGCGACCAATCCGGCTACCTGTTCCTCAGCGGACACGAACTCGTCGGAACAGACGCCCCAACCGGCAAGGTCCTCTGGAAAATCCCCTGGCGAACGACCTGGGACCAGAATGCACCCGATGCCATCGTCGCCGACGGCAAGCTTTTTGTGGCCACCGGACACGGCGTCGGCTGCGCCCTCTTCGATCTCGCCTCCGGTTCCCCCACCCAGCTCTGGCGCAATAAAAACTTGCGGCCTGAACTCAGCACCGGGGTGCTCTGGCAAAACCATATCTTCGGGTTCGACCAAAAACGCCTGACCTGCATCGACCTGAAAACCGGCGAGAAAAAGTGGACCGTCGAAGACACCAGCCAGGGCTCGTTGATCCTGGCCGATAGCAAACTGATCGTCCTGCAGGAAACCGGCGAACTCCTGGTCGCTCAGGCCAATCCCGAGGCCTATCAACCCCTCGCCAAAGCCAAGATTCTCGAGGGCCGCTGCTGGTCCACCCCCACCCTGGCCGCCGGACACCTCTACGCCCGCAGCGCTCTCGGCGACCTTGTCTGCCTCGATCTGAACTAACCCAAGCAAAAGGCTCGATCCCCCGGCCACGCGCCGGAATCCTTTCCTCCGGATCGGTCTCAGAGCCTCTTTGAAAATTCCGAGGGGCGCACTCAAACAGGCTCTGAAGTCCATCAATGAATAATTATTCTGCATAATATTTTTGACAGGCCCCTTCCCGCGCGCCAGGATCGGGAGGTTCCGCCGGAATCCGCCTCTGTCACGGTTCCTCGGACTCATTGGATGCCATGCGTTCGCCAGCCTTAACTCAATCCTTTCCTGAGGGGACAACTGTCCCACGCTCCAGCCCCCCCGAACTCGCCAGCCGGCTGGCCCGGATCCGGCATGTCGCCCTCGACATGGACGGAACCATTTACCGGGGCAAAACGCTCTTTGAGTTCACCAATCCATTTCTGGCGCTCCTGGTCAGGCTGGGAATCAGCTACTCGTTCTTAACGAACAACTCCTCGAAGAGCGTCTGCGACTACGTGGCCCATTTGCGCACAATGGGGGTCGCCGCAACGGCCGATCTGATCTACACCTCGACGCAGGCCACACTCGAATACTTGAGGAGCACCCAACCCTCGGTGAAACGCCTCTTTGTGCTGGGGACTCGAGGCATGAGCGAGGAAGTCGCCTCGGCAGGCTACACCCTGACCGCCGACAGCGCCGGGGACGAACCCGACGCCGTGCTGGTGGGGTTTGATCTGGGACTGACCTATGCGCGCCTGTGCCGCGCCGCTTACTGGATCAAACGAGGTAAACTGTTCATCGCCTCGCATCCCGACCGGATCTGTCCCACCGACGAGCCCACGGTGCTGGTGGATTGCGGCTCGATCTGCGCCGCCTTGCGGGAGGCGGCGGGGCGTGGTCCGGACGCTGTCCTCGGCAAGCCGGATCCGCGAATGTTGCATGGCTTGTTGCACAGTCGAAATCTCCGGCCTGAGAACCTGGCGATGGTGGGCGATCGTTTGTATACGGACATGGAAATGGCCCGACGGGCCGGGGTGCTGGGGGTGTTGGTGCTCACGGGCGAGGCGACCGCCGAGGAAGCCCGGGAACACAAGCCTGAGCTGGACCTGGTCGCGACAAATCTTGCCGAACTCGGCAACCGGCTTGAGGCGGCCCGGAAAGCCGGCGTATGAACCTCGACCAACAAAGAGAAACCGTCCGCAAATCGCTGACCCACGGCCCGCTCGATCTTCTGATCATTGGCGGGGGCATTGTCGGCGCGGGCGTGGCGCGAGACGCCGCGATGCGGGGCCTGAAAGTGGGGCTGGTTGAACAGCACGATTTCGCATTCGGCACCAGCAGCCGATCCAGCCGCCTCTTGCACGGCGGGCTGCGTTACTTGGCGCAGGGACGAATCGGGCTGGTTCACGAGGCCAGCGTTGAAAAAACCATTATCCACCGCATCGCTCCCCATCTGGCGGATCCGTTGCCTTTCGTTTTCCCAACCTATCGCGGCAACCGGCACTGGAAACTCTGGCAACTCAAGATCGGAGTGAAAATCTACGATCTGCTCTGCCAGGGCCGGAACCTCGGCCGGTCGACCTGGCTGAGCAAGGATGAGGTGCTGCGCCGGATACCGGATCTGGCCGTCCCTGGCCTCAACGGCGCCGTGCGTTATTACGACGGATTCACGAATGACGCGCGACTCGTGCTCGACACCTTGCGATCGGCCTCGCGCGGCGGCGCCTGTGTCCTCAATTACTGCCGCTTTCTGAGCGCCACCAGCAAAGACACCTGGGAATGCGACATTCTCGATGTCCTGACAGGAAATCCATTTCGGCTTCAGGCCCGGGCGATTGTCAATGCCACGGGACCATGGGCCGAGAACATTCCCCACAGCCGGGTGAAACTTCGGTTGACTAAGGGGATCCACCTGGTCGTGGATAGAACCCGTCTGCCCGTAAGCGACACGGTGGTCATGACCGAGGGCCAGCGGATTCTATTCGCGATCCCCTGGGGCGAGCGCACGATCCTCGGCACGACCGATACCGATTACGCCGGACCGTTGGACTGCGTCAAGACCGAGCTGACCGATATCCATTATGTGCTCAAGATTGCCAACCAGTTCTTCCCAAACGCCAGGCTCGCCCCAACCGACCTGATCAGTTCCTGGGCGGGTTTGCGTCCCCTCATCGCCGATCCGGATGGCAAACCGTCCGACATTTCGCGGTCCCACGAAATCCGCAATCCCGAACCGGGTTGGTGGGACGTGGCGGGGGGCAAGCTGACTACCTACCGTCTGATGGCCGAGCAAACGGTGGACGCCATCGCCCGCTGGCTCAAAGGATCTCGCCGTTGGCATGGAGCCCTCGGACCATGCCGCACGGCCAAGGAACCTTTGCTGCCGCCCGCCGACGCCGCCGATACCAGCGGCATCCTGCCGCCGGTGTTCAACCGCCGGGTGGTCGAGCATTACTGTGAAAACGAATGGGCCGTGCATCTGGACGACATCATGATCCGGCGGACCAGTTGGCAACATTACTGCCCGGACGCCCACCAACAAGCGGAGTGCGTAGCGGATTGGATGAGCCATTGGTTTGGCTGGAGCCAGAAAACACGCGCCGCCGAGATCGCGCGCTATCGCGAAGCAGTCGATGAGCCGTCAAAACCCATGGCAACACCCAGCGCCGATCCACCGTCCGCCGCCGGTGATTCGAGCCCCATCAACCCACTCCCATCTTCCCGAACCACTGGCCGGTAAAAGCGATACATGTCCAGCCTTTACTCAGACGATCAACTCCGATTGGCCGCCCGCCTATACTACCTTGACGGCCTCAGCCAGACCGAAGTCGCGCGGTTCGTCAAAGTCTCGCAGGCGAAGATATCCCGTCTGCTGGCCCTGGCGCGAACACGTGGAATTGTCCGTATCTCGGTCGAGAAATATGAGCCGCGCCATGAGGCTCTGGAACGTCGGATCTGCCAGCATTTCGGCCTCTGCTCTACCGCCGTCATCAAGATCCTGGAAGGCGCAACCGTGGAAAATGCCCGGCGAACATTGGGCCACTTCGGATCGGCTTTTGTCTCGACTTTGATCCCGCCGGGCAGCGTCGTCGCCATCGCGGGCGGACGCACGATGCGCGAGCTTGTCCAAGCCATTCCCGAAGAAACCAAATCCCACCTGACCGTCGTCCAGGCCATGGGCAGTGTGGACTCGACCGTAGGTCCCGTGGACGCCTTCGAACTCGGGCACACCCTCGCCCGCCGATGGGGGGGCTCGTTCTTCATGCTCAACACCCCCGCGTTTGTCCCGGACCGGAAGACACGGGACTCGTTCCTCGCCCTGCCGCAAATCGGGTCGGTCTGGCAGCGATTGGATCAAGTCAGCGTGGCCCTGGTCGGCATCGGCACACTCGAGAACTCCGTGTTCGCCGAACGCGGAGTCCTCGGCGCGGCGGACCTGGGCCAACTCAAGCGGCGCGGGGCGGTCGGCGAAATTTGCGGGCGCTTTTATGACAGCCAGGGACGGGAATGCGACTCACCGTGGCGCGACCGCGTCATCAGCATCAGCCTGGATCAACTTCGCCTGGTTCCTCAAGTCGTGGGCATCGTCGCGGGCGCCGATCGTTCGTCGGCCATCATTGCCGCCATTCGGGGTGGGCTGCTCAAATCCTTGATCATCGATGAGGCCAGTGCGATCGCCCTACTCTCCGCTGACGTTCGGCCCGCGAAGCGAATCGGTTCTATCAAGATGAAGTCCTGATCAGACCTATGTCGCACATAACTCAAGCTCTTTCCTTATCCGAAGCCTTGCGCGCCTCGCTCGAGACCCGAGATCTCAAAATCGGCGAGCAAATTCTGGAGCAGACGCCCCGAGTCTTCCGGGAACAATTCGGCGACCGCCCCGCAGTCGTCATCGCCGATCCAAACACATATGCCGCCGCCGGCGGAGCCGTCCAGGAAACATTTCGCGCCGCACGGTTTCTGACTCGGGACCCGTTCATTTTCGGAAATCCTGGTTTGTCTGCGGAACACCGCTTTGTCTTGGAACTTGAATCGTTTCTCCAAGGTCACGAAGCGATTCCAGTGGTGGTGGGTTCGGGAACCCTCAATGATCTCACCAAGCTCGCCGCGCACCGCACGGGCCGTCCCTATCTGTGTGTGGCCACCGCCGCTTCAATGGACGGTTACGCCGCTTTTGGAGCCTCGATTACCCATGAAGGATCGAAACAGACTTTTCCGTGTCCCGCACCCCGGGCAGTAGTGGCGGATTTGAGCGTCATTCGCCGGGCGCCGGTCCAGATGGCAGCCTGGGGATATGCGGATCTTTTGGCCAAGATCGCGGCCGGCGCGGATTGGATGCTGGCCGACGCCCTCGGCATCGAATCCATCCATCCGCTGGCCTGGAACCTCGTCCAAGGCCGATTGCGGGAAGCCGTGGGCGATCCGGCTGGCGTGAGAACCCATGAACCGGCGGCGCTCGGGCGTCTCATCGAGGGATTGATGCTCGGAGGTTTCGCCATGCAAGCCGCCCAGTCCAGCCGGCCCGCATCCGGAGCCGAACACCAATTCAGCCATCTCTGGGACATGCAGCATCACACGCATCAAGGCCGCGCGCCTTCCCATGGTCTGAAGGTCGGCATCGGCTTGCTGGCGGTCACGGCGCTCTACGAGTGGCTCCTGAACCAACCCCTCGATCAACTCGACGTGAAGACGTGCGCCGCCGCCTGGAGAGAACAATCCGACTGGATCCAGGACGCGAGCGAGCGCTTGAGCGATGACGCGTTAAAAGCCGTCGCCATACGGGAGATCTCCGCCAAGCACATTTCCGCCGAACAACTCCGGCAACATATGCACCGCCTGGGCAAGGTCTGGCCCGACCTGACAAACGGTTTGCGCCAGCAATTGATCCCGATCCCGGAAATGAGGGAAATGTTGCGGACCGCCGGAGCGGCCACCGAACCCGAGCAGATCGGCATCTCGAGGAACCGGCTGCGCGACAGTTATTGGCAGGCCTTTTTCATCCGCCGCCGTTTCACGATCCTTGATCTGGCCGTGCATACCGACCTCCTGGATCGCTTTTTGAACGACACCTTCAGTCCGGGTGGCCTATGGCCTATCCATCCCCATTCACCGCCTGAAAACCCACGAGGCATTCATGGAACCTAACGCTCATCCAACCCGTAAATCATCCCGCCCGTCGGGCTTCTGGAGTCTTTTCGCGCCTGCCCCCGCCATTCCCGTCACCCTCTCGGATCCGGCGGAAATCGACGAGGCTTACCGTCATTGGCGCCGGCGCGTGTTGCTGACCACCATTGTCGGCTACGCATTATTTTACTTTGTCCGCAAGAACCTCAGCGTGGCCATGCCGGTGATGGGCAAAGACCTCGGCATCACCAAAGTGGACTTGGGATTATTTCTGACGCTCCACGGGTTGCTGTACGGGGTGGCGCGATTCGCCAATGGATTCCTCGCGGATCGTGCCAACGCGCGAACGTTTATGGCCGTGGGTCTTGCCGCCTCCGCGCTGATGAACGTCTTTTTTGGCTTCAGCTCGGCCGTCGTGACTCTCGGGATTGTGTGGATGCTCAACGGCTGGGTGCAGGGCATGGGATTCCCTCCGGTTTCACACCTGATGACCCATTGGTTCCCCCCCAAGGAACTCGCCACCAAACAATCCATCTGGAACACCTCCCATTCCATCGGCGCCGGACTGGTCGTTATTCTGTGCGGCTATCTGGTGACCATCAATTGGCGTCTCTGTTTCTTGGTCCCGGCCGCGCTCGCCTTGATTGGCTCAGCTTTTCTCTGGCGCCTGCTGCCCGACACGCCACCCTCGGTCGGACTGCCCGAGGTCGAAGGGACCGAATACATGGCCAGTCATGCCGAAAATGACGGGGACTTCAAGAGAGTGCTGATGGAAAACGTCTTTCGAAACAAATACATCTGGCTGATGGCCCTAGCCAATTTCTTCGTCTATGTCGTCCGTTACGCCGTCCTGGATTGGGGGCCGACCTTGCTGAGCGAAGCCAAAGGCCTCAAGCTGGTGCATGCCAGCTGGCTGGTCGCCGCCTTCGAAATCTCCGGCGTTGTTGGCATGCTGCTGGGAGGATGGTTGACCGATCGAGTGTTCGGCGGCCGAGGGGCGCGAGCCTGCCTGGTTTACATGGCTCTGGCGACGCTCGCTGTATTCGTCTTCTGGAAGCTGCCTGTGCACTCCAAAGTCCTGAGCGGCATGGTGCTTTGCGCGGCGGGCTTCTTTATTTACGGACCTCAAGCCCTGATCGGCATCATTGTCGCCAACCTCGCCACCAAACGCGCCGCCGCCACCGCCGCCGGTTTTACCGGAATTTTCGGCTATGCCAGCACGCTGCTGTCCGGCTGGGGCCTTGGATTTGTCGTCCAAAAATACGGTTGGGATGTTGGCTTTCTGGCCCTGGTTGGCATGGGCCTGATCGGCACGCTCCTGTTTGCAGCAGGCTGGAAGGCCAAGGCCCACGGCTACGCCGAGTTAACACCGGACAGAGATCGCGTTCCTGGATAGTTGGAACGCGCAATCCCTTTTGGAGACTGTCGACAAGGGCTGCGAGCGTCGAGGGTCCCCCAATGACCGCCCCAAGTTCCCGCTGAATAGAATCCATATTCATTGGGGTCGTCCCTTAAATTAAAAGTTAACGAACACACCGCACGGCATTTGGCAAAACCCGTCCCGCAGGGACGATCGAGATTAGCCCACCGTTTCAACGGTGGGTTCCGATGCCCCATGACAACCCAGCCCCGCCAGGGGCGAAAGAAGCTTCGTGAATGCCCTTATGCCCTACGTGCATTCGTTGTCCAACGGCTTTCCCACGATCTCTTGCGTCCCTGCCGGGACTCGTTCTTCGGTGGCTCCCCTCACCCAGCGATGAATCGCTGGGCTATGCTCTTCCGCCCTACCGGGCTAGGTATTCCTCGATCATCGGTTGGAAGTCTACGAGCCGAAGTTCCGTGCTTCACTTTCGCGGCAGATCTGGCATAGTATTACAAAAATCAACCTATGAACGCTCAACATCAGACCTCGAAAATCACCATCCCACGCCGCGGCTTTCTGCATGCCAGCTCGGCCTTGCTCGCCCTGCCTTGGCTCGCCCCCCTGTCTTCCACTCCGGTTCAAGCCGCCGAACCCGCTTCCTCCCTCAAGGGGCGCCTCTACAAATCCCTCAAGATCGGGATGGTCAATACCCCCGGTCCCTTGACGGACAAGTTTAAACTGCTCAAAGAACTGGGATTCGACGGCGTGGAAATGGACAGCCCCGGCATGGACGTCGCCGAAACCCGAAAAGCCATCCAGGAATCCGGATTGCCCGTCGATGGCACCGTCTGTTCAACCCATTGGAATATTCGGCACTCGGACAAAAATCCTGAGACTCGCGCCAAGGCTCTAGCTGACCTCCAGAAGGCCTTGCGCGACACCCACGCTGTCGGAGGCAACTCCGTCCTCCTCGTGGTTGGCCATGGCAACGACGGCACCGAGCGCGAGGTTTGGGAACGTTCCCAAGCCGGTATCCGGCAGGCGATCCCCTTGGCCGCTGAACTCGGTGTCTACATTGCCATTGAGAATGTCTGGAACCAGTTCCTCTATGAGCACAACGGCCCCGAAAATCAAACCGCCAATAAATTCCGCGACTACGTCGACGAACTGAACTCCCCCTGGGTCGGCCTGCAATTTGATCTCGGGAACCACCAAAAATACGGCCGGCCAGCGGAATGGATCCGCACTTTGGGCCGGCGCATCGTAAAACTGGATGTCAAAGACTGGGGCAAACAAGCCGGTTGGGCCAAAATCGGCCAGGGCGATGTCGCCTGGCCCGAGGTGCGCAAGGCTCTCCTCGAGATTGGCTATTCCGGCTGGGCCGCCGCCGAGGTTTCCGGGGGTGGACGCGACCAACTCCGTGAAGTCCGCGAACAAATGGACCAGGTTTTCGCCCTGGCTTGAATCCTGCCATACTGTCTTGACCACAGGCTGAACGAAGTCGTCATCGGCGTTGGCTTCAGGGTGCTTTCTCCTGTTGGGTCACAGGAGGCACACAGTCTGTCTCCACAAAGGCTTGCAGCTTCGCCTTTTTCTCGGCGCTCCAAGCATACTGCTGAAACGACGGCTGATCCACGAAGCGATCCCCCGTTTGAAAGCGCCTTTCTCATCGAAGCGTCCAGAGCAAGCATGCCCCCCCCATGATGCCCGGACGGACTTCGAGTCCGCGACCGTGGATGAATGGATAGTTGAAAGCTTGCCGATTTGGCTCCACGTCTCTGGAATGTAGCAGGCGATGGGGCCTTTGAAGCTGGCCACTCTTAGAAAGCAGGTCCAGCTCTGATAGCCTGTTGGCGGATCACCGGCGGTAGGATCGGTAAAGGCCGCGCCATCTGCAGAACTGTAGCATCATAATTTGCAGGGTCAATTGTATAATTGTGATTCCGCTGAAAAACCCTGGCGTGGCATGATACTCGCCAAGGGGTGATGGTCATTTACTTTTTCTGTTTGGTTTT
>JAKLHY010000079.1 GCA_022709905.1 Verrucomicrobiota bacterium | reverse complement strand
ATTTCTTGGACCGTGCCCATGCGCATTAAGTAATGGATTCCGAAAAAAATGGAAGCACGGAAAACCTGAACCAAGCCTGCCTCAGAAATTAATGTTCGTTCTTCAGGACCAGACGCGACTATCTGATTGAAAAAGCTGAAGAAGCCTTAGCACTGATGATTGGGTTTCTCCCTGACCCTGAAGGTTGGTGGAGCCGAGGGGGCTCGAACCCCTGCCGTCCAAAATGCCATCGTGCTCATAACCATTGCACTGAAATGACTTACATTAACGGTAAAAACATCGACAGGTTTATCGACGGTTTTTTCCCGGGCTCAACAGTAACGAACCGGCTCGCGCATAAATCCTGGGGCCGACTCCAAGGGAACCGGGCTTGCATCGAATGTGTAAAATGTGTATTTTGGATTCATGAAGGCAACGGCAACTGAAATTGTCCGACATTGGTCCAGTTTCTTGGCCAAGGTGCAGCAAGGGTTCACGATTGAGATTGTGAAGTCAGGAAAAACGGTTGCCCGGTTAAGTCCATCAACGGGGTCCATGACCGGGCTGGAACTGGCCGCAATCCTTCGGCGGCAACGACCCGATTCCGAGACGGCAGGGGAAATGGAACGTATTTTGAAAGATCAGGAGAACCATGAACGATCCGTTATTCATCGACACTGACGTTTGGGTGGAAGGCGAACGGCAACCGGCAGTGATCGCGAATTGGCTGGCCGATCAAGGAGATGTGGCGACCTGTGACACGGTACGCGCTGAATTCCTCATTGGGGTTCATGCTCCCATGCGGCCTGCGACCCGCGAAAAAGCCCGTCGTTATTTTGAAGAGGTCATTGCCTGCACGCCCTCCTTGCCGGTTGACCGCGCTGATTTTGACCAGGCTGGCCGTTTGATTGGCGACGCCATCCGAAATGGCCAGGCGCGTCCGACCCTGGGAGATGGCCTGATTGCGGCCTGTGCCTTGCGCAATAGCCGCACTGTCGCCACGAAAAACGAAAAGGATTTTCAGGCCATGGGCGTACCCACGGTTAACCCATTGACCGCACCAGCCCCGTAGCGGCTTTTGGTCATCATCTGAGCGGCGTTCGTGCTGCGCCGAATGGGGTTGCAGCCAATCCGGCCAGTCGCATGCCACCTGTTTTTTAAATCTATCCGTCTTCTGTCAGCCCAGATTTCGGCGCCGACACCCGACGCTCCAGAGAGCGGCGCTGGCCCGGCGGCGCTCCCGAAAAAACCGGAAGTAATTTTTGCATCCTAAGGTCGAAATCCTCGACGTGCCTGACACGCCGGAATGATAACGTCCACCTTAGGTTGATGCGTCCACTCGCAGGCCTTGCCAGCGTAATAAGGACGCGCCAAGCGCACCGTCAGGGTCGTCTCGGCCACCTCCAGGTAATGCATCAACGACGACACCTCGAACCAGGGCATAACAGGTAAACTCGCGCGTGAAGACCTAAAATATTACCAGAAATAATTGTTCGCTTTTCAGGAGCAGACGCGACTGTCTGGTTGAAGAAGCCTTAGCACTGATGATTGGGTTTCTCCCTGGCCTTGAAGGTTGGTGGAGCCGAGGGGGCTCGAAGCCCTGACCCCCACAATGCCATTTTTATTGGGATCATGGGGCGATCATAATCGTAATCATAATCCTAATCGTCCTTCTTATTCTGAGTTTTCACCGTGCTTTGTTCAGTCGCTTTGGTAGTGTTAGGTCATGGCGCCTTCTGGCAAGGAGAGCGAACAAGCTGAAACTCAAAGGGGCGTGTTCGCCACCACACACTGGAGCGTCGTGCTGGCGGCAGGCCAGGCGGAGTCCCCCCAAGCGGCCGAGGCTTTGGAGAAGCTCTGCCGCACTTACTGGTTTCCGCTTTACGCCTATATCCGGCGCCGGGGCTACGAGGTGGCTGATGCGCAGGATCTCGTTCAGGGCTTTTTTTTCCACATCCTTTCACGCGGTTTTTTGCAGCGGGCCAGGCCGGACAAAGGCAGGTTTCGCTCCTTTATCCTGGGTTCGCTCAAGTTCTTTCTAGCGGACGAACTGGCCAAGCTCCAGGCCCAAAAACGCGGCGGTGGGAGAACGATGGTTTTTCTGGATGCCCACTCGGCCGAGGAGCGTTACCGGCTGGAATCCGTGGAGCAAATGGATGCGGAAAAGCTGTTCGAGAGGCGATGGGCCATTAGCCTGCTGGAGCGTGTGTTGGAGCGGCTGGAGGGGGAATTCACCGCGGCAGGCAAGGGCGCTGCCTTTGAACGGCTCCGAGACTTCCTGTTAGGTGACCGAGGCTCGGTCACTTACCATGACACCGCGGCGGCGCTCGGGATGACGGAAGGGGCCATCAAGGTGGCGGTGCATCGCATGCGCCAACGTTACCGTGAGCTGTTCAACGAGGAAATCGCCCAAACTGTAGCCGATCCAGCGGAGATTGAGCAAGAGATGCGGCACGTGTTTGCCTCCCTCTGCATGTGAGAATGCAATGAGCGAAGGAAAGACATGCCCGGAGTGCGGAGCAGGGCTGCCCCAAGATGCTCCCAAAGGGTTTTGTCCGGCCTGCCTGGTGCGCGTTGGCGCCGGGTGGAAAGGCCCAGGATCGTGCTTAGAGATGGTGGGACCCGCGCGCGAAGTCTCTCCGACCGCGGTTGGCCCTGGCGGTGCCACGGACCCAGTGATCTTTGGTGCGTACGAGCTGCAAGGAGAGCTCGGGCGCGGGGGTATGGGTTTCGTTTATAAGGCCCGGCAAGTCGCACTCAATCGCCCGGTCGCGCTAAAAATGCTGCTCCAAGGACGCTTCTCCGATGCCGCTTTTGTCGACCGGTTCCATCTCGAAGCCGAAGCCGCCGCACACCTGGATCATCCAAATATCGTGCCTATTTACGAGGTGGGCCAGCACGGGGGCCAGCCTTTCTATAGCATGAGGCTGATCGAAGGTCGGAACCTCGCCCAGCTGAATGCGGAGTGCACCGTACGGAATGCGGAGTGGCTGCGTCGCTGCGCGGAGCTCTTGGCGACCATCGCCCGCGCGGCCCATTACGCCCACCAACGCGGCGTGCTGCACCGCGATATCAAACCGCATAACATCCTGCTCGACGCGCAAGGGCAGCCTTACCTGACAGACTTCGGCCTGGCGAAGCTGCTGGACCAAGAGGCGGGATTGACTTGGTGCACCGGGGTGATCGGCAGCCCCGAATTCATGTCGCCGGAACAAGCGGCGGGGAAAACTCGGCAAGTCACGACCGCCGCCGACGTTTACGGCTTAGGCGCGGTTTTGTACGCGTTGCTGACGGGTCAACCGGTCTTCCATGCGGACACACCCTTAGAGACGCTGCGGCAGGTGATCGATCAAGAGCCGGTTAAACCTCAGGTGCTCAATCCGACTGTGGACCGCAACCTGGAGACGATCTGCCTCAAATGCCTGCAAAAGGAACCGACTCAGCGCTATGCCTCCGCCGGAGCCTTGGCTGAAGACCTCGAATGCTGGTTGCGAGCCGAGCCAATCCAAGCCCGCCGGGCAACCTTGGTCGAGGGGATCTGGCTCTGGTGCCGGCGCCAGCCGGTGCGGGCCACTCTGGTCGCCGCTCTGGTTTTGGTCTTTGCGCTCGGCTTGGCCGGCGTGCTCTGGCAGTGGCAGCGTGCGGAACGCAACGCGCAGGAAGAAGTACGCCAACGCTTGCGAGCCGAGCAAAATGCTTATGCGGCGGACATGAATCTGGCTCAACGGGCGCTGCAGGACAATAACGTTGGGCTCGCGACCAGTCTGTTGAGGAAACATCGCCCGGCCGGCTCTTCACTCGCTACTCGCCACTCGTCACTTGCCACTGACCTCCGCCATTGGGAATGGCGCTACCTGTGGAGGTCCTGCCAAGCCGACGAGTCCGTCAGACTGCAGACGAATTCCGGTCCCCTCGGCGCGGTGGCCATTTCCACCGATGGAAGGGTGATGGCCGTGCAAACGGGGCGTGACAAGATCGCCATGTGGGATTTGACCTCCAAACGGCTGGCGACTGAGCTGCCCGCTTCCCCCTCGATCGAAAGCCTTCGGCTATCGGCCACTGGCAACTGGCTGGCCGTGAGCACTCGCAACGCGCGGGCAGAGCCGACGGTTGAGGTGTGGGACGTGCACGCACGGAAGATCAGCCGCACGCTTGACCAGCCATCGCCAGTCCGGTCGGTGGCTTTTTCCCTGGATGGAACTTTTCTGGCAACGTTTGACAACGATGGAACCATCGCGGTAGTGGAGTGGGAGGTCAACCACACACTGACCAACTTCTCGGTGCCACCCCCACGACACGGGGGCGCGGGAGTGGTGGAGTTCTCGCCGGACGGGACCCGGCTGGCGATTGGAGAAGATTACGGGCGGATTCGCATCTTGAACTGGCGAACGGGAACCGTCGTGGCGATGACCAACCTAACCGAAGAGGGCACCGGGATCTCGGCACTGGCCTTTTCGCCTTCTACTGAATTGCTCGCCACTGGTTTCGACAGCACCATCCGGCTTTGGGATGCCTCCTCCGGAGCGCCTCGCGGGCAATTGGCCATCCCTGCCGGCGGGGTCCAAGCACTCGCTTTCGCGCCGGACGGCCGGCGGCTGGCTTCGGCGGGCGGTGACCGGGCAATCCGGATCTGGAGCGTGGCTGACCAGGCGGAATTGTTTGGGTGGCGGGGACATGAGGGTGAGGGCATGGTATTGGCTTTCCTGCCCGATGGCAAAACGCTCGTAAGTGGTTGTCAAGAGGGCACCGCCTGTTTCTGGGACGAGACTGCGACCAACCGGCCTTCGAGCCACACCACTCTGGCCATTTCTTTCGGACCTGGCTCCCAAGCTGCGCTCGAGGCCCCAAGCTTCGCGCCCGAGGCACTCGACCCGAAAGTGGTGCGCCGTTTTGGCGTCGCCTTTACGCCCGACAGCCAGAGCTTCATCACAACCGACCCCAATGGATGGCTCGGGGTTTGGGACGCCAAATCGGTGCGACTCAAGGAAAGGCTGCCCGCCTTAGGCAGTAACAACTGGGGCGTGGCGCTGTCGCCGGAAGGCCGCTGGCTCGCGGCAGGTAACGCTTCGGGCAAGGTCAAACTCTGGGATTGGAGGGAGCGACGTCTGGTTAAGACTTTCGAGGTCCCTTTCGAGTGGTTCGGCCAACTCCGTTTTTCCCGCAATGGCAAGTTCCTCATCACTGGGGTTGCCAAGAATGATCACACAGTTCGCGTTCGAATCTGGCGAACCAAAGACTGGGCGGAGGTGCCGCTAGCGCAGACGCAATATACGGGCATCTGGTCTGCGGACCTGTCGCCGGACGACCGGATCCTGGCTACCGGGCACGCCAACGGCGCGGTGAAGCTCTGGAACTTTCCTTCCGGCCAGCACGTAACTACCATCACGAACCATACGGGAGCAGTGCCGGCGGTGCTATTCTCGCCGGATGGTCGGGTGCTGGCCTCGGCGAGCTGGGATGGGCGCGTCGGACTCTGGGATGTGTTCGCACGTCGGGAACTCGCGACTTTGAGCGGTCATTTGGGCATGGTGTGGGCAGCAGCCTTTTCACCGGATGGCCGGCGCTTGGCCACGGGCGGCTCGGGCGCCAAAGACGCCGTCTTACTGTGGGACCTCGCGACGCAAAGAGAAATTCTCTCCCTCCAGGGGGAAGGAGAATTCTTCTTCCAGGTCGCCTTTTCTCCCGACGGGAGGACGGTAATGGCCAGCTCTTTCACCGGCGTGGCCCATCTCTGGGATGCGCCCTCGTGCGTCGAGATCGAGGCGGCGGAGAAACGCAAATTATCGCAGCGTTGAGTCAATCCTCGCGCTTGGGCAACAATGAGGATCCAATGGCAGTACCCGCACCGCGTCCGGAAGGTCGCCGAAGCTCCCATCGCCAACGCACTGGTTCGCGCGGACCTACGCTGGCTGCTGAGCCGAGTGCCCAGCACAAAATAGCAGTCCCTCCATTCTCAACCAGGCGCGTGTGAAGGACGATCCCCGCAACGGGCTGTAACCTTTTTCAGATTTTCCCGGAGTACCTGGAGGACAGAATCGGCAATCCGTGTTGCTGATCAAGCCCGCACCTGCGGGGCAACGGTAAAAAAATGACCGGAACATGAAATGTGAATTAGCGAGAATATGAAAACCAGGCTCAACCTCATCACCACCGCAATGCTCCTGGCCGCCGCCATCGCTGGCTCGGCCCAATCCGTCGTCACCAACCAGCCCCAGACTCAGGTCGCCATGTCCCCAGTCCTGCGGACCAGCAGCGTGGTGCTCGATAACTTCGATGACAACAAGCTGACCAAGTGGGTCACCCATGGCCCTGGTCAACTCGCGCTCTTTGAGACCAACCAACAGTTCACCGTCTGGGGATATTGGCCTGGTGTGCACACCAGGAAGTGGGAAGACAGTTACTGCTGGGGAATGAAAGCCAGCAACTGGAGCCTAGTGGAAGGCCAGACGAGCGAATGGCGGATTGACGTGGTGCGAATGAACGAGTTCGCCACGGCATCGGAATTGGTCGTGGCCAGCTCGGCCAATGGAGTGTTTTATGGCTCCCACCTGGGGCGCAATTTCGTCACGATCGTCAAATGGCCGGTGGATTCCATGGCCGTGTTTTCTTGTGAAACGCTCATCTCTAAGCACACCAACGTCGTCCTCACCCTCTCGCTGACCCGTGACAACCCGAACGTAATCGTCACCGTCCGCGTGCTGGACAAGGACCATCAAAACGCGGTGCGGTACGAACGCAGTGTGGTTGATACTCCCCAGGTAGACCGAACCCTGAGTTCGGCGCAGGTGTTGGCCGCCTCCGGGATGAATCTCGCCTGTGGCACCGATAAGAGCGGCCCACCGTACACGTCCGGGGATTACGTGGGCTGCGCTGCCTGGCAGTACAGCGACGGCACCAGCCGCGCCGCCGAGGTTACTTACGACAACCTCGAACTGTGGACCTATCGCCTTCCCACAGCTCACTACGTGGATATCAACGGCGCCAGTCCAACCCCGCCCTACACCAATTGGGCCACCGCCGCGACGCGCATCCAGGACGCCGTGGACACGGCCCTGCCGGGCGATGAGATCGTGGTGGCCAACGGCCTCTACGCCACCGGTGGACGGACAGTGGGAACGAACCTGTTGGTCAACCGCGTGGCGGTGGACAAGCCGCTCACGTTGCGGAGCCTCAACGGCCCTCAATTCACGGTGATTCAGGGCTATCAGGTGCCTGGCACCACGAACGGCGACGGCGCGATCCGCTGCGTGTATCTGGCCAACGGCGCCAGCCTGGCTGGCTTCACCTTGACCAACGGGGCCACCCGGACTGATGGACTCCCTGATCGCGAGCAAAGCGGCGGCGGCATCTGGTGTGAATCCACGAATGCGCTGGTTTCCAACTGTAATGTGATCGGCAACAGCGCCTCGTCGCATAGCGGCGGAGTGGATAACGGCACATTGTATTACTGCACCTTGAGCGGGAACTCGGCTTCTGGTTTCGGCGGAGGGGCTTGCGGAGGCACACTCGACAACTGTGCGCTCACGGGCAACTCGGCGGGGGTGCATGGCGGCGGGGCGGTTAGGGGCAGGCTGAACCACTGCACGCTCTCGGGCAACTCGGCCGGGATAGGCGGAGGGGTGTCCGGGAGCACGCTCAACAATTGTACGCTGGCCGGCAACTCGGCCGAGTTGGGCGGCGGGGCCGCGGGAGGGACGCTGAACCACTGCACGCTGATTGGTAACTCGGCTTCATACGGCGGCGGGGCGTCCTATGGTGTCCTGGGTTCGCTCAGCACGCTAAAAAACTGCATTGTCTATTTCAACACCGCCACGCACGACGGGAATTATTATGGTGAGCAAGGGGGGCTCATTGCTCTGAATTACTGTTGCACGACGCCGACGCCTACCAACGGCGTCGGGAACATCACCCATGCGCCGCTGTTCGTGGATTACGCAGGTGGCAACCTGCGCCTGCAATCCGACTCGCCCTGTATCAATGCTGGCAACAATGCCTACACTTCTAGCCTTACGGACCTGGACGGCCTTCCGCGCCTCGCCGGCGGCACGGTCGACATCGGCGCCTACGAGTTCCAAGGGACGGGCTCGGTGATTTCCTACGCCTGGCTTCAGCAATACGGCCTGCCCACTGACGGCTCGGTGGATGCCACCGATGCGGATGCCGACGGGCTAAACACCTGGCAGGAGTGGCGTTGCCAAACCGATCCCACCACCGCGCTCTCGGTGCTACGCCTCTTATCGCCGATGTTCGATGGCACCAACGTCACCGTGATCTGGGAGAGCGTTTCCGGGGTGAACTATTCCCTGGAGCGAGGCACGAACCTGGCTCCCCCATCCTTGTTCACGCCCCTAGTCACGAACCTCCGCGGCCAACCCGGCACGACAAGTTTCACGGACACCAACGCGGCTGGCGTGGCACCGCTGTTCTACCGTCTTGGAGTGCAGTAAGGGCCCGAAGCGCGAACGAAAACCAATCCTCACAGTCGTAAGCCGAAGAAAAACATGAAATCCAAACAGAGCCTTTTCGGGGCCGTGATATTCTTGGCCTGCGTCGCGGCTGGCCAGAGCCAGCCTGTCATCACCAACCAACCCCGGCTTCTGGCCACGGCTCTCGGCTCGACCGCGACCTTTACCGTCGGAGCGCGAGGCGCTGAACCTCTGGTTTACCAGTGGCAGAAGGACCTATCGGACCTCCCCGGTCGCACCAACGCCGTGCTTGCTCTGACTAATGTGCAAATCAGCGACCAAGCTGACTACCGCGTGGTGGTGAGCGATGTCAGCGGCTCCGTGACCAGTGCCGCGGCTCACTTGTATGTCATGAGCTTTGCCGCCGCGACCTCCCGCACGGTGTTGGACAGCTTCGATGATAATCGGCAGACGGGCTGGGTCACCTATGGGACTGGCGCGCTGATCGAATCCAACCAGCAGTTCACCGTCCGTGGGTATTGGCCAAGCCAGCACACGTCGGCAACTTACGACACCTTTTGTTTTGGGGGCTTGCCGACGTCGTACCGGACGGTTGGCCAGGGACAGACCCTCGAGTGGCGCGTGGATCTGATCCATCTGGATGACAATGCCACCAACTCGGTGAAGTTTATTCTTGGCACCGAGTCAGGCGTTTACGGCTTCTTCAAATGGCCTGATTTCATTGCCCTGGACAAATACCCTATCAGCCAGGTCAGCCTGTTCTCTTTTGACAAAGCCTCGATCAGGAATACGAACGTGATCCTGGCCTTCGCCCTGACGCGCGTGGGACTGAATGTGATCCTCACCGCCCGCGTGCTGGACAAGGATAATCCGAACCTCGTGCTGTATGAACGCAGCGTCGTGGATACGCCCGGCTCCGATCCGACGCTTACCACCGCCGACGTGGAGGCCCTCTCCGGTATGCGCCTGGCCTTCGGTCCGGAGGGAAGTGGAGCGCCCTACACGTATGCCGGGGCGGGCATCGGGTTATTTCAATACACTGATGGCACCAGGCCCGCCGCGACCGTCACTTACGACAACCTCGAACTGTGGACCTATCGCCTCCCCACAGCTCACTACGTGGATGTCAACGGTGCCAGTCCAACCCCGCCCTACACCAACTGGGCCACCGCCGCCCGTGTTATCCAGGACGCCGTGGACGCGGCCCTGCCCGGCGACGAGATCGTGGTGACCAACGGCCTCTACGCCACCGGGGGGCGGGCGGTGGGGACGAACCTGTTGGTCAATCGCGTGGCGGTGGAAAAACCGCTGACGCTGCGGAGTGTCAACGGCCATCAATTCACGGTGATCCAGGGCTACCAGGTGCCGGGCAAGACCAATGGGGACGGCGCAATTCGGTGCGTCTATCTGGCCGATGGAGCCAGTTTATCCGGGTTCACCCTGACTAACGGGGCCACGCGAAACGATGGAGATTGGGGGGGGAGTGAGCAATGCGGCGGCGGCATCTGGTGTGAATCCACGAATGCGCTGGTTTCCCACTGTAATGTGATCGGCAACAGCGCCTCGTCGAATGGAGGCGGAGTGGATAACGGCACATTGTATTACTGCACCTTGACCGGGAACTCGGCCGGCTGGGGTGGTGGGGCAGCAAGGGGCAATCTAAACAACTGTACCCTCACCGACAACTCGGCTTCATCCGGCGGTGGGGTAGCGGGGGGGCTCTCCGGTGGAGGCCTCTGCGTGTTGAACAACTGTGCCCTGGCTCGCAACTCTGCTCAATACCGTGGCGGCGGGGCGGCTGAGAGCACGCTGAACAACTGTACCCTCACCGGCAACTCTGCTCAATACCGTGGCGGCGGGGTGGCTGGGGGATCGCTGAACAATTGCACCCTCGTCGACAACTGGGCTTCATCCGGCGGCGGGGTTTCCGAGGGTGTCCTGGGTTCGCCCAGCACGCTAAAAAACTGCATCGTCTATTTCAACACCGCCACGGACGGGGCAAACTACGGGAACTATTGGGTTAGCTTGGATTACTGCTGCACCACACCGTTGCCGACCAATGGCGTCGGCAACATCAGCCTCGATCCCCAGCTGGCCAGCGCCTCACACTTGAGCGCCAATTCTCCCTGTCGCGGGGCAGGCAGCGCTGCCTACACGACCGGCACGGACATTGACGGCGAACCCTGGGCCAATCCTCCCTCCATCGGCTGCGACGAGTACATAGCGGAAACCGTAACAGGCCCCTTGAAGGCAGGGATCCTCGCAACCTACACAATGGTGGCTGAGAATTATCCGGTGAGACTCGTGGCGCTGACGGAAGGTCGGACCACTGCGAGCGTCTGGGATTTTGGCGATGGTGTAACGGCGACAAACCAGCCGTGCGCTACTCATGCATGGGCGGCACCGGGAGATTATGCGGTGGTTTTGTGGGCGTACAACGATACCTATTCGATGGGCGTGAGTGCGACCGTGACGGTCCACGTGATGTCGCAGCCCGTGTTCTATGTGGCCGCCGACAGCACCAACCCGGTCCTCCCTTTCGCCTCTTGGGCGACGGCTGCCACGAGCATCCAGGACGCAGTGGATGCCGTCAGCCTCCCGCCCGGAGTCGCGGGCACAGCGCTGGTGCTGGTCACCAATGGCACCTACGCCACGGGCGGCCGGGTGCTGGTAGGCTCCATGACGAATCGCGTGCTGGTGGACAAGCCGCTCACCGTGCGCAGCGTCAACGGCCCGGAGTTCACGGTGATCCAAGGCTACCAGGTGCCGGGCCAGACCAATGGGGACGGCGCGATCCGGTGCGCCTACCTCACCAACGGCGCCACCCTGTCTGGGTTCACCCTGACCCAAGGGGCCACGCGGGTCTGGGCTGCTGGAATAGGTGACGATGAGCTGAGTGGCGGCGGGATCTGGTGTGAATCGTATGCCATCGTTTCGAACTGCGTTCTGGTGGGCAACTCGGCCGACCGGGGCGGCGGCGGCGTGGCTGGTCCCGAGTTCACGTCCGCCGGCGCAGCCACCCTTACCCACTGCACGCTGGCCACGAACTCCGCGCTTTTCGCCGGCGGGGCGTTTGGCACCATCCTGGAGCACTGCACCTTGATCGGCAACTCGGCATCATCCGGCGGCGGGGTATATTTGAGCACTCTTAACAACTGCACCTTGACTGCCAACTCGGCCGCCGGTGGCCCCTACGGTTCGGGCGGCGGAGCAGCGCAAAGTATCCTGAACAACTGCACGCTGGCCAGAAACTCCGCGGAACGATTCGGCGGCGGCGCGTTGTCGGAGGGCGAGGGTTCGTCTGGCTGCACCCTCAACAACTGTACCCTGATCGCCAATTCGGCTCGCTACGAGGGCGGCGGATCTTACCACTGCACGCTAAACAATTGCACCCTGGTCGGCAATTCGGCTGGTGGTTTCTATGGGGATGGCGGGGGCGGAGCGTGCATGGGCACATTGAACAACTGCATTGTCTATTTCAACACGGCTCCATATGGTGCGAATTACTCAACCGAGCAAGGCAGACCGATTGCCCTCAACTATTGTTGCACGACTCCGTTGCCTGCGAAGGGCCTCGGCAACATCACCAACGCGCCGTTGTTCGTGGATCCCGCCAACGGCAACCTGCGCCTGCAATCCAACTCGCCTTGCATCAACGCCGGCCTTAATGCCTACGCCCATGGTTCCACAGACTTGGACGGCCTTCCGCGCCTCCTCAGCGGCACGATCGACATCGGCGCCTACGAGTTCCAAGGGACGGGCTCGGTGATTGCCTACGCCTGGTTGCAGCAATATGGTCTGTCTACCGACGGCTCGGCGGATGCTACAGATCCTGACGACGATGGACTGAACACCTGGCAGGAGTGGCGTTGCCAAACCAATCCCACGAATGCGATGTCGGTGCTACGCCTCTTGTCGCCGGTGTGCGATGGCACCAACGTGACCGTGCGCTGGGAGAGCAGGCTCGGCATTAGCTACGTCCTGGAGCGCTCCAGCGACCTGGGGGCTTCACCGTCGTTCATGATGCTGACCACGAACCTGCCTGGCCAGCCCGGCACAACGAGCTTCACGGACACCAACGCTCCGAGTCTGGTTCCACTCTTCTACCGCGTAGGCGTTAGCACCCCGTGAGGAAACGGTGGGCGGATTCCAGATGCCTTTAACTTCAACGAGTTGGCGTTCTGGCGCTGGAGTGAGAAATAATTGTTCGCTTTCGAGGACCAGACGCGACTGTCTGATTGAAGAAGCTTAGTAAAATCCAAGATGGTTGATTGGGAATGCCCCCTGCCCTGAAGGTTGGTGGAGCCGAGGGGGCTCGAACCCCTGACCCCCATCATGCCATTGTGCTCATCTCCATTGCACTGGAAGCACTTACAAATACGGTCAAAAACATCGACAAGTTTATCGACAGTTTTTTCCCAGATCACAACAGTAACGAACCTGCTCGCGCATAACTCCTGGGGCCAAATTGGTTGAGAACATGTCCTGCCCGAGGCCTTCCGTAGTTCAGCAAGCAAGGGCTTTTGCATAGCCCGGCCTCGGGTTTCTTAACACCGTACTTTGTTCGGTCGCTTTGGTAGTGTTGTGTCATGGCTCCTTCGGGTGAGGAGAGTGAAAGGGATGAAACGCAATGGGGGGTGTATGCCACGACGCACTGGAGTGTGGTGCTGGCGGCGGGTGGGCAGGATACGCCGCAATCCGCTGCCGCCCTCGAGCAGCTCTGCCGCACTTACTGGTATCCCTTATATGCCTACGTCCGCCGTCGCGGTTACGGGCCGGAGGATGCCCAGGATTTGACCCAGGAATTCTTTGCGCGCTTGTTGGCCAAACAATGGGTTGGCATGGCAGATCCAGGACGTGGGCGGTTCCGCTCGTTCCTGCTGGCAGCGCTGAATCACTTCCTGGCCAACGAATGGCACCGGGGGCAATCTGCCAAAAGGGGTGGCGCCCATCCGCAACTGGGTTACGACGCCCTATTCGCCGCCACCGCCCAGGCCTTGCAGGATCTGGCGGCCAACCCAAAGCGCCTGGGGGCCCAACTGGGGATGCTCGGCGTGTTGCACACCTGGAGCCGCACGCTGATTTATCATCCCCATCTCCATTACCTGGTGCCCGGCGGCGGTCTGAGCCTGGATGGGCAAGAGTGGGTGGCGGCGCGCCGAGGGTTTTTGCTTCGGGTCGAGCCCTTGAGCGATCATTTCCGCACCGGCTTCCGGCAATGGCTCGAACGCGAGGCCCCCGAGGCGCTGGCGCAGATCCCCGCCAAGGTGTGGAAACAACGGTGGGTGACGCACAGTCAGGCGGCGGGGTCGGGAGAACAAGTCCTGCAGTATTTGAGCCGGTATGTCTTCAAGACGGCCACGGGCAATCGGGCGGTGCCGCGGTTGCCCGACGGACGGGTGCGATGGCCCTACCGGGAGAGCGCGCCAGGCCGGTGGCAGTCCTTGGTGATGAGCACCGAGGAACTGATCCGGCGGTTCTTGCAGCATGTGTTGCCGGCCGGATTCCATCGGGTCCGCCGGTTTGGCTGGTGGCATCCGGCGGCCCGGGCTAAACGCGAGCACGTGCAGAGATTACTGGCTGGGGCGGCCCCGGGCTCGACCGGCGAGCCGGCGCTGGAGCCCTTGGTCCCAGACGAGGGTGCCGATCCGTTTGACGAGTTGGAGAGGGCGGAAACCTTCGTCGAGGCGCACACCTTGCCCGCGGCCAAGGGGCCCATGCCGCCGCCCCTCTGTCCGCGGTGTGACCGGCCCATGGTCTGCGTCGCTCGGTGGCATGGTGGTCAGCATCCGGTGGAGTCGGCCCGCGCGCCGCCGACATCATGACCGTTCCTCCATCCATTCCGGCGCCAGGGCGTGCGAGGAACTGCCTCGTGGTCCGCTGGGGTCTGTGCCACCTCCGGTTTTCCGCCCGGTGGAAGGCGTGGCGTGGGGGCAAAGCCAGGCGATTCCCACCCCGGGCCATCCTTCAGACCGGTTCGCGGAGATGGGAGGAACGTCGGGGATTTACCAAGACCTTTCCGGTACCCGAGAAAGCCGCACACTTTCCGCAAAGGTAGGACGGGCCCGTTTCCCCGCGGCGTCGTTCAACATACAAATGGGGAGCAGGCCCTCCAGCACCTTCACTCTCCGTTCCAACTCTCTGCTCTGGTTTGCCGTGCGGCTGACCAAGTAGGAGATGATAAGAAGCACGGCAATGCGAACGGCCCCATTTGCGAGGACAAAGGGCAGGGGCTGGGGAAACTCGTGGAAGGCGGCAATGCAAGCCCGACCGACCGGGAGGAGAAGGGCTAGACTCATGCTCGAACGACGGCTGCAAAACCATGCCGCGAGGCTCACGGGCAGAACAAAGAAAATGGGAAACATCAGAAACGGGCCGGTGAGCATGTCCAGCGAAAGAACGAATGCGCCCGTCGCCACATGGGTGGCTGGCGAAGCCAAGGCCGCGAGCGCGAGCCGAGCAAGTGCTCGCTTTCTGGGTGGTGGGGGTTGCGGGCAAGTGGGCATGAGTGTCAATAGCGCTAATGCGAAGTGGCCTAACGCCAGAACTGACCGACGCGGGCGGCCAGTGGCGTCCAAATTGGAAACTGACGCGGCCCGCCCGCGTTCGGTCCAGTGATTTTGCTACGGCACGATTGTTGCATGTGCGGAGTCTGCCTGAACAATAACAAGGGCGCCAGACATGAAATCGATGGCGTTGAGACATTCCGTGTGACTCGTCTGAGGGTCGTTGCAGATCATCACGGAGTCCTCCGCCCAATTCTCGTCTGTCCAGTAACCGAAGTTGCGCACGCAGTCGTCCTCGCTAAACGGCATTTTGGGCTCGCGGGGCCGGAACCGGAACTCGGTGACGCCGCGGAACTCGATTGTGGCAGAGGCTGGGAGGCTCGCGGGAACGCCGTTGCGCTTGGAACGCCGCCACAGGAAAGAGCAAGTCCGCTCGGCGACTGAATAGCGCAGCTCCTGAAAGTCGTAGAAGTTGTGGATATCGAGTTCATGCGGCGGCTGAACGAGGTAGATGCCCCTCTTGATCTTGAAGTCGCGGTGCATGCTCAGTGACCTAACGTGAAAAGTGAGCGATGGCGGCGGCCCACTGTGCCCGAGACTGCAAATCACGTCCGCCCGCCACCATTCGCTCCACTGGTTGGTTGGCCCCGATAATCATAGCCTCATCTCTTGATTCCACCGGTCTCGTACTGCGTCCCGGTCCCGAACGCTCAGTAGGCCAAGTCGACGACGGAACACAGTGCGTTCGGCAGTCACAAGCCGATCCAAGCGGGCTACCGAAGGCCTAAGCAGACCGGCCGACTGCCAATCCAGCAATGCGACATCCAGCGGACCGCTCCGGACTACCGAGGTCACCCGACAAATCAGTGCATCCATCTGCAGATCGAATAAGACCAAAGCAGGGCGAACCTTGCCGGCAGCACCCGAGGTAAGTGGAAACTCGCAGAGGAAGACCTTGCCGAACATATCAGCGCAGGGAATCGTAGATCGCGTCTTCTGGGGGATCCTCACGGAGAAACTGTGCGTATGCACCCTGCCGCCACTCCGTATCCTCCGTCTGGCCGTCCGTCAGAACGATAACTCGGGCCTTGCCAGCCTTCGGCAACTGCGCAGCCACTTCCGAGGGAATGCGCAGTATGCCCGAATCCGAAAGCTCGGTGGTGAACTCCACAGCATTCATGGTGGAAGTGTATTCCTTCGTAATGACCTGGTCAATCGCTCTTACCCAGCCGCTCTGTACTCTTGGGCCAACTTTGATTAAACGACGGCTGGTTCGTATATTGAATTCCAGTCGAGGAGAACCATGAACGATCCGTTATTGATCGACACTGACATTTGGGTCGAAGGCGAGCGGCAACCGGCGGTGATCGCGAATTGGCTGGCCGATCAAGGAGACGTGGCGACCTGTGACAGGGTACGCGCTGAATTCCTCGTCGGCGTTCATGCTCCCATGCGGCCTGCCACCCGCGAAAAAGCACGTCGCTATTTTGAAGAGGTCATTGCCTGCACGCCTTCTTTGCCGGTTGACCGCGCTGATTTTGACCAGGCTGGCCGTTTGATTGGCGACGCCATCCGAAGTGGCCAGGCGCGTCCGACCTTGGGGGATGGCCTGATTGCGGCCTGCGCCTTGCGCAATGGTCGCACGGTGGCCACAAAAAACGAAAAGGATTTTCAAGCCATGGGCGTACCCACGGTTAACCCATTGAACGCACCACCCCCATAGCGGCTTTTGGCCATCATCTGCGGGAACTCTCCTTGCGCGTGTTGGTCGATCCGACGGCCTACGGTTTCACCAATGTCACCGGCGTGGCCGACGGCTGTCCCGGTTGCGATCCGAACCGGTATTTCTGGTGGAACCCCCTTCATTTCTCCGCCGCCGCCCATCGCTGGATAAGCGGCGAGATGTATCGTTGCCTGACGCCGCCTCCCGGGAGTGGCAGGTTTCGCCGGGCACGCCGGTGTTCGGCGAGTTGTTCGAAACCTGGCTGCACCACGAACTCATCAGCCATCGGGATTTTGTGGCAGCCCTTTGGTCGGGCGAATTCGGCGGTTGACCCAGCCTTGCGTTAGTAAGCAGGCAAGGGCTCCGGATCCACCCGATTTCCGGTATTCTTTTCACCGTGCTTTGTTCTGTCTATGGAGTAATGTCAGGTCATGGCTCCCTCAGGCAAGGAGAGTGAAAATTCTGAAACGCAAAGGGGCGTGTTCGCCACCACCCATTGGAGCGTCGTGCTGGCGGCGGGCGACTCGGTATCGCCGCCGGCGGCCGAAGCCTTGGAGAACCTGTGCCGCACCTATTGGCAGCCTCTTTATGTTTATGTCCGACGGCGCGGTTACGGCTTGGAAGAAGCCCAAGATCTGACCCAGTCGTTTTTTGCGCTCTTCCTGCAGAAAAAGTCGTTCAGCCTCGCCAACCCGGCTCGAGGCCGGTTCCGCACGTTCTTGCTCAAATCGCTGCAGCATTTTCTGACCGATGATTGGAAACGAGACCATCGGCTCAAACGAGGCGGCGGCCAGGTCGAGATTCCGTGGGACATTCATACGGCTGACGATCATTATGCTTCTGAGCTCGCAGAAACGATGACTCCGGAGCGCGCTTACGAGGAGCGCTGGGCCATGACTTTGCTCGAGCAGGTGCTGTGCTTATTGCGAGCAGACTATGCCAAGGCTGGCAAGACGCAGCTGTTTGAGGCGTTGCAGGATTTCCTTTGGGGCACGGACGGTCCGGCGTCCTACGCCCAGATCGCGGACGGATTGGGAATGACGGAGGGTGCCATTCGCGTGGCGGTCCATCGCTTGCGCGAGCATTACCGTGAACGCTTGCGGGCGGAGGTGGCCCACACTGTCAGCAACCCAAACGAGGTCGATGATGAACTCCGCTACTTGATCCAAGTGATCAGCGGGGCTCGATGAACACCGACCGCAATCCAGAAGGGCGCGGTGTAACAATCGACGGTTTGTGGCGTAGAAGAGCCATGGACGCCCGAACCTTGGAACGGACTGTTTATGCCTGACCGTCGAGCCTGTGAGCGATGCGGGACGGTGTTGAAGGGATACGCCGCCGGACGGCTCTGCCCGACCTGCTTGTTGCGAGAGGGCCTGACGCCGGACCCGCGAGGGGATGAGACCGACGCTATGTCCGCGGGCAGCAGCCCGCACGTGAAGGCGTCCTTCGCCGACTACGAGTTGCTGGAAGAGATCGCCCGCGGTGGCATGGGTGTTGTGTACAAGGCTCGGCAAAAGAGCCTGAATCGGATCGTAGCCCTGAAGATGATCCTGGCGGGGCAACTGGCCACCAAGACCCAGGTGGAACGCTTCCGAGTCGAAGCCGAAGCCGTGGCCAACCTCCAACACCCCAACATTGTCGCCATCCATGACATTGGCGAAACCGATGGCCAGCACTACTTCTCGATGGATTATGTGGAGGGACGCAACCTGACGAAGGTGATTTCGGATTTCAGATTTCAGATTTCAGATTTCCGCCGCGCCGCCGGTTACGTGAAGGGTATTGCCGAGGCCATCCATTATGCGCACCAACAGGGTATCATCCATCGCGACCTGAAGCCGTCCAACATCCTGATCGATGCCAACGACCGGCCCCGAATCACCGACTTTGGTCTGGCGAAGCGCCTGGAGAACGCGGAACGCAGAACTGACCGTGACTGGCCAGGTGGTGGGCTCGCCGAACTACCTCCCGCCGGAACAAGCCGCCGGCCAGCAGGCCGGTCCGCGAAGCGACCTCTACTCGCTCGGGGCCATCCTTTATCATCTGCTGACGGGCCGCCCCCCATTCCAGTCGGAATCGCTGACGACGCTTTTGAAGCAGGTGGTGGAAGTTGAGCCCGTCGCTCCCCGGCTCTTGAATCCGACCATTCCGCGCGATCTGGAAACCATTTGCCTGAAGTGCCTCGAGAAAGAGCAATCTCGACGATACCAGACCGCCCAGGAACTGGCGGATGAACTGGGGCGGTTCCTGACCGACGAGCCGATTCAGGCGCGGCCCGTGGGAACCATTGGCAAGACCTGGAAATGGTGCCGGCGGCAGCCGATGCGGGCGGCCTTAAGCGGGGCGTTGATCCTGGCCATTACGTGCGGTTTGGTCGGGATCATCTGGCAATGGCGCCGGGCGGATCGAGAACGCGCCACCGCCCAAGCCAATGAACGGCTCGCCCTGCGCCATGCTTATGCGGGTGACATCAAAGAGGTCCAACGCGCCTTGGAGGAAGGTGATCTTGGCGGGGCGCGGCGGACCCTGGACAAGTACCGCCCTGAGGGACCATCTCAGATTTCAAATCTCAAATCTGAAATCCAGAGGGATCTGCGCGGCTGGGAATGGCGCTATCTCTGGGGTCAGTGCCGCAGCGACGAACAATTCACCCTCATCCAGCAACCAGCTGGCTTTGAGAACCTGGCACTGTCGCCAGTGGGGAGTCTGCTCGCCGTGCGCCAGGGGGATGGGAACATCGACCTCTGGGACTGGGAGAGGCGTCGACAAACCGGCACGCTCACCAACAAGAGCCGACCACGGGCCATGGCGTTCGTCCCCGGCGGAAACCTGTTCGCCTCGGCTAACCAAGACACCCAGGGTCCCGTGGTTTGCTTCTGGGACGTCACCACGCGGCAGATCGTACGAACCCTCGCGCAACCCACGCCCGTCACTTCGCTAGCCTTCTCGCCGGACGGCGAATGGCTGGCCACCTTCGACGTGGAACCTCGACTGCGCCTCTGGAGAGTGAGCACGGGCGAAATCTCGAACGAGATTCCCGGTTTAGGGGTGATGAATGATGTGGGCCGGGTTCCCCTGTTCTCTCCAGACGGCGCCACCCTCGCGCTCGGGGAGATGGACGGCAGCATTCGGCTGCTCAGCTTGAAGACGGGTCTGATCCGCACGACGATTCCCGCCCCAACCGAGGGGAACGGCGTTATGGCCTTGGCCTTCTCGCCCGACGGCCGACTCCTCGCGTCGGGCCACGGTCTTTCGGACGGCACAATCCGCTTGTGGGATACAGTGAATGGCGCCCCAACTGGGAGCTTGGAGGGCCATCGGGGCTGGGTTTCGAAGCTGGTCTTCGCGCCCGATGGAAAGACCCTTTACTCGGGGAGCGCTGACCAAACCGTCCGAGTGTGGGACGTGGCGCAGAAACAGGAGCTTGATCGGCTCCGGGGACATACCAGTGGTCTCTCGGGTCTCGCGCTATTCCGAGATGGAAACACCTTAGTCAGTTGCGCCCTGGACGGATCGGTCCGGATTTGGGATCTGAAGTCCAATCTTCGCCGTCGGTCCCATGCGGTTCTGCCGGTGCGGGTGGGACCCTACGGCGCGCCGTTTACCCGGGATAGCCGGCGCCTGATTACGGCGTCACCGAGGGATCCCGTGATCATCTGGGAAGTCGCGACGGCGAAGGAGATCCAGCGGCTTCCAGCCTTGGGCACCAACCATCACAGCGTGGCGCTTTCGCCTGACGAGCGCCTCCTGGCCGTTGGCGGCCTGGACGGTAGCATCAAGATATGGGACCTGCGCGACCAGCGACTGGTGAAGGAGTTTCGACCACAATCCATCCCCATTTTTGGCCTTCGCTTCTGGGACGGCGGCAAGACGCTCGGGTCCCTTGCCATGGTGTGGAACCGACAGATCGCGGCGCAGCGTTGGGACGTGGCGTCCTGGGCCGAGATTCCCTTCGGACGAATCGACGTGAGTGAGGCCCTCGTTATGGCACAATCGCCCGATGGACGGCTTCTTGCGGTTCCTTCGCTCATGGGCGTCAAGCTGTGGGATTACGCCACCGGCGAATTGAAAGCAGCGTTCCCATCTCAGTCCACCGCCATTATGACCGCCTTCTCGGCCGACAGCCGCTTCCTTGCCGCCACCATCTCGGGTGGCGCCCGGGTCTGGGAGGTCGATTCACGCCGCGAACTTGCTACGCTGTCACTCCACGCCAACCGAGTTATTTCGGTGGCCTTCTCGCCGGATGGCCAGCGGTTGGTCACTGGTTGTGAAATCGGGATGCGTTTGCAGCCGGCGCTTGTCGTCTGGGATTACACCATCCAACGCCAACTGATCAGCCTGCAAAGTGTCGGGGAATTTACGGGCTGGACCCAGTTCTCGCCCGACGGGAACACCTTATTGGGGCTGAGTTGGTCCGGGGTGGCGGATCTCTATCGGGCGCCGTCCTGGGAGGAAATTGCGGCCGAGGAAAAAGAACAGGAAACACCATGATCTTTAACAGAAGGCAACAAAGGGAACGAAGATTGGGGATGCGGGCTGCTCAGATAGGTGTTCCTGCCTTCCCTTCGTTATCTTCGTTTCCTTCTGTAGAATCCCTCCGGCTCGGGCGATCCGCCTTCACCCTCATCGAGCTGTTGGTCGTCATTGCGATCATCGCCATCCTGGCCTCGATGTTGTTACCGGCGCTGGGCAAAGCCAAGACCAAGGCCCAAGGCATCCAATGCCAGTCGAATCTCCGGCAGCTCACCCTGGCTTGGCATTTCTACGCCGGGGACTCCGACGACCGCCTCCCCTTCTGCCACAACTGCGGGACGCACGGCGGCCCCAACTCGCCCTATGTCTGGGTCAGCGGCTGGCTGGACCTGACCAATCCGCAGAAACGTGACAACTGGGACGTGGCACAGGACCTGGAGAAAAGTCCGCTATGGAACCAAGGCGCCAAGGCACCCGCTGTCTGGCGCTGTCCCGCCGATAAGACGACTGGCCTCAACCCGCAGGGGCAACGCATGCCGCGGGTGCGCAGCTACAGTATCAATCCGCCGGTGGGCGGTCCCTCGGAACGCACCTGTGGCGGCGTGCCGTGGCTGGATTTCAGCGGCTTCACCGTCTACTACAAGCTGGGGGACATGCTCTACCCTGGTCCATCCCAGATCTTCGTGTTTTTGGACGAGCGGGTGGAAACGCTGGGCGAGGGTGTCTTCTACCTCTCGATGGATGGTTCCCCCGATAAGCCCGGCACCACTGCTTTCTTCGATTACCCGGCTTGCGCTCACAACGGCGCGGGCAGCTTCTCGTTCGCCGACGGCCACGTGGAGACCAAGAAATGGCTCGATCCGCGCACGATACCGGCCAAGTTAACGCCTTCCGGATCGGGCTATCCGCCGGAAGTGCGGTCGCCCAACAACCAGGATATTCGGTGGCTCCAAGACCGCTGCACACGGCCCGTCAGGTAGGCCGCACGTCGGTTTGAGCGAGCTTCAAACCCAGCACTTGAACGAGGGCTTGCTCCACGGTGGCCATCTGCTCCGCGCTCAAGGCACCCAACCGCCGGACGAATTTCACCGCTTGCACCGCGGCCGTCTGCTGCACATCAAAGGCTCCAGCCTTCAAGGCGGGGTGAGTCAGGATGATCTCAAACCGCGTATTGATCACCGAGGTGGTATGCGGCACCACGATGCACAACGCGCGCTCGTGGTCGAGAAAGGGGACGCTGGCCACGAGCACCGGGCGCACTTTGCCCAGATAACCGAGGTCCACGAGCCACAGCTCACCGCGCTGGATGCGTGGGAGGGGCATGGCGGTCGTCTTGGTCCCAGATTTCCGCCGCGAGCTGGTCGAGGGTTTCGCCGGGCACATCCTCGTAGTCCGCTTCCAGGCGGTTCACCCAGGCCACGAAGTCGTGCCGTTCATGCTCCGGCAGTGCCAGGACACTCTCTTTCAGTTCAAGCAGGCTCATCTTTCGTAGGTAAAATGGCCGAAAGCCGCGCGGATTTCAAGACCACGATTTGACGACCCCGAACAGGCGGAGAACCGGAAGCGCGCCCACCGCGCTAAACGGAGCGGAGAAACGGTCGAATTCTCGCTCGACGGCGCCGTAGCCGAGGTCGGTGCGAAAGAAAGTCCGTAACATCTGCCGCGATTCGTCGTAGAACCTGGGTGAATCCGATGACTGCCTTAGCCATTGAGACTCATACCGACAAAAGGAACCTATGAAAACACCAAGCCTACAATCGAGCGGGGGCTGTGCCTGCGCTTCGGGTAGGTTGACCACACCTGCTTCGCTGCTGCTGAGTGACTACCTGCTCGGTAAGATTCCACGCTGGGGCTTGGTGGCCGCCGCCACGTTGCTCTGGCCCGCCGCGGGGCTTCCACCCGCCTCCGCCGCCACGACCACCTCTTACACCGCCACGGGCATCGTGATCGAACACCCCTATGGCGGCGTGTGGATTACTAACGATACCGGCCAAGTCTCCCTGCATGGCGATGCGCAGGTTTTCAAAGTGGACAGCAGCAACGCCCGCCTGGCCGGGCGACGCACGGTCCTGACCGACGGAACGTTCAACGCGGACGGCTCAGGCATTCTGTATGGGACCGCCTTTCAAGAGCTCGGCACCTGGGACATGACCGACCCTCAGAGTCCCCGGTTCACCCCTAGCGCAGGTCGCTGGGAGATGAATTGGCGTGGAACAATGAACGCAGACTCCGGTATTGAATTGAGCCTCGTCGGGACCGGCGCCGGTGGCGCCATTGAAGGGATGCGGACCACCGAGAGCCTCACTCGCCCCGCGGGGCCGTGGTTCGATCCGGTGCTTTCTTTTACTTGCCGGGGCAGCTTGACCACCCCGCCCCTGAGCACCGTGACACTCATCGACGACTTCGAGGATGGCAAGGCAACGGGCTGGACGCCCGGGTGCAACAGCGGGTCCATCGCTGCCGTCGAAACCAACGGACAGTTGATCCTGCGCGGTAATTGGCCCGGCACGCAGACGGTCACAGGATACGACACCGCCGGCTGGGTGATGCGACCGTTCAACTGGAACGCGAAGAACAACGAGACTCTCGAACTGCGCGTGGACCTGGTGGGGATCTCGGACGCGGCCACCGAAGCGGAAGTGAAGCTCAAGCACGTGCCGGCCTGCTACGGGTTCAGCAAGAGCCAGCGGTACGTGATGCTATGGAAATTCGTACCCGACTGGCCAGTCATGTTCTTCACCTTTGAATCCCTGGCGCTCAAAAATACCAACGTGACCTTGGTGCTGGCCTTGACGGGCCGCGGCCCGGATCTGATTGTGACCGGCCGGGTGCTCGACAAGGCGAATCACGACGCCATCCTCTACGAGCGAAGCATCGTGGACACTCCGAACGCCGATCCAACTCTGAGCGCGGATGAGTTTGAGGAACGATCCGGCTCGCGCCTCCTCCTCGCGCCGGACCGGGCCGAACCGCCCCTGACGACCATCGACCACATCTGCCTGTCTCTGCTCCAATACACCGACGGTCAGTTGCCGCCCGCCGAGGTCACTTTCGACAACTGCGAAATTAGGCGCTATAGCGTCCCCTCGCTCAGCATTGCCAATGCCGTGCGGCTCACCTGGCCGGCGGTGGCCGCGCCCTACGCGGTCGAAGGCGCGTCCGCCGTTACAGGCCCGTGGTTGCCGGTTCTGGAACCGGTCTTTGAAAGCAGGAACATGAAGCAAGTCACCGTGCCCGCCGCAGACGCAATGAAGTATTTCCGGCTGCGATAGGCACGGCAAAACCAGGAACATGAGCAACCATCAACCCTCGGAACCATGAAAAGACAATACTCAACGCACGTTCGATTCCTTTCCCTGCTGTGCCTGGCCGTTTGGGGTGCCGGGCCGCGAGCCGCGGCCGAACTCGACCTTAAACTGTATGCCGGGCTGACCATCACGGGCACGGTTGGCACCGTGTACTCGGTCGAATACGTCACGGACCTGGCCCAGACGAACAACGCGAGCGCCTGGCGCTGTCTGGAGTTTCTGCAACTGCCCGCCAGTCCTTATTTGTGGGCTGACAAGTCAGCCCCGGCTACCGGCCAACGGTTTTATCGAGCGGTGGTGTTTGCAGCGCCCACGAACCTGGTGTTCATCCCGCCGGGGACGTTTCGGATGGGGAGCCCGACAAATGAAGTGGAGCGCCGGGACTGGGAGGGTCCACAGACGGCGGTAACGATCAGCCGGGGGTTCTGGATGGGGAAGTATGAAGTGACCCAAGGGGAATATCTGGCGGTGATGGGGAGTAATCCAAGTTGGTTCAATGGGGTCCGGACTAACGACTGGCCTGTTGGAGATTTCGGCACCAACCTCAGCCGTCCGGTCGAGCAGGTGACTTGGTTTGATGCCACGAATTACTGCGCCAAGCTCACGCAAGGGGAGCGGGCGGCGGGGCGGATAGCCACCAACAGCGTGTATCGGCTGCCGACGGAGGCGGAGTGGGAGTATGCGTGTCGGGCGTGGACTTCGACGCGGTTCAGCTACGGGGATGATTCGGGTTATAACATCCGCACGAACGAGACGTGGCTGACCGTTGGCTACACGAACCTGACCAACTACGCGTGGTATGATGGCAACAGCGGCTTGCAGACACATCCGGTGGGGCAGAAGCTGCCGAATCCGTGGGGTTTGTATGACATGCATGGGAATGTCTGGGAGTGGTGCCAGGACTGGTGGTCGGGTAGTCTGCCCGGTGGGAGTGTACTTGACCCGGCCGACCCCGACTCGGCTGACCCCGACTGGTTCGGGATCTCGTACCGCGTGATCCGCGGCGGCAGCTATTGCGGCTTTGACTTTTTCGACGGCGCCCAGATCTGCCGGTCGGCGCACCGCCACCGCCGCGCCCCGGACGGTAACAGCTACGGGGGCGGCAGCTTCGGTTTCCGGGTAGTCCTCGCCCCAGGTCAGCCTTGAGCAGGTCGGAAAGGAACATGCAGATTCCCCTGAACCAGCAGGCCCGGACCGCGCGACGTCCCGGCGCGCACCGGGTGGAACCACGGGGGGGGGCGCGCAGTCGAGTTCGCAGCGTTCTCGGGTGGTTTGGGCGGCTGCGACGGGGGACTGGCGCGGTCCAGCAGGCTTCTAACGGAGCTCCCCGAAGGCATAACCATTCGCTTCTGACCGGGATTGAGCGGGATTGGTTTCAGCGCGGACCGCAGGCGAGAAAGCCTGTAACAACTCGGAAGATTCATCGTAGAAACGGGGTGAATGCGTAATGTCGCAATCCACGATACCATCATGAAAACACTTCGATTCAACTTCCAAGCGCGGGGGGCATTAGCCTGGGCCTGTGGACTCTTCCTGGGCGGCTACGGCACAGTGGATCGGGGGCGACATCAACCCCGTGCTGAAAGGCTCATGGCCAGGCTTCAAGAGGGGGCTGGCAACCGACGTCACCGTCTCTGGCAACTACGCCTACGTAGCGACCTCGGAGGGCGTGGGTCTGGAAGTGATCGACATTTCGAACCCTTCTCATCCGCAACAAGTCGGCGGGCACCGTTACGCAAACGTCGGTGGTGTGGCGGTGGCGGGTAACCAGGTCCTCTTGGCGAATGGTACTGAGGGGCTCCTCATCCTCGAGATGCAACCTTTCGTTAAGTCGATTGCGAAGGAAGGCCAAGACCTCAAGCTGTCATGGGAAGGATTCGGCTTGGCACGATTGCAGCGCGCCACCCGGCTCACCCATCCTGACTGGCGCGATCTGCCCGGCTCGGAGACAACCAGCAACGCCTCCCTGCCGATCGACGGTGCGAATGCATTCTTCCGTCTGGTCAAGCCATGAACTTGCCTGACCGCCGGGCGGTTCCGGAGCACGCGAAGCGAAGGCACTGGGACCGGTCGTATCATTCCTCATTGTCCCAGCGGTGGTAAGTTCTCCAGCCTCCGTCCCAGTTCGCTGATCTTGGCCTCGATCCGCTGTTGGAAATGCGGTGGGAGTCCGCGAACCTCGGCTTCAATCATTTCGAGCTTGCTCATGGCGCAACGGTATCGTAGCGAAAGCGCCAATTCAAGAGTGGCGATCTTCCGCCCGCCCAGTGTTTCGTGATGCTCTGGCCGAGTCGGTCGCCCTTCATAAGCGCGGCCAAAGCTCGTAGCCGGCCAGCGCGAAATGGTGATCGAAGCCGAAGACCGACGGGATGCCTTCGCGTCGCATCAGGCTAAACGATAGGCAATCCGTGAAACTCAATTTCTGGTCGGCAAACTTCTCGAGCCAGCGCAAGGCATCGTGCCAATCTTCGCGGCTCGTGTTCAACCAGACGATCTCTTCGGACGCCAGATGGTCACGCGCCCACCGGGCGGCGTACTCAGCTCCGGCCTGCCGGATGAGCAGGGACACCGCTTCGTCGAGCACGTGCTCGCTGGAGTAGAGTCTGACCTCCACATTCTCGAGGGTCTCCCATCCTCGACGGCTGGCTGCGTGATGCTGGTCGCGCGGCAGGACGCGAGCCACGAGCGCACCGGTATCCACAAACACCGCGTTCATCGCTGGGCCGGTTTGGGTGTCTCGCCATAGAGGTAGTCGTCATGGTTGCCGGCGACATCCGTGGCGGTGACGCCGCTCACCAAGGGGAGTCGGTCGCACAGCCGGAACAAGGGATCCTGCCGTCGGCGTTTGAGACGATCAACGCCTTTGCCTTGATGCGGCAGCTTCTCAGCGATCGCCTGGCGCACGAAGTCGGCAAAGGAGACTTTCAACTTCCGCGCCTCGGCCATCGCCCGCCGTTTTACCTCTTCTGATAGCATGATGCTTGTGCGTGTCATAATGACATAATCTGAGATAGCCGCCCAAACAGGTCAAGGCCGATCTTCGGTAAACGGCATGGTCGCTGGTCACCTTTCCCGGGTTTGCCTTGTTTACACCGGTGAGCGGAGTTGACGGCGATCGAGAACCTCCGCAAGGCGCGGCTTTCCCGAAGCCAAGCCCGGCGGCTCGTCAATGAGTCCGCGAAGATAATCCGTAACACTGCGGACGATTCGTCGTAGAACCTGGGTGAATGCGATGACTGCGTTCACAACTAAGACTCAAACCGACAAAAGGAACCTCATGAAAACACCCCGCCTACAATCGACCGGAGGCTGTGCCTGCGCTTCGGGCCCATTGACCACACTCGCTTTCCTGGTGGTGGCGGCTCTGCCGCTGGCTGCCGCTGCCCCACCAACCATCACGGGCACCGGTTACCTGGTGGGCGTGCCGGTTCCCGGCATCCTGTGCACCAACGCGGCCGGCCAGGTATCGCTCAAGGGCAATGTCCATGTCCTGATGGTCCAAGCCGATGATCCGCGCGCCACGGGCCGGTTCCAGGCCAGCATGGACTTGGCCTACCAGGCCGACGGCGCCGCGTTGTTCAGCGGCGCGGCCTACCAGGAGGTCGGCACGTGGGATGTGACTGATCCCGCGAATCCCAAGTTCACGCCCACCGGCGGCCTGTGGCAGTGCAACTACCACGGCGTCGCCCAACCCGACGGCAGCGACGTCATTACCTTGACTGGCTATGGCGTTGGCGGAGCCATCGACGGCCTGCGGCTGGAAGAGACGATCACCAAGGGGCCGGGGGCGCCGTTTGACCCGCCCGTTCCCTACCTGGGCTCCGGGACTATCAAGCCAGCATCCGTGACCACGATTGCCGTGATCGACAATTTTGATGACTCCTCGCCGCCTAGTTGGGGTCAAGGCGCGGGGCGGGGCACTGTCAACGTGATCCAGGCCAACGGGCAATTGACCATCCGTGGACAGTGGCCGGGTATTCCGACGGTAACTCAAGGGGACACGACTGCGTGGGCCAGCCCCGATCGAGCCTGGACCGTAAAAGAAGGCCAGCGCCTCGAGGCGCGGGTAGATCTGGTGTCGCTCAGTGGAACCGCTCCAGGCGCCGCTCTGACGCTCTACCACAGTCCCGGCGTCGGCTACTGGATGGTGAAGGGCCGCGATTACGTCGGCGTCGGCAAGCACAACGGCGGCGGCGGGTTTACGTGCCTCAGCGCCGACCGACTGGCGACGCGGAACACAAACGAGATCCTGGTGCTGGCGCTCACCCCGGCCGGTCCCAATGTCATCCTCACCGCCCGGGTGCTGGATAAGGGCAACGGCGGGGCTGTCCTCTACGAGCGAAGCATCATGGATACGCCGGCCTCTGATCCAAGTTTGGACTCACCGCAGCTCGCCGCGATCACGGGCGTGACCGTGCAGGTCAAGGACGATCCCAGTGGCGCACCCTGGACCAGCGGTGCCTTAGTGTGGTTGGGGGTGTTTCAATACACCGACGGCACGCTGCCGCCCGCCGAGGCCACCTTCGACAACTTTGAGTTGCGGACGTATGAAGTCCCGCCGATCGGCATCGAGCGCGCCGTCCAGCTCACCTGGCCCGCCCCGACGGGGATGAACTACGCCGTGGAAGGTGGGCCGACCGTCCAAGGCCCCTGGCTGCCGGTCAATGACGTGGCGACGCCCGGACTGAAGCAGATGACTGTGCCGGCAAACGACATCATGAAGTTCTTCCGGTTGCGCTAGGCGCCTTGAGGACATGCTTGTCCTTCCGCGGAACGACGGCGGGGGTTGATGGCGGAGTCCGAGGAACTGCTGGCCCGCACGTCAGAGCGGGTGGGGGCACAGCATTACGGGGCGGAACGGCAGGAGAGTGGGGCGGCGAAGGCGGAAAGGCTGGTGCGGGAGGAATTGGCGGAGCTGGGCTGGGAGGCATCCGATCTGGCCCAGCGGCGGAAGGGGGATCCGGGCAAGGTGCGCATCGCGCGGCGGTTGTGGCAGGAGACGACGATGACGCTGGGGTGGATCGCCCGACGGCTGAACAATGGGTGTGTCGACGCACGCATCGAATCTGCTCCGTTCGGCGAAGCGGTCTGGAAGAAAGCCCAGTGTTAAAAGTGAGGACTGACCCCTGGCCCCTGACCTGACCCCAAAAGGAGCAGTTTCGAGCCAATATGGAATTATTGCCAACGACGGGGATCGAGATCTGGCCGTATCGTGGTTTTACCGAGGCCTTATGGTCCGGCGAGTTTGGCGGTTGACCAAGCCTTGCGTTATTCAGCAGGCAAGGGCTCCGGATCTGTCCGACCTCGGGAATTCTTTTCACTGTGTTTTGTTCGGTCGCTTTGGTAATGATATGTCATGGCTCCCTCAGGCAAGGAGAGTGAAAAGGCTGAAACGCGAAGTGGTGTTTTCGCCACCACACACTGGAGCGTCGTGCTAGCGGCGGGCCAAGGCATCGACCCGCGCGCGACGGAAGCTCTCGCGTGTTTGTGCCGCACCTACTGGTATCCGCTCTATGCGTACGTGCGGCGGGAAGGTTTCGGTGCTCCAGAGGCGCAGGACCTGACGCAGGAGTTCTTCGCCCGGCTGCTGGCCAAGAACTGCCTCGGCCAGGTCGGTCCCCAGAAAGGCAAGTTCCGTTCGTTCCTACTGGCGGCGCTGCGTCACTTTCTTTCGGACCAGCGCGACCGGGCCCGGGCCGCGAAGCGCGGCGGCGGAGCGAAGGTCCTTTCCCTGGATGCACAAGAAGCCGAGGAACGCTACCGTCTCGAACCCGTGGACCGGCTGGATGCGGAGAAGATTTACGAGCGCCGCTGGGCGATGACGTTGCTGGGGCAAGCGTTGAGCCGGCTGCGGGACGAATCCGTTGTCGCGGGCAAGGCTGAGTGGTTCGAGCGCCTGCGAGAATTCGTGTCGGGGGAGAGCGAGGTCTCGTGTGGCGAAGCCGCTGCCCAACTGGGCCAGACCGAGAGCGCGGTAAAGTCGGCCGTGCATCGCCTGCGACAGCGCTACCGCGAGCTGGTACGCGAAGAGATTGCCTACACCGTGGCCGACCCTGGTCAATGACATTTATTCTTCACTTCAGTGACAATTAAAAATCACTTCGTTTGCCGGCATATTTTGTTGTTGT
>JAKLHY010000078.1 GCA_022709905.1 Verrucomicrobiota bacterium | reverse complement strand
CATATTCGCCTCGGCTGCTACCGGCTGGAGCTTAAGTTGCCGGGTGGGTTTCGTTTACTCTCCCACTGGAGTTCTGCACCTTTGTCACGGCGCACTCAAACAGGCTCTTAGGAAAAACAGCGCACCTCAAGCCCGGTGGCCCGGCGGATGACCTCCGCAATTCGGTTCAGTTCCTCTTCGGAAAGCCGGGTGGCCCATGGCTCAGGGGTAGGACGGGCAATGGTGTAGGCATGCACTTCCTTGATGCGCCCGCCTCCACGCGCCAGGTCGTTCAACCGCCGGCAGTAGGCCTCGAGCTCGGCATCGGAGATCAACTCGCCTTTCACCCGTAGGAACAGGCTTTGGATGACAATCGGCCGGACCTGGGCTGTGGTCAACAAATTGGCCAGCAGACGTTCGAAGACGATCGGCGATCGATTGACCCGGCGGTAATAGTCTTCCGTGCCGGCATCCAGTTTTCCCCAAATTTCACCCTGGTGTTCATCCATCAATGCCAATCCCCGGCGCACATCGGTCTTATCCAGGCCGGCCGCGTTGGTGATCAACACGATCTTGGCCGAGGTCAGGGCGCGCTCCTCCTTCACACGGACCACGGCCTGAACGCAATCGTAGAAATTGGGAATCATCGTGGGCTCGCCATCGCCGCTGAAGGCGAAATCCTTGATGTCACGAATCAACGCCGGGACTTCATCAAACCGCGCCTGCCCGGCCAATCCTCCGGCCAAAACAAAATCGACCAGTTCGGCCAGTTCGGCCTGCAGCCGCACCGGATCCACCTCTCGGGCCTTCCCGGGAGAACGCCGGTCGACCTCGCAATAAACACAGTCAAAATTGCAGATCTTGTCCGGATTCAGGTTGACGCCGATCGACAATCCTTGGGAACGCCGCGAGATCACCGGGTACACATAGGTGTACTCCGCGAAGGATCGCTGGTGATTGCGGACCGACACCCAATGGTTTTTGATGGAATTCATGGCTTCGTAAAGAGAGGGCCGAGCCACCAGGGATGAACTCCGCATCCCGGTCTCGTGGTAATGGCGTTTTTACATGCCCATGATTTGATACCCGCAATCGACATACAGGACCTGGCCAGTAATGGCTGCGGCGCCGTCACTCGCCAGAAACGTCGCGGTCGCGCCCAATTCATCGGGCAGAACATTGCGCTTCAACGGGGCGTGGTTTTCGTAGTGTTTCAGCATCTCCGAGAAGCCGGCAATGCCACGGGCCGCGAGGGTATTGACGGGGCCCGCGCTGACGCAATTGACCCGGATCCGTTGCGGGCCCAGGTCGTAGGCCAGATACCGAGTGCTCGCTTCGAGGGCGGCTTTGGCCACTCCCATGACGTTGTAGTGCGGGATCACTTTCTCGGCCCCGTAGTAACTCATCGCCAGAACAGAACCGCCCTCGGTCATCAAGGGGGCGGCCTCACGCGTCACGGCGACCAACGAATAGGCGCTGACATCCAGGGCCACCCGGAACGCCTCCCGGGATGTGACGGCGAAGGTCCCCTCCAGAGCCGGCCGGGGGGCGTACGCCACCGAATGCAGCACCAAATGGAGGACTCCAAAACGATCCCGCAGTTGGTTGAACACATGCGCAATGTCCTCATCCCGGGTCACGTCGCAGGGTAACAGCAGGGTGTCCGGGCCAAAGGCGGTCGTCAGTTCTTCGACGTTGTCCTTGACGCGGTCGCCCTGGTAGGTGAAAGCAAGGTTCGCCCCGGCTTCGCTCCATGCCTTGGCGATCGCCCAGGCGATGGAACGTTTGTTCGCTACCCCGAATACAATGCCGTTTTTTCCGGTCAACAATCCCATAGGCCCCTAATTAATTCCGAAAAACGTCCTCACGCAAACCGGAATTTTGACGGTCTCATCTCTCAAACCGGGTTATTCCGGGCCTGGTTTGGGCTGCGGGGGGGCATTGGACTCGAGTTTTTCTCCAGTGTCATCATGAATCCATCCCCGCCAGGCATAAACGTACCATCCAAATACCTCATGGAGATAAACATCCAGTTGCTCGAGCCGATTGCGGTGCGGAATCCACAGCCAGCGTCGTTGCGAATCGCTCACGCCCCACGCGCGAAAATCGCAGCCGACGCACACCACCGGAACGCCCGCATTCCTGAAGACGGCCTCAGCGCGCCGCAGATGAAACGCGGACGAGACCAGCAGGGCTGTTTTCCAACCGTTGGTGCGGGCCAATCGCTGGAACTCGAGGGCTTCTTCGCGGGTGTTGGCCGCCGGGCCGGGCGTCACAATGGTCGCATTGGTAAACCCCCAGGCTTCCATCCAGCCGCGTAGCAAATCCCCGAACAGTTTCCGTTGGCCGTTCACGGTCTCGAATCCCCCGCCGGTAAACAAGGCTTTTGCCTTGCCCATCCGGACCAAATGCATCCCCGTGATCAAACGGTCTCCCGCGGAACTCAGATCCAAACCAAAGGCGCCGTGGGCTGACGGTTCGAGACCGCCTCCGAGCACAATCACGACATCGCAGGCCGGAACATCCCGCAGACTCTTGCAGACATACGGTTTCTCGAGATCGGCCAATCGATTCGCCGGCCACCGCGTGCCGCCCGCCAAATAAGTCAGAAACGCGATCGTCAAGAGACAACCGGCCCCCATCCACTTTCGGCGCCACAACAAGAACGCTGAGCCCAACAATTGGAGGAACCAAAGGAAACCCGCCGCCTCACCCAAATAACCGGCCGATCGTATCCATTCCAGCATAGTGAAAAAAGTTTGCTCAGGTCCTTGCGTGCCGGCGGTTGAAGGCCACAACGTCCTCGTAACGCACGCCGGTTCCTCCGAAGATGTCCAGAGCCGATCCGATGGTCAGATCAATGCGCCCCTGCCCCAGCTCCGTGACCGCTTCCAAATCGGCCAAAGACCGGGCGCCCCCCGCATAGGTCGTCGGAAGAGGCGAATGCATCCCAAGGAAAGCAACCAGCTCCATATCCATTCCTCCGCATAATCCCTCGACATCCGCCGCGTGGATCAGGAACTCGTCACAGTAAACCGCCAGCTGCCTCAAGTTCTTGGGGCTGAGATTGAACTGGGTGAATTTCTGCCAGCGATCCGTGACCACCCAGTATTCATTGTCCCGCCGCCGGCAACTCAAATCCAGGACCAGCCGATTCCGGCCAATCATCGAGACCAAGGATTCTAACCGATCCCAATCCACCCTGCCCTCCCGAAACACCCACGAGGTCACAATCACATGCGAAGCCCCGGCCTCGATGAATTGCCGGGCGTTGTCGGGATGGATCCCTCCGCCGACCTGCATTCCATCGGGATAAGCTGCCAGGGCCTCGCAGGCCGCCTGTTCGTTGCCCGTTCCCAGCATGATGACATGGCCGCCTCGCAGCCCGTCCCTGCGATACAGTTCGGCATACCATCGGCTGGGGCGTTCGGAGACAAAATTTGTCCGCAGATCCTCGGCGCGGCCACTCAGGGTGCCGCCGACAATCTGTTTTACCTTTCCCTCATGAAGATCAATGCACGGTCTAAACACAGACGGGGTTGATTTTGGCCTGAGCCCCGGCGCCTGGCAAGCCTTGCCGTAAGACCGGCGCCCCCAAAACCCCACATAAGATCCTCCAAAAAACAGACCCGCGAATGAACACCAATAGACGCGAATGAAAGCGGAGGGATCCGATGGGCTGAATCCCAGACATTCCATCGATGTTCCCAACACTTCGGTCCTTCGTACTTGGCCTGCCATTATTGGCGTTGATTGGCGTCTATTCGCGGTTCAGTCGTTTTATTTGCGGTTCAAGGGCGCCCACGCTTCCTTGACAGGCGCACCCCGATCGCCAAGACTGCCCCCCTTATTTTATGCCAGAAGCGATCGAACCTAAAGTAAACGAGCAGATGGAAAAAATCGTCTCCCTCTGCAAACGGCGCGGTTTTATCTTTCAGTCCTCCGAAATCTACGGGGGCATCAATGGTTTTTGGGACTACGGCCCCCTGGGCGCGGAGTTGAAACGCAACGTCAAGGATTATTGGTGGCGTTCTCTGACCCAGCGCCGCGACGATATCGCGGGCCTCGATGCCAGCATCATCATGCATCCTCGCATCTGGGAAGCCAGCGGCCACACCTCCACCTTCAGCGATCCCATGGTGGATTGCCTTCTTACCCGGAAACGCTTTCGCGCCGACCAGATTGATCCCCAAACCGGCACGGTCTATCATTACTCCGGCGCCCTCGACGCCGCCGCCGGCAAACAGTGTGACGAGGCATACGCCGTCCTGATCGAGACCGGCAAACATCCCGAATACGCCCGCAAAATCGCCCGCCAATACTACCAGCAACGCGGGGTGCCCGCGCCCGAACTGCAAGGGGAACGGACCGAGGCGGTCGAGAACTCCACCCGGTTCAATCCCGATAACGGCAGTCTCTTGACCGATCCGCGGCCGTTCAACCTCATGTTCAAAACTTACGTTGGCCCGGTCGAAAGCCAGGATAACGTCGCGTTTCTGCGGCCCGAAACCGCGCAGGCGATCTTCGCCCAATTTAAAAACGTCCTCGAGGTATCCCGGCAAAAGGTTCCGTTCGGCATTTGCCAGATCGGCAAGGCCTTTCGCAACGAGATCAATCCCCGGAACTTCACGTTCCGCTCCCGCGAGTTCGAGCAGATGGAACTCGAGTTCTTCATCAAGCCCGATGAGATCGCCCAGGCCAAGGACGGAGCGCCCGCGCCCGACGCCCCCGTCGATCAGCCGCAACCGAACTGGGGCTGGAAGGAATGGCATCGGCACTGGGTCGAGGAACGGATCCGCTGGTACGAAAGCATCGGCCTTGACCGCGATTCCCTCGATCTCTATTGGCAGAAAAACGAGGAACTGGCCCATTACGCCAAAGCCACAGTCGATATTCTCTACAAGTTTCCGTTCGGCACCCAGGAATTGGAAGGCATCGCCGCCCGCGGCGATTTCGACCTGTCCCAGCACCAAAAGTTCAGCGGCAAGTCCATGGATTACTTCGACGAAGACGCCAAAGCCCGCTATGTGCCGCACGTCATCGAGCCCAGCGCCGGGGTCGATCGTCTCGTCCTCGCCTTGATCTGCCACGCGTTCCGGGAAGAAACCGTCACCGACGAAAAAGGCAAAAGCGAAGTCCGAACCGTCATGAAGTTTCATCCCCGCATCGCCCCCATCAAGGTCGGAGTCTTCCCCCTGCTCAAGAACCGGCCCGAGCTCGTTCAGAAAGCCCGCGAGGTGCGCGATCTGCTTCGGCCGCACATGACGGTGTTCTACGACGAAGCCGGCGCCATCGGACGCCGCTACCGCAGGCAAGACGAGGCCGGCACGCCCTTCGGGGTCACCATCGACTTCGATACCCTGGGTGAACACGCCGAACTCAAAGAGACCGTCACCTTGCGCGATCGCGATTCCATGAAACAAACCCGCGTTCGCATCGACGAACTGGTTCCCCAGCTCATCCAAAAGATCCAATAACCTTGCACCCGCCTCCTTGTCGATCGCACGAGTCAGGTCCCGCCCATCCGGGACCTGAGGTCGGCGTCGTCGATGACCTCGATCGCCAGAAACTTCCCACGATCGAACAGCCTTCCGAGCCCAAACAACGCGCGCCCACGCTCTACGGCATCATCCTTTTTAAACTCGGCAAAGGCCTGCTTCTGCTATCGCTGGCCCTGGGCATTTACAGCCTGGCCGGCGATGATTTGGCCACCCTCTTCGAGCGCATGATCCGCTGGATCCGGCTCGATCCCGAAAGCGCGTTCTTCAGCGGATTGGCCGAAAAACTGGATCAAATCACCCCGACCAATATCCGCTGGGTGGCGGCCGGCACCTTTTTCTACAGCCTGTTCTCGCTCATCGAGGGTTTTGGCCTCGCGATGCGGGTTTCCTGGGCGGGCTGGATGGCGATCGGTGAATCGGCGTTCTTTATTCCCATCGAGTTGTTCGATCTCCACCGCCACTTTACCTGGACCGTTTTCATTATTCTGGCGGTCAACATCGCCATCTTCTGGTACCTCCTCCAAAACCGCCATCGCCTCTTCCATCATCATCACCATCACTGATCCTTCGGCATCGCCAAGCCCCCAAAACCAACGATAACTCGCCAGTTCAACCAGAAGGCGGACTCCCGAACCGCAACGCTTTCCTTAATCTCAAATTTGAAATGATGGCCCCCGAGTCCTTGCCCCATCCCACGCTTGCCGGCCCGCCTCCCCGATATTAGTCTGCTCATCCATGGCCTTAATCCTTTGCCTCTTGCTGCTATTCCCTTGGATCGGATCGGGTGATGATTCTCTTCCCCGGCGTTCGCTCACTCTGAAGGGTCTCTGGCAATTCCGACAAGACTCGTCCCCGGCTCAGACCTGGAAATCGGTGAGCGTCCCATCGACATTTCAGTCGCATGAAGGCCAAAATTTCCACGGTATTGGTTGGTATCGACGCGAAATCCCCGTCTTCGATCTGCCGCCCAGCCATCGGGTTTTGCTACAGTTCACCGCCGCCGCCACCTTCGCTGAGGTCTGGTGGAACGGCGAGAAACTCGGCAGTCATCTTGGCGGATGGACCCCGTTCCGTTTTGATGTCACGGATCTGGTCCGGAAATCGGATCCAGCGAAACCGCACGAAATCCGAGTGCGCCTCGACGAAAAAATTGGCCACAACACCCAGGGCTTCCTGCCCGTTATCCAGCCCCACTTCGGCGGCCTCTGGCAGGATGTCCAACTCCTCTTTGTCTCCGAAACTTACATCGATGATCTCGGACTTCAGACCTATGGAAATCCTCAAACCCAACAGATGGAGATTGTCTTCGACCTTGAAGGAGGAACCTCACCCAGGAATGACCGCGAGGTCAGCATCCGTCTGCGCCCTCGAGGCGCCGACTCTTGGGGGAATCGTTCTTCCAAAAAGATCTCTGAATCGAATCGATCCGTAAAGACCACAATCCCGGTCGAAGAGGTTCAAACCTGGAGCCCCAAAAAACCGAGTTTATATGAAGTGGAAATCGGCTTGGTCGAAAACGGTCGGATGATCGATCGGGTCCAATGTCTTGCCGGCTTCCGCGAGATCCGAGCTCAGGGCAATCATCTGAGCCTTCAAGGAAAACCGTTAAGCGTTCGGGGCATCCTCAACTGGGGCTATTACCCGACGAACCTGGCGCCTTATCCGGATGAAACGCGGTTCCGTCGAGACATCGAACTGGCGCGCTCCTGGGGATTCAACACGATGAAGTTCTGCCTTTGGATTCCCCCGAAGCGCTTTCTGGAGCTTTGCGACGAACTCGGCATGCTGGCGTGGATGGAATATCCCACCTGGCATCCCCAACTAACCCCCGAACACCTCGAGGAATTGCGGCGGGAGTTCATCGAGTTTTTTCATTACGACCGCAATCATCCCTCGGTCATTCTGCGCAGCCTCACGTGCGAAACGGGCCCGGGCGCCGATCTCGCCGTCATTCAACAGCTCTACGATCTGGCCCACCAGCATATCCCGGGCGCCGTCGTCGAGGATGACTCGAGTTGGATCGGCTGGAATCGTGTCCACGATTTTTATGACGACCATCCCTACGGCAACAACCACACGTGGGTCAAAACCCTGGAAGGCTTTCAAGAACATATCCTGGCCCACGGCCCCAAACCCTTGGTGCTCGGCGAGTGCATGGCCGCCGACACCTGGTTTGATCAAAGGCCCTTGCTCGATCGCCTGGGCGCCAACCGGCCCTATTGGCTGCCCGGTTTCTTCGATGCGATGCAAGAATGGCTCAAGCGGCTGGAACCTCGCACATCTCCCGAAACCCTGACGCAGCTTGTCCCTGATTCCCTCAACTACGCCATGCTTATGCGCAAATTCCAGGTCGAAACTCTGCGCCGCGAAATCCCTTACGCAGGCTATGTGATCAGCGTCCTGCGCGATTTTCCGCTGGCCACCATGGGACTGCTCGACTACTTCGATCAACCCAAATGGGAGCCTTTCGCCTGGAGCTGGCAAGCCGATACGATGGTGTTGCTCCAGACCGATAACGACCGCCGATGTTTCTTCGAAAGCGAATCGTTCCATGCAAACATCATCGTCAGTCATATGGGCGCCGCCAAAATCCCCGACGCTCAACTGACGGTCGAAATCCAGGATCCAACCAACACCCGACAGACCGTCACTCGGGCCTCGCCCGAGGCTATCTCGCTGAAGGCCGGCGCTTGGATTCGCGCCCTGGAGCTGAATTGTCGGCTTCCATCCACGGCTCAACCGCGGCGGCTTCTGGTGAAGGCCACGCTTCAGGCCCCCGGCCTGGCTTACACAAATTCCTGGCCTATTTGGATTGTCCCCCGCCCTCTGGACGGCTGGACACGCGGTGTTCGACTCCATCCCTCTGTGCCGGAAGGACTCGCCCGCCAGCTTTTCTCGGAATTGCCCCCCCAGAAACAACCTCGAAAGGATGATCTCGTCGTAGCGACGCGATTCGATGACACTTTGGCCGGATGGCTCGAGCAAGGCGGCCGGGTGCTCCTGCTGCCCGACGGTCAAACCAACAGCCTGCCCCTCTCTTCCCATTGGTTCCTTCGCGGCGCGCCCGTTGTCGCCAACCATTCCCTCGGCAACTGCGTCCCTCGTCCGTTCTGGATTGAGCTCCAACATTTCGACCTGGCGGACCGCGTCATCCCCAATCCAGGCTACCTCGATGAAATCGATCCCGCCCTGCTCTTGTGGGATACGCACGACCTGAAAACCGTCAAAACCCACGCCCTGCTTTTTGACACCCGGGTTGGCAAGGGACGACTCCTCGTGAGCGCCCTTCGGCACGGGCCTCTGGACAACGCGGCAGGCCAGTGGCTGCTGTCCGAATTGCTCCACCACCTCGCCCATGGCCCACAGCCCCGGAATGGGTGGTCCAATGATTCCTGGAGCCGGCTCAAAGCAAAACTCCATGAACAAAAAATCGATCTTACCCAAAGGCCCTGGCTGTTCAAACCCGATCCCCGAGACGAAGGAGTGCGCGAAGGTTGGGCCTCGCCCGGCCTCGCCCTTGACGATACCTGGAAGGACATCCGGGTGGGCCAGCACTGGGAATCACAAGGGTACCCCGCCCTGGATCACTGGGCCTGGTACCGCCTTAACGTCCAAGTCCCCCAGGAATGGAAAGCCCAATCCATCTATCTCAACTTTGAAGGTGTCGATGATCTGTACGAACTGTATCTCGACGGCCAGCTCGTCACCCGCCGAGGCGATATCGAAAAGCGCATCGATACGTTCAACGAAAGGTTCAGCCATGATCTGACCGGAAAAGTCCAACCCGGCCAAACCCATACCCTCGCCCTCCGCGTCTACGATTGGTATGGCGCCGGCGGTATCTTTCGCCCGGTCAGCCTGAGCACGACCGGCTTTTCCGACAAGCCGGACATTCTCAGGTAAGGGTCCGTCAAGAAATAAGCTATACATTCGTTGCACTCAAATTGGCCTGGGGCAAGGCACGAGGGAAGGAGTGTATCCGCAGCGATACTCGACCGACCGAGTAACGAAGCCCCGGGCCAATTTCAGTGCAACCCTCCGGGGCGGCGGTGCTTCTTCACTCCGACGTCGTTGGTCGCTCCTTTCAGACCTACTGGGGGTATGCGCGTCGCTCGCGCCTCGTCGGAGCGAACAATCCCTCGCCGCGAATGTATAGCTTATTTCTTGCCGGACCCTAAGTCATCGTCCAAACCGCGCCTCAGGGGCGCGACTCAGGCCGGAACTCGAAGTCGGTCCGGTCAGGAATTACTCCCACACTTGTGGTGAGTTTCAAGGTCGTTCCTTCCGGTCCTGGAAAAGCAAACTCGATCATGTAAGCCGTCCAGCCTTCCTTGGGAGGATCGATTTTGGCAAGGTAAACCCCGTGATCCCCCGCCAACGGCGTGCTAGTCCATTGGGGCCCGAACGATTCCAGCCGAAAATCCCTGGCCTTGGGATTGGTCGCCTGCCACAGCAGGACTGACGTCGGAGAATCGGGTGTCTTCGCGCGGATCGAACCATCCCTGCCCAATCGCCAATCCAGCCGGGGCAGCGGTCGCTTCAAGAGGATCGACCGGTAAAAAGCGTCCAGCGTCTGCCAGGCATCCGTGTCCTTCAAGGAATGATCCGCATTCGGCACATAGCGGAGGTACTTCGGACCCGGCAGGTCCCGGAAATAAAATTGCGCGGAATCCGGCAGGAAAAACTGATCGCCGGTGGCGTTGATGAGCAGCTTGGGCATGGTAAAGCGTTCGCGGTATTCGTAGGGCTCCACGATCCTGGCCAAAGCCTTAAACTCGGGCGTGCCCATCCACTCCATAACATGATGATTGGTATAATCTCCCACCGACGGCGCCCAGAAGCCATAGGCGGCATAGTGATGCCGCATCGACGGTTCGATGTTCAACACATCAATGACGATCGGCGCCATTGCCACCACACGCCGGTCCACCGCCGCCGTCGTCCATGTGGTCCAGCCCCGCTTCGATCCGCCCGCCACCACAAAACCTTCCACCCGATGCCCGCCCCCCTCGGGCGATCCGCAGAATGCCGTGATCGTGTCCATCGCTCGAACTGCGCTCTTCGTCATGGGCAATCGCGCCGGCCAGCGCTCATCGCCTGTCCGAAGAAACTTGTCCCAGGTGTAGGCAATCAGGTCGTCCTCAAACCGCGGTTTGCCGTCCTGCATGAATATCAGCGGTTGATTGGGCACATGCCTCAGTTCAGCCACAATCGACCGGCTCCGAATGGCCGTCCGAATCATGTTTTCATCGGGGCCTTTCGGCATCGGCTTCTCATTGCTGCCTCCCCCGATGAACAGCAGCGCATTGGGGCTGGTCACGACGTCGGGCTTGGTGATGATCAAGGCGTGTTTCCAGACCGGCTTGTCCACCTCGCGCGTCGTCAGCCATGCCTGCGAGGTCATCTCAATCAAATAGGCGGTCGCACCCTGACCCCGGATGGTATTGACCAGCCGATAGCTGTAGTTCGTGTCGGGCGCCGCCACATAACGATCCAAAGCGGTCGGTTTGCCTGCCCCAGCCGTCCTGGCCGAACGGGAACCGGTCTCGGTGCTGAACCGCGCAGGTTGACAGCCCACGATCAGAGACAAAACCAGTATGCTAGTGGCGGCCCATCCCGTGGCCCGAGTAAAGGTCTGTAACGATTTCATGGATAAAACGCTCGGTTTGAGTTGAATTGCGCCGCATTCTTAACCGCTGGCTCCAACAAAACAACGAAAATCCCGGGCAGCGTTTCAGGCTTGTCACCTCACGCTTTTTGGAGCTATGTCTTACGTGAAATCCTCCCGTGCGCATAAAAAAGAGGAAAACGTTATGAATCCGGAAATCAACGATCTCTATGATGCCTTTCAACGCGGCAACCTCGATCGTCGCTCGTTTCTCGAAAGACTAACCAAACTCGCCGGCGGGGCGGCCGCCGCTGCGGCCCTGTTGCCGATCCTGGAGAAAACCGAAGCGATGGCCCAGGTTGTTCCCAAAGATGATCCGCGGCTCGATACAGGTTACATCCAATACCAAGGCGACAAAGGCGAGGTCCGGGCCTTTTCGGCACGGCCCAAAGGAACCACCAAGCTCGCCGGCGTGATTGTCATCCATGAAAACCGGGGTTTGAACGCCCACATCGAAGATATGGCCCGGCGGGTGGCTCTCGAGGGATTCCTCGTCATTGCCCCCGATGCCCTCTCGCCTCAGGGGGGAACCCCAGCTAATCCCGACGAGGCGCGGCCGCTCTTCCAAAAGCTCGATCGGGAGTCGAACACGAAGAACTTTGTTGCCGCTGTGGCCTATCTCAAGACTCATCCCCAAACCACTGGCAAGGTGGCTTGCATGGGATTCTGCTGGGGCGGCGCGGTCACCAACCAGGTCGCCGTTCATGCGCCCGATCTGACGGCAGCCGTGCCGTTCTATGGCAGCCAGCCCGCCCCCGAGGATGTTCCCAAGATCAAGGCCGCCATGTTGATTCATTACGCGGGCGACGACGAACGGATCAATGCCGGCATTGCCCCCTTCGAAGCGGCCCTGAAAAAAGCCGGCATCGATTATAAAATCTATCGTTACGAAGGCGCGGGCCACGCGTTCATGAACGACACCGGCTCCCGGTTCCATAAGGAATCCGCCGACCGGGCCTGGCAACGCACCGTGGCTTTTCTCAAAGACAAACTCAAAGGGGATTAGCGCTCTTCATCATCCGAACGTTGCCGGCGCCATTCGGCGGCCACCTCGTCGACGAACGGCCGCGCGTGCGTGAAGAATTTCAAGTAACCCGGACACAGGTAATTGAGTCCCGGCTCGCCGTCCGGGGCTTGTGTGAAGCGGTTTTTTGGGCATTCCCCGTGACACATATCCAGCACAGGGCACACGCGGCAGACCCGAGGAAGCCGGTCCCGTTTGGCCAATCCAAAAGCCCGCTGTTCGCGGCTTTCGATCAGGTCCGCGAGCGATGTTTCGCGGAGGTTGCCCAGGCGGTGTTCGGGATTCACAAAATGATCGCAGGAATAAAAATCGCCGTTGCAGTCGACAACCGGTATGTCGCCACACACAGGCCGGAATAGGCACAAGGAGTGCTCCAAACCAAAGGCCGACCGCGCCGCCTCTTCAATGATCTGCACCTTGATTCGTCCAATGTCCCCGGCCAACCACTCGTCAAATATGGCACAGAGAAAATCGCCCCAGGCCTCCGCCGGAACGGTGAGGGGGTTCACCCCATGAGGCGCGTCCGATTGAGGGATCACCAGCGGGAGGAAGGTCACGGAGGAGGCCCCGATCTCCTTGAAAAAACCGTACACCTCGGCGGGCCGCCACACATTGTGCTTCCCCACCACGCAAAGGATGTCCGTGGCAACTCCATGCCGACGCAAGAGCTCATACCCGCGCATCGTCGCCTCAAACGTGGACAATCCATTCCGGCTGATCCGACACTCATCCTGGATCTCCCGAGGGCCATCCAGGCTGAGCCCGACGGAAAAGCGTTCCTCGGCCAGAAATCGGCCCCAGCCGTTATCCAGCAGGATGCCGTTGGTCTGGATGCCGTTCGCAATCACCCGCCCTGCGGGTCGATGCCGCCTCTGGATGGCCACCATTCGTTCAAAAAACTCGAGCCCCGCCAGGAGCGGTTCACCCCCATGCCAGGAGAACCGGATTACTTCATCGGGCGAGGCCGCCATGTGTTGAACGACGTACGCCTCGAGCAATTCCTCGGGCATTTGGGGTAATCCGGCCTCCCCGCCGGGATGCCCTTTGCGAAGATAATAACAGTAGCGGCATCTCAAATTGCACGCGGCACCGGCGGGTTTGACCAATACCTGAAATCCTCGAGATACAGCGGCCATGGACGGCCTCCATCCTTTCATTCATTGCTTCCCAAGTCCAGATCTCCATTTGGCTCAAACCGGAACACCCAATCGCCCCGCGCCATCCAGCCCTTGGGTGTCCAGCCGCCAGGGTGTTCCAAGAACCGACCCCTCGCTTAAGCCGCAATCTGGAGTATATTATCGGGCCGTCCAGTGCTTCGGGCATTGGTCGCGGTTATACGCCAAAAAAACGACTTAATATCATAAGATGCAACGCTACGGAATCCCACGGTCATGAATCCACCTGTCATCTACCAAAAGGCTCCCCTGCCCGTTCAGGTCGAACTCGGCAAGACCTACTATTGGTGCGCGTGCGGGCAGAGCAAGAAACAACCGTTCTGCGACGGTTCCCATCAGGGGACCGGATTCGCCCCTGTCCCTTACCTGGCCGACAAGGAGGGGATCGTTTATTTCTGCGGATGCAAGCACAGCCGAAAAGGGGCGCTGTGCGACGGGACGCATGCCAAACTCTAGGAAAGACTTTCCACCGAGCGGTCTTTGATCTAGAGTTCCGGAACGTTTAAGCCTGTTGTGAACAGACCGATTTTTCAAAATCTTTAAACCAGCCTATGTTCAAATCGAATCGTCGCGAGTTTATCCACACAGCCCTGGCCGGCGCCGGTTTGCTGTTGTCCAATCCCACACGCGTCTTTTCAGCGGGTTCGGAACCACCGAACCGTCTCCGAAGCGCCTCGGACCGCGTGCCCCTGGGCAAAACCGGCATCCGAGCCAGTTTCCTGGCTCAGGGCACCGGATATAATGGCAGCAGCCGATCTTCCGCCCATACCCGGCTCGGAAAGGCGTCGCTCGATGCCTTGCTGCGTCACAGCATGGATCAAGGGGTGAATTTCATGGACATGGCCGATCTGTACGGATCGCATCCGTTTGTCAAAGACGTGATTAAGGGATTGCCGCGCGACAAATATGTTTTACTCACCAAGATCTGGCCGCGCTCCGAGAACTGGAACAAGGCCTCGGGTGGCGCCCGCGAGGAAATGGATCGTTTCCGGCAGGAATTAGGGGTCGATATGATCGATGTCTGCCTGATTCACTGCATGACCAACTCCCGGTGGCCCCAGGAATACGAACGCATCCGGGATGATCTATCCGAGCTCAAACAAAAGGGCGTGGTCCGCGCGCTCGGGGTTTCCTGTCATGATTTCGGCGCCTTGAAAGCGGCGGCGGAACATCCCTGGGTTGACCTGATTTTCGCCCGGATCAACCATAAAGGCGGCGGGGAATATTCGATGGACGGAACAGTGGAAGAGGTGAGTCAAACGCTCAAATCGGCGCGCGCCAACGGCAAAGCGATCGTGGGCATGAAGATCTTCGGGGCTGGAAAACTGGTGAAACCCGAGGAAAAAGACGCTTCCCTCCAATACGTCATCCGCGAAAACCTTGTGGACGCCATGACCATTGGCATGCTGAGCCAGGAACAGGTCGACGACAGCGTCACCCGAATCAATCGAACCCTGAAAAACCTGTCCTGAGGCTTCTTCTGTATTCTGGTTGCGGACAATCCGGGCCCGACATCCGCGCATGAACCGGGGAGTGTTTTCCCATCACCACACCCATGAAATCCCCGGTTCATCACTGCGGTTTTTGGTTCGCATTTCTCTGGTTATTCGGCCTGTTTCAACCGGGAACAGGCTCGAGCCAGACCCTTTATGGCGAGTATTGGACGAATGCACCCGGCACCACCATCGACGCCCTGCTCAACATCCCCGGTTTCCCCGACAAACCGTCCCACGTCGAGACACTGAGCCTTTTCGAAACGCCATCAAACTGGGGCGATAATTACGGCACACGGATTCGAGGATACGTGGTGGCACCCGCCAATGGAGCCTACACTTTTTGGATTAGCGGGGACGATCAATGTGAGCTCTATCTGAGCACCGACGAATGGGCCGCCGGCAAGACCCTCGTTGCCCGTGTCCAAAGCTGGACGGCGGCGCGTCAGTGGGACAAGGAACCGAACCAAAAATCGTCTCCCATCAACCTCCTGGCCGGGCATCGATATTACATCGAAGCCTTGCAGAAAGAGGGCGGTGGTGGCGACAACCTGGCTGTCGGCTGGTCTCTCCCCAACGGTTCGATGGAACGGCCCATCCCGGGTTCGCGCCTGCGTCCCTATGTGGTGAGCACCACTCCTCCACTGATCCTGGCGCAACCTCAGGACCTGACCCTGGCCGAGGGCGATGAAGCGCGATTCGAGGTCAAGGCCACCGGGATGGAGCCTCTGATGATCCAATGGACAGGGGATGGCGCCATCATTCCGGGTGAGAACGGGCCGGTGCTTTGGCTTCCAGCCGTCACCCTGGCGGACGACGGACGCCAGTTTCAATGCATCATCTCGAACAGCCTCGGAGTCGCTGTCAGCCGGATGGCGCTCTTGTCGGTTCAACCGGAAGCCGTGCCTCCCGCCGTGGCCGCACTGACGCCGTTCCCAGGCTCGATCGTGAGCCGGCTCGCCCAGGTCGAGGTCGTGTTCAGCGAACCCGTGACTGGCCTCGAGGCGTCGGATCTCCTGGTCAATGGCGCGCCGGCAACCGCGATGGTTGGCTTGGGGGCGGGGCCGTTTGTCTTTAGTTTTACCACGCCCCCACCCGGCGAAGTGAGCTTTGCCTGGCGCGCGAATCATGGAATCACGGATCTTTCGCCACGATCAAACGCCTTCGTCGGCGCCCCATGGACTTGCCGGTTCGATCCGGCTTTTGTCCTCCCAAACCTTGTCATTCACGAGTTACTCGCCCTGAATGCCGCCACAAACGGACTTCGCGACGAAGATGGAGAAACACCAGGATGGATCGAGTTGCATAACCGCGGCCCCGGATGGGTCGACCTGGCCGGCTGGTCACTCACCGATGATCCCGCAGAACCCAGCAAGTGGATTTTTCCATCGATTCCTTTGTCGGCAGGCCAGTATTTGGTGCTTTTCGCCTCGGGCAAAGACCGGAAACTGATCCAAATCGGGCGGCGACTTCACACCAACTTCAAGCTCAACAGCGACGGTGAATACTTGGGCTTGTTCAGTCCCGAATCACCCCGGCAACCGGTGAGCGTTCTGGCCCCCGGTTATCCCGAACAACGCGTCAACTTTTCGTTTGGCCGCAACGCCCAGAGCGATTGGCAGTATTACGCCAAACCCACCCCGGGCGCGCCCAATACCGGCCCCGCCCTTCAAGGCCCCCTACAACCGGTAAGGTTCAGCGTGGAACGCGGCATCTTTCTCCAACCTTTCACCTTGTTCCTGAGCGCAAACGAGAAGGATGTCGAAATACGCTATACCCTCGATGGAAGCGAGCCCACCGCCCAATCCGGGATCCGATATGAGGACGGCATCCCGATCCTGAAAAACCGCGTGGTCCGGGCCGCGGCATTTCGACCGGGATGGCTCCCCTCGCGCGCTTCCACCCACACTTACCTGGTCAATCTCTCCTCCGCCCAACGGTCTCTCCCAATCCTTTCCCTGGTCACCGATACCAATCATCTCTATGGGCGCACGGGCATCATGGGGATCCAGGGCGGCACTTATGTGGACGGCCGATGGCAGGCGGTAAATTCCAGCGATTTCCATAATCCATCCAAACACGGCCTGGCATGGGAACGCCCCACCTCGGTCGAATACCTGCCCTCGACCGCCCACGAGGGTTTCCAGGTCCAAAGCGGCTTGAGGGTGCACAGCAGCGAATGGTTCCGTCCCCGGATGCGGACGACGAGCAAGTTCTCGTTTCGCCTCTATTTCCGGGGGGATTATGGCGCGAGCAAATTGAAATATCCGCTGTTTCCGGAGTGCGCGGTGACGGAGTTCGACCAGGTGGTCCTGCGGGCCGGCAACAACGACCAGAAAAATCCGTTCATCATCGACGAATTGGTCCGCCGCATGGCCGCCGATACCGCCCAGCCCGCAAGCCACGGAACCTTTGTTAATTTGTTCATTAACGGCGAATACAAAGGCTACTTCAATCCGACCGAGCGCATCGACAAAAACTTCTGCCATTCCTGGCACGGCCAAGGCGAAGACTGGGACGTCATCGCCCAAGGGAGCGAGGTCCAGGACGGCACCGCCACCGCCTGGAGCCAACTCAAAAAAATGGCCTCCACCAACGACCTCACCAAACCGGCCGCCTACCAGGAGATCACCCGGCGCCTCGATGTGACCAATTTTATCGATTACCTGCTCGTCAATATCTATGCCTCGACGGCGGATTGGCCGCATAACAACTGGCGGGCCGCCCGATCCCGCGCCTCCGAAGGCCTGTTCCGTTTCTACGTTTGGGATGCCGAGCATGCGTTCGGACTCTACGAAGTAAATCGGGTTTCGTTGAACCTTTTCAAAAATGAACTGGCGGGTACGAGCGAGATTCCCAGCCTCTATAAAGCCCTAAAAAAACAGCCCGAGTTCCGCCGGCTCTTCGCCGATCGTGTCCATCGGCATTTCTTCAACAACGGCGCCCTCACGGACGATCGGATCCTGGCCTGGTACCAGAAGTTCAAGACCAACCTGCTCGGAGTGATTCCCAGCATGAACACCACCATCCCCCGGACGTGGATTCCGCAGCGCCGGGGCTACGTCCTTCAGCACTGCAAGGCCGAAGGCGTGCTGGCCTCCACTAACGCGCCCGTTTTCAGTCAACACAACGGACGGGTCTCCCCGCCCTTCGATCTGGCGCTCCAGGCGCCATCAGGAACAATCTACTACACCCTCAACAACGTGGATCCTCGGGAGCCCTTCACAGGAGCGGTGTCCGCCACGGCGCGGCTCTATACCAACGGCTTTCCTCTGATCCTGACCCAGAGTGTCGTCGTCATGGCGCGCACGCTCTCCGATACCAACTGGAGCGCCCTCACCGAAGCCCGGTTCGATGTCGGCGAGTTCGGAATGCCCTTGCGCATCACCGAAGTCATGCCGCAACCGCTGGGCGGCGCCGCCTTCGAATACATCGAATTGGCCAATCTCAGCCCCGCCCCGATCGATGTCAGCGGCATTCGTATTGAAGGAGTGGACTACCAGTTTCCCTGGGGTTCCATTCTGCCAGGCGGGGCCGTGATCGTGATCGGCTCGGACCTCGCTCCGGATGCCTTTGCCTTGCGCTATCCCGGTCTGAAACCCTGGGATTATTTCGAAGGCAACCTGTCCGACAACGGTGAATGGCTGCGACTCGTCGATCCCCAAGGACGCGTTCTCCAGGCGTTTCGTTACCTCAAGTCAACCGGCTGGCCTGAACAGGAAACCCTGGCGGGGCACTCCCTTGAACTGGCCAATCCCCTGGATGAACCGGCCTTTCCCGCCAACTGGATCGCCAGCGCATCCACCGCCGGTTCACCCGGACACGTCGGGTCCTCACGGTATCCTCCTGCTTTTCATCTCCATGAAATCTGCGCATTCGCCCATGCCCCGCAAATCCAGCCCGCGAACGCCTCAGGCTGGATCGAACTCCGCAACAGCGGAAGCGAGCCCATTCACCTGGACGGCTGGCGCCTGATGGTGAACGAGGCGGTCATCGAACTCGGCCGTTCAGGCAGACCTTCCCTGGCAGGCGGCGAGTTCTTGTTGGTCTCCCTGGGGGCCGAACAGGAGGGAAGCGGTCCAGCGTCCCCCGGAATCCTTCCCGAGTCCGCGGGAGCGGTCTATCTCCTCGATCCGCAAGGTCTGCGGATCGACGCCGTCAATCTCGGCCAACAGATCCCAGGCTATGCCTGGGGTCGTTTTGGGACTGAATCCCTTTCCTGGGACTTGTCAATACCGACACCGGGCAGCCCCAATCAAAGAGCCCCCCAAGCCAGCCCCAGCCGGCTTCGCCTGAACGAGTGGATGTTCGCTCCGCCCACTCCCGAGACCCCGTGGATTGAATTATTTAACCAGGACTCGGAACTTCCCGTTACCCTCGACACCGTCACCCTGGGCATCGATGGATGGGTTACCGCTCTGAATCATCCCGCCGCCATCGCTCCCGGGGGATTCATCCAAATCTGGCTTGATGATGTCCCCGGACCTCAGCACGCCCGGATTCAACCCCAAACTGTCCCCAAGCTTCTCCAATTGTTCGACACCACAGGCCGCCTCATCGACCAGGCACCCTGCGCCACCCCCGCATCCGATGTTTCCGAAGGCCGATTTCCCGATGGCAGCGATACCCTCCGGCTTTTTCCCCACACAGCAACTCCGTCTTCGCCCAACCGGATCCCCTCCACCCTCGGCCCGCTGTTCAACGAATTCCTGGCCATGTCTACGGTCCAACTAAACGAAAGCCCAGAAGGCTGGATCGAGCTCCATAATCCGCATCCCCAGCCACTCGATCTCGGAGGAATCGAGCTCGGATTGGATCGTAGTCGAAATCGCATCTGGAGATTTCCTTCCGGCACGATAATGCGCGCCAACTCTTACCTCGTGATCCAGTGTCGTCCCGCGTCGCCGATCACAACCACCTACGATGCCAACCAACCGCTGAACACGGGACTGAACCTGTCTGCCATGGGAGATCAGATCTACCTCTGGGACAGCCTGGGCCAATTGGCTGACACCCTGGCTTGCGGCCCGCAGATTCCCGGTTTGTCCATCGGCCGCGCGGCGGACACCTGGCCCCTCCTGGATCACCCCACCCCTGGCGCGAGTAATTCAAGCCCCGCACTCACCGGTAACCCCAGCTCGCTTCGCATCAATGAATGGATGGCCGACCCCGCTTCCGGATCGGATTGGATCGAACTCTATAATCCCAACCCCACCCCCGTTCAACTCACCGGTCTGCGCCTGACAGATGATCCTGCCCTCTGGGGGAACAACAAGTTCCAATTCGGGCCCGCCAGTTATATTGGCGCAACCAGCTGGCTGGCCCTGGCCGCCCAGGATAGAGAGTCCGACACCTTACCCGTTCTCGGTTTTCAGTTGAACAAGGACGGCGAATCCCTGCGTCTATACGGTCTGACTACCAACCTGATCGATGCCATCGATTATGGTCCGCAAACCGAAGGCGTTTCCCAGGGACGATGGCCCGATGGCGCTAACCCGATCCTGGCTTTTCTCTCCCCCTCTCCAAATGCCGCCAATATCGGCGATTCCGACCACGACGGCATGCCCGATGACTGGGAAAATCACCATGCCCTCGATCCTACCACAGCCTCGGATGCCATTCAGGACGCGGATCATGATGGTTTGACCAATATCCAGGAATACCGCCTCGGCACCGATCCCAACGATCCCGTCCAATCCCTTTGGCTCGAAATGCAGCCCGTCTCTCGAGATCAGATCACCCTCCGCTTTTTCGCTCCCGCGGGCCATACCCTCATCCTCGAATCCCGCGACAACCTCGCGACTGGCGGCTGGCAATTCATTGCCCAGTGGCAAAATCAAGGCCAAGCCGAAATCTGGACCTATACAACATTCCAGGAGTCCTCCGTTGCCACCCGGTTTTATCGGCTCCGTTGTTCTCTGAACGAACGCGATTGATTGCGGATTGCGGATTGCGGATTACTGCGGTGGTAGGGCGCGCCGGACTCAATTGCCAAACGCCCGGCCGGCCCAGCGGTCCGGCCCCTACCCTGCTCATTGGCTTTCAGACCGTCCCGAGCCATCCAGCCGTTGGGTGTCCACCCTTCACGATTTCCAAGCCCCAACCCGGCGGCTGCCGTCAGCCTTCTGCCGGCTCGCCGGCGGCGAACTCGCGGCTGCCAACAATACGCCCAATTTCCTGGCGCGCCTCACGGATAATGGACTCGAGATGCTCGGCGCTTCGCATGCTCTCCGCATAAATCTTGACGATGTTCTCCGTCCCGGACGGCCGCGCCGCAAACCATCCTCGCTCGGTTACCACCTTGATCCCGCCAATCGAAGCCCCGTTTTCAGGATCCCGCGTTAGCTTGGCCACAACACGATCTCCAGCCAGTTCCTCCAGCGTCACAGTCTGGGCCGTGACCTCCTTGAAGGCGCGTTTCTGTTCCGGCGTGGTTTTGGCGTCAATCCGTCGGTAATAGGGCCGTCCCAGGAGCGCGGCCAGGTGATCGAAATATTCCGAGGGATTACAGCCCGACTCGGCCGTAATCTCGGCCGCCAGCAATCCCAGGATCAATCCATCCTTGTCTGTGGTCCAAACCGTGCCGTCTTTACGGAGGAAACTGGCCCCAGCACTCTCTTCGCCTCCAAAACAGAAGGTCCCTTTGTGTAGCCCCGGAGCGAACCACTTGAAGCCCACCGGCACCTCGGCCAGCCGGCGGCCAATGCTCTGCACCACGCGGTCAATCACGGCGCTGCTGACCACCGTTTTCCCCGCGGCGGCGCTCAGCGGCCACTGCCGACGATGGGTATGCAGGAAATGTATGGCGGTCGCCAGATAATGGTTGGGATCCATCAGACCGTGGGTCGGCGTGACAATGCCATGCCGATCGGCATCCGGATCGTTGCCAAAGGCAATGTCGAAATCATGCTGCAGCTTCACCAGACCGGCCATGGCCCAGGGACTCGAGCAATCCATGCGGATCTTGCCATCATGATCCAGGGTCATGAAATCAAACGTCGGCGCCACACGCGGATTGACCACCGTGAGGTTCAGACCATACCGCTCCGCAATCGGTTCCCAGTAAGGCAATGATGAACCACCCAACGGATCCACCCCGATCCTGAGTCCCGATCCGCGGATGGCCTCCATGTTGATCACCGAGGCCAAATCATCCACATACGGCCCTATGAAATCCTCCTCATGCGTGGTCTCAGCCTTCAGTACCCGCTCGTATGGGATCCGACGAACCTCGCGATTCCCCGCGCGCAACAACGCGTTGGCGCGTTCCTGTATCCAGCTCGTCACATCCGTATCCGCAGGCCCCCCATGCGGGGGATTATACTTGATGCCGCCATCCGTCGGTGGATTGTGCGAAGGCGTGATCACCAGGCCATCGGCCGCATTCGGCTTGCCGCTGCTGTTCCAGACCAGAATTGCCCGGGAAACCACCGGCGTAGGGGTGAATCCATTACCCTTCTGAAGCAAGATCTCCACTCCATTGGCAGCCAAGACCTCGAGGGCGGTTCTCTCCGCCGGACCGGAAAGGGCATGGGTGTCCTTGCCCAGCAAAAGCGGTCCCGTGATATTCTCCGCCCGCCGATACTCGCAGACCGCCTGGACAATCGCCAAAATGTGCGCCTCCGTGAATGTCGCGTCACCCGACTTGCCCCGGTGACCGCTGGTGCCAAAACTGACGAGTTGATGCGGATCCGACACATCGGGCCTGCCCTCATAATAGTCCCGCTCGATCTGATTGACGTCAATGAGCGACTCCGCCGATACCGGTTTGCCTGCTGATGGATGTATCATAATGATGCCACGCAATAACCTCAGATAGGGTGCTTCAAACCGCCCCCCGGCGCAAGTCGGATTGGGCCCCAAATCCGCGCTCCGATCCTTCCCGTCTCCGAACCGAGAGTCACTCGACAGCCTTCCGGGTAGAGCCGATGGTTGCCCACCGGCTCCCCCACAGACCCGAACGAGCGAATTCCCCGCATTCGGTTCTTCCAGTCACGCTTTCGCCCCAAAGATGGAATGTACGACTCGCGCATAAGGAAACACGAACATCTCCTTGAGCATCCGGTTCATCCACTCCCACGTGTGAGCCTTCGACTCCCGACTCCGCCGCGCCAGCCACTTGCGCCACACCTTTTGCGTCGCCGTCCGCACCTGTTCCAGACTTGGCCCATTACCGGTAATCCCGTAATAAGCATAGTGCCCGTCCAGTTTGCGGACCAGCACCTTGAACTGATCGAACATCCCGCGATGGCGGTTCGTCCGGCACCAGTCCCCGATCGCTCGCAGGGTACGCCGCAGCCGCTTGGCTGCTGTCTTGCGTCGAATAACCCAGTAGCCTCTCCGAGATCGGCCCCAGTAATGGGTGAATCCCAGAAAGTCAAACGTGCCCGGTTCGTGCGGCGGCTCCCCGTCCAGTCCGCCCTTCTCAGGCCGACCAAATGGCACCAACCGCGTCATCTCCGGGTGGAGTTTCAATCCGTACTTCTCGAAACGTTGAAAGATGACCCGATAGACCCGCTCCGCATCTTTTCGATGGGTGAAGCCCATCACCAAGTCGTCGGCAAAGCGCACTGCAAACACCCGCCCCTTCATCCGTTCCCGCACGACTTCCGCAAACCAGCGGTCGAATACCTCGTGCAGGTAGATGTTGGACAGCAACGGTGAAATCACGCCCCCTTGCGGCGTGCCCGTCTCGGGGTAATTCACCCGCCCCTCTTCCATCACTCCGGCGTGTAGCCATTTGCTGAGCAACCTCAGCACCACTCCATCTCCGATCCATTGACCCACCAACACCATCAGGTTGGACCGATTGACACTGTCGAAGTATTTCCGGATGTCCAGTTCCAGCACCCACCGCACTCCGTGACCGGTGGCTTGTTGCCAGAAAGCTTCCAGCGCTTGGTGCGGCGAGCGTCCGGGCCGAAATCCGTAGGAGAAGTCGTAAAACGCCTCCTCGTAAATCGGCTCCAATAGCATCGCTACCGCTCGTTGCAACACTTTGTCTTCGCTGGTCGGCATTCCGATCGGGCGGGTCTCGTTGGTCCCCTCCTTGGGAAGGTGAACGCGCTTGACAGGCGGCGCGACATAACTGCCGTGCTTGGCCCGGTGCAGCAACGCGGGAAGACTTTCCCCCAAGTACTGGCCGTAGTCGCTGACCCTCTGCCCGTCCACCCCCGGCGCACTATCGCGCCTGACGCGGTGGTAGGCTTCCGTCAGCCCCTCGACATCCAAATAGTGGTTCAGCGCCGTCAGTCGTTCCGTCGGACGTTGCCGGGCGATCTCCGCTATCCGTTGTTGTTTCGTGCACACGTTTTCAGATCTCTGTGTATCCTTCATGTTTCCTCACAACGGTTCCGTGACTGTGCAGGCCCCTTCCCTATTCCCCGGCTCCGGGCGGCCCCGTTCGCCGGCTTTCTGCGGTACTACGAACCCGCTAAGACTCCCGTGACGCTTCTCCCGGCCCTCCCTTTGTCGGTTGTGCCGGGATACCTTGGGTTGGTTTCCCTTATTTCGCTCGGCACCACCGGGAAGCCAGGGTGGCGTGGCCTGGATGTTGTTAACCGGTCCATCCATCCCGGTGTTTGGTCCCAAGGACGCCAACGGGTCTCCCATGTTCCCAGGGAACCCTTCTTGCGCCTTTGCCGTACTCTTAGACCCCGGCCGGACCTCGGCGCCTTGCCTTTGGCGGCGCTCCGGTGCTGCCCCCGACGTTCTGACAACGAAGGCTCCAGCGACGGTCATTATTTCGAGGCTCGATCGCACGGCTTTAGCACTGGCTGTTTACGCTTCGTGCCGCCATTGCTGGCGACTACGCAAAACTCGCTTCCGGGGGTGGCTAGCCTTTCCCGGGTGGGATTGGTTACCCACTGAGTTCCTGCGGAGAGTTTTGGGTCTTTCGACCCGCCCCTCTCCCTGGGCTTGTCATGGCGCGACAGAACTCCTGAACCCAAGGAAAAAGCCTGACCTCACACAGAGGCACCGAGATCACAGAGAATAGCATTCTTGATCAGATTTTCGGGAACGGCTTGTTTCGCCTTTTCCAGTAAATCGTGGAATTCCACCCACCGGTCTTTTTCCGGCTCCACCTTAGCCTCGCCAAGTCTCTCAAGCCGGGCAAGCCAATCGGGGATGTTCCGCTTGTCTGGGAACAGTGGCTCCAACTTTTCGAAGAGTTTCTTGGCCGACAGGATGGCCACGCGGTGGCGAGCGTGATTGAGGTATCCGCTGATGGTGCGGGCATCCGTCTTGTCATCCGTTTTGCCCAAAAGCCTCGCCAAGTCGGTGAAGGATTGAGCATTCTTCTTCACCCCCTGCCGGTCCATCGTGTGGAGGAACTCGCGGAGGACGATCTCAACCGCTGGGAAGTCCGGCATGGGCTCAAGACTCCCGGCGGCCAGCGGGCTGGTTTCGGTAAGGTAACCATCAAGCAGCTCGACGACGCGGTGCGGAAACTTGGCGCTGACAGCTCCATCGCTAAGGGCGGTGATGATGGCGTCGTAAACATCCAGCCCGCCGCTGTCCCATTGGCAACCCCAGTGGATGGTTTCGCCTGAGCGTTTCATCAGCGTGACAGCGACGGCGCTTCGACCGAGTTCCCTCTTGGCGCGTTTCTCCGCAGCCTGTGCCGCGCGCACCACGTCTTGCAGTGGCGACTTGAAGTGCGCGATGGCGATGCCGACGGAGCAATCGGCCGCGGGGCCAGGGACCATCAAATCAAATTTCTTGGGTTCGCCTTCCAGAGCGGGCGCCTCGGGATTAAGCCGAATGAAGCCGGATTGTTGGCATCCGAACAACTGCACCTCTTCTCTTTGCCAGGCGCCGCCTCGAAATCGCCAAGCCCCTTTGAGCTGATTCAAAGGATTGTTCTCGCCCCGAAATGCGGCACGCAGGTTGTGAGCGCAGGCAATAGCGGTGTGGGCAGGCAGCAAAGCCAGCACGTCGTCGCCGCCGGAATAAATGAGCCGGCCGTCGTGCGCTTCAACAATGCGACGGACGCAGCAGTTGCCGAAGTTGGCGAGCATCTCGGAAAACTGGAGGTGGAACGACGGACTGAGAGGACGTTTGTGGGCTAGCAAATCCTTCAAGCCATAATCCTCGAAATACTTCTTTGCGCCCTTTCGTTGGCCGTCATCAGGATCGATATAATCAGAAAGCTGCTGTTGGAGAGTGGGCATGTTCGGATGCAGTCCTGAAATCCACTTACCCATTTCGTCACCGTCCAGGGCGAGAACGGTGAAGTACTTTTGCATGTCACCGTCGGCCTTGAGATTATCATCAGCATCAAAGGTTTCATCTTGCACGGATATGGCAAATGGCTGTCCATCAGCGATGTGGCGGGTATCGGGCATGCGCCAGTCGTTGCTTTGAAAGGGGTGTTTTTCCTGAAGCCACGCGGTAGGCCACAGGCGCTTAATAAGCGAGGATGCACCGAGCAGTTCACCAGCTTTGAACAAGTTGGGGATCTTGGATTCAAAGTTGAGTTCTCTAACACGATCCTCTGGCCACTGCGGCCCCTCAAGATCCAGCAACGCTTCTTCCTTGCCATTGAGTGAGTCCTTGTTGTGGTCGCGTCCGACTGCCCAGCCTCCAGATGCCCATGCTTTCCACGCGCGTGTTTGGCGGACGGCGTCGAGTTGCCACTGGGTAAGCTGGTATAGCGCCGACCAAGCGGCGCCAGGATTGTCGAGTTTGGCGTCTGGCTCAAGTTTGGACCGATCCTTCCATCCGCTGATGTCACGGCCTTGTGCGTTCCGTGTGCCAGATTCATACTTCTCACAGTCGAAATTCCGAACATCACGGTGGTCATGCGGCATGCGCCGAGCCATTTCGAGTATGGTGAAAAGTCCTGCGCGCGGACCGTCATTGCCTTGATGCTTCCTCGCCTCGGGGAGTAATTCCGTACGTTCGAATGCACTGTCGGGCGAGTCTGGCCAGACAACGGTCTGCCAGGCAATATCGAGAAAGCGCGCGTTCTGCGCATCGAACCGCCGACGGTTATCCTCCGTCCAACAGTGGGCGGTTTTCAACTGTTGCGAGGCCCATTCCCACACTTTTCCGGCAATGTCATGGTGTGTGTCTCGAATGGATTTTACCACGTCACGGGCGGTTGCATCGGCCTTGTCCGCTGGCAGAACAGCAAGGAATCTGTTGGGCAGGCTGGGTGTGAGCAGCCGCCGACGGCCGTAATCGGTATCGTAGCCAAAAGAATCCCATAGCGTGGCATCGCTTCCGCTGGATGGCAGCTGCACGCGGGCCTTTGTCCAGACTTCATCCTGGAGCAGTAGATCAAAAATGGGCTGCCCGCAGAGGTTGGGAAAAATGACATTGTCCGGGCCGAAGTGGAGCGCAATGTGACGCAGGCCACAACCGATCAGGTAACTCAGCAGATAACTGCCGCTCCACAGATCAAGGGTGCGTCGAGCCTGGGCGATGTACTCCTGTACTGGGCCGATTTGCATAAGCAAAAAGGCGGGACGGCACTTTCGCTCCTTCCCCTCGCCCGTGACACAAGCCTCGAGGGCGGACACGATGGAATTGTGAACCCAGATTGTGTGGTCAGGTAGGCGCGTGTCTGCTGGGAGGAAAGCCAGTCGTGAGTCCTTGTGGTCCGAGGCCCACCAACGCCAAAGCCGCCAGGTGGCCAGGTATTGAGCCCGGTCATCGCCCTGATTTAGCTTGGGTTGATTCAACGACGCAAAATGGTGGGCAATGTCGGCGTGCGAATACGGCATGATGCGGAATGCTGCGTCTCCTCCCAACGGGTGTTTAAAATGATTATCCTTCCCGTCGAAGGCGGATTCGAGGAACTTCCAGCGCGGCCAAGGCAGCCGGTCGGCAGCGGCAGCGGAGTGATCGCAGTCGCGCGCGAACGCGGCGTCTTCAAGCGACAAGCCCGCTTCGTAAGCTTCGGCGCGCTTCTTGTGCCAAGCAAGGTCAAGGACCTTCTCCGGCGGATCGTGCAGGTAAGTGGCGAGTTTTTTCTACCAATCAGTCATGGCCATGGCCTTTCAATGCTGCGTCATCCTCGGTTAAATGAGGCATTCCCTCAATCCTTGCGACGTCACGGGACGTCCATGCGCAGAACAATCAATTTTCGAGTTGAAAAAAAATGTGTCAAACAGGCTCTGACGAAAAGAAAATAGTCAATGATTTATAATTATGTTGGGCATAAGGACTGGCGTGAAATCCACAGTGCATGGGGAGTGCGGACGCTGGGCGAATTGGCGCGCATGGGGACGCTGAACCGCGTAGGGGCGGACCGCTGGGCCGACCGCCTCCCATCCGGCGCGCCTGGCAGTCGCGCCCTACCGTCAACCGGTTCATGGGGAGCAATTCCGCGCGACTTGCCGTCTAATGCTTGAGTATGAAGACGCCCTACGACTGGATCGCGCCCTTGCTGGTGATCACGCTGATTTCCCAAACTTGCGGATCAGATTTGGCTGCTCCGCCTCGTTCCACTTCGCCGAAACCCCGCTGGACCTTGAGCTACTCGAGTCACGATCCGGAGTATTACCACGGCCTTTCGTTCCCGGATGCCACGCATGGATGGATGGTCGGGGATTCGGGCAGGATTCTGCACAGTCGCGATGGAGGTTCAACCTGGAAGCCGCAAGCCAATTCCTCGACGAACCGGCTTTTTTGCGTCCAGTTCGTCAATGCCCAAACAGGATGGGCGGCGGGTGAGGGCAATACCTTGCTGAGAACGCGCGACGGGGGACAGTCCTGGATTATCGACCACCCCCCCGGTGATCCGGCTCGGAGAACATTCATGGCCCTGCGCTTCATCGACGAGCAGGAAGGATGGATCGCCCACAATTTCGGCGGGCTCCTGCATACCCGCGATGGTGGCCAGACATGGACGGGCCATGACCGCTTGGCCCGGGATGCGTTTGTCTCGATCTGTTTCCGGGATGCCATCAAGGGCTGGGCACTCAGCGTCGGAGGCACGCTGCTCCGGACGGCAGACGGCGGCCAAAACTGGTCCTCCCGCCAACTGTCAGCGCGCCCGCACGCAACGGCCAGCTTCAGCGCCCTCTTCTTCCTCGACAGCACCCACGGATGGATCGGCACGGATACCTCCATCAGTTCGCGCATCGGGGATGCCCCGCCCCTGTTCCGGACGTCGGATGGAGGCCGGACGTGGTCGGTTCAAGGGCAGTGGCCTGGAGGCTCGATCAGAGACGTCTGGTTTCAGGATGCGCAGTCGGGTCGTTGTGCGGAATTTGCCGGGATCTACTCGACCCAGGATGGCGGTTTATCCTGGACCAAGGAGCTCGATAGTGGCGGTGATCCGCTCGTCCAGATGGTCTTTGTGGGGACCTCACAGGGTTGGGTTTTGACGTTTACAGGGAACGTATACACCTATTCGGAGTAGCTCGGGCCGGGCGTAGGCGGGAAAAGCGACCGGGGCACTTCGTCCACTCGAGATCGTTGAAATCCGACACACCCCTCTTTGGGGTCGTCCCTTAAATTAATATTTAACACGAGCTTGGCGCGCTGAAGTCCACCCGGTGACTGAGCGCCGCGCAGCTTCGTTCGCATCGCTTAAAGGCTTTTGACCGCTTTGATCAAGTCCGTCCTGATCCTTTCGGGGAGGAGGGCCAATCCAGGTTCCTTAAAATAGCACAAGGCCTCGAGGGGAAGCATCGAATTAAAATGATCTCCATAGACCTGGCGCGCGAATTGAAGCCCCTCAGCCAGGCGCAATCCAGATTGCAGCAACGCGTGAATATCGAGGTAATCTTTCGCTTCAGCCCGTTGGTAGATGGCGTTCAATTTGGTGGCAAAAAGGTCCGGCAAGCTCGCCACGGCCAGCACACCATCATCGGTCTGGTCGGGCTCTCGCACACGGCTAAAGGTCAGGCCGCCGAAGAACGAAAGCTTCACGGATCCCGATGGCATCGCGATTAGAAGAGTGAGGGTGTTTTGTTCCCACTGCAGGATCTCGGCGCGATGCAGCAATGGCGTGGATGACTGAAGCGCTCTTGGATCCAACGGGGCAAACGAAAAGAAATCAAAATCTTGCGAAACTCGGTGGCCCAATCGCAGGGCCAGAGCAGTGCCACCGTATAGGACAAAAGCCTTCCGGGTAAAATCAAGGCGTGGCCAGAGTTCTTTTTGGGCAGATGCCAAAATGTCCAACCGTGGATGAAAGGAGCTCACTCGGTGATTATGCTTAAGCGCGTTTCGGCAAAGGTGGCACCGGCAGGCGATCCAGCTTGATATGCCAATAATTCCACCGCCGATCATTAAAAATCCCGGCAGGCGCTTGTTCGAGGACCTCGCTGAAAACCTGGCTGCCCATGAGTTTCCGGACGGTTTGAATATCATCCCAGGTTCCCAACGCCATGACTTGAGCCACCAGGCGAACCGGATCAGCCACAGATTGCTCGGGCGTTTGCCACCAGATCAATCGCCTGGCCACCTCGAACAATCTCCCTTGGTCCGCAACCGGTTTCATTGACATCATACTATCGTTGCGACGGGCGAAAAACAAGCCTGCCCAACGGATTAAAATCCATGGGGAGATTCCTCGAACCTCCTCCAGGCGGAACGAGGTCTCGCTCGGTGGCGATGGTTTTCCATTGACTGAATTAGGTTGGACGCATTTCCTATTCTCAGGCAATTCAGACGATGGTCTTGATTCCCGTCGATCCGTATCGGGAATCGTTAAACCTTTCATAAAGGAACCGCAGTTATGATGGAAGCTTACCTGGTTTCGAATGTTGCGTGTTCGATTATCTGCGCCAAGTGGGCCCTGGATTTGGGGTTCAGCCAGACTCGTCAGACCCTCTTTCTGATTGGAGGTCTGCTCTTCGGTCCGTTGGTCCTGTTAATTCTGTATGTGTATTTGATCAACAAAGCCAAAAAGGAAGGGCAACCGGGAGCCAAGTTCATCTGACCCCGGGAGAAAGCGGGGGTGGGGCGCTGGCGGATCGGGGGTTCAGGCAACTGCATCCTGCGGCCCTGCAGGGCATACCTCCTTAATCCTGGGATTGGGTTTTGTGGCAAACGCACTATTGAGGCTTCACCCAAATATAGTCGAGCCCCACCCAACCGGGTTCAACGCATTCGACGACAATTTCCCTCGAGCCGGCCTTCAGGTCCACGGGTTCGAGGTGCACGTTCAGGACACGCGGGGCATACTCGGACCCAAGCCGGGCCGTCTCCGAGCCGCCTGCAAACCGTTGAGGCACTCCGTCGAGCCGAACCCGGATCGTGGCGCCTTCCGGGCGGTGAACCGCCACCAGATGGATGGCTGCTCGGCCGTCCTTTTCAATCGGGACGTTGAGCTTCAGCCGTTCCCCCTTCTGGGCGTGCCAAAGGAGGACCTGGAGTTGGGTGGCCAAAGGAAAGGGCACGGTCTCAACTCGTCCCGAACTGGCCTCGGGCCGGAGCTGGTCGGCCAGATAAAACCGGGCGCCCGCGGCACCGCCCCATGCCTTGGGCTCTCGTTTGGGCAGGACCGGAACCCTGAGGTCAGCCGGCATCAGGCCCCGATGATCATCACTGGCTCCGGGACGGGCATAGTGATAGGCGATCCGGGCATAGCTCATGCCCGGGGTTGGATTGTGGGTCCATAATTCCAGGGCGGCGGCCAGCGATTTCTCGAATGGGATGGCATCCATCACCTGAAATCGGTGGTTCGAGACATAACCCGAGGTGTCTGGACCGGAATCGAGCGGCTGACCGCAATACGGGTGGTCGAACAGGTCCGGCCGGCTCCAGGAGTAATTGAAGTAATCTTCAGATCCGGTCCCAAAGGTGGACGGCATGATCTCGCCATCCACGGAAATCTTCTCATCCCCTTCCCCCCACCAATTGCCATGAGCCATGGGCGCGCCGGAAGGATTCATGATCATCGCGGCGCATCCCGCAAACACGCCTTTTCCGATCGTGACCAAATAGGGAAGATCAATCACACCGGCGCCGCCCGCCAGGTCGTGGTCCACGCGCCATTTGGCCCGGAAATACAGCGAGCGCTCATCCCATTGCCACGGCGAAATCACCACCGATCCCTCCAGGCGGACGGGGAGTCCCGCGTCATTGATGATTTCCATCCGGACCGATTTCTCGAAAGGCATGACAAACCGGCTGATCATAGTGCCATCGGCCTGGACTGAGATGGGAAGGCTCGAGAACGGGTTCACGCCCGGGCCCGAGGCGAAGAAATCGCCCACAGGCGCCTCGACTTGCGGCCGTTGAGAACCGTCGAACCCGATCCGCAAAAGGCATCCGCGCAGGGCGGCATCGATGGCATCCGCCTTCAGTCGAAGTTTCAATTCCCGAACCGCGCCGGGTCCTGGAACCGGCTGGGTCCAGGTCCAATTGCGCCCGGCCTCCAGCGTTCCGCTAAACCTCAAGGGTTCTATGTTCTGTCCGAGTGAAGGTTCGGTTAATTGGCTGACAACCGGGCGCAGCTGCGCCTCGAATGCCTTGAGATCTTTTTTGGGATCAAAGGTGCGGATGCTCGTTTCCTTAGGATACAGGCGAACCTGGAGGTGATAGAAATGCAGCTCGCTCAGCTTGCCTTCCCAGGTGATTCGGAGTCCGCGCGCGAATGGAATCGGCAGGTAATCGGCATCCTGCTGAATGAACGCGTCCTTGCCGTCAAGTTCTATTCCTGCCGATTTCAGAAACTGGACGGAGCGCCGGGCAAGAAAGTCATAGGCCGGACCTTCCCAGATGAGGACGCCCGAGTCGGCTTCAGGCTCGGGCCCCTTTGGATCAAGATAAACCCGGAGCACGCCGCCCATTCCCGCCGACCAACCGCGAACGATCGCACCCGGGCCGCTCACTTCCGCCAAAAGATAGAGTCCCGCCTGCCCGTCGCGCGGCTCCCGCAGGACTTTGAGAAAACCGGGAATCGGTTCGTTCCCAAAACCATCCGCATTCGAAAACCAGCCAGGCGCCTCGCTGGCGGTAGACCGACGGTCATAGCTCGAGAACTGAATGGTGCGATAGACTGGATCCGGCCAACGCGCGAGTTGCTCCAAATCGGACATCTGCTCGAGAAACGTGCCGGTCGAGAGTGTGCCGGCGCTCAATAGAAATGTCGGGGCGAGGAAAACCTGAGAATAAAACCACATGGGGAATAGAATTCGTTGCATGATCCTCCCTCATAAAGGAAACCCGGATTCGACGCCAGCGGATTCTCTCATCGGAACGCCAGACTCACAGGGCTACAGGCAGGCCCGAAAAGCACAGACGACTTTACTTAGCCAGAGCGCTTCGCTGAATCCAGAACTCTTGACATAGATCGGTTCAAAAATGTCCGGTTTTTGGCGCAGGATGCTCGCGCGCGGCATAGTGC
>JAKLHY010000077.1 GCA_022709905.1 Verrucomicrobiota bacterium | reverse complement strand
TAATCTGGCCATGGCCGTGGCCTTTGTCACCCGCCAGCGGCCTAAACTGTGAAAAACCCTTCATGAATACGCGCTGAAACCGGCGCAGGAATTTCAAGATCGCCTTGCCAAAGGCCATGACTTTCGGTTAACTGAAACAGCTTCTATGCAAGATGAGCAATTACCTCAGGAACAGTCCGGTTTTGTTCAAACATGCCTGCCTTGGTTAATTGCCGGAGCGGCTCTGGTAGTTTACCTGGTTACTTTGAATCATTGGGTGACACTATCGAGCCTCCCTGTGGTCAGCAAAGCAACCGGTGTGGACTGGTGGACTTTGAACCTGCAAGGGCCATTGGCTTACCTGCTGTTTCTGCCGTTCAAGTTCTTATCCCCGGCCTGGCAGGTTTTGGCGCTAAACATTTTCTCCGCGCTCTGCGCCGCGGGCACCGTCGGTTTGTTGGCCCGTTCCGTGGCCCTGCTGCCGCACGATCGCACCCGGGATCAACGGCAACGCGAACCCAGTGAGTATTCCTGTCTGACCATTTCTTCGGCCTGGCTGCCCCCCGTGTTGGCCGCCCTGGTCTGTGGCCTGCAGTTGAGTTTTTGGGAACATGCCACCGCGGCTACCGGCGAGTCGTTGAACCTCCTGTTGTTCGCCTTCATCATCCGATGCCTCCTGGAACATCGGCAGGATGAATGGAATGGATGGCTTTATCAAATGGCACTGGCCTATGGGCTGGCCGTGACCAACAACTACGCGATGATCGCGTTCTTCCCGTTGTTTCTGGCGGCTTTGTTCTGGATTAAAGGCGTCAGCCTGTTTGATTTTCGCCTGTTGGCCACCCTGGCCGCCCTGGGAGTGATTGGATTGCTGCCCTATTTCGTGCTTCCCACAGTCGAATGGATCCAGAACCAGGGACATTATTCATTCTGGCAACTCATGAAAACCCAGCTGGGACATCAAAAGTTCATGCTGGCCATTTTCCCCAAGTACATTGTGATCCTCTGTGGGTTGACTTCGATTCTGCCCGTGGCCTTCATGGGCATCCGATGGCCTTCTTCCCTGGGCGATACCAGCATCATCGGATCGATCATGTCCCAATTCATGTTTCGAGTAGTGCATCTGCTCTTTCTGGTGGCCTGTCTTTGGGTGGCTTTTGATCCGCCGTTCAGTCCCCGCCAATTGGGTTACGGATTGCCATTCCTGCCTTTTTATTACCTGGGGGCATTGAGCGTGGGGTACTTCAGCGGCTATTTTTTGCTCATCGGCACGCCGGAGCGCGGCCGACATCGCCGCCATGGTTCCCCGATCGGCACCCTGCTGGAACGGCTGCTGATGGGCGCCGTTTGGCTTTCGATCATCATCGTGCCAGCCGTTTTAGTGTATCGCAACCTGCCCGAAATTCGCTCCAATTCCGGCCAGACGCTTGCCCGGTTATCTCAACACATCATTGCGTCCATGGGCGATCGCCCCGGCCTTGTGCTCAGCGACGAGCCGATGACCCTGCTGCTCTTTGAACTGGGCATCGCCCAATCACCCAACCGCGCCCAATTCATCGGCGTGGATACCCGATCGCTCTCCAATCCGATCTACCTGAAGAGAATGCGCGAACGTCACGGCGAACGCTGGCCGGACTTCCGGGATCCCAAGAATCCCGGCCAGGAAATGGATCTCATCTCCTGCGTCAAGATACTGACCCTCCTGGCGCGTTCCAATCAGGTTTACTACCTTCATCCCAGCGCCAGCTTCTATGCCGAGGGTTTTTATCGTCACCCGCAAGGATTGATCTACCGGATGCAGGCCTATGCGCCCAATGAAATCTATCCTCCACCGTTAAGCGAAAATGATCTCGGAGCCGCCCGCAAGTTCTGGAATGAATACAAGCCCGAGCTGGATCGGTTTCCCCGGCCAACCCGGGACAAGGATCGCGCCACAGGGCTCACCGACGCTCGATTTGTGGCGAACTTTTATTCCCGCGCCTTGAACGCTTGGGCGGTGGAACTGCAAAAAGTGGGCCAGTGGGAAGAGGCCAAGCCCTGGCTGGACATGGCGGCTGAATTGAATCCGGAAAACGCCGCGGCCGTCATCAACGCCCTCTACAACGTTCAACGGCGACAATCGCAGGTGAGCCAGGTCAAGCTGGATCCGGACACGGCCGACCTGATGAAAAGTCGCAATTGGGCCGCGCTTTTGCGCGAGGATGGGCCGTTTGACGAGCCCGGATTCTCCCAAAAAATTGGAGAGGACTTCATGATGGCCCCTGGGGATACCCCTGCCTCTTTGCGGCAAGCGGCCCAATCGTTCCGGCGCGTGCTCGAATTGGACCCGGGATCCATCACGGCCAGCATGTGGCTCGGCAATGTTTACCTCAAGGGCAGACGGCCGGAGCTGTCCCTACAACTGATCGCGGATATCAGAAACAAACAGCCTCCCATTCCCCTCAGCCTCGATCAACAATCCGAGATCATGCGACTGGAAGCCTGGGCGTTGTTTGCCCAAACAAACCTGTCGGCCGCCGAAAAAGTCCTCCTGGAAGCACAAGAGAAATTTCCAGGCGATCCGACCATTCCGGAAACCGTTTTCCAGATCAGTCTCCTAACCAAACGTTTTACCAATGCCCTCGAGGCGGTCGAACGACAGCTGAAAATCGATCCGCATAATGTCAAGGCTCTGCTGAACAAGGGCGCGTTGTGCATCCAGCTCCAGAATTACGCCGGGGCTGTTCCTCCCTTGAATGTTGTCCTTCAGAAGGAACCCCAGAACGAGGCCGCCCTCATGAATCGCGCCATCGCCCAACTGCAGCTCGACAAACTCGATGAGGCCGAAAAAGACTATCTCGCCCTGCTGGAACGATTGCCAAAACTCCATTCCGCATTTTATGGCCTGGGCGAGATCGCGGACCGCCGTCAGGAGCGCCGCAAAGCGATCAGTTACTTCGAGCAATTCCTGGAGTTCGCCCCGGCGGGCACGATCGAGATTGAGGCCGTCCGCGAACGCCTTAAGGCGCTGAAGTCCGGCGGATAGAACGCCGATGCGGGTCATTCATGTCATCACCCGCCTGATCATCGGCGGCGCCCAGGAAAACACCGTGGCTTCTGTTCTGGGGCTCCGCCGGAACCCGGAATGGGATGTGCGCCTCATCAGCGGTCCAGCCCGGGGCCCGGAAGGATCCTTGGAAAGCCAGGCCGGCGCCGTTTCCGGATTACTCACGCTCTTGCCTTCCCTGGTGCGTCCGGTTCATCCTTGGCATGATCTCATCGCTTTCAGGCAGTTGAATCGGTGTTTCCGTGAACTGCGCCCCCTCATTGTTCACACGCATAGCGGCAAGGCGGGCATTTTGGGGCGGCTGGCCGCGCGCCAAGCCCGGGTTCCGCTGATATTGCACACCATCCACGGCCCGTCGTTTGGCCCTTTTCAGGGCCCGATCCCCAACCTCATTTACCGGGCCGCCGAACGCGCCGCCGGACGCGCCACCGATCACTTCGTAACCGTCGCCGATGCCATGAAACAACAATACCTCAAGGCCGGCATCGGACGTGAGGCTCAGTATACCCGCATTTTCAGCGGTTTTGACCTCAAACCCTACCTCGAGTCCGGCCCGGACAATAGACTTCGCCAACGATACGGACTGAAGCCGGAAGACCTTGTCGTGGGTAAAATCGCGCGCTTGTTTCCCCTCAAGGGCCACGATGACCTGCTGGCTGTGGCCCGCCCTGTCGTCTCGCAATGTCCGAATGTCCGTTTTCTCCTGGTCGGAGATGGAATATGGCGTCAGCGGATTGAAGATCAGGTGAACCGCCTCGGATTACAGCGGTCTTTTGTCTTCACCGGCCTGGTGCCCCCCGAAGAAATTCCCGGTTTGGTGGGCGCAATGGATCTCCTCGTCCATTTGTCCAGGCGAGAAGGACTTCCGCGGGCCCTCGCCCAAGCCTTGGCAGCGGGACGGCCGGTGATTGCCTATGATTCAGATGGGGCAGGGGAGGTCTGCAAGGATGGAAAAACGGGATTTCTCGTGCCGATAGGCGATCACCCGATATTGACCGATCGTGTGCTGCGTTTGCTGCACTCCACCGATCTGCGTTCTCAGATGGGCGCCGCGGGCCGGGAACTTGTTCGAAGCCACTTCGCCGTGGAGAAGATGGTCGAAGATCTGACCGCCTTGTATCATCGGCTGTTGGAAGAACGAGGCTTGCGAAAATCGGCGGCCACGGCATAACTGGAATTTATCGGATGGTTTTTCCATTTAATCTCTATTTGTCAGCGTTAGGCGCCGCCGCCTTGACCACTCTCTGTTGCACGCCGCTTTGGAGGGCCTGGGCCCGGCGCTCGGGTTTGGTCGATGACCCTGGCCACCGCAAAATCCATCATCGGCCCGTCCCATTGGCCGGTGGATTGGCTGTTTTTACGGGCATGATGATCCCCGTATTGGCCGGAATTCTCTTGCTCCATGGACAACTTGCCCCCGGAACCGAATCGGGGCTTCTCCGCTACGGCTTGAGCCGGCGAGGCATTCAGGTCCTGGCCCTGCTCGCCGCCGCACTCGGAATGGTCGTCCTGGGATGGCTCGACGACCGATACGAACTCCGGCCCCGGATCAAATTCGCCGGCCAGCTCCTGCTCGCCAGTCTCGTGGCCTGTTCCGGCATCCGCATTACCTTGTTCGTGCCCAGTGAGATCTTCAGTTTCGCGGTGACGGTTCTGTGGATTGTGACCGTGACCAACGCGTTCAATTTCATGGATAACATGAACGGGTTGTGCGCCGGTTTGGGCGCGATTGCCGGCTTCTTCTTCGCGGTGAGTGGGGCGATTCAAGGCCAGTATCTGGTCGCAACCATGGCCTTGCTAACCACCGGGGCCTTGCTGGGTTTTCTTCCATTTAACTATCCCCGGGCCAGCGTGTTCCTGGGAGATGCCGGGAGCCATCTCGTAGGGTTTCTGGCCGCCGTCATGGCCGTGCTGCCGCATTTCCACAACCTCCAGAATCCCAATCGTTGGGCCGTGTTAAGCCCGTTGCTGATTCTGGCTGTGCCTCTGGCAGACCTGGTTTGGGTGGTGATCCTGCGCTGGCGCCTGGGCCAGCCGTTCTATGTGGGCGACAACAACCATTGGTCCCATCGATTAGTCAGGCGTGGATGGAGCAGGGCAGGGGCCGTCCTCATCATCTGGCTGGCCGCTGTCCTTTCAGGATGCCTCGCCCTCGCCCTGCAAGGGATCGGGTTCTGACGCATTTTTCCCTTTTGATTCCTGCCGGAGCTCAGTATCTTCTTGCAGGAAGCGCATCATTAGGCTTCTTTGGAAGGTTCAAGCGCCGAAAACCGGCGCCGGGCGTGTTGGCGGTATTCATGAAGACGGAACTGATACGGAATTTTTGCATTATTGCTCACATTGATCACGGCAAGACCACCTTGTCGGATCGTTTGCTTTTTCGCACTGGAACCATCAGCCAGCGCGAAATGCAGGATCAGTTGCTCGATTCCATGGACCTCGAACGGGAACGCGGCATCACCATCAAGGCCCATCCCGTCACCATGATGTACACCGCCAAAGACGGGCAAACCTACGAGCTCAATCTCATCGACACCCCCGGCCATGTCGATTTTACCTACGAAGTCTCCCGCAGCCTCAGCGCGTGCGAAGGCGCCCTCCTGATCATCGATGCCTCCCAGGGCGTCGAAGCGCAAACGGTGGCCAACCTTCACCTGGCCATGCGCAAAAACCTCGAAATCATTCCGGTCATCAATAAGATCGATCTCCCGCATGCCAATGTGGAACAGGCCAAGGTCCAACTCGAGGAAATCCTGGCCATCCCGGCCGAATCTGCCATCCTTGCCAGCGCCAAGGAAGGAATCGGCATCGAGGAAATCCTCGAAGCCATCGTCACCCGAATCCCCGCGCCAAAGTCGACCGGCGTGGGATCCCTTCAAGCCCTGACTTTCGATTCCTTTTTCGATACCTTCAAAGGCGTCGTTAACCACGTCCGAATCTTCAACGGCACCCTCAAAGCCGGCATGCAAGCCCTCCTCCTGCACTCCGGCAAAACGGTCGAAATCAAAGAGGTCGGCAGCTTCAATCCCAAACCCTACGTCCGCGAGGCCCTCGAATTGGGCGAAACCGGCTATTTCACGGCCAATATCAAAAGCCCCCTCGACGTCAAAATGGGGGATACACTCACCGAGACCCGCCATCCCGCTCCCGCCCTGGCCGGATTCCAGGAAATCCATCCCATGGTCTTCAGCGGCATCTATCCGATTAATACCGCCGATTACGAACACCTCAAGACCAACCTCGCCAAACTCCAGCTTAACGATCCCGCCTTTGTCTACCAATCCGAAAGCTCCGTGGCCCTCGGCTTCGGATTCCGATGCGGGTTCCTCGGCCTGTTGCACCTCGAAATCGTCCAGGAACGATTGCGTCGTGAATACAACATGGATATCATCGCCACCTATCCCAGCGTCATTTACCGCGTCAAAATGACCAATGGCGAACTGAAAACGATCGATAACCCCGTCTTTCTCCCCGAGCCTACCCTGATCGATTTCATCGAAGAACCCACGGTGAAGGCCTTTATCATCTGCCCGAACGAAAACATCGGCGATATGCTGGCCTTGGTCACCGAGAAACGCGGCTCACCGGATCATACCGAAACCCTGGATCCCCGGCGTGTCATGATGACCTGCCGTCTGCCCCTGAATGAAATCTTGATCGATTTCCATGACCGCATTAAAAGCCTGACTCATGGCTACGGTTCCATGGATTACGAGCACGACGATTACCAGCAATCCGATATGGTGAAACTCGATATGCTGGTCAATGGCGAGCCGGTCGACGCTTTCTCCTGCATCGTGCATCGTTCCAAAGCCGAATACCGGGGCAGGGCGCTTGCCGCCAAGTTGCGCGACGTCATTCCTCAACAACAATTCCAAGTCGCCATCCAGGCCGCCATCGGCGGAAAAATCGTCGCCCGCGAAACCGTCCGCGCCTACCGCAAAGACGTCACAGCCAAATGCTACGGCGGCGATATCACCCGGAAACGAAAACTCCTCGAAAAACAAAAGGAAGGCAAAAAACGGATGAAATCCATCGGCACGGTCCATATCCCCCAAGAGGCCTTCATCGAGGTCCTCAAAGCCTGAACTGCGTCCGCTGAATTCCAACTCCTTCCTTTATGATCTTACGCTGGTTCCTCTCGCGCACGGTGCGCCAAGCCGTGGAAATGCGCAAACACGTCCTGCGGCTCCTCCACGCCCAACGCGATCTCCTGTCCGCCAACGCCATTCAAAATATCCAGAATTCCACCGACAGCCTGCGCGCCTCACTCTCAGGCGGTTCCAGCAAGACCGACTTGATTGAAAAAATGAAGGCCCTCGAGGAAACCGCCAATAAATGGCTCAAACCTTACCCCCATGCCTCGATCCGGGAGAATGTCGAAGTCATCCTCGTCGCCATCACCGTGGCCATGGCGATCCGCACCTTCATGCTGCAACCGATGAAGATTCCCACCGGCTCCATGCAGCCCACCTTATACGGAATCACTTGCGATAACCTCAAAGAACAATCCGGCTTTTCCATCCCGACCGGCATCGCCAAATTCATCGATTCCTGGTTCTACGGAACCTCCTATTACCATGTGACAGCCGTCGAAGAAGGCGAATTGGAGGCCATCGAGGCCCCACGACAAATCCTGCCTTTCGTTAAAAAACAGAGATTCAGAGTCGGCAACCACTGGTACGATATCTGGTTCCCACCCTCCAATCTGCCAGCCCGCCCCGGCATTCAACCCGATCACCTCATGTTCTACCATTCCGGGATCAAACCCGGACATCGATTCCAAAAAGGCGAAGACATCCTTAAACTCAAAGTCGTCGCCGGCGATCATCTCTTCGTCAACCGCATGACCTACAACTTCCGTCAACCCAGACGCGGCGAAATCGTCATCTTCGAAACCACAGGAATCCCTGATCTTCAACAGGATACGTTCTACATTAAACGCCTGATCGCCATCGGCGGTGACCAGGTCCAAATCGGAAATGACCAGCACCTCGTCCTCAATGGCAACCGACTCGACGCCTCAACACCACACTTCGAGATGGTCTATGCCTTCGAGCCCACACCCAAAGAATACTCCTACTTCGGCCACGTCAACGAAACCGTCGGCGAAAAATTCCAGAGACCAGGCATCGCGCCGCTTTTTCATTCCGAAACCAACGTCTTCAGCGTCCGTCCTAACCATTATCTCGTCATGGGCGACAATACGATGAACAGCTACGACTCCCGATACTGGGGCGATTTCCCAAGAGAAAAGGTCATCGGCAAATCCGGATTCGTTTATTGGCCGCTCAGCAGCCGTTTCGGCTGGTCCCATCGATAATCCCGTCCAACGCTGAACCTCACTCAACCCACGCCCTAATCAACGGCCTTTGATAAGAATATGATTTTCGCACAATATTTGTTATATTTAATTAATCGATCTCCATGGCGGGATCCTGGTAATCTGAGTTGAGTCTTCACTGACAAATTGTCCGAAACCTGAATTAGGCCTGAACATGTTGAATAAGCCTTAAAATCAATGGCTTACGACTGAAAAAAGGCCGATTTTCGAAGGGCCTATTTGTCCGGAATTTTGGAGGCTTGTGATAATTTGTCCGGTTTTTCACGTCATCTTGTCCGTTCTGCTATTCACTATAGACCAATGACATACGAAAACCGGGACAAGATGAACGCAAAATTCCGGACAAATTATCAGTGAAGAAAAAGACGCGGACAACGGACAACTTTTTATCGTTAAAGAAACCGATAGGCAGAAGTTGCCTAGTGCCCTTATGATGGTTATTAGGTTGGCTTAAATATGGTTTTCCGTGTCGCTGCAAGCTGAGTGCATGACGCTGGAAAATAGCTTGCGCCTGGTCGAACCTGGTTTCCGGGTTTTGGGGGCAAAATCCCGATCAGATCCGCCTCAAAGCTTACTGGATAAAAATGCAATGCAAATGCAAAAGACGGGGAGGGGAATCCGACACCTCCCCTGCCCTGTTTCGATGGTCTCCAGGTAAGCAGATGATGAATCCAGACGATCGCTATGAAGGTTTGGATGGATTACTTCGTCTTTCAGAGGCGTTCCTCAACCGTTGGAGCGAGCGAGATTCCAGTGTCACGGGATCGAATCTCTCTAAGAAGTCGTCGCGCATCCGCTGCGATTCTGCGGCTGAGATTATCTTGCGAGTGATTTTCCCGTTCGGATGCACTATCGAGAGAACGTGTCTTTTGGTCATAAATTTGGCGCGGTAGATTGATTTGTCGCCGGTGGCGACGGCCGCGAGGTGCGCAGATACCTCTTTTTGAATTCTTGGAAGGAGCGGCGCTCCATTGTCTCTGGATCGAACTCCTCGCAGAATTTCTCGTGTAGCCTCTGCGATTCTTCTGGGGTTATCTGCTTCCGGGTTATCCGGCCGTCCGGATGCACTGTGACGAGTTCATTGGGGTTGATCATGGACATAGTATATATGCGCGGGGGCGCTTGTCACTCGGTTCCCTGCCCTGTTTGGCTTGATGGCGGCCAGGGACCATGCCAGTCTAGCTCCCATGGGTCTGGATCTGGAGGGTTTTAATGGTCTTGCCCAGGAAATCCAAAGCCAGGGATTCCCTGAGGATATCGCCACCCACTACGCCCACCTCATTGGTGACACGCCATGTATCGATACCCATGGCAGGATCCTGGTAATCGATGAATCTGGACGGGAACTCGCCAAGCTCCGACCGCTAAGGTTTTTTAGCGGATCGCCTGACTGATGTCATCCAACGAAAAAGCGCCGGCCAGGTGGCCCCAGCCGGCGCGGTGATCGGAAGTTGAACCTATATTAGGATGGCGATAGAGGCTCAGGATTTGGATCTGGACCTGAGCATGAACGGCTTGGCGGATCCAAGGTCTCAAGGACTTCCTGGATGGTCTGGTCTGTTGTCGGCTTGGCGGTCAGTTTCCAGGCCTGGTCAAACGCCAGGCGCAGGTTGGCGGCCTGAAGGCCGGCGAGCTGCTCAACGTTGCGCCCCATGGTGTCGGCCCAGTCATTTGCCGCACTTTCGCGCAAGGATTCTGCAAGGGTCTTGCTCATGAGGTGTATCAGGGCGCAAGCCGCGTCAATGTTGGATCCAAGCGTCATCATTGAATCGTGAGTCATTTCGTCGTGATTCATATGGGTCTCCAGTTTAGTTGAGGTTTTGGCCAGGTTTCATCGGGCGATCTTGATGATCTGTGCGCGTTGTGGCCCTTCGAACTTGATTGGAACGGGGTTGCCGGCATGCTGGACACTACGCCGCAGTTGTCGAGCCCACCTGGTGAATACACGGGCCATAGCGATGCACTTCGGATGATTAGCTGGATCAACCACGGCAACCAGTTCGGGATCCAGTTTTGGGGATTTCTTAGTCTTCATGGCCATTGGCTTTTCCCAAGATAATGCTCTCGGACTTGGGGTTTGGCTTGATCAGATAGGAGCGGCATCAGCTCGATTAATATTTCCAACGCCAAGGCCCTGCGCTTTTCCCATCTTGGTCCTTTGTGCTTACTGGTCTTTGCGATAGGCTTGGCCCACTCATCCAAGCACCTTGCATGGCACTTGGCGAGGTGAACGGCCGCAAAACGACAAATTTCAGCAGGGTTAATCTTCATCCACTTCGCCGCAAGACGTACAACCTGGACTTCGTTCCGATTCATTTTCATCAGTGTCGCGAGCTGTTCGAGACGACACTTTTGTTTTTCTTTCTTCATGCCTGGCCTCCGGTATATCAGTTGAAGTGTAGGCGCGATTTCCGCTGCTTGATCTTGATAACCACCGGGCAAACGCGGTTGCCAAGGTTGGGATCCCCATTTTGCACGGAAGCTGCTTTGAGCTGTCGCGCCCACCTCGCAAAAACTATGGAAGCCTCACGGCATTGAACCGGCGTCCAGGTTGCAGCGAATGATGCTAAAGACGGTTCTAGTTGAGATGGTTGATTCATGCCTGGCCTCCGGTATTATTGGCGATTTCTGTAGCCAGTTTTATAATCCACGAGTCCTCAATGCTGATCTTGGCGCGGACTAATTGATGGTACATAACCAGGATCAGCATTTCCTCGGTAGTGATGTTCTTTTTCTGTGCCAGAGCCTCCAGGGGATCGTAGAGACTGCCGCCTAGTATTTCCTCAGCTAATGATTTGGAACCAGTCAGCCTTCGAAAGGCTTTTCCACGAAAGAGCTCCAAAGCACGGTTCAGTGCCCTCAATCCTGCTGTCTTTGGATCCATTCCCGCATTTAGGAACTGGATCCTTTGGGCAACGGATCTGGCAATGAAACATTCCGGAAACTCACCGAGTCTGGATGCGTGCTGCGTCAGGGCCAAACTCAAACCGTCGTCCAACGAAACGGACCAACTGAGTTTTTGGGGTGGCGGTTTCTCCCCAGTGGCCGGCCTACCTTTTTTCCCGTTGGCCGGTGCTTTTGTGCTGGGTTCCCCTGCCCTCCTGGAGCGCTTTGTCGAGGATCTGTTCGAGCTGGGCAAGGGCGAGTCCTCGGGGCTGATGTCGGCCTTGTTCCCATTCCTGCAAGGTCCGCACGCTGATTCCCCAGGCTGCTGCCGCCTGGCTTTGGGAGAGATTGAGGCTTTCCCGGACCGACTTGAGTTTTCTTGAGAGATCCATGGTTGCCCCTGCGTATTAGTACATGGTATGTTTTTTTCTGATGGCATAGTAAGCCTTTGAACGGTTGGTTATGCTGTCACGGCCCATCGGTGTTACACCACTGATGGGCCAACTTTCGCGCCTAAATATACGTATACTACGTATGGCGTCAACAAGGAAAGTGAGGAATTTTCCATCGGTACTATTATTCCTGATCTCGTTTGAGCTCTATGCGTCGTTTTAACAGTTTTGCACGTTGTGCAGCCATGCGCTTAATTCGGGATTCCTGCACGTCTAAATCCTCATTTGGATAACCTTCCAACTTCGATTCTCCAAAGTAGATCAGTTCATTCACGAAGTCATTAAGATGCCTCGACGGGACCCTTGGGATCCACTCTTTGATTAGGTCCTGAAGCCACAGCTCGGCAGCCACGCGGGTTTTAGCGTTACCAGGACAGTTCAAACGAATTTCGCCCCATTTGCTTTTCGGTGAATCCTCATAGTCCTGGACTGCCGCCTTTAAATGGTCATGCAGGTCTTTGAAATAGATCTCCGAAAATAAAGCGCGAGGATGATCCTTAAGCGGGGTCAAAAGCGCCTTTGAATAATCAAAATTTTTAAATCCCACACCAGTGGCTAACCATACTGGATTTAGCCCGAAACGCATGAGCAGCTTAAAGACGACATCGCAACGTAGTGGAGCCCTTGCATACTCGTAATTGGCCAATCCCGAACTATCTAGGCCGATCTCATAAGCAAAGGCTACTCTTGAAAATCCCGAGATCTCCCTATATTGCCTGATTCGCTCACAAATTGCCTTTTCTTGTGCTGGAAGCGGGTTCGTTCGAGCCATTTTTTAAGAATCGCCCAATTCAATTTTAAAAAAAAGCGAATAATTTTCTTGAAGATACTAGTACTTTTAGTATCTTTTGTAACAGAAAATGAGTAATCCGAGAAAAAAGTGCGAAGACATAACCACAAAAGTGGTTCGGAAAACACTCTTCGAACTGAATCTGAACCAAGCAGATCTTGCCCGAATGTGCGGAGTTGTCGTTAAGAGCATGCGTTTAGAGTTTGTTCGTGGTTTTACATCCTTGAGGATGAGAAATCGTATCGAGTGGGCACTACGGCGGCCATTTTGGAGCAGTATCGTGGATTGGGAAACGCGGCTTGCCATGGCAACGCACTTTGGAACCGACGTTATTGGGTTGACGTTGCCGGCGCTCCGGCGGCTGGCCGTAAAACACGGCATCCGCAACTGGAAACCAGGGGGAGGATACCGGAGCCGCAAGGATCTCTTGGCCGCCTTCACTGAGTCAATGCGGCCAAGTAAGCAGGATCAAACACCATAAATACATCACAAATGAATGAACGCTAAAGAATTACAGAAGCTCATTACCGAGCATAAACGACTTGAGAGAATCCGGCAGGACACCATCAAATATGGCGAGACGGCCAAAACAGAATTGGAGGCATTCAAGTCAAGCTTCGACATCGAAAACGAGCAAGACAGACGCAAATTTGGGGACATCCAGGGGCGAATTTCGTTGGTAGAAATCCACATGGCCCGCGTGACCTCGGCACTGGAGGATTGTGAGTCGAAATTGCGCGACGCCACACGGGCGTTTGTTGATGAATGTTCCAAGGAGGCCTCCCGGACCTACGATTCAGAGCTCATGAAAACGGCCCAGGTATTCCGATCTCACTGCAAGGATGAGGACGAGGCCCAGCGATTGGCCGCTCAAGCCAGCCGGCCGCGCCAGGCGCTGGCGGCTGCCAGCACGCTGAGTTTCTTTGTCAGCAATGATCGGCCGGCTGTCGAGGCTGCGGCGGCAGTCCTTGATTCGTGGGCAAAATTCCAATCTTCATACCAGTCAGCGGCATAATAACGCCCCCCCATCCTAACATCTTATGAACACCTCCCTTCTTGCGCGGTCCACGGCAATCGTGCCACGGACCCCGGCTGCCGACTACAGCTCCAGCGATGGACACCTGGTCGATTTATCGTCCGGGACTGCCACAATCAGCACCTCAGCGACTACACCGGCCAAGGGCATCATACTTGAAGGTAACAGGAGCTCGGCGGGTTATGCGTCGGAGACCGTCTCAATCGGAATCCTAGGCGCGTTGACTGGCACGGTGCGCATGCGGGCCAGTGGCACGATCGCCAAGGACGCGCTTGTCCAGCAAAGCTCGAATGGCACAGTCATTACCGACGCCGAGTCGGGGGCGCGGGTGATTGTTGGTGTCGCGATGGAAGACGGGATCTCCGGTGAGAACATCGAGGTTGCCCCCATAGCTCCCAGGATAATCCCATCCTAAGCCTCAATTTTAACCCACATTTTTTCTGAATTTTATGAGTAGGTCATCAACTGCGAGCGTAAACATCGGCCTGACTAACTTTGCACGCGGGGTGCAGCAGGATCGAAAACAGTCTCTTGCCGACTTCCTGGCTCCCGTGGTCAAGGTCGCTGGCGCAAGTGGTCAATACAAGGATTTTAACGACGCCAACGCATTTACTGTTTACGCCACCGACCGGGCTCTTGGCGGGGATGCGCAACGCATTGCATTCAGCGCCGCAGATCAGTGGTTCAACTGTAGGCCCCAAGCCCTTGAGGTGACCATTGACCAGGCTGAGCGTGACCAGGCTGGGAATTCAAGCATGGCGGATGCCGTGCTGACTGAAGGGAAGGTTGTCGCCCTACTCAACGCTCAAACCCTGAGCCACGAAAAGAAAGTGATCGACTACATCGTGGCCAACACCACTCCGGTAGCCGATCGAGGCAATTGGAGCAACGAGGATATCGATCCCATTGACCAGTTGGATGAGCAGCTTGATCAGATGAGTCTTGCGGTTGGCAGCACTGATGATTTTCGAATGGCCCTGTCGGTATCTTCATGGCGCATTTTACGCAATCATCCCAAGGTGAAGGCAAGGTGCTCCGGTGTTCAGGTCGGCGGAATTTCCCTAAAACAACTCCAGGAAATCCTGATTTTCCCCGTGGAGGTTCGCTTGGGCATTTTGGCAACAACGGGCGTTAAGATGCCGGCCGTTGGGACGAAAGCTCGTGTGCTCGGCTCCAACGTGGTTATCACGTACGCCATGCAGAATCCGACCGTCTACGATCCATCTGGATTCAAGACGTTCACAGTGGCTGCTGGCTATGTTGATTCAGTGCGCTCGTGGACCGATGCTTCGGGGCGGTTTGAAGTGCACGCCGTTGATTGGAGCGAGGATATCAAGCAAACCTCAACCGAATCCTCCAGGCGCCTGGTGATCACGTAGGCGGGGCTCAGTCTAGTAATGATGGTTTTTATTACAGAATTCTTGGTGCCGAGCCGATTGTCAGCGGTTTGGCGCATGGGTAATGCGGGTGGCCGATCGGGATCCAGGCCACCCGCCTCTTTTTTTATCCCTGCCCTCTGAGAAGACTATGAGCGTATCAGCCAAAGCCGCAAAGGGTCACCTTCCCAAACCCTGGTGCCGCGCCTATGGCGAGGCCCTGCATCGGGCCTGCAACGAGCTGGAATCGTTGATTTCGGCCGGGTGCCCGGTATGTGAATCGGCTGATCGAGTGGCTGGCCAGTTCAATGGCGCTGTTGTGGATAGAGCCCAGGACAAGAGGTTGCGCCTGGTCAGCGGCAGGTCGCTGTTGCGGCATTTGTACTATTGGCGCGGCCATGGCCGGACGCCCGAATGCCTGGTGCCTCAGTATTTTGGCCCATTGACGGGGGAATATCGCCGTCAGCCCAGGGTGAAATATTATGCTGTGCGTGGATTCCTGCCGATTCGGCGCGCTTTTGTGAAACTCAAGGTTGCCGGTGCGTTGCGGGAGGATTTCACGCTGGATCAGTTTATAGGGTGCTTTCCGAGTGTTGCACGCAAACTGAGCACGCTGGCGGCAGCCCAAGCCCAGCACCAGAAGGCCGTGCGTGAGTATAAGGGTTGCCTACGGGCCTTTGAGCGCGTGGGCCGCAAGCTTGAAGCAACAGCCAAGTAGAATCTGCCTATGACCCCAACAAAACCCACTTCCCCAACGCAAGCGGCCTCGACAAAGCTCGATTTGGCGTTGTTTAACCACTCCCGCCATCTGGTGGAGATCCAGGAAGCCGCGAGCGCCCTGAAGATTTCTGAGCAGCACGTAAGGGACCTAATTGATCGGGGGGATATCTTGGCTGTGCCGATTGGTGATCACCCAAATCCGCGTCGGGAGCATTTGCGAGTGGTGCGTTATAGCGTGGAAGCGTGGTATCTGGAGCGGTCGGCTGCCAGGAACGGTATTTCAATCCCGTATCGAGAAACTGAAGAGGTCTCCTATTGGCGAGCTCAGCTCCGGCAAAGGTGGTCCGAACTGAAGAAATCATGACTCCCTGTTATCCACTTCCTGGATCCAACCCGAAGGCCTCTAATTTCGATTATAGGGCGTCGGGAGCTCGGAACGTGTCAAAACCCGTCGAGAGGATTCCGATCAAATTGCAAAAGCGTTCCGGCGTTTTGCAGTCCTATCTGATGGATGCTCATGAAGCTGGATGGGGCAATCTTGGCTAAAAATGCAGTTTTCAGCCCCAATTCTGTTTTCTGAAGCGATCCGAAAGCTCGGGGCCAGATCGGTTGCGGGCTCAAAGCTTGACTCCGCGCAATGGAGCGCGGTCCCCGTCGAAATCCGGGAACGGGCCTTTTTCTCGTCCACCATCGAAAACCTCCGGTTTCTCCAACGGGCAAAGGATGCGATCACTGATTTCCTTTCCGGATCCCGAGAAACCATCACTCGTGATGACGGCTCGACGGTCACCGCCCTAAAGACAGGCTCCAGATCCGAGTTCGTCAAACTCATGCGAGAATTTGCCCTGAAGGAAGGCATGGGGCCGCTGGATCCCGGCGATGCGGGTACCATTAAAGATATCACCTCTGAGCGCCGCCTTGGCCTGATATTCGACACCCAGACGCGCCAGGCGTATGCCTACGGATCATGGAAGCAAGGTTTGGATCCGGATATTTTGGACGAATTCCCTGCCCAGCGCCTGATTCGAGTCCAGGACGTTAAGGAACCCCGCAATGCCCACCAACAATACGAAGGCGTAGCGGCTCTAAAGTCTGATTTGAATTTCTGGCTCCGGATCAACCAGGATTTTGGCGTCCCCTGGGGGCCATGGGGCTGGGGATGCGGGCATGACGTGGAAGACGTTGATAGGGCCGAGGCAGAAACTCTTGGGTTGATCGCGCCTAGCCAACAGGTGAACTCGCCTGAGCTCAGTTTTAATGCACGCCTGGAAGCCAGCACTACAGGCTTGGATCCGGATCTAATCCGGTTTCTGACTGATTCGTTGGGAAACCAGGTTCAGATCGTTGGCAATAAAGTTACGTTTTCTGGCAGGACTGATGCCTCTGAAGACACTCCTGCAAAGGAGGTCTCATATCTGACTCGCACTTTAAAAATTTGGCCGGATGACGGGATTTCGCCCCACCATCATGATGATGTTGTGCGTGGATTTGGCTGCTGTGACGACTGCGCTTGCCATGGTGAATGGAGGGCCTTGTGAGTGACGTGCTCACCATGGCTTTTTCTGAAAAGCGCCGCCTGTTATGGGACTCCGTTGCACTTCCGGCGGAGGAAGACTGGGGCGCTGAGCTTTGGGCTAAACTGATGGAAAACCTCCCTGTTCTGTGCGCGATTAATGACAGCCTCATCTCACACCTGGAGTTTATAAAGCAGGATGGAAAATTTGAGTGCATGAGAATCGGGATCTTGTCTTTGAAGATTTACTCTTCCATCTGCTACCACTTCCCTAAAATCGGATTCAACCGCGAGGATGTTTATCGCGTCTTGGCCCACTTTTTCTCACTAAATCTGGATCCTAGGCTTTATCACGATCTAATGACATTTTTTGATGTAGCCTGGACCAGATCCATGAAGGACGTACAGACACTGCGTTATGGACCCCATTCAAATTAGAATCACCACCCAAGCCGAACTGGAAGGGGCTGAAGCGGCCGCGAAGGCGCTGGAACGTCAGGTCGGCGAGGCTAAGGCGCTGGGCAATGAATACTCCGAACTGGAACGAAAGCTGAAGGCGGCCAATGCCATGATTGCTGAGCACAAATCGGCTCAGGCCCAAAAACCGGCGACAGCCCCAGGTGAGTTGTTTTCGGCTTCCGACGCCAAATTAGCCCAGGGGATGATCCCAGGAGTTGAGGCGGATATTCAACGGCTAAAGGTGTTGGGCGAGAATTCTGCGCAGGCTGAAGCCAAGCTGGCCCGATTGAAGGCGGTGGCGGCATCGGCTCCAAATGCTGGCGGGGGTTGGCTTCAAGGGCTTAGACAGGCGGTTAGCGAGAGCATCCCTGGTTTTGCCAAACTGGACGCAACCATGGCCGGCTTGGCCGGCGGGGGGTTGGGGTTGGTGGCGGCTGGATTGACTGCCGTCGCTGGAGCTGCCGCAGTCGCCAAACGTGCCATAACAGAATATGCCGGCGCGGAATCCCAGATGGCTAAGCTCGATGCGGCCCTGGCTCGAAACAGCCAGCTGACAGATGAGTATCGTAATCGATTGCAGGCCTTGGCGGGTGACATGCAGAGTGCCACCGCAATTGCCGATGATCAATGGCTGGAGGTTCTCACAAGATTGACCCAATTCGGGGCCGATGAGTCGAACATTAGTCAATATGCTGATGCTGTGAAGCACCTGGCCGGGATCATGGACGGGGACATTGTTGGCGCGGCACATGCCTTCAGCCGAGCCATGCAAGGCAATTTCGAAGCGTTTTCCAGGTATGGGATCAAGATTGACGAGACAGGAACCCAAACCGAGAAGCTGGCCAGGTTGATGCAGGACTTGGCTCAGCGCGGGGGGGGACAACTTGAGGCCCGCGCTCAATCGCTGGCTGGCCAGTTCGGGCAGCTAAAGAATAATTTCAGCGATTTCCTTGAGGCAATTGGTCGGGGGATAGCTCAAACTGGACTGCTCCAGTCCGTCATGGGTGGTGTTTCGGTGTTTTTTGAGGCATGGGCTGAGAAGTTGGGCGGCCCCATCGAGCGTTTAAATGGTTTGAGCAACGCGGTTGTTCGCGTTACGTCCGGCATGCAGGATAGCAAGTCGGCGGCTGAAGAATTCAAGGCTGAACTCCAAAGCATCAAGGAGAGTGCGGCCGGCGCAACACAACAGCTGGACCGGATGGTGGCTGACATTCAGAAAATTAAAGGCCACGAAGACACCTTGGCCGATCGTCGCAAGGAATATGAGTTGGCCCAGGTTGATAAAGCGGAGGCTCGGGGAATGCCCCCGGTGGAAGCCGCTCGGGCGCGGTTGAATATCGAAAATCGATATGCCCAGGAAAAGCTCAAGCGCCAACAGGAGGCCGATCGACAAACCGCCGAGGCTGAAAGATCCATCATGGCGGAAGCGGTCGCTAAAGAAAAGAAGCTCCAAAATGAGCTGGTTTCAAAGCGAAAGCAGTACGATGAACTGGGGCCGGTGGAGGTCCAAAAGAATCGCCAGGCCTACCTCGATGCCGAATACAAAAACGCGAAACTGGAGAGAGACCAGGCGATTAACGACCTTCAAAAACCTGATCCATTGATCTCAGCGTTCTCAGCGGGTTTGGTTAATGTTCCAACAGAAGCGAACAAGCAGAAGCTCGAAGAGGCTGAGCAAAAGGTGATGCAGCTGGAAACGGCCTTGAAACGTCAATCTGCCAGAACTCCAGTCGTGGAAAAAGGTCGGGCAGAGCTTGGCAAGGAAATTGAGCAGATAGAGCAACTCCTGAAATCACAGGTGGATGAGAATCGGCGGCTTTATGAACGGAACCGGGATCGTCAGCAGGAACGAGCCTTGGATATCTCATACAGGCAAAAGGAAGACCAGCTTGATGCTCAAACTCGTGAAACCAGGTTTTCTGCCCGTGTCAGCCGCGATGAGCTTGCAGGAGAAAAGCGTGTTGGTGGTCCGGTGGGCGGTTATGTTTCCCAGGATGCACCGTTGGCATCGGTGTCCCCGGCCTACAATTTTGGAGCGGCGCCATTAGGGGGTGGTGTGGGGCAACCTGTTCCTGATCAGTCGGGCCGGATGCGCGATGAACTTGATCGCGTGGTCAAGCCTTATCGCCAACAATTGGAGGAAGTTGGAGGCTACTCCGCCGCTGCCATAGGCCAGTTGGGCAACGTCATGGAAAACCAGTTCACCAAACTCGCATCATCGATCGATGCTGTGTCTCGAAAGCTAGGTCAGTTGGAAACCCGAATGCAAGGGTTGAGAATCCCATGATAGCGCCCACATACACCGCCGCCCAAATCGCCAGCGCACTGGACGAAAACGTCCGTGTGATCCGGCGTTTGCTATCCTCTATTGTCGGATCTGGGGCGAGGGTGGAGGGTGGCAGGGTCGCAAAAGCATGGTCGATTACCGAATTGCCTGAACTCATCCGGGAACAACTCGCGGCCCAGGCAGGCAAGAGTGGGATCCCCATTGATGAATTGTTGTCAAACGCCCCTAAAGCATGGTCATTGCCTGTCCCTATCAGCAGCATCAACACTGATGCGGTTGCCAGGGCTGGAAAGCTGCGGGAAGCCCTTCGATTGCCGTTGACCAGGCGTCATGAGGATTCGGCCTCCCTGGCCCCCATTGGACTGGCCGAATTCAAACGCGTGCATGGCTATGAAATCAGCGCTAAGCATTGGCGTAGGCTCTTTGAACGCGCCATCGACCGCGATGGGGGCCAAGAGCAATTTGAACGCATTGACCTTTACATTGACGATCGGGCTTGCCGGGTGAAAAAGGAACAGCGTCAGGCGGCATTGACGCGGTACCGCCATCAGGAGTTGGAAACCATGTTTGAGGCCCTGGAGAACAAGTTGAATCCAACGCCCGATGATCTGGAATACCTTTGGGACTCCGTTTTCCGGTATTACGAGAAGTGCCTTTGCCAGGCATCTGATCCAGGCGTGCAAAAGCATTTCAAGGGCTCTTTGCTTCGGTTTCTACTTGCCTGCATTCCGTCCCTGTCACCGTCGCCGGATTCCCTAAGGCGTTGTTTTGATCGGAAGTACAGCCGTTGGTGCGATGGGGGAAAAGCGCCATCAATCATCCGGGATCAACGCCAGCTGAAATCAGGCAATTTCACTTCGCCCAAGTTTGAGGCAGATCAAACGATCATCCGGGAGTTGGCGATTCTGCACAATGGCAACGAATCCTTGGCGCACCGGCTGGCGCGAAAACGGGGCGTGCTTTCCAAGGAATTCACCGATCATTACCGCTTCGATCCTCGCAAGAACAAAAGCTACGTGCCCCCGGCGATCCGAGAGGGAATCACAAACCAAGTCAACATGTGCCAGGAGCTCCATCGGGGGCCGTGGGCTTTCAAGATGGCTGGACCGTGGATTCCTCGGGATCACACGGACTCATCACCGGGGGACTATTTCTCGGGCGATGACGTGACCTGGAACTCATACTGGTATTATTACGATGAAGATGGAAGGTTGCATGTTGAGCGGGGCGAGTGCCTCTTAATGATCGATTTTAGGACTGGCAAGCCTTTGGATTTTATCTTGATCGCCGGAAAATACAATAGTCGCCATATCCGATCGGTGACCCTTCGCATTCACGATAAGATTGGCCTGCCGCGTAAGGGCTTTTACCTGGAACGAGGCGTTTGGGCCTCTTGTTTTATTGCTGGTGATCGTAATAAGCGCGACTGGATGCATTGGCGGGATACTCAGTTGGGATTGCGGGATCGTGGCCTTGACTTGGAAATGAGGCACGCGCACACCCCAAGAGCAAAAACGATTGAGGGCCTACTGAGAATACTCCAGGAGCGCATGCGGTCAGAGCCCGGTTTTGTTGGCTTCAACGAGAGAACAGAGAAATACGAGCGGATGCAGGAATTTATTGCCCGCGTCCGAACGGGCAAAGAGGATCCAAGGAACGGACTGCTTTCCATGGAGCAATGGGCTGAGCGTATTAGCCAGATTTTGGATGAGTTCGCCAATGATCCCCAGAACGGCAAAATGCTTCCAGGGATATCGCCAGCGGAGGCCTGGGCTACCGCAATCCAGGATCGACCTTTGAGAAGACTGCCTGATGAGGCCCGCTATCTCTTGGCAACCCATCGATTTCCGGTTTTGGTGCAGAAATATGGAATTGCCCTCAATATTGGTGGCCATCGAATGCTCTATGCCAATGAGCACACGGGGCGACTGATCGGGCAAAGGGTGTTTGCCTACTACAACATTGATCATCCGGACCTTTTAACCGTCTCGGATTTCAACCGTCAGAATTTCTTTTCCGTGAAACGCATACTCCTTCCGGCGATGACCGCCACCAGCGAGCAATTCGCTGAGGCCAATGCTCAAATCAGGGATCATCAAAAGACCGCCAAGGTTATCTACGGCAACCTGCATCACCGCGTTGTCTCGACGATTGTTCGGGATAATGACCATGATGAGGCAACGAAGGAACTGGGCAGGTTTACGAATGCTCAGGTCGAAGAACACAAGGCCGAGAAATCCAGCCGAACTCGGAAGCTGAACATGATCCGCCAAGAGGCCGCTGTTTTCGGCCTGACTATTTCTGGCCCTGTGCGCAACCCAGATCAGAGGTTGAAAGGCATTCAGCTCATGAACAAATCCTGGCAGAAAATCAAAGCCTCATCCCCATCGGAAGAATGATCACAGCCCAAAAGACAATCGATGGCATCAAGCCGGAACTGTGCGCGGCTAAGCTGGCTGCCATCCGCAATTTGGAGTACCCAGAGCTGCTCGATGCTTTTGAAAAACGGCCCAGGATGAAAGAGGTTCTGTGGTTTATTCAGTGGGCGTCTTGGCAGCCTGGGGGGCTGGCGAAACTTGCTGCCGAGCTGCTCGAATGCTGTCCGCATCGCATTGGAACCAAGACCATGCGGGCCGTTGGGCATAAAGCGATATACTCACGATCTGAATTCGTAGCGATCAATGAGGAGTTGCATTATCAGTTTTCTGATTTTGGTGACGTTTTGACGGAAGAGGCTGGATTCAAACGAATGGCAGAAAAGGCAATGGATGGAGCGGGAGAAGGTTGGTTGGCCGAGACTTTCATGTATCAGGATGAGGCTACATTCCGGATAGAGCCCCCCCATATTAAGAAGGCGGTCAACGCCTTTCTGCTGGATCATTCTCCGAGTAAGCTGGTCGAGTGGCTGAGGATGAGAGCCATGGGAGATATTCCTGGCCTACTGGCTCGTTTCTGCACCGAGGCGGGCAACGCGCTGGAATCTCCGTGTTACTTCGATGGCCTCCTGGAAGGGGTTATGGAGTTGATGGATGCACATGCAAAGAAGGCATCCAAGGGCCTCGCGATGACAGAGGTTGCCCGAATGGTATTTGATGGATTGGAGTTCGCCTATGCCAATTCTGCGGCAGTGTCGATCACCGGTGATTCCAGGTTTGGAAAAACTGAGGCGATCAAGACCTGGTGCCAGATGTATCCCGGCCGCGCAAGGCTTGTGAATATTCCTTGCTCGAACTCGGATCGCGATATGTTCCGAGCTATGATCGAGGCATTCGGGGAAGTATGCTGTTTTGGGGATTCTTTGGTTAAGCTGCGGGAACGGGCTGAATTCATTATAAGCCAAGGCGGCGTGCTGATTGTGGCTGATGAGTTTCATTTTGCATTCCCTCAGCGGTACTCCGAGACCACGCCACCCATGCGGCTGAATTGGTTCAGAACTCGGATCATGGATAAAGGTGTCCCATGCGTGTTTGTCAATACGCCTCAGGCTTATCGGCATGCCTTGGATAGGTTCGTCCGAAAGACCGGATTTACATTCGAGCAATTCGTGGGCCGCGTGGCTCGCAAGATCGTTTTACCATCGGAACTCGGGGTTGAAGACCTCCAATCCGTGGTGGAGATCCACTTCCCAAATCTTGAGCTGGCACACATGCAGTTTATCGTTGGCGCGTCTATGGCCTCGGAAAGCTACCTCAAAACCGTCGAAAACTTAGCCAGGTTGGCTTCCTGGTTCGCTAAAAAGTCTGGTCGATCCCGTGTGGAACTCGACGATCTTGACCGCGCCTTGGCCGAAGTAATTCCCCAGGATTCAACCGTTGCACTCCCAGCCCAAACCAAACCGGCCAAACGTTCGGAGGCATGTCGAAACCGGTGTGCTGTGGATTTGCGGCCGCCGGCCGCGCGTCAAACGCCGCTGGAAAAACCCACTGCATTTGCATTGCAATCCAGTTTAAACGCTCCAGAAACCCATGCCAGGACATCAAGTAACGATCTTGGCGAATATGGGCAGGACACCCAGCGAATGGGGACCCAAATCGGGTGTCCTGGGAGTACTGAAACCGTTGAGGTTTTAGCGTAGCCAGGGCGGAAAAATCCTGGTTTTTCGATGACCCGCTGAAAAGCGGGCCTTACCACGTACAGTATCGATTTGGACAAGATGACGACAAATTCCGGACAAATTATCAGTGAAGCTACAAATCTGGACGGGAACCCGCCAAGCATCGACCACTCAAGTATTTTCGCGGATCGCCTGGCTGCCAACATCTATGCTCTGTTGGCGCTTAATCGGATTCGGCGTCGGTATCGGTATCGAGTGGGATGATGGCTATTCAGTTCATGAGGAATCAGGCGAGTATCCAGCCGGCCTAAATACGATACCGATAGCGACCCTGATATCGATGTCAGCATAGGAAGCTTGAAAACAACCCATCAAACGCTGCATCAAATCCAGCCCTGGCATGGGACCGGTGGTCTGATCGTTCCCCCAAAAAAAGTTGGAGCAGGGGGGCTCGCTATTGCGGACTTGTCTTCCACAGCTTCGTTCCCCTGCTCCACCTAACCACGGACGCGGTTATCTGACCTTGATTTTAGGGTTTACTGCCTGTCGGCAATTCCGCTCAATCTTACGACTGAGTGGAACAGTTAAACGATACTCGGCATCGTCGATCGTAGCAAGCCGGTAAACTCGTATGATCTCGATAGGGCGCGACAAAATAATTCGTAGCTGCGACGTTTTTTGTCGCGAGCTGCGAAAACATACTGGATCCGTCAGGCTGATGTGTTTAAATGCTTCGCATGCAGTATTCCGTTTCATCGAAGCTTCTGTCCCTGTGTGCCTCCCCTGCCCTTGCGGTTGTCTTTGGCCTTCTCCTGGCTGGCTCGAGCCTCAAGGCCGAAACCTGGACGGTGGGCCCCGTGCCGGAACGCGTCAGGCAAGAGCTTCAGTTGGATGATTTTTATCAGAAACACACTTCGGTCGCCGGATTCTCCATCGTGGGATCCAGCCGGGCATCGGATTTTGCCTTGAAGGAAGCGGCCTGGATTCTATCCCGCATGCTCGAGGGACATGAGAAAATCCTCGAGGCCATGGCGAAACGGAAGGTGCGGCTGACGGTGATGGCGTGGAATGAGTTCACCACCGATGTCCCCGAGCATTCCGAGATGAAGCCCAAAGTATTCTGGGATCGCCGCGCGCGCGGCCTGGGAGGATCACCGGTCAGTTGCGCCGAGGAAAATCTCCTGGGATACCCCGGAGATCCTTATTCAACAGAAAACATATTGATTCATGAATTTGCCCATGCCATCCATTCCCATGCCATGAGGGACTTGGATCCGACTTTCGAGGGCCGCCTCAGAACCGCTTACAAGACCGCCATCGATGCGGGCCGATGGCACGGCACCTATGCCGGCGGCAATCCGGCCGAATATTGGGCCGAAGCGATGCAGGATTGGTTTGACAACAACCGCGAAAACGACGGCCTGCACAACCACGTCAACACCCGGGCCGAGCTCAAGGCCTATGATCCCGCCTTGGCCGCCCTTTGCCAGGAGGTGCTGGGCGACGGCGCCTGGCGCTACCAAAAACCCGCCCTTCGCGGTCCCGAAGACCGCGATCATCTGGCGGGATTCGATCCCTCCCAAGCCCCTCGGTTCCGCTGGCGCGATGAACCGGTCCCGGACAAGCCTCGCGTCCTGATCCAGACCGCCATGGGCGATATCGAACTGGCACTCGATACACTCAAGGCCCCGGTCACCGTCACCAATTTTCTGCATTACGTGCATCAGGGGCTTTATGCGGACGGCACATTTCTCCGCACCGTCACGCCCTCCAACCAGCCCGCAGACAAGGTCAAAATCGAAGTCGTCCAGGCCTGCGCCGACCCAGCCAAACAACGCGATTTCCTCCCTCCCATCCCCCTCGAACGGACCAAAGACACCGGACTTCGCCACCTGACAGGCACGGTTTCCATGGCCCGCGCCGCGCCTGACTCCGCCCAGGATCACTTCTTCATCTGTCTGAGCGATCAACCCGAACTGGATTTCGGCGGCCGCCGCAATCCCGATGGACAAGGCTTCGCCGCGTTTGGCCAGGTCGTCAAGGGCATGGATGTCGCGCGAAAAATCCACTCCAGTCCCGCTCAAGGCCAGCAACTCACGCCCCCGATCCGAATCCAACGCGCCATCCGACTGAACTGACCGAGCGAACGAGGCTGGACCTCAGATTTAACTGGCTTATTTTTTAAATTAAGTCTAAGCGATCATCTGAGGCCCAGCCTCGTTCGAACAAACCGCTTCGCGATTTGGCTTGGCAAAACAGGCGTAAAACAACCGCCTGCGCCAAACTCGCACTTGTCAAAGAAACATACAATGGCTTAAGCTTCCCCCTGCACTTTTTGCGACGCAACAGCTTGCTGTTGAATTGATTTTAACGCTAAGAATTGCGCGCGCAACCGGGAGGGGCTAGGACCGTATTTGTCCGACCCCCCATGATAAAGTCGGCCGGTGGAAAATGAACACTGGTTCTAAGTCAAAACCCTCGGATCCAGAAGGCCCCCGTCTCCCGGATGGGATCCATTTCTGGGCGAAAACGACTGCGGACGGGCAGCCCGGCATCAGCGTGCGGGACCACAGCCTGAATGTCGGTTGCGTGGCCGAAGCGCTGATCGGCCTGCTGCCGGCGCCCGTCAGGGCGTTGGTGCCCCCAGGAGCAGCCACCCTCGCTGCCTTGCATGACGTGGGGAAAATCTGCCCTGGATTCCAGGCAAAAAGCGATGCATGGATTCGGCGTTTTTGTCTTAGTGAATTCGCAAGGGACTCGAATTACGAGGCAGCATCGGCGATGGTCTGTGGGAGCAGGCCCGAGGCGGACCGGCCGGTGATCTGATGGCGCGGTTTGGCGCGTGTCCAGCCGCAGCTCCGACCGAAGCCGTGCTTTGGTGGCTGGCGGGATTGATCACTGTGGCGGACTGGATTGGATCGGATGAAGACCTCTTTCCGCCCGACGGCTTGCTCGGAGAAGCGCTTCGAGAGGAACACGCGCGGATGGCCCTCTGCAACATTGGCTGGAGGGCGGCGGCGCTCCGGCCCGGCCTGGGCTTTGGCGAACTGTTTCCGGATTTCGCCGCCACTCCGCTGCAACGTGCGGCCTTCGAGCGGATCAACCGCCCCGGCGCGTATCTAATAGAAGGCGCGATGGGCTGCGGCAAGACGGAGGCCGCCCTGGCCGCCGCTTACAGGCTGATCTCCGGAGGGCACGCCGGTGGGCTCTATTTCGCGCTGCCCACCCAGACCACCAGTAACAAGATTCATGAGCGAGTCGATGCCTTTCTGAGCCGAATTGAGGCTCGTCCTCATGAATTGCGTCTGGCACACGGAACCGCATGGCTTCGAGAGGATTTCCACATGCCGATTCTCTCGCCTTCTTTCGCCAAGGACGACCGGTCTGCCTCCCGAAACGTGCGTGATGAAGACGAGGCCGTGGCTGTCCGCGATCATGTCCGCGCCGCATGTTCTTGGTTTGCCTCGGGCAAGCGTGCCCTGCTGACGTCCTTCGGCGTGGGCACGGTGGACCAGGCTTTGCTCGGTATTGTAGCGGCAAAGCATTTCTTTGTGAGGCAATTCGGCCTCGCGGGCAAGGTGGTCATTCTCGATGAAATCCACACCTACGATCTCTACACCGGCACGTTGCTGGACAACCTGGTCAAGCGCCTTCGCGAACTTCGTTGCACCGTAATCATTCTCAGCGCTACGTTGACAGGGCAACGCCGTGAGGAACTTATACGCGCGGCAGGCGCAATCCCGATTGCCAACAACAACGATTACCCCCTGATCACCCTCGCGCCCGAGGGAAAAAATGCCGGCACGATTTCACTTCCGGCGGATACGCCCAAAACCATCCAGGTCGCCACAACCAAAGAATCCGACGCCGCTATTGCGGACACATGCCTGGAACGCGCCGAAGCCGGCCAATGCGTGCTCTGGATTCGCAACACGGTGGACGAAGCCCAAGCCTCCTATCGATTGCTCAAGAGCGCCAATCGACAGGATGGACCTCATCTGGGTCTCCTTCACGCGCGGTTCCCCCTCTGGCGCAGGGAACAACTCGAACAACTCTGGCTGGAAGCCTTGGGCAAGGAATCGAACAACCGCCCCCAGGGCTGCGTTCTGGTGGCCACGCAGGTCGTCGAACAGAGCGTCGACATCGATGCGGATTTCCTTGCCACCGATCTTGCGCCAACGGATATGCTGCTGCAACGCATTGGGCGGCTCTGGCGGCACACACGCCCTAACCGTCCCGGCCGTTCCGAAGTCCTCATCCAAACCGGCCTGACTCTCGAGAATTTTAGAAATGGATCTGCGGTTGAATTGAAGACACTTCTGGGCCGGAGCGTGTTTGTCTATGCGCCATACCTGCTGTTGCGGACGTTCGATCTTTGGACGCGGCAATCCCAGATCGAACTACCCGGCGACATCCGCATGCTGCTGGAAGAGACTTACCGGGACGCGACCAGTAGCGAACCCGTCGGATGGACGGAACTGGCGCGGGAAATTGACGATAGTCGGAAGGTTTTGCGCCAGGCCGCCGACCTCGCCGCGCTGGTGCGCCGTCAGCCTGCCCTCGCCGACGAGGAGGGGGTTCAGACGCGGTGGACTCCGAAGGCCAGGAGAACTCTCCATCTTCTTCTCGCCACTGCATCTCCCGATAGTTTGCCCGGACACCGCATTCGACTGATGCTCGCCGACGGAACAACGACCGACTTCCCTGATTTCCGTTTCGATTTGGCCGCCGCTCGCGCCGTCCACTCCAATCTGGTGCGCATTCAAGTTCCAGTGTGGCGGGCGATGAGGCTCTTGTCGCTTGCCGGAACTCCGCCTGAATGGCTGGAATCAATTGCGCCAAGCAAGACAGTGCTTGGCGTCGTCCGCAAGACCGACGGAGCCATCCTCTTCGGCGACATGGAAAGCGGCATGACCTGGCACTTGGACGAAGGCGTCACATTTCCCCGGAGGGCCGCGCCCAGTTCACCGGCAACCACCCCGACAACTGACTATGACGACGATGAACCTTACGATTGATCCCTGGCTGCCCGTCCTGCTGGACACGGGCCGTTGCGAGCCCCTCAGCCTGCGGGACACCTTCGCCCGCGCTCCGGAAATCCGCGACCTAGCGTTGCGCCCCCACGAACGGATCGCGGTGATGCGGCTGCTGCTCTGCATCACCCACGCCGCGCTGGACGGCCCGGCCGATCGCAAGGAATGGCGCGCTTGCCGCAGTCGCATCGCCCCCTCCGTGGCCAAGTATCTGGCCCGGCCGGAAATCGGCGGGGCGTTCAACCTGTTCGGCGAAGGACCGCGGTTCCTGCAAGTGACGGATTTGAAGCCGGCCAAGGCCGACGACGATGAGGAAGGTAGCTCGCCCGGCAAGCTGGACATGGCGCTGGCCTCCGGCAACAACGCCACGCTGTTCGACCATGCTGGCAGCGGCGCGGAACGGGTGATTGAGGCCAGTTCGCACGCCTTGAACCTGCTCGCATTTCAATGCTTCTCGCCCGGTGGAACAATTGGCGTGGCTCTGTGGGGTGGAAAGCCCACGCTGGAGTGGGCAAAATATCCCAAACCGGCGCCGGGCCAAAGCGCTCATGCTCCCTGTCTTCCCGGCAGCATGCTTCATACGCTGCTTCGCGGCTCCAATCTGCTCGAAACACTTCACCTCAATCTATTGAACAAGGAACTGGTCGCCCAGGCGCTGGGAGAAGACCGTTGGGGAAAGCCGGTCTGGGAGAAAATGCCGGCCTCGGCTGCCGACAAGGCTGCGGTGGCAAATGCCACGCTGACCTATCTTGGGCGCTTCGTTCCGCTCGCACGCGCCATCCGCCTGGGCGAGGATAGTGGTTCGCTTCTTCTGGCGAACGCCCTGGACTTTCCCTCCTACGACGAGGGCTTTCGCGAGCCGACAGCCACCATCATCCTGCGCTCTGACGGTGAGAAACGCGCGCCCTTGGGGGCTTCGCTGGAACGCGCGCCGTGGCGGCAGCTCCACGCCCTTGCCGTGAGAAGGTTCTCCCAAGACACAACCGGCGGACCTCTGGCTCTCGATAACCTCCAAGAGCGTGGCCGGCGAGTTGGCGACGCTGGATGAGAAGGCGGAGAAGGAGGGTAAACTCAAGGTCAAGACCTTGATGTTTCTGTCTCCAGCGGAACTCGACGCCTTTGCAGCCGCGCTGGCTGAAGCGACCAAGGCGGGCGGGAAACCAAAGGATCTAGCAAAGGTCGCCGCCAAGGCTGCAAAGAGCGTGGCTCTCAAGGACGCGGCCGACATCGCCATCTTTGGCCGCATGGTCGCCAGCGACCACTCACTGACGGTGGAAGGCGCGGGACTGTTCAGCCATGCGCTCTCGACGCACAAGGTGGACAACGAGGTGGATTTCTTCGCCGCGGTAGACGACGCGCAGTCCCGCGACGAGGCCGGCGCCGGCATGACCGGCACGCTGGAATTCAACTCCGCCACCTATTACCGCTATGCCGGACTGAATCTTGGACTTCTCGAGGAACACCTGTCCAACCTGGACGCGAAGCAGCAGCGCACAATCGTGGACGCCTTTCTCCGGGCCGTTGTGCTCGCGGTGCCGGGAGCGCGGAAAAATTCCATGAACGGCGCCACGCTCCCCGATTTCGTCCTCGGCCTCGTCAAAGACCAAGGCCAGCCGCTCCAACTTATCAATGCTTTCGAGACCCCAATCGCTTCGCGCAATGGATTCGGAACACCATCCGCCGAGGCCCTCAAGGCTCACCACGAGCAGTTGAAGAAGACTTGGAACATCACCACCGAGGCCGAGGCCGCCATCCCTGAGGTAGACCTCAACACTTTCTGCGCCCGTCTCCTCGACGCGGCCTTCTCCCAATGAGCACGGTCCATCTGCCACTCTGGTTCGACGCCCCGCTGCAAAGCTGGGGCTTCGCCAGCCGTTTCCAGCGCCGGGCCACGGGACTGTTCCCCACCCGGAGCGGCGTGTTCGGCCTCGTCTGCGCCGCGATGGGATTGCCCAAAGGACCCGCCACCGACGCCAAGCTGCAGCAGTTCTCCGGCACCCGCCTCACCCTCAGGCAATTCCCCAGATGCGCCGGGCAAAAGCTCGATTCGCCCCTGCTCGTGCAACGATTGGAGGATTTCCACACGGTGCTCAATACCCGCCGGGCCAGTGGTGCCATGAATCCCGATCCGGTGATCACCCGCCGCCAATACCTGCTCGAAGCCCGTTTTGGGCTCCGCCTCAGCGGCGGACGCGACTTGCTGGAGCCGGTCGCCGCGGCTATCCGAGATCCCCGGTGGGGTGTCTGGCTGGGACGCAAATCCTGCCTGCCCGCCGCGCCGCTGTGTCCGGGCGGCCCATACGCCACGGAGGACGATGCTTGGCAGGCCCTTCTACGCGCCGCCTCACTGCCTCCGAAGCGGATTTCGCAAAGGTGGAAGAAGTCGCGAATTTCACCGAAGGCACCGACACCCTCAACGACAGCCCGTTGAGCTTTGGCACAGCCGATTCGAGCGGTGTGGACGGTCGCCAGTTCGCCCCGCGCCGGGTAAAAGTGACGCCAAAATCCAGAGCTTAATGGGATTCTCCTCGATCGGTATCTTACGTCTGATGAAACTGCGATTGGACCTACGTCCATCCGAACTGATCTCCCTGCCCGAAAGCTTGATCCCATTAACCCGGGATCCGTCGCCAGATTAACCTCTTCCTAATCCGCAATCCGCAATCCCCAATCCGCAATTTTTTTGTTCCATGCCTTTATTTGAACGCCCGCCTCTCGAAACCCTGGCTCCGGCCAAGGATCGTTGGACCCCCATCTACCTCGAGCACGGTCGGCTTGAGGTCGATGATTCGAGTGTCAAGTGGATCGGCGCTGACGGTTTGCTGTGCCGCATCCCGGTCGCCACCGTCTCGACTTTGATCCTGGGTCCCGGCACGACGGTCACCCACGCGGCCATGAAGGCCTGCGCCGAGAGCAATACGCCCGTCTGCTGGACCGGAGAGGAATCCATCAGGTTCTATGCCTTCGGACTGTCGCCAAACCATACCAACGACATGCCGCGCATCCATGCCGAGGCGTGGGCCGACAAACGACGTCGAACGCAGATTGCGCGCGCCATGTTTAAAATGCGGTTCCCCGATGTGGAAGCGGAGGGAAAATCGGTCAAGGAACTCCGAGGCATGGAAGGTCTGCGAGTTCGCACCCTATGACGTGGCCGATCTCTACAAACACCTCACCAGCATTCCAGCCGCCTTTCTTGCCGTGCGACAGAATCCTAAAGATGATGGGGAACTTGTTCGCAGACTCTTGAAACAACATGTCGAGCAGGAGCGCATCCTTCAACGTTTGCCCAAGGACTGGGCCAACCTGTTTCAAACCGACGAAGCCGCCCCAATCCAGGCCGGCAGTCGTCCCCCCTCGGCCATTTCATGACTGTAATAATTGCCAATGATACGCCGCCGGCGATTCGCGGGATTCTCAAGCGTTGGTTTGTCGAGCCCAAACCCAATGTTTTCGTCGGGACCGTCAACCGCCGTACCCGGGATAAGGTGCTTGAATACGTCAAAAGAAACGCCAAGGACATAAGCCTTCTGATCGTGACCAGTGAATCCAATTGCCAGGGCTTCAAAATCGAACGATGGGGGCAACCGGATCGCCGGGACACCGAAATCAGCGGCCTTTGGTTGGTCGCTGAAGATTGGGTCGATCCCGAAAATCAACCCTTCTGATTTCCATTATTTACTCGAAAATGCCCCCGTAACCTGTTGATATTCCAGGGTTCTCCCCACCCGCGTGGGGATGGTCCGGAAGGGGATCGCGGACCGGCCTCGCGGCCGGCGGACGTGTCTTTGGGGTCAGCCCTTAATTTAATAATTAACTGTTTGCTTATATTGATACTCGATTGGGGTTGTCTGGTTGCTGGCGGGTCAGGCCCGTCGATCCGTTGTCGCGCGCTGGGCGGCGATACTGGCATGAGCAATCGCACTGCCAAACAAAGAGTAGGAGACCGTAACGCCACTGAAAAACAGAGCTGGTGGAGCGATCCTTGTGCCTTGGGGAACGCCAAAACCTGTCTTCAGCTTTCTGCGAACTTGCCCGCAGGATTGGACAAGTTTGTGTTGCAGGTGCGGCCGAAAGTTGTCCAGAGTTGAAAATATCTTTTGATCGAGCCAGTAACGGACATCACGTCCTTTCATGTTTTTCGTACTTTTTTCCAGAAGAACAGGACCGCCGTTTTCGCGAGAGGGGCACTCTGCGGGTGGCGGTCCTTCGTCGCGCCTCGCCATGCGGCCATTTCTGCGAAAACAGCGCCCCTTGGAATTTGTGGAGTCGAGGAGTGGCGCGGTGGCGTCAAGGCGGGCCGTAACTGTGTCCGGCCCTTTCGGTTGCCGGTGT
>JAKLHY010000076.1 GCA_022709905.1 Verrucomicrobiota bacterium | reverse complement strand
CGGCGATACTCGACCGTCCATGCAACAACGCAGATGACCCGGCGCCGCCCCGCCCCGGAGGGCTGCGAGGCTTTGGCCTGTCATTATTCGCGTTTATTGGTGTCCATTAGCGGTTAACGGGTTTTATTTGCGGTTCAGGGATTGGGATTGCGCCTTGACACGTGGGTTTCAGGTTCTACGATTTTTTCATGCATTCAGCCATTCGCCGCTTTGTTTTTGGATTTCGAGTGTTGTTCAGCGTGGCCTTCATCGGGTGTGTTGTCCTGGCGGCCGATGGGCCTGCGACGGAGCGCGCGAACCCGCCTGTCATCATTACCGCGGGGAACGAGTGGATTCCCCTGAGGCCGGAACTGGACATTGTTGCGGGCTCGGCGTTGGATTTTTCGGGCATGGGATTGAGCGATGCTCCGGCGGGCAAGCACGGGCGGGTCATTGCCCGTCCGGATGGCCAATTTGCGTTTGCGGATGCGCCAGATCGTCCGTGCCGGTTTTATGGGGTGAACCTCTGTTTTGGCGCGCAGTATCTCTCTCATGAGGAATCCGACCGTCTGGCGGAACGCCTGGTCAAGTTGGGTTACAACGCCCTGCGGATTCATCATTACGAGCGCGATCTCACACAGGGCCAGAAGCCGACCACCACATTGAATTCACAGAAACTCGAGCAGTTCGATTACCTGATGTGGGCGATGATCCGTCGGGGCATTTACGTGACCACCGATCTATTTGTGTCACGGTCGGTTCCTTTTCGCGAGGTGGGCATGGATCGTGATGGCCAGATTCCGATGGACACCTTCAAGATTCTGGTGCCAGTCCATGAGGGGGCCTATGAAAACTGGAAGCATTTTGCCCGCGCGTTACTGGGCCATGAAAATCCTTACACCACGCGGCGCTACGCGAACGAACCGGCCTTGGCCTGGCTGGCTATGATTAACGAGGGCAACTTCGGCAATTTTTTTAAAGATATCCAGACCATCCCTGAATGGAAACAAGCCTGGAATCGCTGGCTGACCAAACGCTATGGAACCCGTCCAGCCTTGGCCTCCGCCTGGGGAACCGATCTGAAAGCGGACGAGGATCCCGCAAAGCAGACGGTGGGCCTGCCGGAGCGGCTCCAGGCCGAAGGCTTGCGAGCGCGGGATTGCGTCGCGTTCCTTTCCGATACAGAACGCGAAATGGTCCTCAAGATGAGAACCTTTCTGCGCGATGAATTGGATTGTCGCGCGCTGATCAGCAACGCCAGTTCGTGGACACGATTCACGACCGATCAATCGGCCCGGGCCATTTATGATTACGTGGACGATCATTTTTACGTCGACCACCCGCAGTTCCTCGAGGGTTCCTGGCGCCTCCCCAGCCGGTGCCCAAACACGAGCCCGATTGCCGAAGGCGCCACCGGCGGCCGCACCATTACTTTCACACGCCTGTTCGACAAGCCGTTTACCCTGACCGAATATAATTACTCCGGTCCCGGCCGGTTTCGCGGGGTCGGCGGCATCCTGACGGGTGCGATGGGAGCTCTTCAAGGCTGGGGTGGCATTTGGCGTTTTGCCTACAGTCACAGCCGGGAGGCGATGTTCACGCCCTCGCGCATGGGGTATTTTGACATGGCCTCGGATCCGCTCAGCCAGGCCGCCGAAAGGGCGTCGATCTGTCTGTTTTTGCGCGGCGATCTCCAGACTGCTCCCCATAGCGTGGCGCTGGTAATGACGGATGCGGACCTGGCAAAACCAGCGGCGAAGATTTCCACGCTGGCGCCGAAGTGGCACTGGCTGGCCTGGATAACCCGGATCGGAAGCCAGGTTGTGCCGGGCGCCGATGCGCCGCTGTCGCATACAGCCATCCTGCCCTTGGCTTGGCAAACCCCCGCCTCGGCTTACGCATCCAAGGCTGTGCTGCCCCTGGAACCATATGGGGTTGACAACGACCGTTTGCTGGCCGCGCTTCGAGAACGGGGGGTGTATCTGGCCGACAACGCCCCCGATCCGGCTCGGAAGTTTTTCCGCAGCGAGACGGGCGAGGTCACCATCGACGGTCCCGGCGATCGCCTGATCCTGGACACCCCTCGCACCGCCGGCGGTTTTGCGCCCGTGGGGAAAAGCATCGACGCCCAGAAAGGCGGCGTGGTGATCTCCATATCCGGGAGCGACGCGACCGTCTGGGTGAGTGCCCTCGATCAGAATGAAATTCGACGGAGCAAACGCCTGCTGGTCACCCACCTGACCGATCTTCAAAACACCGAGATCCAATATGCCGAGCCAGCCCGGCAGACCCTCCAAAACTGGGGCCGGCTTCCCTACCTGGTGCGGGCGGGAAAGGCTGACGTCCGAATTCGATTGGCCTCACCCAAGGCATACCATGTTTGGGCTTTGGCTCCCAGCGGCAAGCGCCTGGCCGAGGTTCCGGTCGTCGTAAAGGACGACACATTCGAGTTCACGACCGACGTAGCCGCCGATCCCAATTCCGGCGCGCGCATGATCTACGAAGTTACAGCCGATTGAACCGTGGCGCAAAAAATACCATGAAAACATTCTGCTTTTTATTATCATTCATTCTCGGAGCGGCGGGCGTTGGCTACGGGGCTGCAGCCGCAGTCCCCACTCCTGCCACCAATACTGCGGCCCTTGGACGCCGTCCCGCACCGGTGCGGTCGCCGGAGGTGCTTCCGAATGGGCAAGTGACCTTCCGTCTGCGCGCGCCCAAGGCCGCCGAGGTCGCGGTGACAGGACAATGGACCAAGGAACGCCTGGTTATGGCCAGGAACGCTGATGACATCTGGACTGTGACCTCAGGTCCCATCGATGCCGGCGTCTGGGAATATAATTTTCAAGTCGACGGTCTGACCATGATTGACCCGGGGAATCCGGCGATCAAACCGATGCGCGAGCCGCGCACCAGCATCCTACACATTCCGGGTCAGCCGCCGCGATTGACCGATTTTCAAGATGTCCCCCACGGAGTGATCCGCAACCACAGTTACTTCTCGAAAAGCCTTGGCCGTCTGCGGGAGTTGGCGGTTTACACGCCGCCGGGTTACGACGGTTCGCGAAAACGTTATCCCACGCTGTATTTGCAGCATGGGAGCGGCGACAACCAGGCGACCTGGGTGGTTCATGGCAAGGCGCACTGGATCCTGGACAACCTGATCGCGCAGGGCCGCGCCCGGGCCATGGTGATCGTGATGATGGATGGCCACGCAGCCTTGCCGGGCGCGACGAACAATGTCGCGCTTTTCGAACGGGACCTGCTGGAGGACGTGATGCCGTTTGTCGAGACAAACTACCGGGTAAGGGCGAATGCGACAGATCGCGCGATTGTCGGTCTGAGCATGGGCGGAGGGCAGAGCCTGACCATCGGAATGAAACACACGGATCGATTTGCGTGGGTGGGAGGCTTCAGCGCCAGCGTGCCTTCGCGCGAGGCGTTGGGCGCGACGCTGGATCATCCGGAGACCCTGAACAAGAAGCTCAAGCTGTTATGGATTGCCTGTGGCCAGGATGATTTTCTCCTCAAGAGAAACCAGGAGTTCATTGCCTTGCTTAAGGAAAAAAACCTTCAGCATGAGTGGTATCTGACCGGGGGCGACCATAGCTGGCCAGTCTGGAGGGAATATTTGGGCGATATCGCCTGTCGCTTGTTCAAATCACCCCAATAAGGCTCTCCCCAGAAAACGGCCCAGGAAACAAGATTTCCCAGACAAACCGCGCAGCGGTTTGATCAGCGAGGATGAGCCTCGGACAAGCAGATGAACGGAAAGCCGGGTGCGCATTAAGCAGGTCCGAGGTTCATCCTCGCTAAACGTAAAGATAGACGTATAGGGCGAACAGGATGGCTGCGACGCCGGCTGTGGCGGCCAGCGACCAGAGGAGGTTTCTCTTTTTTGCGGCCAAGGCGAAGGTCGCAATAATTACCGCCGCCTGGGCGGCCAGCATCCCAAAGAAAAACCGCTGGCTGCGGGCATGGTGGCGTTCGGCGGACATGTTGTTTTTACGGACCTGCAACTCGTAAATGTTCGCGATGGCTTGATTGAGTTTGGCCTCGGTTTCGTAGCGGCGCGACTGGTATTCCATCCTCAACGCAGTGAGTGCTTGGGCAAGGGCCTTGTCCTTTGCGGCCAGGGCGGCCACTTTACTGTCGAAATCGGGATCAGCGGCCCGCAGGTTGGCGTCGAATTCGCGCGCCCGGTTTTTTGCGATTTCGAGGGCCTTGGCCAGGGATGGTTCTTTGACTGCCTTGAGCAGGGCGAGGATTTCGGGATCCGGTTTATCTCCAGAAACAGCATCGAGCGCGGCTTTGACGTTGGGATCGACGGCAGGGGCATCGGCGGCGGCGGCCAGCATTTGGTCCATGGCGACGATGGACTGCTGGAAATCGGGGTTGGCGTTTCGGAGGCGAGTTTCCAGCGGGGCGAGATCTGCTGTGGCGCGAAGCAGTTCCGCGGAACTGCGCTGAATGGCGCCCCGGAGCTTTTTGGCCTGGAAATAGTTCCACTGATCGCCGGCCTTGGCCTGGAGTTGGGCCGCGTAGGCTCGATCATATTGAGCGCGGGTCATTTCGCTCGATGACAAGCCGGCCAGCATGGTCGCCACCACAGTCATGACCACCGGTGTGGCGCTGAGGATTTTGCCCCATATCGTTTGTGGAACATCGGCGGTTAGTGCTTCCGGAATGGTCGTTTTCATGCGCTGGCAACAATCACTTGGATTTGCCAGCGGAGACTACACGAGGTTTCGAAAGCGTGCACGAATTGTTCTGTCCCTCAGCGATTCGACATTAGGGCCTCGTATAACTCGGCCCTCCGAAACGAGCGGTTCATGGGAAGCGTACTACGAGGCATTCGGGATCTTTCGCTACAGTCTCTTAATGCGGATCCCGCCGCCGCTGCTTCGCAAAAAGACGGTTTTACCCCCGCCGTTCACGGTTCCATTCAGGCGGTTACGTTCGGTCTTTTCGATGGCATTCACGGGCAACTCGCTGGTTGCCGCGCCGGAAGAGGTATGTGCATCCAGCTGAAAGGCCGCATCCTCGGGAATTCGGACCGTGACCCCGCCGCCCGAGGTGGAGAGTTTCACGTCGCCGGGCAATGGGGAGGGTAAAACCGCGGAGATCGAGCCGCCCGAGGTGGTTCCTTCCACTTTGCCGGCGACTTTTTCGATGGTGATGCCGCCACGGCTCGTATCGACGCGCGCCGGGCCGCCGAAGTTCTTGACTGTAACAGAACCGCCGGAGGTATGACCGTCGATGGAGCCGGAGCCGCCCTCCACCTGGATTCCGCCGCCGCTGGTATGGATTTTAATGGTTCCTTCGCAATCGGTGACATGGATACCGCCTCCGGAAGTGTCGCCGTTCAGCGGTCCTCGAAGATGGGTGAAGCGAAGCCCGCCGCCGCTGGTATGGGCTTTCGAATCACCGGCAAGGTTTTGGATGCCGATGCCGCCGCCGGATGTTTTGAGTTGCGTGTTGAATTGAGGGGGAACGGCGATGGTATATTTCGCCTCATTTTGGCTCCAACCGCTCCAGGACCACGGTTTTTTGGATTGGCGCAACGACCGGATGGTCAGGGTGTTTCCGTCCTGTGAGAACGTGATGGGGCGCTCCTTCAGAAATGCCTCTTCGTCGGCCTTGTGTTTCCGGCTGACTTTGCGGCTGATATCGACGATGACCTCGTTGTTTCCGCTGGTATTTGCGGACACTTCGATGGCGCCAAAGTCGATGTCCACGACCAAAGTCCCACCCGATTGAACCGTGAACTGTTTGTTGATTTTTTCCTCGGTGACGGCCAGGGCTGCGACCGAGGTGAGCAGACAAAAAAATGCGGTTCGTATCATAATTCGTGGGCGATGCGGTTGCTGGGTTGTGAAGTCAAACCTCGTCGCCTTAACCAGAAGGAACCCCGTGCGCGATCGAGTTGTTTCAGAAAAATCTTAGGCAACTTGGCGCGATGACCGGGGCATGTCGAAGCGTCTGGTTGCCCGGGAAGATCCTATTCCCGGGTGGCCGTTAACAATTGGTTCCGGACAGGTCCTGGAAATCGCTCGATGGCGTATCGCAGGGCGGTTCGTGGAATGGCGGGTCCGTGCTTCAGGAGAAAATCGCGAAGCCGTTGACTGTTGGTTTTTCCGGCTTCGCGGAGAAGCCAGCCAGTGGCCTTGTGCATCAAATCCTCGGGATCGACAAAGTGCTCCTGGGCCAGTTCATAAGCCAGATCCAGAAGCCGGCCTCGACGGGCAAAAGGAACCAGAGTGACCAGAGACGCGCGTCGCACCCACAGCACTCGGTTTTGCGACCATCGCCGGAGGGTGGCCTCGACAGAAGGGTGTTGTTCGAGCAGAGGACTCAGCACAGAGCCGCAGAATGAATCCACCAGCGCCCAATTATCCAGGCGGGTTTTCAGCCAGCGCTCGGCTGTCTCCGTGAGCTGGGGAGTGAATTCCTTTTCAAAAGCGCTGAGGATGAGAATTCCCGTCCCGCGGACTTCGAGTTCAGGTTCCTGAAGCAGCTTGTCGCAGAGGGCCACACTCTCGGCAAGTGTCCAGCGGGACTTCAGCGTCTTGATCTGGTCGCGCGTATAACTGCGAAGTGTCGGAGTATCGATGCCGAGAGCGACGACGGCGTGTTTGAAATATTGCTGAACACCCTGAGCCCGCATGGGATTGGCGAGGGCGCGAAGATCGCTGAGGATGCGGCGAGCAGTCTGTTCCACAGCAGGCTGTGGAATGTCGAGAGGTGTTTGACGACGAGCATTCATATTGGGCGAGGATTTCAAGAGACTCGGCCGAAGCCGCCGTTGTCCGCCGTTTCAACTCGAGCACCACCGACCAGCGGGTGGGCGGGAATCGGCCCGGCTTATCGGTCTTCGAGGTTGTTTCACTCATGAGGTGAGTGCTGTCGCAATTCCCAGACCTGAACTGATTGCGGCTGAAACTCGAGGGTGTTCCCGAAAAGCCGGGAATTCGGGCTGAATTCCTCGGGCGGATTCCCATCCTTGCTGACAGCGCAACGCAACCCGGAATCGCTCAGGCCAACAGCACGAAGATTCCAATCCACGGAAGCCTTCACCGCCTGGTCACTGACATTGGCAAAGAGGAGAAGCCACCGTTTTTCGGACGGGATTCCCCAGGCGCCGGCGAGGACGGCGTCGGTGGTGACCCACCATTCACCCGACCATTGCCAATCGGCCTTGACACGGGGAATTGAACCGACAAGGCGGGGGGGTCTTGCCATTTCGCCCGCGTGAAAATAGCGCCGATAATTCCATCGCGCGCCGATGATCTTTTTCAAGAACTCGAAATTCGACGATTCGCTGGCCAGAGCCGGATCGAACCAGCCGATCTGCTCGCCGTAGACCCATTGTTGGCCGGCCTTCATCCGCAAGGCGAGGTCTTGGGTGGGGCCGCCCCGATAAGCGCGGCCGAACATTTGAATGGTCCCACCGTAAATGGCGGGGAATGCCGGCACCTGGCCATCGTGTTGCCAGTGCCAGGTCAGGTAACCATCGAACCAGCGGATGAAAGGTTCGGCGTTGCATTCGGTGGTGAGCATGCAATCCGAAGGCATGGCCCGGCGAATGCCATCCAACAGTTCCCAGTAACCTTCGGTCCACCAGTGTCCGCCTCCTGCCGGATGGTTGTGGCGGGTGTCCATGCAGAGTTTGGGAGCCGCGGCGGCAATCTGATCGATGTAAACGCCGCGGGTTCCTTCGTCTTTCAGCAGGCGCAGGACGATTTCACGCACTTTTTTTTGCCAGAGACTGGTGGTGGGGCACATGACGGCGAGGCGCACCGGTTGGCCGTTGGTTTCTTTGCTGCCATAACTTTCCAGGAACGGCTGATGGTCGTCTTGTTTGGTAGCGGACGGCAGGGCGAGACGGGTGAACTCGAAGTCTTCGGCGCCGCGATCATGGGAATCCCAGAGTCGGCCGTTGATGTAAGGCATGGCGAACACGCCGGCGGATTGCAGGGCCGCAACGCCATCGGCGAAACCGGTTTTGGTCGGAAAGTAGTGAGGGTAATCGTTGTCAAAGGGCACCTGGTGCCAATTATACCAATGAAATCCCACCGGCAATCCGAGGGTTTCTCGAAAGCGTTTGACGGCCGGAACGCACTCGCCCGGTCCGCCACCTGTCATGACCCAGGCGGGAAGTTCGCGCATCCAAGCCGGTGTGTCGGCGCGGCCTTCGCGGGTCAGGCGCGGCCACCAACGGGCCTGCCGCCGAGCCCAGGACCGATAAACCGTTGCGGCATCAAACCAATCTCCGCGCAGCAATTGCCAGACCACCTCGCCACTCGAGGTATAGCCATTGCCGACGCGATCAAGATTCGAGGCCGGAACATTCAAGGATAAACGAACCTGGCGTGATTTAGGGTCGCTTTTGACCTCCAAAGATTTAGTGCTGCCCCAAGGATCATGGGCGCCGAGATAAAGTCCGGTGGCGGGATTTGCCTCACGATAAGCGGCCATGAATTGCATCGAGCACCAGCCATCCGGGTAGTTACCATGATATTGGAAATCCCGTCCCCAGAGCCCGCGTTGCACCTCGCCCGGGCCACGGGGAAACAACACCGCCCCGGATTCACCCAGATCCGCCAGATCAATCTGGGGAAAGATCACAGAACGGAGAATCCATTCCCGGGACCGGTTTTCGACACGCAAAGTCCAATGCCACGCGTTTCGATTCGCATCCGGATCCGCGACGGCGGTCACGCTCAGTCCGTCGAATGCGGCCTCGGCGGGTTCGGTCCAACTCAAATCGAGCCCTGTGGCACGATGACGAAGGCGGGTTTTTCGCCAGCCATCGGATGATGCGAGGATTCGTTCTTTCCCTGAGGCGGCCTGTCGGAGCACCAGGCTGAATAGAGGCGATCCTTCACGCGCTAATGAGATTCCCGTTTGCCGGTCTTCAATGCCGGCGAGTTGGATTCCATGGACTGCCACTCGGAACGAGAGTCGCAGATCACCGGCGTCATAATGAGCGGCCTTGGAAGGAGCGGCTGACGCAGGCTCCAAATCCCCTCTGGCGCATTCAACGCTTATCTTGCCGGCGAGAAGAACCATAAAGAGACGGCCCAAAACTCGAAAATGGCTGGAAACGAACCGAGGGTGATGAAGCGGGCTATGCATAACGAGTCGAGAGTCTACCGTTCCCCGGACCCCTTTGGAAAGTCCGCAGTCAGCCAAGTGGAACAGGGACAGCAGGTTCAGCGCTGGGAAATTGAAACATGCAAAGTGGCGGAATTGGAGTATATTAGAAAACCGTGTTTGGAGAGTGCGAAGTATGAACACGATCAGCGCTTATTCGGCTAGCGCCGAGTATCGTCCGGAAGTTCCGCCTGCTGTTTTGGAGCCGCCACTGGCCAATACCTACAGTCTGCGGACGCGCCATGCCTTACTTCAGGTCGTGCTTCAGGTAACTGACGCCGTGGAGCCGTCCATGATTAATGCGGGTTCTCTTAAAAAATGGGGTGTGGACCTTCAACCCCAGCGAGCATTGGCCATTCTGGTTTATTACTATCTGATTGGTGTTTACAGCTCGCAAACCATCGCCACGGAAGTGTCCAAGGATATTTTGCTGCGTTGCCTAATTGCCAATGAGTCCCTGGATTGGATGCTCGTCCATCGGTTCCGTCACGATAATCAATCGGTCTTACAGGAGTGCATGGAAAAGGTGTGTTGGATCATGAACCGGGAGAATCCCGAGGGGATCGAGCCCGGGCTGGTATTCTCCAGCACGATTCATCGTCGTGAAATCTCCAACTTTCTGCTGCTCAGCCGGATTGTGCTGGAAGTCGAGAAACGCCTCGCCTTGGCGGCTCAGATGGACAGCATGGAAATGGATGACTGAGCCGTCCATCGAACCCGATTACCAGTCCGTTTTTCGCTAATCCTCCTCCTGAGGCGCGTGATAGGCTTGTCGGAGAAGACGTTCGGTTTCGTCCCAGCCAATGCAGGCATCCGTAATGGAAACACCGCGCCGCAGTTTTTGAATGGGCTGGGGGAAGGGCTGGCAGCCCTCCTGAAGATTGCTTTCGAGCATGGCACCCACGATAAATCGGGAGCCATGCTTTCGTTGCTCCAGCAAATTCTCCCAAACTTCGGCTTGGCGCGTGTGTTTTTTGCCGGAATTGGCGTGGCTGCAATCGACCATGAGCGTGTCTGGCAATCCCGCGCTGATCAGTTCGTGTGACGCACGGGCGATGTTCTCCCGACTGTAATTCGGACCCGCGCGTCCCCCGCGAAGCACCAGGTGTCCGGCCGGATTCCCGGTAGTCCGAATGACGCTGGTGGCTCCGTCCTGATCAATCCCCAGGAAACTATGCGGACTTCGGGCTGCCTGGAGGGCGTCAATGGCGATCTGCAGGCTGCCATCGGTGCCGTTTTTAAAGCCAACCGGCATCGACAGGCCGGAGGCCATTTCGCGGTGGGTTTGCGATTCCGTTGTGCGTGCCCCAACAGCGGCCCAGGCCACCAAGTCCGCCGTATACTGGGGCACGATGGGATCTAGAAACTCCGTGGCGGCGGGTAATCCCAAGTCGTTGATTTCCAGAAGAAGACGACGCGCTGTCTTTAGCCCCGCCTCAATGTCATAGCTGCCATCCAGATGCGGATCATTGATCAGGCCCTTCCAACCGGTCGTGGTGCGCGGTTTCTCGAAGTAAACCCGCATCACAAGGCGCAACCGGTCTTCCAGCCCGCGTCGCAAATCATTCAGGCGATGCGCGTATTCCCTGGCGGCGTCCGGATCGTGGATCGAACAGGGGCCGACAACGACCAGCAGTCGAGGATCTTCCCTTGCCAGGATGCGGGTGATGTCATGCCGTCCCCGGACAACGGTTTGGCTGGCGGCGTCTGTCAGGGGCAGTTCCTGTTTCAATGCATTGGGACTGATGAGCGGGATGATCTCGCGGACATGCAGGTTTTGAGTGGTGAGGGGCATGGGAGAACTGGAATAGGGCAGTGGGGTTAGTAGGTTAACAGTTCGAGATGTCGGATCCCGTTGGGGTGCAGAATCCAATGGGAACCTTTGGGGGTGACCAGGCTGCGCGCCGGATTCTTTCGTTGTTCGGCGTCGTTGACGGAGATCAACTGGAATTTGGGGCCTTCCTTAAGCTCGGACGCCGCCCGGGGAATGACGCGATAGGGCAGGCCGTTAAAGTTCAGGAACACGTCGTAACCCGCCACGCCTTCCTTCTCGGCGACGGGATTACGGGTGACCAAGGCGGGGTAACGTTGGGCCCAGGGAAACCGGGTTTTCCGTATGAGAACCCGGCAAAGCACGGTCTCCTGTTGGATCATCCGTCGAAGGCTGAACTGGGTTCCCTGCCGGGCTTGTTGCTCGAAAACCTTGGCCGGATCAATGCCCACCATATTGATACCGTTCCATACACCGTGGTCATTGCGCTGGCCCGGCATAAACTTCTTGTACCATTCGCTAAAACGATCGTTCAGAAAGAAATTTAGCTCGAAATGCAGGTGCGCGCGATCGCGCGAGATCGCCTGGCGCGTGTTGGCGGTCCGCCCCATGATGCCAATGGTTTGGCCGGCTTGGACCGTCTTCCCCGCAGTTAAACCGGCGCGGATCTCGCTTAAGTGCGCGTAAACCGAATAGACCTCGAGCCCATCTATCTGATGGCGCAGGACGATATACTTGCCGAAATTTGACAATGCGGTCCGAGGATTGATATAGGCAACGATTCCGTTGGCGACCGCGAAAATGGGGTCGCGCGGTTCGCCTAGTTTGTCCCGTTGGAGACATCGGATGTCGATTCCTTCATGCATCTGACGACCGTAGGTCCGGACACAGCCGAATGTGCCGCTGACCCAGGTTTTTCCAGCTGTTCCGACATAGTAACGGGGCTCACCGCCCGGTTCGAACAAGGCCCGATTAGCGGTGGGCAGGCGGAGGGCTTGGGCGGACATCGAGAATCCGCTGAAGATCCAGAGCAGGAAAAACAGAATCCCGGCGCTATTGATGAGGAGATTCGGTATGGGAGACGACATCTTGTCGGAGATCCCTTTTCGCTCGATGTACTGCGGCGCGAGTTGGGCTGGAAAAATCGACATGTCCACAACGCGTTTCGAGACTTGGGACCTTAAAAAGCCGAGCGTTTCTTGAGTTTGGCAAGCGTGTTGTTCAGACCTTCCACGATTCGCTCGGCTTCCTCGCGGCTCGCGTCGGGCGTAAAGGTGATCACTCCGTCACGGATCCGCTTGGTAATCAGAGGGGCCGCCAGCCAGCGGTTCTGTCCAAAATTCGAGAAAAGGACCAGGCGCCGCCCCCGGTTGTCGTTGGTGACGGCGTCCAGCACAATCGTTCCCCGCTCATTGCATCGGACCCGGATGGCAAAGCTGCCCAGATCGTCCACCACCGCCGCATCCTTCAAGTGTTCTTCGCTCAGCACCGGATTCCGGTCAATCGTCAACTTCAAGGATGACCGCCGGTCCACCGGAACCTGAAGACAGCGCTGGGTGCCGTCATCCGTCGTCTCCACATGGATCAGAAAGCTGCTGTAGACCTTCCGTTTGGATTTTTCTTTGGAGCCGCTTTTAGCCTCGGGGACCGCATTCGTCCCGGATTGCTTTTTTCGGCTCGATGCCTCGGCGGCGGGATCCTCCGTTGCAGGCTGCGACGCAAAACTGATCCCGGCTGTCATAGCCAGGACCAGCAAATTGATGTTGAATCGTTCAAACCAACCCATCATAGTCTTAAGGGAACAACCGAATTCAATAGGTATAGTAAAGACATTTATGGGTAAACAATACAACAAGTTTGAAAAAAGAGGACGTCGCGTGCGTTATTTGAAACGCAAGAAGAGCGACAAGAAAACTCCGGCACGCGCCAAAACCGAAGTGAAGTCTGAGCCTAAGACTGAGCCCAAGCCCGAGTCTAAACCCGCCCAAGCCCAGGCCTGATTCATTGCGGGATCATTTTCGTGACCACCTCGTTCCGGGGTGGTCATTTTTTTTGTCATAAATCAACCCCTTGGCGACTTGTTCCCAATAGAAGCCTATGACATCTGGCGTGCCATCTGACAAAGCTCAACGGTTCCTGGAACTCCTGGAACCGATTGAATCCGAGTTGGAAGGCTACGGCCGCCGGCTCATCTGGGATTTGCAGGAACTGCCCGATGCCATCCATAACGCCATCGCTCGCGCGGTCGCCGCGTTTGATCGTTACCACGAAGGGACGAATTTTCGGGCCTGGATGTTTACGATTCTGACCCGGGAGGTTTTCGCCATGAACCGCAAACACCATCGGTTAGCGGCGCGCGAGTTCCAAATGGAACCTGAAGATCTGGCCCAATTGGCTGAGGCGCCCCCCTTTCGAGCACCGGAGGGTGCCCCGGTAGATTCCTGGGGGGACTGGTTGGATCAGGACCTTGTGTTGGCCCTGCGAACACTCACCGATCCGGAGCGAGCCACGCTCCTGCTCCGCGCCCTGGAAGGATTCAAGTATTCCGAAATCAGCGAAACCTTGGAGATTCCGGTGGGGAGCGTCATGGGTTATCTGAGCCGGGCCCGGCAGAAGATGCGCCAAGCTTTGATCCGCTCACCGTTTTCCAAGCAGACAAAGGCAGGTCAATCATGAAATGCACCGAAATCGAATCGCTATTGGGAGCTTACCTGGATTCCGAATTGGACGCCCGCAGCACTCGCGAGATCCAGCTTCACCTCGATAATTGTCCTCTGTGCACCCGCACACTGAAGATCAATCAGGCCTTTGAACAGCAGCTACGCTCTCAACTCAAAGCGGGTCCGAAGACCCTGAAGATCTGGGAACGCGAACATCAGTTTGTCCTCGATACCCTTGCCTCTGCGAATGGCCCTGACCAGGCCCCGAATACCTCGGCCATGCAAAATGCCTCCAGATCAGGACGACGGAGGGGACCACTCGGTCATCAAGACCTTGCAGGCCGCGTGCCTTTACGCAGCGATGAATCCGACACCGCGCGCCATCGAATCCCGCTCGCCTCCTGGATCCGGGAACTCTTATGGCCATCTCCAACATACTATCTGGGGTTGGCTGCCCTCTGGATCGTCCTGCTGATTGTCAGTTTGCCCGAGACGAAAGTGGCTTCCGCTCAATTCAGTTTCGTTCGACAAACCCAGGTTGCATCCGAAAACCTGCTCGCCTGCCAGAAACGCACCCTCGAACGGTCTTACCAAGAAACCTTGACCGAGGAGGTCTCCGAATCCGAACCCGATGATCGACCACGAAGCGGGCTTATCCAATCGCCCATTCCCGCACACAACGTTTGAATTATCGCGAGTCAAGAGCCCGAGAAAACCCTCAACAGAACGACAACCCATGAACAATTCCATTCCTCAAAAACCGTCTGTTTGGCAACGCAGCCCTCTGATCCGTTTTGCGCGGTGGCTTTTGAGTCCTCGCGTCCTGGGCCGCCTATTATTCCTGGTCGCTACCCTCGCCACAATCGTCGGATTGTTCTATGCCGAGGAACTCTGGCGCGGGAAACACGCCTGGAATAAATATACCGCCGCCGCCACCGCCGGCGGAATCCGGCTGGACTGGGATTCTTTTATCCCGGCGCCCGTTAAAGATGAAGAGAACCTAGCCGCCACACCGGCCTTGGCTCCCTTGTTTGACTTTCTGCCGGGCACTCAGCAATGGCGGGACACAAATGCGAGTCAGAAGCTCTTCATCCTATTCAGAACATTCAACGAAAAGGCCAAGGCCCGCGGCTTTGATGTCGAATATGGACGCCAGGCCCGGTGGCAACTGGGCGAGCCGATGGATCTCATTGCCTTGCTGGGCACGAATAAAACCCTCAGAACAACCGCTCCACCAACAGTGACTCCCCTCCCGGAGGAAATGCGAAAACGCTATGGCCTTCCCGACTCCCCCCCCGAGGCAATCACCCCGAATCCCGCTCCAGCACGGCCCTCTTTCCCCCCGGGTCCCGCCACCCAGGAAGAAGCCGCCCGGATCCTGCTCGAGTTGGTCCAGCAAACTTACGGGCCTTTACTGGATGAACTCAGCGATGCCAGCCAACGCCCGCGTGCCCGTTTCAACATTCAATATAACACCGCGCCCATATACGCGATTCTGCTGCCTCATTTGGCCTACCTGAAGAGCTGTGCCCAGGCGCTTTCCCGGCGCGCCCAAGCACAGCTTGCTCTCGATCAGGCTTCCGGCGCTATGGACGATATCCAGCTGGGATTCCATCTCGCTGACACGCTGAATGCCGAGCCTTTTCTCATTTCCCAGCTCGTCCACATCGCCAGTAAAATGATCCTGATGTCGCCTCTTTGGCATGGATTTGCGCGCCATGCCTGGACCGAATCCCAGCTCCAGCAGCTGCAGGCACGACTGGAGAACGGCAACATCGTTGCCGATCTAAACCGCGCGCTTCACGGCGAACGCGCGAGCGGAGTTCGTATCATTGACCAGATCTTGTATCGGACCGGTGGCGTCTCACTGGGCAACCTCGGTTCCACCGACGGATCCGACACGATGGGAGAGGTTGTGCAGATGATCATGCCCTCCGGTTGGTTTTACCTGGAGAAACTCAACCTCAGTTCTGCTTATGACCGCTGCCTCGAACCGTTGAAAGAGTGGCTCGACGGAAAGACCGCGACACAGCCTGCGTTGCAGCAACTCCGAAAACTCGGAAAGAATCCCTTGGGGGATGAGAACGGAGATTGGTCGACTCAATCCGGTTTTGAGAAACTCTGGCGTCACCAAATCATGGTTTCCATGTTGTTTCCAGCTGTCGACCGCGCCTTTGAGAAAGCCCTCAATGCCCAAATGCACTTGCTGCTCGTGCAACAGGCCTGCGCCCTGGAGCGGCACCTTCTGACCACGGGTCAATACCCGGAAAAACTCGAGAACATGGTCCCCAAGTTCATCGCCAAACTTCCCCTGGATCCGATGTCGGGAAAACCGTTCGTTTACCGGCGCCAAGCCCAGGACGCTTATCTTTTGTATTCCATTGGCTTTGATTTTCAGGACGACGGCGGGACTGTCGGACTCACCGCCAAAGGCGTTATCGATCCGTTGACCAAGGACTTGGTTTGGCGAATCCCGAGCCGACAAGGGTCTGTTCAAAAATAACTTCGGGTTTTGCTGGCGGCAGTTTGGCTGGCTGGCGAGGCGCGAATGACGAGCATACCCGCAGGGGTCTGTAAGGAATGAGCAACGAAGCCAGCCAGCCAAAGAGCCCCAGCCCAAAGGGGCGGGGCGCCACCGGGCCATCTGCGTCGTTGGGTGGGCAGTCGAGTATCGCAGAGGATACACTTCGGCCCACCCGCCTCGCATCTGGCCCGGTGGCGCTCCCGCCAAAACCCGAAGTTATTTTTGAACAGACCCTAAGCGCTCTTGCGGTCAAGACCGTTCTTTGATATTTTTTTAAAAAAGGGCGAAGATCATAGCCCTGCAATTCTGCACGGTTAAGATCCTGCCTTCGTGTGTTAAACCGTTAAGTCCAGCTGAGGGTTGAGTATGGCAAAAGACCTGTATGTTGTGCTGGGTGTCGATTCCGGTTCGAGCCAGGAAGAAATCAAATCCGCTTATCGACAGCGGGCCAAGGAATGTCATCCCGATCATTACGGTCCCGATGCGGCGCCTTTCCGGGCGGTCCAGGAGGCCTACCTCGTGTTGGGGGATCCGGTCCGTCGCCGCATTCACGACGAGGAGCTCAGACTCGAACAACAACTCCAACGCTCCCCAAGACGATCGCGGGCTGAACCTTTCCGGCCGTCTCACTCACGAGCAGAACCCCTGGTTCCTCCCCGGTTCGCTGAAAAACCGGCCGAGTATGTTGTCCGCGAATCCTTCGAGGATTACCATCCCTCTTTCGGCGAACTGTTCGATCGGTGGGACCGTAATTTTCGTTCCCAGGCTCACCCGAAAGCCGAGCGCCTGGAGAGCCTGACGGTGGAAGTCCTGCTCTCCCCCGAAGAAGCGATGGCCGGAGGACGAGTTCGCATCTTGATGCCGGTCCAGTCACGTTGCCCGGATTGCGGAGGCTGCGGCGCCGTGGGCAGATACGAGTGTTGGAACTGCCGGGGACAGGGAGGCATTACGACTGATGCCCCTATTGACGTAACGTATCCCGTCGGCATTGCCAATGAGTATGCCGTCCAGCTGCCTCTCAGAAGTCTGGGGATCGATAACTTCTTCCTTACCGTCTGGTTCCGCGTCAGCGATTCTGTCGGACTTTACTGAAGCCTGATATACCGGAAGTCATAAACCCACGACGCTGGATCAGGAGATCCGCTCTGCAACGTCCCGGAGGAGCGTGTCCTCACGCACCTTTCGTCCCAGACTGCGCCCTTGACCTGCAACCTATCCGTGTTATTGATTGGTGCGACATCAATCGGTGGTTCGGATTTTGGACGGGGCCCGGATCTATCAAATTTAAACAAGAAGAATCACATATGAAACGACGCGATTTTCTGAAGGCTTCGGCGATCGCCGGAGTGGCCTCCCTCTGCGGAACGCAGCATGCGGCGGCTCAGGCACAAGCGGGTGGAGGGAACGGCATGCCGAAGCTAACCCCGCCGGAGAAACCTGCCGAGTTGAATCTCTGTCTGCAGTGGGGGGCGATTCCCGGGGGCGAGATCAAGGAGAAGCTCGATTTCCTGGAAGCAAACGGGTTTGCGTCCGTGGAGATCCCCTCCGGCGACTGGCCGATCAAGAACTGCGATGCGATGATCGAGGCGATGAAGGGGCGCAAGCTGTTCCTGTCGACAGCCTGCGGCCCGAGTGATTTTTCATACGCCGATCAGGAGAAGCGCGAAGCCGAGGTCCAGAAGTTCCTGCCAATCATCGAAGCGCTGGGCAAAATGAAGTCCATCGGCCTGATCCTATGCCCGGCGCGCGGCAGGCTGAGCGAGCCGGGCTCCCTGAGCGGGAAGGAACTGCGCAAGGATTTCGTCGAAAACACGGGCAAACGGCTGGCGCAGCACGCGGCCAAGCACGGCACCTCGATCGTCCTGGAGCCGTTGCGCCGCAACGAAACGCCGTTTTTGCGCCAAGTGGCGGATGGCGCGCGGATGGCGGCTGACATCGGCCCCGGCGCGACCGTGATGGGCGATTTCTGGCACATGGCCCTGGAAGAAACGAGCTTCATGGGCGCGTTCATCTGCGCGGGCAAGCTGCTTTCGCACGTCCACATCGCGGGGCTCAAGGAGCGGATCATCCCCGGTGTGCACCCCGAAGCGGACCAGTACGTGGACGGATTCAAGGGCCTCAAGCTCATTGGCTACCGAGGCGCCATCAGCTTTGAGGGCGGCTGGCCCAGGAATCCGGCCGATCCCAAGAAGGGGCTCCCACACGAAGAGAAGACGAAGCTGATTCTCAACATGGCAAAGCTCCTGCGCGAACAGTGGGCGATGGCTTGAGCGGCCCGAAAGGTGTGCACAATCAATGGAAGATCTGAGATCCTGCGACAACTGGCGCTGCGGGATAAATCCCGCGCGCCAGCCTGTCGGCTGACTCCCGCTTCGGAGCTGGGAACGATCACTACATCGGATTTGCCGAGCCGCACACGAAGCCAGCCCGTTGCCGGAATTACCGAGCGACGAGACCCGTGCGGCCTTGAATGATCTGCTGGTCGGGGTTCGACTTGGCCCCGCTTTCCCACCGCAAAAGCTCAACACAACCAAACCGCTGACGCGCGGCTCACGATGAACCAGGTCGAAAAACTCGAATCGTGTTTGGTGGGATTAATTTTGGGCACCGCCGTTGGTGACGCACTCGGGTTGCCGGCGGAGGGGCTTTCGCCGACGCAAATCAAGCGTCGGTGGAAAGGTCTATGGCGGATGCGGTTGGCGTTTGGCCGGGGCATGGTGAGCGATGACACGGAGCATGCATTCCTGGTCGGTCAATCGCTGTTGGTTGCCAACAATGATGTGACTGTGTTCCGAAGAGAGCTGGCTGCCCGCTTGCGCTGGCTGTGGCAGAAGCTGCGGCATGGATGGTTGGCGAGCAAGATTCATCGATTCATTTCCTGGAAAGGCTGCCGACCTGCGGATCGGGCAATGAGTGGCAGCACATCTGTACACGCCTCAACGAGGCCCTCCACTCGAACGAGTCGGTCGCGGATTTTTCCCAATCACTTGGACTGGCACGAGGAGTGACCGGTTTGGATCAAGGAAATTGCTGTCACCATTCGGCCGGCATTTAACGCGATAGGGCAATGGTGTCGGGCCACAAAGCTGAAACGGTGTTAGAATCACCTCGTATTAATGTGTACGCTCCATCCCGTGGCATTTTCTTGCTCAAAGCCAATCACCACCGACAGAAACCGTTGAATAATCGCGGCGTTGGTGGTGGCATGCAAAGAAGGTTTAGTGGTCCGAAAGGCTCCGCCGCCGGCCAAAGCCAGCGGCAGCAACAATTGATCGGCGAGGTGTTCTTCCACGGGTACGTCGGCCTCAATCCAGGTCTTTGCCGCGCTCACGGCTCGCCGGCCAACTTCCTCGGCGGAGCGTCCGCGTTCGCCAAATCCCGTAAACACCGCGGTTACCAGCTCCGTTTCGAGATCCAGCACTAACGCGTTTCCCGGACCCAGGGGATGCGCCACGTTTTCGACGGTGCATTCCGTGTCGCGCCAATTCAATTCCTGACGAACAACGGCCAGTTCCCGTTCGGCCACATGGGATGGCAGCTTGGACAGCCACACTTTTGCCTGACGTCTGCGAATCGATCCTCGGACCATCAGTATCAGGGGAGCGAGCCGCTTTACCGGCGCAATTCGGGCTTGAAGAAGACCACCGCCGGCAGGAAAGAATCCAGGCCGTTTCAATTCCAGCTCAATGCGTGGTCCCATCCGGTCCATCAGGGGCGCGAACGTCCTAGCCAGAAAGTCGTACGGTGGCGCCATGGGATTATGCGTTCCTCCTTCCAGGGTCAAAGTGGTCGGACCAGAGGCCGTCAGCAATGCCGGGAGAATGGTCTGGAGCACCAAGGTGGCACTGCCCGCCGTGCCCACGGAGAATCGGTAATTTCCAGGAGTGACCGGTCCTGGCCGGAACTCAAGGGTCAATGATCCCAAGGCCGCCCCGGAGACCTCTGCGGCACCAATGGTTTGAGCCGCCTCGACGGCGGTCAGGTGCTGTCGCAACAGACCCGGCTTGGCGCGCCTGGAACGAATCCGTTCCATGCGAAAGGGCTCACCCGTGACCAGCGACAATGCCAAAGACGTGCGCAGGATCTGGCCACCACCTTCACCTTCCGATCCGTCGATCAAGGTCATTTCACTCATCATTTCACCACCAAGCGAACGCGCCCGAGATTCTGGACGCGAGCAAAAGGAGTTGTGGCATCCCCCTGCCGATGAGATGCGACTCGAAGCGTCGGGAAGTAAGTGCCGGGCTTAGAGAAAACATGCTTAGCGGTCAGGATGAGCAGCTTATTCGATCGATCGGCATGGCTGAGTTGCCCAACATCCTGGAACTTCCCTTCTCCTTCAAAGTCCCACTCGGCAGCGATTATTTTACCAGTGTTGTGAGGCAGTTGAATCTTCGCAGAGAGAGTGACGGGAGCCCCAGCGGAAACTTCCGCGATAGCAGCACCATTAGCGCTGAGGATTAGGGTAGGTTGAATCCCTTTGCGCTTAGAGGCTGAAGCAGGAACGAGTACTTGACCGTCAACGACTTTGTAGCTCGTGCTCGCCGGCGGCGCCACTCCCTGTTCAATCCAGGCGCTCAGGTCGCGAAGTGCCTGATGCAGCACGCCCAGGTAGCTGATTATATGAGTGCTACCGGACTGGTTCTCCGCATCGGCGTGCGCCGCGTGGTCGGTGAACCAGATCCGAAAATTATCGTCGAGACGCGGCCCCAGCGCGGCCTTAACTCTTGATCGGTACCAGTCGGCTTGCCAGGGGAACGCGTCCTGATCCATTAGCGACTCCAGGAGGATCATCTTGCCCCGAAACTGGCCGGTCTGGGCCATGGGGGCACCAGATGCGGCGAACTCCGGGCCCATGAGCTTGAGGCGTTGCGGATATATTGGCTTTCCGTCGGCGCCGCGAAATTGGTTCCAGACGTAGTAATCAGCGGTAGGCACCTGATAGCGATGATAGTACTGGACAGCAATAAAATCGGAATTATCGACGTGGACCTGATCGCCGGACTTGAGCTCCCTCGCGGACCGAACATCGCCTGGCTCTGGGTGCATCGGTGGCCCCACCATGATTACATCACCGGCCACTTCGCGGATAGGGAACACCTGGCCTGCGATCGTGCCGCTCTTCACAATGACGACCGCTCCTTGCAGGTCGCCAGCCGGGACGCTCCCCACCTGTAGTTTCACCTGCTCGCCCATCAATCGACGAAAGGCGTCCTCCACTCCGCCGCGTGATGTTTCGTTGGTCTCATCTCCGATCGCCTTCTTGACAGCGGTCCGATACTGTATCCGGTCACGCCTAAGTGAGTCTGTTGGGTTGGCTCCGGCAAAACCCGGGACCGTCCAAAAGTCCCTGAAGTACTGGGGATCACTAGCGACGATCCCCGGGAAGAAAATCGGGAGGGCTCCCAGTCCCAGGGTTTTATGGGCGAACCAGCCACGAGGCGGAAAGCCCATGCGTGTTACCTCCAAGAGCACTGACTTCTCTTCGTTGTTGAGGCCAGCGTACATGTCACCGCTTCCACCGGGCTCCACTGCGTCGACAATGGCCGGAAGCTTATCCTTCAGAACCCTCAACGCAAGGGCTCGCACCGTGAACGCGTGCGGGATCGCCATGGGCGAGCCGATCACGTAGGGCACTGCACCGTCCCAGGCGTCGGTATTTTCAAAGCCGGCGATCGTTTTGAATCCTCCGCCGCTCCCCCCGAAGGCATAGCCATAGGTGCGATGGGGGCCATACATCTCGCCTGCAAGGACTCGCGAATACCTCGCCACGGCCGCATTGGCCCGATAGCCGCCAATGCTGGCGTCGCTGCCGGGAGCCAGGGTCGTCATCCCGCCCCCGTTGCTCTCCAGGAAATATCCACCGCTGCCAACAGAGAACCCAATAAAATTCTCCTCGCCAGTGCGCCGCTGCGCCAGATTCTCGTCAATCGGAATCGGCGTGATGTGCTGGAAGAACCGCCCTTGATAGCGTTCTTTAGCTGGAAAGTAGATGGAGAAACGAGTCTCGGTCTCGCGAAAGCCTCCATGCACATAGCGGTGGCGCACGGGCTTTTCCCTCCACTCATCAACATCCACGTAAGGTTTTGTGAACAGGGGATCCTGAATTGGATCTGGTGCTTGTGCAAGGGCGGCGCTGGCCCATGTCAGTACCAGCATGGCCACTCGCCAATGAATCGCCAATTCCATGGGGCCTCCTCTCAGGCTGTGCCTCTTTGTCAGTTCTTCGCCTTGGTAGAGTCTTCCTTGGCGGGGAAGCTACAACTTGCCAGGCCCATAATCTCGGTTTTGTCCTCCGGCACGATGAAGCCGTTTTGGATCGCTGAATCCAACGACGCCTCGAATTTCTTGAGATAGTCTGCCTTTCCGCCGGGGTAGAGACGTTCAATGGTCGCGGAATCGAACGGCTTGCCAAATCCAACCATGCTGCCCGCTCCCGACAGAATTGCCGTTGGCACATCAACCCAAGGCGTGCGGATGCCCCCCTCTGCAATCCCATTGGCATCCGTGACCAACTTCGGAGGCTTATCCTGTGTGAGCTTCAGCGCCGCGCCTTTCGGGGCAGCTTGCCCAGTCTTTATCCAGCGGTCGAGTTGCCACAGGGCGGCTTCGGTGACGTAATGATGCTGAGGGCCAAAGTTCATTGCTTGAGGGAGTTTTTGACCAAACATTTCGAAGCTCGGCGCAAACGCTGCTGCGAGCTTTTCAATGGGTAATGTCCCGGAGTCGATGAACCCGACGCTGAAAACATAATTGTCGGCGTGCGCGCTTCCGGCTATCTCCCAAACTCGGAGTTTATCCGTATCTGGCTGCCGTGCTTGGCTATAACCTTTAAGAGGACCAAATCCGAGGAGGTCACTCTCCGTGATGACGGTGATTACCGGAACGCGCAAGTCGGAGCGAAGTCGAGGAACGGGTCCAGCTCCAGTGAAGAGGGCAAACGGGTTAGCATCCATTGGAGGTGCATTGCCGAACCGTGAATGGATCAGGAAGCCATCATACACTTTTGCCACCGGATCAACTGCCGTAACGTAGGTCGTCAGGAAATACGCCGATTGTGATTCGCCGACGGCAATCACGCGATTCGGGACGAGTGGGCCGAGGATTTTGCTCGTTGCCGTGTCCTTCACCAGCGCTCCGGCTTGTGAGAAGATGTCGAATGAATGGGCGTCTCCGGGATGATTGAGGCGACCGTAACGCGCTGGATCAGCTTTCTTGAGAGCGGAGGGACCACCACCTTGAGCCATGGGGTTGCCGTCAATCCCCACCTTCTGCGCCGACACTGCCACGTAGGCGTGACCACGGCGCAAGATTTCTCGATGTGCGATGTTCCAATCGACGGGTACATCCAGTCCGCCCGTGACATTCAGCCATTCCACCGCCGCCGTTCCGCTAAACTTGGCCGATTCTTTTGGCCGAACTACGACGATTCGCGTCGTGTACGGTGCGTTCGTTGCCGGAACCGCCTCCCATTTCCCGTCCGCCGTGGCTTCCCCTGCGAGCTTATAGGATGTGGCTGTTCCGGAAATGAAGAATTCTTCGATTTCGTAGCCGAGTTCGCCCACATCGAAAGCGCCGGTCAAATTGGGCTTGCCGGGAACCAGGACGAGAGACAGAGCCTCCGCACTCGCCTTTCTTGCCTCTCGGCTGCCGATAAACGGAAAGGAGCCGCTGTTCCCATTGTAGTCCCAGCTCCCATCCCCTTTGATGGTGTCAGCCTCAACCTTGCCTTCGAAGGTCGCCTTGGATACCTGGCCATCCCGCTGGCTCTCCGTGCAAAACGTCAGCCTGCCGTCCTGATACTTGATGCTTGTGACCTGGAACGTTCTCTCGCCCCGGACAAACATCGCTTTGAGGTCCGACTCGGCCCGCGTGATGGTCAGGATGCTTTCACTATCGCCGTCCCCTGGGTTAAACGACAGCTTCCACCTACCAACCACATCGTTCTCATTCACTGCGGCCGGCGCCGCACCGACAATCGCGACACACGTCAAATGCAGCATAAGGGCGGTTGTTCGGAGCCACAGTTTTACTCGGTTATTCATGATTTGATTCTCCAGAAAGGTCTTTGACCATCTTTCCTGACGATTTTAGGGGCGCACCCCGCACACGCGGAGTGCACGTTCCAGATTGCGTGGGCATCAGTAGATTGCTGGCCCAGTACCAAGTGCTCATGAGCACAAAAGGTCATCCTCCTCCTTTGGCTCTTCCAGTCGGTGTCTTGGGGCGTGCTCCAGGATCACCTGCATCGCCTATGATACCCTCGAAAAAAATATCCATCGCGTGCTGGACGCGAGCCACGAGAGAACCGGGCTTGCCGGTGACATAGCTGTTAAAGATACAGCCAAACAGCAAGTCCCCGAACACCTCAAAGGTCGCATGCACCTCTATCGGCCTGAGCTCCCCGCGTTCGATCCCGCGACGCAACTCCTTTTCTACCTCCTGCTGTCCTTCCGCATGGCGAAGGCGATGGGTTGGCGTCGTTGTTTCCCGGAACACCGCTCGCTCCTGCACGATCAATTCCACGGCTTCCGGGTGGGCAGCGTAATAGCGAGCGCACCCAACGGCGATGTTCCTCAGGTAATCCAAGGTGCCTTGGCCCGAGTGCATTTCCTGGCCAATCGACTGGGACATTTGTTCCAAGGCATGCCTCGCCGCAGCCAGGAACAGCTTCTCCTTGTCACCAAAATGCCGGTAAACCGTTCCCTTCCCAACGCCGGCGCGGTCAGCAATAACTTGCACATCCGTCTCGTGATACCCCTCGGCAGCAAACACCTCAATGGCAGCTTGAAGCACCTGCCGCCGAGTCTCTGCCATCCGATCCGCTGTCGCTAATTTAGCCATGCTCATGGTATGCGTTATTCGGACGGACTAGTCCGTCCGCTAATCTCTATTTAGCAGATTACCTCTACTGGTCAAGTGGTGAATGACTTTCCGGCGGTCACGCCGCTCCAGCTACGCCGATCCGGTGCATTTCGGAAACCTTGCCGAGAGATCTCGGACGGTGATCCGATGGGGCCGATAAAATGTCCGGCAATCAGCCGAAGCGTTGGTACTCGGCCACCATTTCCCATGGGCAAAGGTGTTTGTTCTCTGTTGAATAGCGGTGATTGGCTGCCTCGCCTGGCTTCGCACCAAGACCATCGAGGTCAAAGCCCGGCATGCTCCTGTTACACCACGAGGCAAGAAAATTGGTGGAGCCGGAGGTAGTTGCAACCTCATTCAACCGGATTAAAAGTCCGGTGGCGATCTACTATGGCTTCGGCTCCAGCCAAAATGGTCGGCGCGAGACGACTTGCACGTCCAAGGCTGCCTGATTCTGACTCAGGTGGGTCTGCTATTCCCCGTGAACCACGCGCCGCTTGAAATGGTGTCCCCAGCCGGATTGGCTTCCCAAGCCCTGCAAGATGGTTGCCCCCAAGTGGGATGTTCGCTACCGCGAAATGCAGTCTCACCTGCAACCTGTAAAGTCCCGCTTAGGATGCGTCCGCTCTATGCTTTGAGCTATGGGGACGAAAGGTCAAACCCCTGGCCGGTCTCTTCCACCGGCTCACACCCAGCCTCCACGCTGCGCTAAATTTCAAATCTCAAATTTGAAATCTGAAATTCTTGTTGCTGGGCCGCTCGATCTACTTCGCGTTCAGGGGTGAAAATTGCTCGGGATATTTCAATATTTTTCTGCGGTACAGAAAATGGCGCAATGCCGTGGACTTGCACCATGGTGGCCGTGCGCCAGCACCTTCGACCGTGCGAGGTTTCTGCCGGCGGGCCAGCTTCACTTGGGAAAGATGGTCGAGCATCAGGGTATCGCGCCCAATATTCCAGCTTCAAAGGTCCTTGCGGACGGACACCAGCGTGCGTCTCTGAACACCAATGCTCGGAAATGAAAATGGAGTCCCGTGCGGGAGTTGCACCCACCTGAGCGGTTTTGCAGACCACTGCGTTTTCGCCGTGTGCCAGCACCTCGGCCAACGGGACTTTGGACGGACGGGCGAGTGGTCTCCCACCCGCCCCTGATCGACTAGATTTCAGCCGCAGTATCTGGAGCCGGACTGGATTTTCCATTTTTCAACGGAACGAAGCCGCCCGGCATGCCCAGCACCAGCGTGTTGCCAGCATTGTGTGCCGCCGAGAGTGACTGCATCAGGCGCAGGTTCATCAAGGCCGGATTACCTTCCAGCAGCTTGGCGGCGTTGGCCAGGTTCCGGAGTGCCGCGCTTTCGCCTCGGGCGCGCTCAAGGGCGGCCTGACCTTCCTGCTTGGCCTTGAGAACATCAGCAAACGCCCGCTTCAACTCCGCCGGGAACATCACGTCCTTGACCTCCACGGAATGAACGTGAATGCCGATCTTGTCCGCCTCTGACTGCACCCTCGCCAGGAGTTGGGCGCCAATTTCGATCCGCTGACTGAGCAATGCCTCGACGGCGATGCCACTTACAGCAGCCCGCAGGGCAAGTTGGGCGGCATTGTAAAGATCGCCCTGCCAGTTCTGCGTTTCGTGAGTCGCCTTCGCCGGATCGGTTACCTGGTAGGTGATCAACAGACTCAGTTTCAGGGCCACGTTGTCAGCCGTGAGGACTTCCTGGCCGGCCACGAGTTGCGCCGTCTTGCGGAGGTCCTGAAAGCTCAAGGTGAAATATCGGCCCCAACGAATGTGTCGACCGGCGCCAAGAACTTCGACGAACTTGCCCTGGTGATAGAGCAGTCCGGCGTAGCCTTCGGAAACGAGGAACGCATGGCGATATTTCTTCACGACGACCGCAATCATGCTGCCGGTGAAGGCCACGACGATTAATACGAAAATGTCGAAGTACATAGGCAATCTCCTTTCTTACGTTAAGATGGAAAGCCCGGAGCAGGAGACCGCCGTCCAGCGGCGGGAGAACAGGATCACGCCCCATTCTCGCAAAGCTGCCTTCGGGCTGCGCTTGCGCGCTGGCCTCACTGCTCCAAACTGTTGTGGGATTTCTCCCGGTTTCCAGCCAATGGAGTTGGGTGTTAACCAACTTGCGGATTCGAACCGCGATTGAACCTGCCCATGCGCAGAACCGCGTTGACGAACGGTCGATGGGGCTGCTGGCCTGGTTCAAATGGAGTGTGTTTAAAGGGAAAGGCGGAGGTTTACGCCTCCGCCCGTGTTGTTGTTGCCACTTCGGTGGCGTCCTTGAACCGTCAGTTCTTGCGGCATTCCGCTAGGATCGGACAAAGTCCGCGATGACGGCCGGCACACTGGTGTCGAAACCGACGACGTCCAGCATGCCGCGATCGTTCGGATCGGCCAGGGTGAAGCCATTGGAGGTCATGCCCACAACGACTGCCTTGGAATCGCCGACGAATTCGTCCCGATACTGGCGCAGGGCCTGAGCCGGGTGGATGTTGCCGGCCCACGTTTCGCTGTCTGTGTAGGTGATGAAACCCGACACCTTCAGCTTATTGCGAGCCGCCCACAACATCGGCAACGCGCAGTCCGTGCCACCCATTGGGATGGCTCGAACCTTCTCGATCACCGCATCCAGCCGCATGCGGGGCGACAGAGCGACCCGGGAGATTCCCGATTCGCCACCACCCCACCGACCACCATAACCACCATTGGCTGCGCTGAAGGCGATGATCTCGCAGTCAGGTTCGGTTGCGGCGGTAACCAGGGCCATTGCGGCGCTGGCCTCACGTGCCGACAGGCACGAACCGGCGATCATCGAGCCGTCCATCGAACCGCTGACGTCCAGCGCCAGAAGCACTGGCTTGCCACACGGCTCAACGTTCTGGAAGGTAGCGTAAAACGCCGCATCCAGGGCATCGACGATCTTGGACACCGGCTGCCAGGTGAGGCTGCCCTTCTCACCGCGGCCCTGGGCATACACCTTCTGGGCGATCAATACTGCCAAAGGGTGAATGCGAGCGCGTTTGAGCAGAGCTTCGTCCTTCAGCTTGCGGACGATCAACTCGGCCGCCTGGCTGAAAGGCTTCACCAAGCTAACTGCCGACATCTTGCCCAGGTTACGCACCAAGGCCGTCAGCGGCATGCGTTGCAGGAGGGCATCCCAAACCTCCACTTCATTGAGCCACTGGGTTGGGATCGCCTCGCGCGGGAGGCCGAAGTCGTTGATCAAGCCAACGATCTCTGTTTTGCTCGAAGCCTTTTTGGCCTTTTCGAAAGCCTCGATGATCTCCGGCAGCTTCCCGGCCGGAGCGTAAGTGGTCACACGATCTTCACCGTTGACCTTGCGCTTCACGGTGCGCTCGCCCAAAGCGTCAGGGAGGGAAGCCGAACCTCGACCCGACAAGATCCACCGGAACACGGCTTCGTGCTCAGGCGAAGGAGCCTTCGGGTGCGCCAGGCGCAGGAGGTCACCGTGCGACCAGCTATCGCGTTGCTGGTATTTCACCACTTGGTAAGCCAGCTTGTCGGCTTCCTGCTCCAGGTACCAACGGCCAACCGCGTTGCGAAGACCACGACCCCAGCCACGCAGAGCATTCACATACTCGGCGAAGTGGAACAAGTGAGTGCCGATGCGGCAGACCTTGGCCAGGTTCTGGAAGGCCAGAGCCTTGGCTTCCGGGATGCCGTGAGCAGCCACCAAAGCCAGTGCAAACACCGCCGGGTCGTTCTTCGGAGCCCGGCCGCTGTCGCTGATCTCAACGATCCGCTTCACGGCCCGAAGGCCGTCAGCCTTGATGCAGCGGACAACCGCGTCATAGTTCTGCTTCACCAGGTCGCGCTCGGCAATGTAGTAAGTGCCACACTCGGCCCCGAGGATCAGGAACCGGTCGAGGCGGGTCCAGTCATCGACCTGCCACGAGTAGCCACCGCCCGAGTTGGCTACCTGGGTCGAGCCTGGGATCGGATGCGACTGCAGCGTCGCGCGGCGGTTAAACAACTTTGCGTAATTGAGGGCCATACGGCCTCCTTTCTTTTGGTTACGCCGCCAACTCTCGGCACAGATGGTGACGAATACACTGCGGACAAGTTGGTGAACGTGGGTGTTTTATCGAGTTTGAGCGATAACCCAGGTTCTTCGGCCCGCAGATAATGTAAAGATGGGCAAGGGACGCCGTGGAATTACTCCTTGCGGAGGCTGCTCTATCCATTGAGCTACTGCCCCATCTGGCGGGGCAGATTGGATTCGAACCAACAACATGCGATAACCCACAACTTCGGCCCATCAAAATGGTCAGGGCGACGGGATTCGCACCCGCACAGTCCGCGTCACAAGCGGAGATGCTTACTGTTACATCACGACCCTGGAAATGGAGCCCCTGGTCGCACTCGCACCGGGTGCTTGCGCACGGCCACCAACCGGCTTGAAGGGCCGGCCGCTCAATGGAGGCCGTGTGCAAACACCTTTTGAGCTACAGGACGGAGAAAATGGATCAAGAGGCGCCCGTTAGGAACGCCTCTCGAATTATTTGGACTTAATCCAGGAATGCCACATTGCGCATCGTCCGGCTCTGGGTTTCCGTGTTCATCAGGACACGATGCCAGAACGGCAACGTGATGGTGGCGTGGTCGGCATGGCTCACCGCGCCACGGGCATAAACGCCCATGTTGCGGCGCATCATGCGCCAGCCCCAATGCGCAGCCTCAGGCTGGTTTTTGAGCAAACGCTTGTATTCCGTCGGCAAGAGACCATTCGGGTGCCTTGAGGACACATAAACGGTTTCTCCACCGGTTCGGAACAACTGCTCGACCATGTGAGGCTTTCCCGCCCCACGGCGCAGCGGTTCATTGCACAGCACCAGTTTGGGATCCACCACCAACATCGGCTCCGGAATGAAGAACCATTCGCCCTGACGGCGAAAAGCCCGGTTCTTCCGACGGTAGCGTTTATTAGTGGACACCTTGTGGCTGGCCAATGCCTGACGGACAGTCGCCGGTTGCAAAGCATCCATGGCCTGATGGACCGAAGATGCGCCGCCGGGCACAGCGGCAATGAACCATTCACGTTCGTCATGGCCGCAGAGGAAACGATCCAACTGCGGCTTGTCACCCGCCTGACGAACGAAGAGCAGCAAGTGTCGCTGCTGGGGTTCGCTTTGCACGATGGTGACTTCGAGCGCGTTGCTCAGGTGCGTGGGAACGCGGAGTTCAAAGAACTCGCCTTTGCCGTCACGCTGAATATCCAGGGAATAATCCTGCGGACTGATCCACGAGCGATCTCCTTGGGTCCAGCGCGAAGGAATCTCACGCACTTTGAGCCTGGCGCCCATTTGGGCAAACCCGGATTCAATGGGATTTGTATTCATATAATTGGAATTTTGGTTTCAACCCGAAGCGAACCGGCTGAAAGACAAACTTCATTTTCACTGGTCGGATTCGGATCATGCGATCTGGTTTGTAGCTCTTGCGACAGAGCATCTGACTTTGGTGGCGGTTAATGGGCTTCATAGGATTTCCTTTCGTTGAGGATTTAAAGTTGGCGGAAGGCCCGTGAACAGTGACGATTATTTTTCAAGTGAAGAATAAATGTCATTGACCAGGCCCGGGTAATGCTCCCGGCTCCGAACATCAGACCCTGTTTTCGAGACAGGTGCAGCCAGGTGCTTGCGCACGGCCACAATGTGCATCACTGTTCTGCCACGCCCCCACGAGAAATTGGCAAGTCGCCCTGGTGCTGCCCCAGGCAAGCTGAGATTTGGAGGCTCGGCTACACAGGCTGGTGCGCGACTCATAGGAAATTGGTGCGGTTGCCGGGAGTTGCACTCGGATGGTGGCCGTCTGCAAAGACCTCCGTGGCAGGGAGATATTCTGCTGTTAAATCACAACCGCGGAAATTGAAAGGGCCGAGAGCATCTTCGCACTCTCGGCCCGTGCCATTTCAACAAAGAACAAACACCCCTTGGCGATCTATTCGATCCCAACCCGCGGTTTCACGGCGGCTGTTTCGGTGTTTAGGGGCACACCTCCTCCGAAGCCCTCGAATTGTAAAATCCAGAGCGGACACCTGGGCGCGCATATCGACGACTCGCGGGCACAACCCACCGGCGAAGGACCTCGGCCCTTCCGCGCCGTTCTTGTTTTGGTGTCTATTCGCATCGTTAAGATGCCGCTTTCTTCATACTCACAGTGCTTTGCCTTTCGTTATCGGATTGGTTGTTCAGTGTTTCATGGGCAAACAAAAAGCCCTGCTTCCGGTCGGGTAAGCAGGGCTGACAAATCAGATATACTCTTCGTGCGTCACCTGCCTACCATGGGTCTATCCGGATTGGGGTAATGTTTCCAGCCAATGGATAGGCCCTGGCGGAGCATACTCCCTCCGAATGACCGTTCACGACGTGTCGCTTGCGCGACGGGCGTCTCCGGCCTTTTCGAGGCTAATATGTTCACACAGGTGTTCATAAAACAGGAAGAGAATTTACTGGAACCGTTAAATCAATGCAACAATTATTTTGAAAATATTATTGTTTTTTTCGACTTACGTTATATTCCTGTATCAGGATTTATTGATGGATGGAGTCTTTTCCGCTTTTCGACGACTGATCAAGCGGAAGTGCAATAGCGGCGTTCGGCGGAATTGCCGTATGCCGATCCCTTCAAATGGTAGCCACGGTACGGCCATGCGTCCTATTCAAACGACGTTAAAAATACTTGCGCAAGCCTGGCCCAGTTTTTTTACCGCAGGACGCGGCGCCAGGAAGGAGTATTTCCGTAGGAATCTTCTCCGGCCGCGCGGGCACTTTCATCAATACGACCACTCCTGCGCGTGGTTCTTCGAATGCTTGGCTTGTGCTGTCTGCTGTTTAGTATCCTCTTGCGCATCGCGGGAACGCGATTTCCGGGTGTTTTGAGGTGCGTGTCCGTTGGCCGACCGCCCCTTCCGAAGTTCTTTTAGGAAGTCGGAGAACTCCAGACCCATACATGAGGTCCGGCTCGGCTACATCAAGGCCGCAGTCTGGAAAAACGCAACCAAAGCCGCGTCCTTCCAAGAGGACGATCCGCGCCGAGGTTCTTAGAAAGGTTCATGGCTTGGAGGGTTGTGCCAGTTAAACAATTCTCATCCTTTCCTCATCAGATTCATCCACAGCTGCAAATACCGCCGTTGCGTTATCGCCCCATCCGCCGGGGTTGTCCCTTCGGCCTCCTCCATCGTCAGCCACATCGCTGGATGGTCAAAACCCAGGGCCACAATCTCCCGGTTCGAATCCATGATCTTGATCTGGGCGTCCATTTTGAGCTGCCGACGAAGCAGCAACAATTGTATCAAGGTCAGCAAAATTCCCACTGTGTCCAGGAGAAGCCCGCCGCCATTGATCCATTCGACTGTTGCCAAATCTCGGTCCCCGCCGTAAAACCTCCAAACCGCAATCGCCTTCTTTGCCGAGGCAAAGTAACCATCGGAGGTCGCGTGAACTGCCTTAAGATTGCAGCATCAAAATCCGGTCGAGCATCCGGAATTCCTGCTTTATCTATGGCCTCGGTTGCGCTAGAATGCGACAACCGCATGAAAAACCGCCTATGGAGGTTTAACGGGGAGTACTTTCATTACGCGCCTTTTAGAGTCTGTTTGAAAATTACACGGGGTGTTGCTCCTCAGTCAAAGATCCGCCAGGGATATTTTCCTTCGTCGCGCCTCTCCATGCGGCCATTTCTGGGAAAACAGCGCCCCTTGGAATTTTCACACAGGCTCTTAGTCGATTTGCTTATCGTCATTATAACCACCCAGTCTCGTGCCATCAGCTCACAGAATTAATCCCGAGGCTTCGAAGCATACTCGCGCTTAAATCATCACCCGACTCAATATGAAATTCGCTCGTAATCACTTGGTGCAGACTGGCGCTGTGATCATTGGTCTACTTGTTCTGCTCGCACTCACGGCACCGCTCTTGAACCGTATGCAGGTCTTGAAGGAACCGATCCATCAAGATCAAAAAGGGTTGGACGAAGACGGCATGCCTCTGCCGCCGGGAGGTGCCTTCCTTCTGGGAACCGACAACCTGGGCCGCGACGTGCTTTCCCGGGTGATCTATGGCGCCCGCGTCTCGCTCACCGTCGGCATTGCGGCCATGCTCACCGCGACGTTGATCGGAGGCACCATTGGGTTGCTGGCAGGATACTATGGCGGCAAAATCGACCTGGGCTTGATGCGGTTCACCGAAATGGGCATGACCATCCCGGCCATTCTGCTGGCAATTGCCTTTGCCGCGCTCATGGACGGAAAAACGATTCATCTCCATCCTGCCTGGCTCCCCTGACACTTTCTAGACGTGGAACTCAAGCGCGGCATGGTTAGCTTGTTTTTGGGGCTCTGTAGGAAAATCTGTGGGTAAAAGGAGGGAAAGGAGACTGTTCGAATTCGGCCGCAGAGCGGCGCGAGCTGGGCTCGACAGCCGCCGCTCTGCTGCTTTTAGCTCGCGAACCCAGGGCTGGGATTTGCCTTGGCCCTGCAGAGCGAAAAAGTGGCTGGCCATTGTTCACCGATTCACAAGAATCGGGTGTGAAAAAAAACCAACGGCCAACCACTCAGGTGGAAGTTAAGACGATCCTCAACCGGATACAACACTTTGTGGGATTTGTTTACCAGAGCATTCAGCTGCGGGGTTCGGGCGGCACCCTGCGACTGGAGGTGCGGCTGGAAGCCCACCGGGGGATCCGGGGCAAATGCGCGAGCTGTATGCAACCGGCTCCGGGCTATGATCGACTGGAAGA
>JAKLHY010000075.1 GCA_022709905.1 Verrucomicrobiota bacterium | reverse complement strand
GAAACCGGGATTTCACCGACCTGACATGGTACCTTTGCGCCTCATTCGGTCATTTTGTTTTTGCGCGCTCCCTAAGTGATAAAGGCAAACCCAAGATGGTGTCGGCGATCATGACCGCACCTCCAGCGATATCGGAGCCGGTTATTGTTACCATCGATAATCGCCTTGCCGATTTGGATAGGCCGAGCGATAAAATCCGTGTATGCCTCCACGAGCCGCTGACTCGTTTCGTTTCAGCCAACGACCCGCGTGCGGAAAAATGAGTATCCATGAAACCGCTGCAGGAGATCGAAAACCAACAGCCTGACGATGCCGCGCGAGGGACCGGGCAGTTCGCGACAACCCACTGGAGCGTGGTGCTGGCGGCTGGGCAAAGGGAATCGCCCCAAGCGGCCGCAGCGCTCGAGGAGTTGTGCCAGACCTACTGGTATCCACTGTACGTCTATGCCCGCCGGAACGGGCATGGTCCTGAAGACGCTGAGGACCTAATCCAAGGTTTCTTTCTTCAGTTGTTCCGATACCAGAGTCTAGCCCATGTGGACCGAGATAAGGGGCGGTTTCGATCGTTCCTGCTGACCAGCCTGAAGTATTATGCTGCGGATTGCCGGGATAAAGTTCGAACCCAAAAGCGAGGTAGCGGATTAACGGCACTGCGGTTCGATATCAGGAGTGCGGAAGGCCGCTACAGCAAGGAGCCCTGCAATGACCTCAGCCCCGACAAGGTCTATGATCGCCAGTGGGCATTGACGCAGTTGAAGCGCGTCCTAGAACGGCTGGCGGAGCATTACCGCGAAACGGGTAAAGTCGAATGGTTTGCGGCGCTGAGACCGTTCCTCGTCGAGGGAGGACGGGGTAAAACTTATGCAGAAGCGGGCATGGAGCTGGGAATGACGGAGGAGGCGGTAAAGAAGGCAGTGCTGCGAATGCGGCAACACTATGCCCGGTTGTTTCGTGAAGCGATTGCACAGACCCTGGCTGATCCTGCTCAAGTGGATGAGGAACTGCGGTACTTGCACGCAGTCCTCACCGGCTAGTGTGGTGTTTGCCGCGCATTTACTGTGCAGCAGGTGACGGATTTGGGGAGTCGAGCGGCATGAATCGCTCGGGGAAATGCTTAAAATGTGAAGCGCCCTTGGCGGAGAATCTCTGCGAGGACTTCTGTCCGGGGTGTCTTTTTGCCCAGGCAGTGGCCGCGATGGGCAATACGACGCCTGCGTCCGAGGTCGAGCTCCGGGAGGTAACCGCCAGTCAGCAAGCCGCCTTCGGCGATTACGAAATTTTGGAGAAGATCGGCGAAGGCGGGATGGGGGTGGTTTATAAAGCGCGCCAGCGTAGCCTGGACCGTGTGGTTGCGCTCAAGATGCTGTCCTTGATCGGGCCGCAAGCCCGACCGGAAATGGTCAAGCGTTTCCGGGCCGAGGCCATTGCCGCCGCGAGTCTGCAACATCCCCACATTGTGGCCATCCACGAAGTCGGCTTGAACCAGGGCCGGCATTTCTACGTCATGGATTATGTCGCGGGGCCCAGCTTGGCGAAAATGGTCGGCAACCAGCCTCTGCCCCCGAACCTCGCAGCCCGTTACCTGAAGCAAATTGCCGAGGCGGTGCACTACGCGCACGAGCGTGGCATTCTCCATCGCGACTTGAAACCCGCCAATGTCCTGATGGGCGTCCCGGACCAGCCACTGGTGACCGACTTCGGCTTGGCCAAGCGGTTGGACGTGGACTCGGACTTGACTCTGACCGGTCAGGTGCTGGGTTCTCCGCACTATATACCGCCCGAACAGGCGAGGGGCAAACCGGGGCGTTTAAGTCGGCGTACCGATGTGTATGGACTGGGGGCGATCCTCTACCACCTTTTAACAGGTCGTCCTCCGTTTGTAGGTGAGCAAATGGCCGAAATCTTAGCCCTGGTATTGAGCGCCGAACCCACCCCACCGCGGCTGCTCAATCCCCTGGTGCCGCGGGATTTGGAAACGATCTGCCTCAAGTGCCTGGAGAAAGAACCGTCGAGCCGCTATCCCACGGCTCAGGCGATGGCCGAAGACCTCACGCGCTGTCTGGACGGCAAACCCATCGTAGCCCGGCCGGTGGGCGCGCTGGGCAAAACTTGGCGTTGGTGCCGGCGCAAACCAGCCCTAGCCACCGCCCTGGTGGCCTGCGGATTGATGTTTGGATTTGGATTTGCCGGGGTAACCTGGCAGTGGCATCGGGCAAAAGCCAGCGAAGCGTTGATGCGGCGCAATCTGTATGCCGCCGATATGAACCTGGCCCAGCAAGCGCTGGCCGAACAGAACCTGGGTCTCGCTTTGAAAATCCTGGAGGCGCACCGGCCCAAACCCGGCGAGGAAGACTTCCGCGGTTGGGAGTGGCGTTTCCTCTGGCGCGAATGTCAGGGCGGTGAATTACGTACTCTGGGTCGACATGCACTTTCCGCCCAGTGGGTCGCCTTTTCACCCGACGGGAGGCTGCTGGCCTCGGCAGCCGAGGACAGCTTCAAACTCTGGGATGTTCCATCTGGCCGGGAAATTGCCTCGGGCATTCATTCTGAACAGCGGCAAGAACACTCGCGTTCCACGATCGTCTTCTCGCCAGACGGACGCTTCCTCGCCACTTCGGGCTTCTTCAATCAGGTTAGGCTCTGGGAATATCCGGTGCTGCGGGAAATCGGCATCCTTGTCCACGATGCGCAGGTTAGAAACACCGCGATTTCACCGGACAGTGCCGTCGCAGGGACGATTGCCGGAGAGGTTCTCTATCTTTGGAATTTGGCGTCTCGACAACTCCTGAAGCGGCACCATATCCCACAGGCTTCGTATCTCGCCTTCTCAGTAGATCAGCGGACGCTCGCCATCGGGACGGGCCATGGGCGCATTGTGCTTTGGGATCGAATCGCCCGGGCACCGCGAGACACCATCGATACTCATGAGCGCGCGGTTAGCAGTGTTGTATTCGGGCCAGATGGCAATCTGTTAGCATCTACGACGACGCCTGGGCATGCCCAGGTATGGAACTCGCAGAACCTTCAATTGGTGGCTTGTTTCACGAACCATGCTGGCTGGATACAAAGCCTTGCCTTTTCGCCGGACGGTCGCTTATTGGCTACCGCAGGCAGCGATCGCACCATCAAGCTTTGGGATTGGGCACGTCAACTCGAGGTCGGGGTCCTCCACGGTCATTTGAATGAGGTGTGGGGGGTCGCCTTCTCGCCCGATGGCCAACTGCTGGCCTCCTCCAGCAAGGACGGTGAGGTCAAACTCTGGAGCATACAACCGAAGACGCTACCTCCTCGATCTTTGTTGCTTCCGCCGCACCGTCGATACGTCCTTTCTTCGACTGCGGATACTCTGTTGATCTTCACGACAGATTCGGAGATCCAGATCTGGGATACCGGTTCGGTGAAAGAAACAGCGCGGTATCCGATACCCGTGAACGCCAAGATCCCGGGTATAGCGGTTTCGCCACGAGGCGGTCTGGTCGGCCTGGGGATGTCCAGTGGTGAAATCACCCTTTGGCGGTCGGACCGGGGCGTTTTAAAGCAGATTGCCACCCTGGCCGCCCACCGTTCTGACATCTGTGCCATGGAATTTACCCGTGATGGCCACCAGCTGATCAGTGCTGATACTCAGCAGGTGATCATGGTTTGGGATGTTCCAACCGCGAGCGCGGTCGCCAGCTTCAAACCGCACCCCAGCCCGGTGTTGGATTTGGGCTTATCAGCCGACGGGCGCATCGTGGTCACAACCCATGGCGACTGGACGGCCGAGGTATGGGATGCCCCGGAACAAAAGCGCCTAGCCCTGCTCGGCGGGCATGCGGGAGCGATGGCAGATGTTGCCGTGTCACGGGATGGGAAAATAATGGCCACCGTGAGCTTCGACGGCACTGCCAAGCTCTGGGACGTGCAGGCGGGACGTCAACTGGGCACTCTGGAGGGCCAGACTTTTGGACTGCATTCCGCCGCCCTGTCGGCGGACGGGCAACGACTTGCCGTGGGAGGATCCGATGGGAGCGTTAAACTGTGGGACACACGGCTCCAACGGAGTGTTGGAACCTTGCGTCACAACAACGTAAATGTTTGGGTGCAACAGCTTGGTTTTCTCCCAGATGGCAATGCTTTAGTCTCAGTCAGCGACGAGACCCTGGTCGTCTGGCGGGCAGCTTCGCTCGCCGAGACGGATCGAGTAGGACATTGATGCGGCTTCGCTCCGACCGGTGCCATGGCCCAAGAATGGCAGTTCGCCGCCATAGACCGGTTGCCATAATAAATTCTGGAAATTTATTATGGCAATCGGTCTAATCCGTGTCCCTTTGAGCTCTGGTTTCCTATGTACGGAATGTGGATTGAGGTCATTTGCATCCGTGATGACCGGTATATTGAATACCCGGCCGATATCCTTTCGTGGAAAGGCAAAAAGAACATGAAAACGAAAAGCGGCAGTCAAATTGGAAAATCCGCGGGCGCTTCTCGATCCTGCCACAATAAACTTGCGGCGATGGCGAGCATCGCAGTGGTATCCTTGGCGCTGGCTACCATAATCACCAAGGCTGAAGTGCTCGACGACTTCGAAGATCCTGCGCAACTCGACAAGATTTGGACGAAGACATGTTACTTTGGGACCTGCGCTCAGGTCGTGACCAACGGTCAAGCGAGAATATCGATCAAGCCGACTGAGGATCATGGAATTAGCGGCATCAGGTCGGTTCGCAAATGGACACTTGAGGAAGGCCGCACCTTGGAATTCAGGGCCGATCTTATGAGTTCCAACGGCGACGGTGCTGTGGGAATGATCGCATTCGCGATCGGCGACGGAGCCAGGCTATACATGCTGGGCGTGGATCAGGATACGATTTTTCTGCACAAACGCGCCAACCCGATCACCCAGTTGTTCATCATTACGAATGGCATACCCCTTAAGACTGCGAATGTTAAACTGGTGCTTTCGATGACGGGCGTCCAGTCTAGCGTGCGGCTCCAGTTCCAGGTCTTGGACAATGACCAGGCCGGTGCCGTCATCTCCGAAGGCGAGTGCTGGGACACACCCGGCCGGGATCCCATGCAGAAAGCGACCGACGATCCACCCCAGAATTACCTTGGGCTGAGCGGGTACTTTCTGCTCGAGCTTTATCACGATAACGCCGGATTATTTGATCCTAACGTAAGCCTCGGCAAGACCGAGATGGCCGAAGTGGTTTTTGACAATGCCGAGGTGTTCGAATACGACTCGCCAGTGTTGGACATCCAGAAGGCGGTCTGCCTGTGGTCGGAAAACACGGCCGTGGAACAGATCGTCGTCGGAGCTGATTCGCTGACGAGCACCGTCTGGACGCCCTGGCCCGAGCCAATTTTCAAACGGTTTGGCGCGCTGTCGATGGTCGTCGATGCCGCGGCGGCGGAGCGGTACTTCAAGCTTGTGCCTGGCACCCAGTTCATCGATGATTTTGATTCACCCAAGGCACCGTATGCCATGCGAATGCCCTGGGAACCCTTCTTCCTGAATGCGGCGGATGCTTCGAGGTTCACCTTTACCGTCAGCGACGGTGTCTTCCAGATCCAGGCGCATACCAAGCCCGTGGACGGAGAGGTGGCGGTGTTCACCCCGGGAGGAGGCGCGATTGTCCAGGATTTTTTTGCGTCGGTGGATATCCTCGATTGGGCGAGCAGCCAGGAGTCGGCCGTGGGCATTGCCGGACGAATTCAAGGGAGTCCTGGAAGACTGGTCAACGCATATCTCGGGAGTGTCCGGTTCGACCCCGCTGCTAATACCGGGAGTATCGGTTTCTTCAACGGGCAATCGGATGTCCCCGTTCCAGAAACGTTCAATATCGATCCGCAAGCAGATTACCGGTTGCAGTTTTCCGCCGTGGGTCGTCAGTTGGACGTTCGTCTGATCCGTCTGGCAGAACCGCCGATTATAGTCGCGGAGGGCCGCCTGCAGAACTCTACGTTCAAACAGGGTTATGTCGGCCATTGGGTGAACACGCGGGGCAGCACGGGCTATAGGCGCACGGTGGATAACTTCTTCTTGACGGGAACGAAACCCTGAGCGGACCGACGGTGCTACACCATGCGACGCACCGCTTACATTTGCCGCCATGGATGGTCCATCCACGCATCGGCCAGGGCGGCAATACCAGAAAATGCCGGGACCTGGATATACCTTCGAAGGCACCATCACCGCCATCGGGGCGACAAAGTGAATCAGTGAATCAGACATGCGGTTCCAAACCGCCGAATGTCCCGACGTGACCGCACGTTCGGGCGGATGCGATCCGGGTGCAAGAAGATAAGGCTGCCGCAGCCTTGCGAAAGCAGCCAATTCCGGCCTCCGTTCTTTTACGATGGTCCCGACCCCGGCATCGAGAGCGGTGCCGATCTTCGCAATTCTCCGCAGAGCAGGTAGTCAGTAGCAGGCCCGGGTCAACTAGCCATTCGCTCGCACGAGCCACGGTGCGTTCTTCGAAGGGCATATCCTGAGACCATCTACGTCATCCTGATGACTCAAGGATGACGGCCAACCGGCCCTTTGCAGTTATCGGCGAGCAATCATAACTGTAGTGCCATAAGGCAATCCACTCATACTCCCCTCACCAATTGGATCAGAACTGGAATCCCGGATTGTGTAGACCGGTTGCCAAAATAAATGTTTGAATATTTCATTCGACAATCGTTCTAATCATGCTCCTAGGCGCTCATCGCACCGATGGCTTGCTATCCCAGTCATGCAAAGCGTCGTAGCTAGGGATTAATCCACGTTCGCTTGAGCCGGAAGAAACGAGCACCCGACTCGGGAAAGAGCGACCGATCGAGCTCGCGCTCGATTGCTGTCCAACCTGCCTCGAAATGGGCAGCTTCAGGAGTCACGTAGTTGGTGTAGAACTTCAGGCGCTCCCACGCCGTGTTCGAGTCCAAATCCGTGCTGACCTCCAAGTCATCGACGACCTGGGCGCCCACCTGGGCGTCGGCCATCAGGACGATCGACTGATCGCTCACCGACGCCAGCCGGAGCGTGCAGTGGGCGGACTCTGTATCCAGGAAACGGGCGACCAGATCACAAGTCCCATACACCATGCCATCGGGCACCTGGTTGAGGCTGGGCAAGTCCACAAACCCGCCTCCCGCGACAACCTCCCGTATATTGACCACACGGTCGAAATCCGTCGCTCCGGTCGTATAACGTCCGTCCACACGAATCCGGGCCAGGTAGATACGGTCGGCCTCTGGCGGTGTGAGAAAACAGAACCGGAGACGATTGACGCAGGAGACAGCGGTTCCCGTGTTGTCGATCACCGAAAGCAGGGTGCGGAACATGGTTTCGCTATCGAGCGGACGGGCATCAGTATGGAGCGGTACGCCGTAAGGTTCGGTTGATATTTTTAACCATTGGGCGTTGGTATTGGCAGGGGAATTGGCCCAGGCCAAGTCAAACGCGTCGTTTTCATTCTCGCTGGCCTCCGCCATGTACTTAGCGCAAAAGAACGCACCGCCGATGCCACTGCCTGGGGTCCAGTCACTAGTCGCCACCTCGAGGATGCCTAACGGTCGTTCGCCTGTCGGTTGGGCCAGATGTGCCGCGGTTGCCAGGATGGCCTGGATCGTTGTCCTCAGGTACGGCAGGTTCACTAGCCGCAGAGTATCCTCGGCAGTGTGCATGTAGGGAGCGGTTTCGGCAGCGAATTCGATCACGCTCAACGCCGGAAAACCGTTGTTCCAGAAGCTTACATGATCGGTTTGACCGAAGTTTAACCTGAAGCTGGGCCAGAGGCTACCCCCGAGGCCGTAAGCCTCAACCGCCTTGAGAAAAGGGTATGCGATGGCGAAATCTTCGTGGCCGCTCGACTTCGAACGGGTGATTAGGGAACAACGCGGAGGAACGCTAAGTTGATGACCCACCATGTCCACATTGATCACGGCACCCAGCTTGCGACCTTCCGCGCGGGCTTTGGCGGCAAAAGCCGCGCTCCCCTGCATGCCTTGCTCCTCGCCGGTAAACAAGACGTATTGGATCGATCGTTCGAAGCGATATTGGCTGAAAATCCGGGCGGCGGTCAGGACCGCCGCTACCCCGGTCGCGTTGTCATTGGCACCGGGAGCCAACAGGCCTATAGGCGCATCATCAAGATGCGCGACGACCAAGACAAACTCGTCGGGCCGGAATTCTCCTGCCTGAGTTCCAACCAAGTTGGCATTGCCACTTGCCCAGGTCTGATACTCCACATCCAGGTCTAGGGCCTGCAGAGAATCATAAGCCAGCTGGGTGGCCTTCCAGATGGGAGTCCGTGGATCCGAGCTGGTGTTTCGGTTTTTAATAGTATGGGCATTACCTCCTACCAGCACGCATTCCTCACCAGTAACCTGGGCTAGGAGTCTGCGCAGGTCGGACGGTTGGACTTGCGTCAACATTTGTGCAACCCGCGGATCAGCCACCCAAGGCTTGACTGATTCCACTATTGTGACCGTGGCCAATGAATAGTTGGGATTTGGTTCGGTCACGCCAGCCGGATTTTGCAGCAGAACTGTAAATGTCTCATCTGGCTCTGAAGATTCGTCGCAGGTGATTGGGATTGTGAGGAGCTTCCGCAGTTCGCCTTCTGCAAAGAGAAGCGTGCCCTGGATGGCACCATAGTCTTGTTCCGCCAAGGCCGTTCCATTCCTGGTTTCGTAATCCACCGTGAATGCCCCCAGCGAAACGTCGTTGCCCCGCGCTACCGCCAGCGTCACTGTCCCTTCGCTTTCTGAAATCCAATACGTGTTTGGTTCGAAGTGCAATCCAAGGTCGTTGTCCATGATTTGGAAGGTGGCATTAGAGCGTGCGCCCAATTGGGCACCGCCCATGGGATTGCTCAAAAAGGCCTGGAAGGTCTCGAATCTTTCCACCAACCCGTCATTCAAGATGGGAACGGTGAAAGTCTGGTTTGTTTGTCCAGCCAAAAACGTCAGGTTGGTTGAGACATCCAGGTAATCTGCCCAGCCATCGCGCTGACATTGGTGGTGGCGAAGTCAACGTTGACGACCGTTTCGAGGTCGTTCCTTCTTTGGACCACGACTTCGATTTGATCGATTCCCTCCGTGATGTGATAGATGGGAGCCGAGAACTGGATGAGGCTTCCGGCTTGGAGCCGTGCTCCGAGCAGGAGCACAAGCAGGAAGAAAGCGAACTTGGTCAAGCCTCCAGGCACGTGTGGGTCGATCCTGGTCTTACGGGGCCATCATGGAACCAGATCTGAGCCAACTTGGGACAGTGGTCTAGCACGGCTCCCAAACGTCGCCGCTGGAGATCCTCTCCCTCCGGGTTGCCTTGCTCCAATCGCAGCGCTTCTACCAGCCACGGCAGCGACGCGAAGAGTTGACCATCGTTCATAAGGCGAACGCCGTTGGCCACGTTGATTTGGACCAGGCGCTGCCGGCTCTCCTCAGCTTTGGTCTCAGCCAATATCCGTTGGACCTCCTCGTTAGATTGTGCCTCGCGGGCCTTTCGCTCGTTTTCTATGGCAAGGCGTCGCTGACGACTCTGTTCCCTTTCGGCCCTCGTCGCCCGCACCGCCTGCCGCGTGCTGACCGCGATGCCCAGCAACAACGTTATCGCGATCAAACCGGCAGCCGTCACCACCAGTTTTTTCCGCCGAATAAACTTCTGTGTGCGATAAATCGTGCTCGGCGGACGGGCAATCACCGGCTGATGGCTCAAGTGGCGCTCGATGTCCATCGCCAGGCCATTGGCCGTCTCGTACCGCCGTGTCCGGTCTTTCTCCAGACACTTCATCACGATCCAATCCAGATCCGGATCGATTGCGGATTGCGGATTGCGGATTGTGGATTTGTTTCGGGCGATCGCGGAGGACGCCAGGCGTTCCTGAGTGATCCGCGTGCTCGGCCGCACCGGCTCCTCTTCCCGGATAATCCGCCGCATCTCCTCAAGCCCCGCTGCCACCAGCGTCTTGGCATCAAAGGGCGTCTTGCCCGTCAGCAGTTCGTAAAGCAGAACCCCGAGCGCGTAGATGTCGCTCCGGGTGTCAATGTCCAACCGGCTCAGCTCCGCCTGTTCCGGGCTCATGTAAGCCGGCGTCCCAATGAACTGTTCAAAGGCGGTAAAAAGCGTTTTGTCCGTCAACCGCTGCTCGGTCGCCTTGGCGATCCCGAAATTGATCACCACCGGCACAGGCACGCCATCCTGCAGGCTGACCAGAATGTTCGATGGCTTAATGTCCCGGTGGATGATGCCCTTCTGGTGCGCGTGCTGGATCGCATGACAGACCTGGATGAACAGGTCCAAGCGCACACGGGTGGACAGATTGTTCTGGTCGCAGTAATCGGTGATCTTGATCCCCCGGACCAATTCCATCACGAAGTAGGGTCGGCCGGTCTCCGTGGCCGCGGCATCCAAGACTTTGGCGATGTTCGGATGATCCATGAGCGCCAAGGCTTGGCGTTCGGCCTCAAACCTGGCAATGACCTGCTTGGTGTCCATGCCCAGCTTGATGACCTTCAGGGCCACCCGACGCCGGACCGGCTCTTCCTGTTCGGCCATGTAAACCACCCCGCAGCCACCCTCGCCGATTTGCTGGAGCAGCTTGTAGCGGCCAATGCAGTCGCCGGGCTTCTCAGTTATGACAGCAAGGAGGGTTTTGCTTTCGACACCGTCGAAGACGGCTCGACTTGGGGAAACCGGGGCTGCACAAACAGCAGCTTTCTCCAGAAACGCGCCGGATTCGTCATGAGCCAGGAGGAGCTTTTCCAGCCTCTGCCGCAAGGCCGCATTGGCGCCGCATTCGCGTTCAAGAAAAGCAGCACGCTCGGCGAGTGGCAGTTCCAGCAGAGCAACCAACAACTCCCCTTCGTGCTGATGTTTTGGATTTGCAGGTGGCCTGTTCATGGCTTCCATACTTTCATGCGAAATCACGAGGTAAAAACGGACACCCGATCGGTGATCCTTCTCCGCGAAATCCGTGAGGACACGCCGCGCTCTCTCACGGTCCCGGTCGAAGTCGATCAAAGAGCCAAACTCGAGCGTGGGTCCATTGACGCTGGACGGTCTTTTCAGAAACGCCCTGAAGTGCGGCGATCTCCTCCAACTTCAATCCGATGAAAAAACGGAGTTTCACCACCTCGGCCTGACAGGCATCCAGACGGGCCAATTCCTCCAGGGCTTCACTGATTGCGAGCATCCGATCGTCTTCCGACTGAGCCGCAATTTCAAGGTTGGTCAGGTTAACGCGCTCCTGACCGCCTCCATGGCGGAGAGCGCGTTTGCGCCGCGCGTTATCGACCAGGATGCGGCGCATGGCCTCGGCAGCGGCAGCAAAGAAATGAGCCCGGTTATCCCAGTGCTGATTGACGTTTCCAGCCAACCGCAGCCAGGCTTCATGAACCAATGCGGTGGGCTGCAGCGTTTGGCCCGGAGCTTCATTGACCATTTTGAAGGCCGCCAGCTTGCGCAGTTCCTCGTAGACCAGAGGCAGGAGTTCTTCGGCGGCTTGAGCTTCGCCCTGGGACACGCGATCCAGGATGCGCGTCACCTCGCTCATGCCGGTAAGTTAGCTTCACGACCGCAGCGAGTGAAGCTTAATCCAAACATCTTGGTCATTGAATCCCACTGACCCGATCCAGAAAGCATGCCGGCGTCACTTGCGAATTCCGGAGGGCCAGTTTCGAGAGGGAAATCCGCCAGGCAGCCGGCGCCGCAAGGACCTCGGTTGTGGTGGACGCCCAAGAGCTGCTCTGCAAAAGGTTGTCCGGGATTCAAGCCAATAGGACTTGCCAAGGATAAATCGGCATCGCGGTTTGATTCCCGGGCACGTTACTCAGGGGGGCCAAGGCGGCGGTCTAGCGTGGCAAGCATTCTTTCCAATTTGTCGAGGGACTCTGGCGCATCCTTCAGCATGAGCAAGGGCTTCAATTCGGCGCGGATCTGCGCCAGATTCAGCTTCCCGTGCTGACGGATCAGCACGCGTTCGACATCGCCCCAGTCAAGATCCCGCCCAGCAAAGGCCTTGTGGACTACCAAATCCTCCGCAGAGCAGGTAGTCAGTAGAAGGCCCGGGGCAACAGGCCATTCGCTTGCGCGAGCCACGGTGCGTTCTTCGAAGGGCAAAGCCCCCAATGCTATGTCCACGCTCACACCATCGATCGTCTGAGCCAGCAACACCCTCCGACTCAAAGCGAACGCGCGCGCGTCCGGCCGGCGAGGCCTCAGTTCCTCGAGCAAGGCGTCCACGAATTTCTCCTCGACGCCGAATCCGGTCATCACGGTGAGATCAACATCCTGAGTCATTCGCGGTTCGCCCCAGCGTTGCACGGCCACACCGCCGATGAAGCAAAAACGCCAGTCGTGCTGCTGGCAAAGACGCTGCACTTGGCCTGCCGCGGCCAATACGCCAGGCAGGTGGATCATGACAGCCGGCCCTTGTGAAAAAGCGCTTGCTGTTCGACCAGGCCCGACCAATCAGGACGTTCGCGCCAACCTTCGACGGCACCCAACCCTTGGATGATTTGCCAGGCGCGCTCCTCTGTCATCGCAGCGAGTTCCTGCGCCTTGAAGGTCTCTATCGCTTCCCACCGGCTGTGGTATTCCGCGTGGGCTGCATCTTGTGACTCCAGGGGATCAGAGCTCATAGGGACATTATAGCTGCGGCAGCTTGGCTGTCACCAACCGTTTACGGGCCGAATGAACCTTGGCTTGGAATCCGCTGAAGTTGGCCGTCTCGTAACGCCGCGTCCAGTCCTTCTTCAAGCGCTTCATCACGATCCAATCCCGATCGCCGAACAGGGGTGCATATCATGCGCCTCCGCGGCAGTAGTCGTGCAGTCAAAACGCAGGGGGCTGTTTCGAGACAAACTCCTCGCATCCTTCTTTCATTGGGTTATAAAGCGCATATGAAGCAGCGACGAAAAGAATCCGGGATTGCCCTTGGTTTTTGCGGGTGCGTTCTGCTGGGGGCGCTTGGCATGCCCTTTCTTCACGGGGCCAATCCCATCATGCCCGGCGCCGATCCGCATGCGCTGGTCGTGGACAAAACGGTCTGGATTTATCCCACCTGGAGCGATGGCAAGGGCGAGCGCTTTTTCGCCTTTTCCTCGACCGACTTAAAGAATTGGCAACGGCACGGGCCATTATTGGATTTCAAGGACATACACTGGATCAAGGACGACGGCCAGGATCGACATCACGCCTGGGCGCCTTCAGTGCTTTCAAAACACGGCAAGTATTATTTGTATTATTCGGTCGGCCCTCAGAATCCAACGCCCTCGCGGATTGGTGTCGCAGTCGGAAGCTCGCCCGCGGGTCCGTTCCAGGATGTTGGCAAGCCATTGCTGACAGGCGGGAATGGCTTCGAAGCGATTGATCCCATGGTGTTCGCCGATCCAAAATCGGGGAAATCATTCTTCTATGCGGGCGGCAGCGCGGGGGCGAAGTTGCGCGTGTTCGAGCTGAATCCGGATCTGGTGAGTTTCGCGCGCGAGATTCCGGTCGAAACCCCGCCGCAGTTCACCGAGGGGGTCTTCATGCACTATCATAATGGTCGTTATTACCTTTCCTACAGCCATGGCGGATGGCGGCATTCGTCGTATTCCGTCCATTACGCGACGGCCGATGCGCCCATCGGACCGTGGACCTACCGGGGCGCCATCCTAACCAGCGATGCGACGCGCAAAGGACCGGGACACCATTCCTTCATTCGCAGTCCGATCACCGGGGAATGGAAAATCGTCTATCACCGATGGGAGAATCAAACAGGCAACGGTCCGTATCGCGGTTCCCGGCAAGTCTGCATGGATCGAGTGGATTACGATGAGAACGGTTTGATCCGCCCCATTGTAATGACCGATGGATCTGCCGATCGGGCCAACGGAACGTTCACCAACCCGATCAATCCCGGCCCGGATCCTTGGATGCAATATTACCAGGGCCACTATTATCTGACCACCACCCAGGGCGACTGCATTCGGATGTGGAAGGCGCCGACGCTGGCCGGTCTAAAAACCGCGCCAGGCGTATTGATATGGCGCGATGATGATCCCAGCCGATCGCATGGGATCTGGGCGCCCGAGTTTCATTTCATCGGCAATCGCTGGTATCTGTACTACACCGCCATGGCGGCCACCAAAGTCGACACCACCCATCGCATGCATGTGCTCGAAAGCGAGGGGATCGATCCTCTTGGCCCGTATCATTACAAAGGGCGCCTCTTCGATCCTGAGAACGACTTCTACGCCATCGACGGCTCGGTCTTTCAACACCCGGGGGATGGCACCTGGTATTTCTTGTGGGCCGCGCATCCCGGACATCGCATCCGCATCGCGCGCATGGCGAATCCGTGGACCCTCGAAGGCCGGAGTGTTCAATTGGAAGCGTCGGGTTTCGGATGCGAGGAGGTCCGCGAAGGCCCTGTCGTGCTACGCCGCAATGGAAGGCTTTTCCTGACTTATTCAGCCTGCGACACCGGCAAACCGGACTACAAGTTGGGCATGCTGATCGCCGACGAACGGGCGGATGTGTTGAATCCCGCTTCCTGGATCCAGCATCCCACTCCCGTTTTCGAGCGCGACGACAACTCGGGTGTGTTTGGCCCGGGGCACCATGGCTTCTTTCAATCCCCGGACGGCACGGAAGACTGGATTGTGTATCACGGCAAAACTTCTTCTCGTTACACCTATGCCGGGCGAACCACGCGGGCCCAGAAGTTCACCTGGAATGCGGACGGGACGCCTGAGTTTGGCAAACCCCTGCCCCTTGATGCAGTGCTGGCCGAACCGTCCAACATGAGCCACAGGACATCCGCCGCGCCGACATCCACCCCTCGGGAGTGATCTTGAGCGAGGATGAGGCTCAGACTGACGCCTTGACGGAAGGCCGTAAAACGGCAAGCAGGTCTGAGGCTCAGACTCGCTAGAGGCTCCAGCCTTCGCGATAGGGCGGATTCAAATGGGCGTTGGCGTCGTCGTGATTCGTGAAGCGCGCTTTTTCCTCGTCCCAGCGAAGGGTTTGGCCCGGGAACCGGACTGCAATCGCGCCGAGCAAAGCCGCCTGGGTCAGAGGTCCACCGTAGCTGAAGTCAGATCCGGCCTGGCGGCCGTTGCGAATGGCCTCGAGCCAATCCCAGGCGTGGTTTTTGACGCGGGGAATTTTCTCCTGTGGCGCGTTCTTGCCTGAGAACTGGTCCATGACTTTGTCGGGCACCAAGTGGCCACCGCCGCCGCCATGAGAACCATGGACAATCATTCCCTTTTCGCCGAACAGAATAGCGCCAATCCCGGGGGCTTTTTCATCGGCGGGAAAATCCTGGGGTTGTGGAATGCGCTGAACTCCGTCGAACCAGACCAATTTTAGGGCCACTCGATCTTTTCGTTTTGGAAACTCGAAGGTAATCTTGGTTCCGGGAGGATAGGTCAGCCCATGTTTGACGGGATCATAGTCGGTGACTTCGGCGTGAACCGAGGTCGGAGCGCCGAGGTCCAATGCCCAAAAAGCGGGATCGATGACGTGGCAGAACCAGTCGCCGACGGCACCGGTTCCAAAGGGCATCCAACCGCGCCAGTTCCAGGGAACCCACAGGGGCGTGTAAGGCCGGAATGGCACCGGACCGATCCACAAATCGTAATCAAGCCCGGCGGGAACCTCATAATTTTGGTTCACCTTGTCGAGGTTGCGGATCTGGGAATAGACCTCGCGGAAGGCGTCGCAACCGGCATGCACCGTATGCACCTGGCCGATGGCCCCAGCCCAGACCCATTCGCAAATTTGCCGGATCGAGCCGGAGGAATGTCCCTGATTGCCCAGTTGGGTGACCACTTTGAACTTGCGCGCGGCGGACATGAGGGCGCGCACCTCCTGGACGGTATGAGCGAGGGGTTTCTCGCAATAGACATGTTTGCCGCGTTTCATGGCCTCGAGAGAAATCACGGCGTGCGTGTGATCCGGCGTGCCAATGACAACGGCGTCGATTTCCTTGTCCATCTTGTCCAGCATCACCCGGAAATCCTTGAAGGTTCTGGCCTTCGGGTATTGGGCGTATTTTTTAGCGGCGTATTTGTCATCGACATCGCAGAGCGCGACCACGTTATGCCCCTCGCCAGCCACGCCGTCGATATCGCTGCCTCCCTGGCTTCCGATGCCGATGCCGGCGACATTGATCTTTTCGTTGCGGGAAACGTTGTCCGCCCCGCGCAAGAGACCGCCGGGGAGAAGATGAAACAGGGCAACACCGGCGGTGGCGCCTCCGAGAAATTGACGCCGATTAAGGGACCGTGCATAAATAAATTCCGATTTTGCTGCTGAGGATTTGGCTCGCTGGCGAGGCTCGACGAGGGAAGATACCCGCAGTGGTCTCTGACCAAGGAGTAACGAAGCCAGCGAGCCAAAGCCTCGCAGCCCTCCGGGGCGGGGCGGCGCCGGGTCATCTGCGTTGTTGCGTGGACGGTCGAGTATCGCCAAAGATACACTCCCGTCCACGCGCCTCGCATCTGACCCGGCGTCGCTCCCGCCAAAATCGGAAGTTATTTTTGCACGGACCCTAAGCCGGGAGGAACGTATTGTATTCATAAAGCGAGTGGTTCAAGTGTTGGGAGCATTAATTAGCGGAACATGCCTTCGGATGAAAAGACTTTTCTTGTTCTGCCGTTTTTCGGGCCGTTAAACTTCGGGTGATGCCGATTCCCGACAAAGCGTTTTGGCGTGCATGCAGTCCTGCGATTCGTATGATCCAGGCATGTTTTTAGCGCCTGAAGGCGACGCCGATGCCAGTCATTTCGAGCCAGGAGCCTTGATGCATTTGATTCATCCAGAGGACCAACCCCATCTCCAATCGCACTATGAAACGAACGAACCGCTGGTGGATCGCCGTCATGGGCGCCTTGCTGCAGATGTGCCTCGGGTCGGTTTACGCCTGGAGTTTTTTTCAGAAACCCATTGTCGATGCCTGTGGCTGGCGGCACACCCAGGTGGCCTTGACCTTCAGCCTGGCGATCGGTTTCCTGGGACTGGCCGCCGCGGGCGGGGGGCTTTGTCTTCAGCGCTTTGGCCCGCGAAAACTCGCCATCACTGGCAGCCTCCTGTACGGAGCCGGCTACCTTCTTGCTGGGCTGGCGTTGAAATGGCAATCCCTTCCGTTGCTATGGGCGGGTTATGGAGTGATTGGGGGCATTGGCCTGGGCTTGGGATATGTCACCCCCGTGGCAACGGTCGCCAGATGGTTTCCCGACCGCAAAGGTCTGGTCACCGGCATGGTCGTCATGGGATTCGGATTGGGCGCGCTGGTGATGAGCAAACTGATTGCTCCTTTCCTGGATGTCGCGTTTAACCACGACTTATCCTGGGTTTTTGCCGGGGCGGGGATGATTGTTGGTGGCATCGGCTTTTTCGCGGCAGTTTTTTTACAAAATCCTCCGAGTCCGGTTACTCAAGTAAGACGCACTAACGAAACCAAACCGCAACTGCTTATCTTGATCGGTTCAAAACAGTTCGTTCTGATGTGGCTGATTTTCTTCTGCAATATCACGGCGGGGATCGCCCTGATCGGATTTCAGTCTCCTCTTTTGCAGGATCTATGGAAAAAAGAGGACCCCACTCAATCCCCCGCCGCCTTGGCAGCGGCAGGCGCCACGCTGATTGCTGTCAGTTCTATTTGCAATGGATTGGGCCGGATTATCTGGGGCGCCTGGTCGGATCGGATTGGCCCGTTGGCAGCCTTCCGTGTCATGCTAGCCACCCAGGTGGCAGCCTTCTGCGTCCTGATGACGGTGCAGAGTCCCTGGCTGTTTGGAGGACTGGTTTGTTATGTATTGCTATGTTACGGAGGGGGATTTGGTGTTATGCCGGCTTTTGTCTTGAATGCCTTTGGACTGCGGTTGATGCCGGTCATGTACGGCGCAATTCTCACAGCTTGGTCTTGCGCGGGGATTGCCGGTCCTCAGCTCATCGCTCAATTGAAGGACCACCCCGGGATCAACATTTCCCTCTACGCATTTGGGCTTTGCGCCGCAATCCTCACGCTCGGATTCCTCCTCGCACTGAGTCTCCGATCGCAGGCAACATGCATGGGCGTGATCGCAAATCGACGAAATGCTGGTGGGCGCGAAGTATGATCTTCTGATCAACACGACCTCGATGCCATCGCATTATCCCGTGAGCAAGAAGGCGATCAAGGCCCGGTGGAATGACATCCATGAGCATTCGAATGCGGAGCTATCCGGTTGGGTGAATTCCAGACATTTTATCGATCTTTCCAGCGCTGCAGGATCTTCGTATTACGCCTGCCTTTATTGGTGTTTATTAGCGTCCATTCGCGGTTGAGTAAATGCACGGTCCAGGGCTACGAGGGCTTCAGGCTGGCCGTTCGAAGACATTTCAGGAATTCAACGGAGGCGCGGCTGAGGGGATGCGAATGGGGCCAAAGCGCCACAATTCGGCGGCGTGGTTGCGGTTTCTCGAGGGAGCGAAAGACTAGCGTGGCATCCTGCACCGAGGCTAACACCATTTGCGGCACCAGCGAAATGCCGGCCCCGGCCCGCACGAGGGCCAGAATGGTGGAGATCTGCGTGCTGCGACCGCTGACCTGGGGGCGAAAGTCGCGCCGATGACAGAAATTCAGCACCTGATCGCCCAAGCAGTGGCCTTCCCGCATCAGGATAAAGCGTTCGCTATCGAGGTCCGCGAGAGTAATCGCGGATTTCCGAGCCAGCGGATGGTCTGCAGGTAAGGCCAAAAGGAGTTCCTCGTCAAAAAGCGGCTCCTTTTTAAAGCGTTCGTCGGTCACCGGGGAACTGACGATCATCAGATCCAGATCGCCGGCCTGCCCCAGGACCAGCAGATGAGAGGTCGTGTCCTCCTGCACCACGACCTCGATCCCCGGAAACGCCTTGCCGAACGCGACAATGATGCCGGGCAGCAGATAGGGGGCAATCGTGGGCAGCACCCCGACGGTAATCGTCCCCCGGAGGAGCCCGCGCCGTTCGCTGACCTCGCGCTGGGCTGTTTCGAGTTCGGCCAAAACACGCTTCGCCCGCGGCAGGAAGTCCTCGCCCGCGGGAGTCAACCTCGCTTGGCGGCTTAAACGATCGAACAATCGCTCTCCTAGTTCGTCCTCGAGTTTCTGGATTTGCTGGCTCAGGGAAGGCTGAGAGACATGGCACAATTCGGCGGCCCGGCTGAAGTTCCCTGTTTTGGCCACAGCGACCAGATAACGCAATTGGTGGAGTTCCATAGTTATTGCCTATAGTACACTTAAGCAAAAAGTATTACCACTCATACCGGCGAGGGAGTATATTAGGCCTACTCATTTCGCCAGACAAGGCATGCTGGCGTGAGTTAAATCATTAATAAACCCTGAACCGAAAATCGCAAGGCGGAGAACGGTTCAACAATCCTGGAATATTATGGCGGCTCAAAATCCTGATCCCAAGAAACTGACAACGAACGCCGGGGCGCCCGTTGTCGACAATCAAAACTCCATGACCGCGGGTCCCCGAGGCCCGATGTTGTTGCAGGACGTCTGGTTTCTCGAAAAACTGGCCCACTTCGACCGGGAAGTCATTCCCGAGCGGCGCATGCACGCCAAGGGATCCGGGGCCTATGGTGTGTTTACGGTCACTCACGATATCACCCGTTTTACCAAGGCCAAAATCTTCTCGGCTATCGGCAAAAAAACCGAGCTCTTCACCCGTTTTTCCACTGTGGCAGGCGAACGTGGCGCCGCAGATGCGGAGCGGGATATTCGAGGATTCGCCATCAAGTTCTATACGGAGGAAGGCAACTGGGATCTGGTCGGGAATAATACGCCTGTCTTTTTCCTGCGGGACCCGCTCAAGTTTCCGGACCTCAACCACGCCGTGAAACGCGATCCCCGAACCAACCTGCGCAGCGCGAAGAACAACTGGGATTTCTGGACTTCGCTGCCCGAAGCGCTGCATCAAGTCACCATCGTGATGAGCGACCGGGGTATTCCAGCCACTTACCGTCATATGCATGGCTTTGGCAGCCATACCTTCAGCCTCATCAATGCCAAAAACGAGCGTTTTTGGGTCAAATACCACCTTCGCACTCAGCAGGGCATCAAAAACCTGACCGATGAAGAAGCCGAGGCGATCATTGGTAAATGCCGCGAAAGCCACCAGCGAGATCTGTATGAAAGCATCGAGAAAGGTGATTTTCCCCGGTGGACCCTGTACATCCAGGTGATGCCCGAGAAAGACGCCGCCACGTGCCCTTACCATCCCTTCGACCTGACCAAGGTCTGGTTCCACAAGGATTATCCGCTAATCGAGGTCGGGGTTCTTGAACTCAATCGCAACCCGGAAAACTACTTTGCCGAGGTCGAGCAATCCGCCTTCAATCCAGCCAACATTGTGCCGGGTTTGGGCTTCTCGCCGGACAAAATGCTGCAGGGCCGTCTATTTTCCTATGGCGACGCGCAGCGGTACCGTTTGGGCGTGAACCATCATCTCATCCCGGTCAATGCCGCGCGTTGTCCGTTCCACAGCTACCATCGGGACGGGGCCATGCGGGTGGACGGCAACCATGGCAGCACCATCGGCTACGAGCCCAACAGCGAGGGCCAGTGGAAACAGCAGCCCGAGTTCGCCGAACCCCCGCTCAGCCTCGAAGGAGCCGCCGATCACTGGAATCATCGCGAAGACGATGATTACTTCAGCCAGCCGGGCTTGCTCTTCCGCCTGATGAAACCCGAACAGCAGGCTGTGCTCTTTGCGAACACCGCCCGCGCCATGGGGGATGCCCCCAGGGAGATCAAGATCCGACACATCGGCAACTGCCTGAAGGCCGATCCGGCCTACGGAAGCGGCGTGGCTAAAGCCCTGGGAATTCCGCTCTCTGAAGTGGGAGCGAGCTGAGGCGCAATCAAGTCGATTTGGGTCAGGCGCAGGCGAGAGGCAATTCGCCCACAACCTGCGCCGCCCAAAGACTTCAGCCCTGTCCCCTACCCTGTGATGCTGTAATCGTAAGGCTTGCGCATCTCGCGAACGACAAGGGCATTGCCTTCGGCGGCGCCGTCTCCCACAAAGCGGTCCGATTTTCCGTCCCATTGCAGCTTCCGCCCCAGCCGAACCGCGATGGCCGCCAGGTGGCAGACCGACGCGGAGCGATGCCCAATCTCGGCATGCGCGACAGGGTCTTTGCGAGAGCGAACGCACTCGAAGAAATTGCCCATGTGATCTCGGCTGACCTCGAGTCGCTCGGCGTTATCGGGCAGAGGAGTTTTGTAGAGGGATACATTGCTGGCATCCAACTCGGCGCGGTTCACCCAGATCCAGCCTTCGGAACCTTCAAACTTGATCCCGTTACGCTGCCCGTTTTCCTTGAGGATCTGTCCGAACGGACTGTCGTCCTTGGTGGTTTTGACGATGTGAGTGACGCCATTGGCCCAGGTGAATGTGACTTCAAATTCGCTGGGGGTGTTGAAGCCGCCCTCAACCGGTTTCGTCAGCGCCCGGCCCTCGACGGCTGTGGGAGCCTCCAGCCCCATGGCCCAACGCGCAATGTCATTGTGATGCGCCCCCCAATCGGTCATGGGACCGCCGGAATATTCAAACCACCAACGGAAGGTCGAATGACACCGTTCCTTGACGTAATCAACCTTCGGGGCTTGGCCCAGCCACATATCCCAATTCAGACCCGCCGGGGTTGGCGATGACTGGAACGGCCCCCCCACCAAGCCGGCGGGCAGATAAACAGTCACGGTCTGTAATTTGCCAATGCGGCCGTTCCGCACCAGCTCGCATGCCAGACGAAACTGGCGATCACTCCGTTGCTGGCTTCCGGTTTGAAGCACGGTCTTACGGTCGCGCACCGTCTGGACCAGTCGTTTGCCTTCGTCAATCGTCAGCGTCAACGGCTTTTCCCCGTAAACATCCTTTTTGGCCTTGGCAGCAGCCATATTGATCAGCGTGTGCCAATGGTCGGGCGTGCCGTTAATGATGATGTGAATGTCATCGCGTTCAAGCACCTTTCGAAAATCCGTGTATTTTGCAGGCTCAGAGGTGTTACGGCTGAGGCGTTTGGCGGCGGAATTCAAGTGGTTCTCGTCGACATCACATACGGCAACCAAATTGCCAAAACGCGTCGCGTTCTGACCGTCGCCTGTCCCCATGCCTCCGCAGCCAATGAGAGCGATGTTGGGACGGTCATTGGGCGATGGCAGACGAGCAGCGGATTGATCGGCCGCTTCCGCGAAATCGCGCTCGATAAACCACAACGGCAATCCCGTCGCGGCGGCAGTGAGAGTGCAACGTTGAACAAACGAGCGACGCGAGATCTGAAATGATTTGAACATGACCCGATTAAACGCCCCTCCCTTCCTGGCGTCAAGGGGATGCGCCGTCCTGAAAACCGCTTATAAAAAACCGCCTAACCACTAATGAACACTAATCAACACTAATAGAGGCAGGCTAAACACGAAGGACTTGAAGGATATATGAAATCGAAGAAATGTCTGAGATCCTGCGACAACCGGCGCTGCCGGATGAATCCCGCGCTCCGTTCCAGCCGGGGCGCAGAATTTATTCCGCAGAAGCGTCTGGCGTCGACTGGCGCGGCGAGATGAGTCCCCGCGATCCTTGGGTAATTCACCCCTGTGTGATTCTCCGGCGGACAGCTGCCAGTTAATAATGTGCACAGAGCCTCTGTCACTCAGTGCTCAACCGTTGAGGCCATCGCACGCAATTCCTCTTCGGAGAGCGCTCGATGATACAATCGAAAATCGGCAAAGCACGCCGCCAGGCATTCTTTGCCTGAGTAGTGCGGATTCCCCCCCAGAGCGCAGTCTTGAGCCCGCGTATTGAAAAATTCAGGGACCAGGCACGAGCCTACGGTCCGGCCGTCAAGGTATAACACAAGGCTCGCGCCCCGTTTGACGGCTGCGACGGCATGCCATCGATCGGCCACGATGACCGCGCCCGGTGTCGAGAAAACAGTTCCGGCCTCGACTCGCGCGTAGAGTTTTCCCCCGTCAACAACGAGCCGCAGCGGATCGTCCATTCCGGATGTCCATGCGCTAAAAATCTGGCCGATGCGCTGATCGGGCAGTTTCCGAATCCGCACGCGCACGCTGACGCTGAAATCCCCGTCCGGCCAGGAATCCAATCCGTAGATCAACATCTGATTTTGTCCGTTCAACTCGGCTCCTTCAGGGCCGCAGATCGGATCTCCGACTGACTTGAACTCGCCAAATTCAGGGCGGGTGTTGTTTCGCAGCGCGTGCGCAATGATTTCTCCATTGGGTCCGATCTTGGGCTCGGGCGTTGGCTCTGGCAGAGGCATAGACGGATCCAGCCTGAAGCAGGAGGGAGGAACTTCGGCCACGGTTTCCCGACCGGACGCCCGCGATACAACCCGCCACCAGATCGGCTTCTCGAAGTCCGCAAGACCGGACGTCAGTCGCGCGGTATCGAAGTGCATTCGTGTTCCGGTAGTGTTGGTGAACGCTACCATTCCCACTGTGAATGCTTCGTTTGTCGCAAATTCCACGCGATAAGAAACGCCGGGATCCCGCGCCCCTCGCCATCGAAAGTTCAGCGGACCTACGGGAATTTGAGCCATATCAGGAGGGCTTACCGTGAAGGCGGGCGGCGGGGGCGCGGGTTCTGCCGGCAGCCAGGATCGATACCGGGTTCCTCCCGCGCCCGCGCTTGCGAAGTCGATGAGGCGAATCACGCCGCTTGCCGTCGTGGGAACTTCCAGGATCAACCAGGGAGGCGGCAGCAGGCCAAAATTGGTTTGAGAATGAGAGGCCGAAACGACACGCGCCTGGTCCAGGCGAGTCAGGTCTATCGGGGGAATGGACTCCTCGTCAAAGGGATTGCTGGCCTGGTCATAGGCCAGGAGCAGCGGCCCATAATATAACGAGACTTTGTTGGCGGCTTCATGGGCGCCAGCCACGAACCGAACCGGCAAGTCACACTCGAGGATCAGCACGTCATTGGTTTTCCAACGCTGGCGCATGGTGAAGTAAGTCCCAGGGATTGCCTGACCCACAATCGATCCGTTCAGCAAAAGTTTCGGCATCCGGGCCCAGCCCGGAATGCGAATCCGAAGAGTCAGTTCATGATGCACCGCGGTTGCGAAATCCCACTCGATGCGTCCATTCCGCCAGGCATCTCCTTTGGCCCTGAGGGTCACGCGCTCATGGCCCGCCAGTGATAAGTTGTAATGACCCGATCCCAGCCAGTTGACGACCAAGCCATCGGCATCCGACATGACCGCCCATTCCGCCAGCATGCCGAGAATCCGCGGCCCATTCACCGAGCAACAGTTCAGATCCGGAGTTCCGGCTCGCGCCTGGAAAACGATCGTGTGCGCACTCGCCTCGCGGACGCCGTCCATCGGGGTATTGTAAGTCCACCAGCGTCCGCTGGGATGCTGGGCGCCCAGACCGCCATTCAAGGTGGCGAGTTCGAGGTCGCCAGCCGCGCGCGCATCGCCGGTGAGCCGCAAGTAATCGATGGTTAAGGCCATCCACGCCACGGTGCAACAGGTCTCGATGGCCGTGGGAGCATAGGGATTCCCGGTGGCTTGTTCACCCGAGCTGAATCCGCCGGTGTTGCGCCGGTCCCAGCGCCGGATGCTGCGCCAATGGTGCTCGAAGGCCTCGCGGTATTTGGCATCTCCGGTAATCCTCCATAGTTCGACCAGGCCTTGCAGACTGTGCAAGCTTTCCCATCGCGGCTTTGGGGATCGATAAAACTCACGGCCATCCAAGCCTGCGCGCAGGTAGTCGCCGGCTCGCTCCCAATCCTTCTCCACCTCCAGGGCAAGCCGCAGGTACCGTGGATCTCCAGTGAGCCGATGCAGCTCGGCCAACGCCGTCAGGATGGCCATGTTCATCTCGGGATCGCCGGCGTCAAAAACACGGCGGCCGGTATCCAGGTAGGTGGCGCATATGAGATCGGCGGCCTTGCGGGCCGCCGCCAGTGCAGGCGCGTCTCCCGAGTATTCGTGCCACATCACCAGGGCCTGAATGACGTGGTAATGCCCCCAAAGATCCCAGTTCTTGAGGAGCCGATCCGCTTTCGGAAAGGGACCGAGATAGCCATCTTCGGCCTGCGTGGAAACCAACTCGGCGATGCGATCGGCGACCTGCCGGCGCAGACGGGGATCGTTCATCAACTGCAACCCCTGGATGGCTGAAATGAGATATTTGCCAATGAACTCGCCCGCCCACGGCACCCATTGAGGAACCGGTTTGCGGTCCCGCAAACGGAACATTTCAAGCATTCCAGGATTGGCCTGCGGCGCGCAAAGAAGCCAGTGCTCGTGATTCGCCCGGATACGGTCCCCAACCGACCCCGACAACTCCAACTGTGCATCGGGCATCGACTCGAACACGGGGCGCGCCGAAAAACAGGCCACCTCAAGGAACGCGATCAATCCCAAAATTGCGGATCCTCGAAGGTTCATAAGCGGATGTCAGAGCAGATCTTTGAAGTACTCGGCCGCAGCCTCCCAATCCACCGTCTCATCCGGTTTCTTGCCCAGCTTCTCATACCAACGGCGGCGGGCCTTTTTATCGTCCACGGCAATCCGGGCGGCAATGCAAAGCACATCTTCCGCCACGTCGATGGGAACCACCACCACTCCGTCCCAGTCGCAGCCGACAATATCGCCGGGGCGAACCAGGACCCCGCCGCAGCCCACGGGCACATCGACATCCATCAGTTCCACGCGGCCGGGAATGATGGTGCGTCCGATCCCGCGGCTGGCGACCGGTGACTTCTGCAAAACAATTTCGTCGGTATCGCGGGCATAACCATCGGTGACAATGCCCACGACCCCCTGGGCTTGCATATCCATCGAGTTGTTCGATCCCCAATAACCGCATTCCCGGGCGCCATTCGTCGAGGTGACCACCACGCAACCGGGCCTGACCTTCAACTGAGCATGCATGCCACCCATCTGATTCCACAAGGCGTGCTGTTTGAGGGCGTCTTTGCGTTCAATGACTGGCATGCGGCGGTTGGTGGGCACCACGCGGAGCGTTACCGCCGGCCCCCAAAACTTCATACCCATCCACAATGGCCGAATCGCCGAATCGAGCAACGTCAGGTCCGCGCGTCCAACGGCATCCAAGCCGTCGGTCACATCGGTGACCCGGAGGAATTTCCCGAAACGCGCGGCAAGGGGATAAGGATCCTTTCCACTTGCGCCGGTCGCCTGCGTGGATTGGAAATCGGCTCTTGGTTCGGCGGCGTTCAAGACGGGCTGGGCCGCGCCGGCCACGAGCGCCGCGCCCGCCGATACTTTGAGAAATTCCCGCCGGGATGACCGTCTGGCGGTTTCTTGTGTTTCGGAGGACTTCATGACTTGTGAACAAAGAGAAGGCTGGACGATCTTCAGGTTTGAGGAGTTCATGACGAACGTACTGTCACAAACACGCAGGGCGCTCAAGAGCAAACATGCAGCCGAAATCAGCGCGGCGGGATAAATCCCGCGCTCCAACCTGTCGGGTGACCCTCGCTTCGGGCCGGGAACGATCGGCGCGCGGAATTCATTCCGCGGAGCGATTCGGCCAACAGGATCCCTCCGGCTTTATTCGTGCCCATTGGCGGGGATTCGCGGTTTGATTCTTTTCGGGGCATCTTGCGAGCGGATTGGGGCGACAGGCTCGGGATTGACTTGAACCATTGGCGGCGGATAATGCGGGCAAAATGAAAACACCAGTTGTATCTCGTCGTCAGTTTCTTGGCCGGCAAATGCCTGCCACTTTGGGAACGGTCGTGTGGGGCGGAGTCTTGCTTTCCCCCAGCGCCCGCGCGGTGCCTCCCAGCGAACAAGTGCGTCTGGGTCTAATTGGGGCCGGCGGCATGGGGCGCGGGGACCTCGCAACCTTTCTTCTAAACCCCGAGGTGGAATGTGTGGTCGTTTGCGATGTCGACGACAAACAGATCGCCGAAGGCCTCAAAGTCGTCAAAGACAAGCGCGGCAAGACCGCCGAAACCTCCAAGGATTTCCGGCGCTTGTTGGATCGCAAAGATCTCGATGTCCTTTTAGTGGCCACACCTGACCACTGGCATGCCTTGCCCACAGTTCTGGGGTGCGAGGCCGGTAAAGACGTCTACGTCGAAAAACCGCTGGCCACGAGCATTGCCGAAGGGCGAGTCATGGTCGAGGCGGCGCGCCAAAATCGTCGCATCGTCCAAATGGGAGCCCAGCGCCGGAGTTCACCGACCTATCGGCAGGCCACCGACCTGGTGCGTTCCGGCAAGTTAGGCAAGGTCGGCCTCGTGCGCGCATGGGCCTATCTGGATTGGATCAAACCCATAGGAAAACCGGCTGATCAACAAGCTCCAGCCGGCGTGGACTATGATTTCTGGCTCGGCCCCGCCCCGAAGCGGCCTTTTAATCCAAACCGGTTTCATTTCAACTTTCGATGGTTTTGGGACTATGCCGGGGGTCTGATGACCGACTGGGGTGTGCATCTGCTCCAGGTGCTCTTGTGGGCCATGGGTCCGGAACCTCCGAAAGCCGTGGTGGCCAGCGGCGGCAAGTATGTCCTCGACGATAACTCCGAAACCCCCGACACCCAAATCGCCATTTATGAGTTCCCCAGTTACACCATGGTCTGGGAACATAAAGTCAGTGTTGGCCTGGGCCTCTATAACCGGCCCTGGGGAATGTCTTTCACCGGCACCGCAGGCACCTTGGTCATCAATGATTCCGGTTGGGAGGTCATCAGCGAACCCAACCAGGACACCGTCGACGCCCAAAAACATCCGGGAGGGGAAGACCCCAGGCCAGCCCATGTGCGCAACTTCCTGGACTGCGTTAAATCACGCCAACAACCCGTCGAAAACCTCGAGGAAGGCCATCATATCTCCACCGTCGCCCACCTGGGAAACATCGCCCTGCGGAGCGGTTCCCGAATCGTTTGGGATCCGGTTCACGAAATCGTGACCAATGACCGCAAGGCGAACAAGCTGGTGAGCGTCGATTATCGCGCGCCTTGGCGGCTGCCAAACCTGCGCCGCTGAACCAGACCCTAAGGTCTCTGGCGTTTCTGAAGCAGGAAGAACTTCTCTTTTGCGAGCGGCGGGGCTTCAAGGAATCGGTTTGTGACGCCAGGAAACAGCGTCCAGCTTGATGAATTAAGGTTCGTCGACCAGTAAAGTTCGTAATCGGAGAATTCAGCCGGCCAGCAAACCAGCGCGCCGCCGTCCACCGAAATCCGCAGCGGCACCTGGGTCGGTTCGGGGGCGCTGACTGTGGTGAGCGTCAAACCGTGCGCGCTGTAAAGCGGCTCCAGGCGGCGGCCTTGGCCAAGCAGGATCGTATGGTCAAGGCAACAGAATTCGCCCTCCCGGGAAGCATAGGTAAGCACCGGGAACTCGGCGCCCGGCAAGGGGGTGAAATGTGGGTCCCAACCAACAGCGATCGTGCCGCGCAAGATGGCACTGCCTGTAATGTTCAACCGGCTTTGATTCGTGCCCGGATCATTGCCGGCCAAATCCAACTCCAAACAGCCGTCGAGCGACTGTTCATAATTCCCGCGAATGGTGAGTCCCCCATTTGCGGGCGCCGGGTGAATGCAGGCGGCGTTGACCACATCCGTAGAGAGGGTCCCCCAACCGATCAAGAGTCCGCCGGATAGAACCAAGGGCCGGGCCATTTTGAGTTCGCCTCCAAACATCGAGATGATCCCGGTTGGGTTGCTGAAGGATGAGTCGAATCCCAGTTTGCCAGGCGGGATTTCCATGGCGCCATTGTTGATCATGGGCGCGGCACAATCCACGCCAAACCTGCCGGTGGATCTGCGGAACAGTCCGTCATTGATGATGACCGCATGAGGGCCGGCGGTAAGGATGGAACTGTTATCTACCTGGATGTCAAAAACCGCCCCTTCCAGGTTATGCAGCGTGCCCCCGAGGATCAGGCTGCCAACCGGCCGCCAGGTGATGGTGCCGGCATTCGTGAGATTGCCGTAGACGATCTTCGCGAATTTGACTCCGCTGCCAAAGTCCAAGATGCCATCCATTCCTACCGTCAAGGAAGCCGCCTCATTGAGTTGGCCGGAAATCCATGCCACGGTTCCCCGGAAGGTTCCATGCCCCGCCAGCGATCCTCCGTCCAGAACAAGGTTCGTTGACACAATGTTGCCGTGGAGGGTATGCGTGCCCGTTTGCAGCCGCGTGGTGCCGGCGCCCATGAAAATGGATCCCGTGTTCAAACTCGAGCCGCCAAGAAAATCAAGCGTGCCGCTCCGCACATCCACCGTGCCGTAATTGCACAAGGGCACATAACAATTCACACTTCGGTCGCCATCCGATTTGCGAAAAACACCCTCGTTAACAAGCAGTGCGTTTGTGGTCGATTGGAGAATCGAGGCGCCATCCAGTTGCGCGTCAATGACGCCTCGCGCGAGGTTGTGCAAGGTCCCGCCAATGTTAAAGCTGCCAAGAGGCCGCCAGGTCATGACACCGCCATTGGTCAGGTTGCCCTGGAGAAATTTCGCATGCTTGACCCCGCTGGCTAGCGTGACTTCGCCGCCGGGGTTCACGAGGACCACCGTGTTGGTGTCAATCGTTCCAGACTGCCAGGTCATCGTCCCATCCAGCGCAAGCCGGTTTGTCCCGGAAAGCGCGCCGCCGGACAAGAGCAGACAACCGTTCGTATTCACCCGGCCGTCGCCGTTCAAGGTTAACGTATGCCCCGAGGTTGCGAGGGTCTGGGCTCCGCTGCCGCCTCCCACCACCAAACCGGCAATGGTCGAATTGACATTTACTGTCACCTGATAAGTGCCTGAGTTGGTAATGACGGCAATGTCGTTGGCGGATGGCACTTGGTTGGGGAACCAATGAGCGGCAACGCTCCAGTTGCCACCACTGGCATTGGTCCAGTGAATAATGTCGGCTTGAGCAGAAACGGCGTGGATCGCCAAGATCATCCCAGCTAGAGTCCAAATCGACTCGGAGTTCGCATTCTCAGATTTCATAGCCGCCTTTCCAATGCCTCTCTTCCATCCTGCGCCTTCCCGCTTGGCAAATCCATCTGAAAGTCCGCTCCCCGACATACCGACATACGCGCTTATTGATGCCGAATTGCGCCATGAGTTATCCCCCGGTGAGGGGGGCGAGAGGGAGAATAATGATACGTTGCGCCAAAAGGGACTGTTACCGTGGTTGGGATCGACAGTCTGAGGTTAAATAAAGGACCTGGCCCTTTGTACCATTATGAGTCAGAGCAGACGAAACGATGGAATAAAAGACCTGGCCCTTAGTACAACAACTTGTTTTGGAGTTGCATCGAGCTGTACTGGTGTTATCATACAGTAAATAAGCAAACCGTGACCGGGTAAGACGAGGGCCGGGATCGATTCTGTCCGGCTTCCGCAGGTTTCAGTGGGCCGGAAGGATTTCTGGATCAGAAACTGTCCGGTCCAGTTGGAGCAGTGAACCTGGCAGCCATAGGATGAATGATGAAAACAGGGACATTCAAACAGATCGAGTTCGACCTGGCGTATCTCATGATGTTGACCCAACAGGGTTTGAAACCGTTGAGCCGATGGGAGAATTCCTTGCCTCCCGACGCAGAAGGCTGGATGGGAGAGATGGGATTGAAGGTGCGCGAGGTTCGGAGGCGGGCTCAACGCGGCGGCGGAATTCAGGAATTTGTCTTCAGCCCTTCGGATCAGCACCTGGATCTTTATGCTGCGCGATTTGAGGGGCGACCAATCGATTGCAGTCCCGAGACAAGACGTTTTGAGGGATTGCTGTTCGGTTATCCTTCCTGTTGCGTGGAAAGTTATGTCAGGAATGGCTACGCGCGGAACAGGCTCCGTCGGTCCGAGCAAAGACTCCTGTTTCATTGGGCCTGTCCGGCATGCGCGCAAACACCTTTGCTTATTCCCCATTATCGCCGTGTGAACCAGGAATGCCGTCGGCTGATGCGTGGCGGGATCTCGAATAGTGTGTCGGGATTCGTCCCTGCCGTCAGAAAGGGATTGTTGCGCGAGGCCGTGGCAACCGCGGCATCCATGATCAGCTTGGGAATTCTAGGTTCCAACCTGGATGCTGCGGCCGCCGGAGCCGATCCGCATCGGTTGGCCTATGGTTTGGCGCATGACGCAGATCAGGATTTGCTGTCGGATGTGGAGGAACAGGGCTTGGCCACGGATCCCCAACAACCGGATGAAAACGGAAACCACATCCTGGATGGGATTGATTGGGCCACCCAGTTGGCCGCGCGAATCGAGAAGTTGCCGACTCAATCCAATGGAGCAACTGTCTATCGCACCGATTTCATGCTTAAAGGTTTGGAATGGTGCAGTATCTGTGGGCAAAGCGTCAACATGGGACATTTGACGATCTGCAATCCTCAGGCCCAACTCTACGCCAAATTGCCCTATATCGCCCTGCATTTCATGGAACATGGCAGTCTGGCTTACGATGGCAGTGTGCATGGACAGGGACGATTGTGGGTTCGGCATCTGGTGGAAACCCTGGAATCCAAGGGGCCAGGACACCTGATATCGATTGGCTCGGATGACGACAAGGACGGCCTGATGAACCGCGAGGAACAGTGGGCAGGCACGCAAGCCGATCGCCCTGATTCGGACACCGATGGCGTACCGGATGGGCCGAGTCTGGCTTACGAACTCGGCCAAACTTTGGAGTCACTCCCCCGAATCCCGATTCAAGCGACGTATGCCATCGATCATTATTTGCGAGGATTGGTCACCTGCCCCATCTGCGGCCAGACGGAAAATATGGGATGGATGGAAATCGTCAATCCGCGAGAGAATATGAGGATGGAAGTCTCTTATCTTGCTCAGCATTTTCTCAGACATGGAAGTTTCACCACACGCGAGGGAGAACGGTTGAATCCGGCGCAGTTTTCGCGGCTGCTAAAAGGCGACGGCTCCTCCCATCTTGTGATATCGGGGGAAGACACGGACAGAGACGGGCTGTTGGACCGTGAAGAGGTCGTGTTGAACACCGACGGAGGAAAACCGGATACCGATGGTGACGGTGTATTGGATGGGATTGATCTGGCCCGCCGTCTGTCGCAGAAGATCCTTCGATTACCGATCGAGCCTTCCAAGGTGGCAACTCACCGAATCCTGCACGAGGCGAATTGTTTCAAACCATGCCCAATCTGCCTGGAAAACATCAACTGCGGCTTCTGTGATCTCATCAATCCCTGGGCCGACTTGCGGCAGTCGATGTCTTACCTGAACCTGCATTATTTGGAGCATGGCAGTTTTGCTGTCACGCCTGATCAACGGATCGATCCCCTCGCCCTTCAAGCCCTCTTGGATTCGGGAGTGTCGGTGGTTCGGAAGGGGTCTCAGATTGAGTTGGGTTGGCTGGGAAAAGCCGGCCGGCATTACGAAATTCTGACCGGCTCCAGCGCGACTGGTCGCTGGACTTTTGCGGCGCAATTCACGGGCGATGGCACTCAAATACAATACACAGATTCGGAATCAGACCGGTCCTCAGCCAGATTCTATCAGATCCGCGCATGGTAAACACATAGCCCCGGAGGAACCCTCAGAGAACATGCCGGCCATTAACCGAATGAACACCAATAGACGTGAATGGAAGCGGAGGCATCCGCTGGGCTGAATCCCAAACAGTCCATCGATGTTCCCAATATTTCAGGACCTTTCTATACACGACGTCATAAATAATTGCGTATGCCGCGGCGAAGATTTTTGGTGCCGGACGCGAAGCGAGGAAGGAGAATATCGCAGGGATCTTTGACTGACGAGCGACAAAGTCCGGTGCCAAAAAGACCGCCGCCCTGCGGGTTGATCAGGAGAGGGCCATCTGGCTTCGTTTCTCCTCACTCACAGACCGCAACGGGTATGCTCGTTCGTCGTGCCTCGCCATATAGCCCTCTCCCGATCAACGGCATGCGCAACTATTTATGACGTCGTGTATATTTGGCCTGCCATGATTCGCGTTTATTGGCGTTCATTAGCGGTTAAGTCATTTTTTTGCGGTTCAGGGCTTTTCGATGTCCTTTTGACTTTCGTCAACCGAATGGGTTAAAAGACGCGAGACAGAGTCTAAAATGAACCGACACGACCCAGTGGCCTCGGCTGCGGATTCCATCCGATTCTGGAGACGCGTGTCCGGCCATACCGGGCGGTGCCGGGTCCTGGGTTTTGTGGCTTATGGTTTGTTCCTTCTGGGTTTTCTTCCTGCCGGATGGGCCGTTCAATTGGATTACGTCCCAACAGACTATCCTGTCCCCTCGACCGTGAAAGAGGCGGTGCGCCGGCAACTTCCTCGCTTGATCCAATCCCACCACGTCCTTTTCCACCGCAGAATTCCCGCTGACTTAAAGGTCCAGATTCAGGTGGTCCGAACCCGGCAGGAGTTTGAAGCGATCATTCATGCCCTGGGATTCACCGAACCCGCCACCCTCGGCTTTTCTCACACCTCCAAGATCCGCCAAGTTTCGAGCGGTCTTTTCCAGATTCAGGAAGCCAGGATTTATGCCTGGGCTCAACCTGACGAAGCCGTTCTGACATCGATTCTGCTGCACGAATTGACGCATGCCCTCACCGATGCCTGTGTCTGGCGCGCACCCGATTGGTACATGGAAGGCAGCGCGGAACTGCTGGGGGCCCCGGCGGCGGGCCTTTATCGATTGAAACGCCAAACTGAATCCCAACGCTGGCAAGTCCTCCGGGAGTATCTTCAGAAGCAGAAACTGCCGGGCTTGCGCGAGTTCATGCGCGCCAGCCGTCACGACTGGAACCGTCTCTTCCCCCATCGGCCCGATTTGGGCTACACCGCGGCTTATTCATTATTTCACTTCTTCATGGCGCATCCGGCCGCAACTCGTTTGCTGATGTCGGCGGTGAATAGCCCGGAGGTTGCCTTGGCCGACAATCCGAGTCTTGGTTGCGCCAATTACCTGGATCGCCACTCGCCAGGAGGACTCCCCCGGCTCGAAAAAGGATGGCACGAATGGATTCAACGACAGGCGGAAACCAACGGCACACCTGCCCAGCCGACTCAATGGGCGTCCCCTCCGGTTCCCTCGAAAATAAAGCCTAATGCGACTAAACTCTAGTTCCATCTCATTTCTCGCGTCGGAACTCAGCGCGTATTCATGAAGGGTTTTTCACAGTTTAGGCCGCTGGCGGGTGACAAAGGCCACGGCCATGGCCAGATTA
>JAKLHY010000074.1 GCA_022709905.1 Verrucomicrobiota bacterium | reverse complement strand
AACCAAACAGAAAAAGTAAATGACCATCACCCCTTGGCGAGTATCATGCCACGCCAGGGTTTTTCAGCGGAATCAATTATTTAGACTCGACCCCATTGCCTTTGCCCTCTGTCGCTTTCCACAACGCCGCTTGGATCTCATTGAATAGCCGGGTGTTTCGTGTTACACGTTGTTGCATGAAGACACTCCTGGTCCGATCCCTGTGGGCATTTATCGTTGTTCTCGTTTTCATCCCGTCGGGATTCGGCGCCGCAGATTCGAGTAGCGAGATTCCGATCCCGCCCGCAAGCGAGATTTTGTCCAGGCTAAGCGCCAAACATCCGCGTCTTTTGGTCTCCGCGGACGAATTGCCGCGGCTGCGGGAGCGTGTGCGGGAGAATGCCACGCTGAAAACCTGGCATCACCAAATGACCGAGCACGGCCGATCGTTGCTCACCGCGTCTGCCTCGAAATATGAAATTCCGGACGGTTTGCGCTTGCTCAGTGTAAGCCGGCGAGTTGTGGACCGGGTCTACACCCTGGCGCTGCTTTATCATCTGGACGGGGACGCGCGTTATGCCGAGCGCGCCTGGAAGGAACTCGAGGCTGCGGCGGCCTTTCCGGACTGGAATCCGCGACACTTTCTGGATACCGCCGAGATGACGCACGCTTTTGCCATCGGCTATGATTGGCTCTATGATTATTGGAAGCCCGAGCATCGCGCCATGCTCCGTCAGGCAATCCTGGATAAGGGATTGAAACCCGCCCTGGAAATCCATCGGAAAAAATCGGGTTGGACTCGATCCCGGCACAACTGGAACCAGGTCTGCAACGGCGGGATTGGCATGGGGGCGCTTGCGTTGGCGGACGTTGAGCCGGCTTTATGCGGCGAGTTCATCGAGGCTGCGCTTCAGTCGATTCAATTAGCCATGCGTGAATACGGTCCCGACGGGGCCTGGGCGGAGGGTCCTGGGTATTGGCGGTATGCCAGTCAATACAACGTGGTCTTCCTCGCCGCATTGCAGACGGCTTTGGGTTCTGATTTCGGCCTGGGCGGCATCCCGGGTTTCCGTGAAGCAGGGCTGTTCCCTCTCTACATGACAGGACCGTTGGGGCGGACGTTTAATTATGCCGACGGCGGCGATGGCACGATTCGATCGCCGGAGCTGTTCTGGCTTGCCCGGCGATTCCAGATGCCCGCTTATGCTGAATACCAGGCTCGGGTTGCGTCGCCACAACCCCTCGACCTGGTTTGGTTCGATCCTGATTTGCTTTCGAGTCCATCCAAACCGCTGTCCCCGCACCGGTATTTCCGGCATGCCGAAGTTGTGACTTTTCGAAGCGATTGGACTCGGCGCGAAGGGGTGTTTGTCGGATTCAAGGCCGGCGATAACAAGGCGAATCATAGCAACCTCGATCTGGGGACATTTGTCCTCGATGCGGATGGGGTGCGATGGGCTGTTGACCTGGGGGCGGATAACTACAACCTGCCGGGGTATTTTGGAAAACAGCGCTGGACCTATTACCGCTTGCGCACGGAAGGACATAATACGTTGCTGCTGAATCCTGATTCCGAGCCGGGCCAAGATCCCTCCGCCGCCTCTCGGATCATCCAATTTGATGATTCCAAGCCTGAACGCGTATTTGCCATCGCCGATCTCTCGACCGCTTATGCAAAGCAAGCGACATCCGTGAAACGCGGGCTGGCGCTTCTCAATCGCCAGCAAGTCCTGGTGCAGGACGAGGTCAGCGCTGAAAAACCGATCAACGCCTGGTGGTTTATGCATACGCGGGCTCAGATCGAGATCGCCGCCCATGGCCGATCCGCGATTCTTCGACAGGATGGCAAACAACTGCGGGTCGAAATTCAGGTCCCTGAACATGCCAGGTTCAGTGTCATGGATGCCCGCCCGCTGTCATCTTCCCCTCAGCCCGAAGGACAAAATCCAAACAAGGACATCCGGAAGCTGGCCATAAACCTTCCCGCGGCGGCGGAGTTTCGGCTCGCGGTTCTTCTCAGCCTGGATCCTGGCGCCGCATCGGTGAAACGGGAGGCAATCGGCGTGTTGCCATTGTCCAATTGGTAGCCTGAGCGATACGATGACAATTAGGGATGCGCTTTTACCAGGGCCGTCATGGTATCGATCACCCGGTTTTCCACCGCCGGATCAAAAGGTCCGTAGACTCCGTAATACACCAGCGATCCATCGGCCTCGTACCCGCCTTCCTTCAGGATTCGCTGCGATGGAATGTAGCAGGGTATCTCATAGGCATAGCCGATGGTCCAGGGATTCCGGGCCGCGAACATCCTCTTCAAGCGCAACGCATAGTCGACGACCACCTCACCGCCCATAAACAAGAAGGTCAAATCATCGCCGAGGCTCACGCAAGCCATCGGCAACGAAACCGCGGTCGGCAGCGGTTTCCCTCGTTTCGTCATCTCGAGATACGCCCGGGCCCGGCTTTGAATGTAGCGATCATTGGCCTGAGCATCCTCCTCCAGTTTCGCTGGGCTGGGCGGCGGCATCAGAGGCAGATCGGTCCGCGCATAAGAAAATCGCAACGCCCCTTCGATCGGTCGCATGGGACGGTTTAAAACCCCGGCGATCGCGCCGGCCAACTGAAGCCCGTGCCGCCTCGAGTCCAACAAGGATCCCCGTGGTGACGGATTCTGATCGGCTCCCATTCCCTGCATGAATATGGGCAGGATCCCAGGATAACAGGCCTCCAAATGCTGGCGCGCATACGCCACAAAATCCCCGGATATCACATAGAAATCATTGCCTCCGGCCAGGGACGTGAGATGACAGGCATACCCGAAAAGCACGGCTCGAATCACGCCATTGGCGCCCTGGATTTTAAGAACCGGCACTTCCCCGTCAACCGGACCGTCCGGGTTATGGCCGATGACCACCTGGTTTCCCCGAAACTCACGCCGGTTGATCCCGATATTGGCTCGGCCGACGCCATACTCCAGCCGGGCGGGCTGGAGGTTCGCCAGCGCTTCGTCCACCGTCTCGGCCAACGCCTTTCTGACCGTCGAGCCGTATTCCCGGATCTTCCGGAGTTGCTCGGAATCCAGCGGGTACATCGGAGACAGAGGGCCTTCGAGCACGGGCGCAGAATGAGTATGACTGCTGACCACGATCACCGCGCCGGGCTTGAGTTTGTGTCTGGCGCCAAGCTCTTCCAGCACCGGAGCCGTAAAGTCGCGGTCCACCTCGCAGTTGTCCAGCGACACTAAAACCACTCGTTCCTCGCCACTCCGCATGGCGCAAGCCTGAAGATACAGCCGGGTGTCGGCCCGGATCGACGCATTCGTGCGCGCCGCGTAACCCGCCAACCAAATCGGGTCCTGCGGAGTGATGTCTCTCACCGCCAGACCAATCTCCACTTGACTTGGGTCTTCGGCGGCCAGTCCTCGAGGCGACATGCCGATGGCCACGCATAAGGCGCAGAACGTGATGAACTCACAGAATCGGGGGAGGGAACACGGCCTCCAAATTTTCGTTTTCATGAGGATAATTCTCTCGAGTTGGTTGTTCGCCAGCCGTTACAGCCACCGAACAAAGGTCGTTTTTCCGTCGTCCCCCCGGTTTCCGGCACAGGCATGAAGCGTCAGCAAGACACCTTCCTGGCGAAACCGGGCTTCAACCCATCCGACCGGATCCTGAGCCCGGAAATTGTAACCGGTTGCGGGCAGGTTGATGAATTGGCGCCCCTCCTGGTTGCTCAAAGACCAGACATGCGAATGACCATAGAAAAGGGCTTTGACCTGACGATGAGGCCGAATCAGAGCAAACAGGTTATCGGCATCCAGCAATTCCCCTTCCTCTTCGCCCATCGTATGATGAAGAACAAGGACAACCGGGCGATCTGTCGCTTCCTTCAAATACTCCGCCAACCACTGACGCTGGCGGCGCCCGAGGAATCCAGCCGTCCTGTTCGTATATAGCAACGAATCCAGGACGATCACTCGGACCACGTCGTGTTCCATCACAGTAATGTGCCGATCCGATACGGACGGGTGGAATCCTGGACGCTTTTCAAAGACCGATACAAAATTCCCACGGTCATCGTGATTGCCCAGCCCGATAAATACCGGCGCGTTCTCGATGATCGGCTCGAGCAATTGCCGTAATTCACGGTAATCCTCCACTTTGCCCTCGAGGCGAGCCGCATCACCACTTAAGACCACGCCCTCCGGATTCGCTGCCACAATTTGCGGAACCATAAGACGGAGATTTTCCCAGGGATTGAATCCCCGATACTCGCTCTTCCGATCCCCGGGAATGTGCGTGTCCGACAAGAAAGCCAGATGGCATTCGGGACTTGCCAGGGCTTGGTCCGAGGTATGGAGCGAACGGCAGCCCGAAAGGACCACCGCGGTGCCGCCAAGAATTGTGGTTCTGAGAAACGATCGACGATCCATGTGAAGCGGTAACGTAAACGGCATAGGATTGGTCTTTCTTGTTGTCCTTCAAATAGCACGATCGATCGCCCAACACAAGGGCGAGCCCCGGAAATTAACCGGGCCCTACGGTTTTGTCACAGGTGATTTCCAAGGCCGATACAGCTGTCCCAACCACCAGGACTCGTTGGTCTGCGGCTTGGATTGTGTCGCCCACACCTCCTGGGAGGATTTGTCGCGGTTCGCCATCGCATAGAATGGAACGGCGACAAAGGGTCCGCCATCGGCCGTTGTTCCCTCGATGACGGTGACTCCTCCGAGCAGTTCGGGCCGCCATGCCGTGCGCGTGTCGGGGCAATCTGTCAGGAGGATCCGGGCACTTCCGTGGTTATCAAGGCCTTCGAATCCGTAGACGATGGGTCCGCGTTGCAGCGCAATTTTACCGATGCAGTCTTTGATGTGTGGATGGGCCACCATCGGGAGCACAGGCATGTCGAGAATCAGTTCGATTGTATCGCCTGAACGCCATTCGCGGTCCAGGCGATAATAGCCATTCCAGGGAATTGCCCTTTGACGACTGGCTTCACTCACAGCGGGTATATCGGCCAGGGCCGGACCACCGGGTCGGCTGTTCCTCGCCCGGCGCGCGTGCTGATCCTGTCCTTGCCCCGCTTCATGGGTGATGGAAAGGTCTGCGGAAGTGACGGCTTGCCCGTTGATAGTGAGGCGGGTTCTTGAGCACCAACCGGGGTGACGCAAGCAAAGGGTGAATCGCGTGGTCCGGGAAGGCTCCACCGCGATCTTGACCGTGCCGTTCCAAGGATAATCCGTCGCAATGTTCAATTTGACGGTCTTGCTGCCCCTTTTGAATTCGGCGCTGCCTCCGACGTATAGATTGACATACAACTCATCGTCCGTTTGGGCAAAAGCGTATCGGCCAACTTGCATCAGCGTCCGCGAGAGATTGGGGGGACAACAGACCCAGGAATTGAAGCGAGGACGGTCTCTGTCGCTCAGGGGATTTTGGTAATAGCTGTTGGTGCCGCACAAGCCGATGCCGTGCAACACGGCGTTGTAGAGCACGCGCTCCAGGACATCCATCGACTCCGATCGTTGTTCCAAAAGGAACATTCTATGAGCGAAGTCCGTCAGGCCACACGCCGCGCAGGATTCATAATAGCCCGTATTGGGGAGTTCGTAGTCTTCTCCCAAGGCCTCATGTTCCTGGCGAGGTCCGATATGGCCTGTGATGGCCATCCGCCGCAGTGTCGTGCTATCCCAGAACCGGTGGGCGGCCAGTCGGAAATCGGAATCGTTTGATTCGATGGCCAGATCGGCCACGCCGGTCGCAAAGAAGATCGCGCGGACGGCATGTCCTTCCAGGGTGCGTTGTTCTCGCAGGGGAACATGATCCTGGAAATAGGCCCTCGGTGTATCGCCAAAGGGTTTCACTTTACCCCGGCCGCGCCATTCCACGAACGCTTTGGACAACGCAAGATACTTGGGGTTGCGGGTGACCCGGTAAAGTTCCACCAGGGCCATTTCCAGTTCAGCGTGACCACAAAAACCGGCCTGGCCATGAGGCCCCAGGAAATGATCATAGGCCTGATCCGCCGCACGGATTGCGACCTCCAAAAACTTGGATTTGCCCGTGGCGGCCTGGTATTCAATGGCCGCTTCAATCATGTGACCCAACACATAACCGTCGTGCGAACCGTCCAGAAAGCCCGGATCCCAGGGAGTTTTTCCTGAGTTGCTCACGTAGGCGTGGAGATAACCGTCAGGTTGTTGGGCGGCGGCCAACAGATCAATGATGGCATCGACCTGTCGCTCTAGGGCCGGATCCCGTTCCATGGCGAGCGCATACGACACGGTCTCCAGGAATTTATGAAGGTTTGCTTCCCCCCAAGTGCCGTTGAGTTCACCCTCGACAGGGAGGCCGGCGGCTTTGCGCAGCGCACGCAGCTCCCCTTGCAGGTAGAACCACGAATGCGGAATCGTTTTGTGGCGATAGACCTCGAGTTTCGGGGCCCAGAAGGAATCGGAAATCTTCACCTGTGCGACAGGCAAAGGCCTGGGATGACTGGCATCAGCCGCCTGCGGTCGAATGAGTATGCCTGCCCAAACCAGGATCCGCAAAAGCCTGCACATGTTCTTGGAGTTCATTTCAGCAAAGGCTCATGGAAGGGCTGCGGTTCTTAAAAAGCAAGTCCCAAGGAATTCTCCAACACCGCATATCAAGAAAACCGAACCGCGAATGAACACCCATAGACGCGAATATCCAGAATCGCCGAGCCCGACAGGGCGGCAGAAAATTGCCCGGTCGGCCCCGGCGGTCCGACCCTACCTGGCAGAGCGCAGTTGGTAGGGCGCGACTGCCAGGCGCGCCGGACACAGGGACTCCGAAGCAGAACGTCTCAGAAAAGCTCGGTCGGCCCCGGCGGTCCGACCCTACCTGGCAGGGCGCAGTTGGTAGGGCGCGACCGCTGGGCGCGCCAGACGCAGGGACTCCGGAGCAAAACGCCTCGGGATAGCCCGGTCGGCCCCGGCGGTCCAACCCTACCCGGCAGAGCGCAGTTGGTAGGGCGCGACCGCTGGGCGCGCCGGACAGAGAGACTCCGAAGCAGAACGTCTCGGAAAAAGCCCGGTCGGCCCCGGCGGTCCGACCCTACCCGGTAGGGCGTGACTCAAAAGCTTCTTTCGCCCCTGGCGAGGCTTTGGGGGGTATGGAACGTCGTCGGAACCCACCGTTGAAACCGTGGGCTATTATCGGTCGTCCCTGATGGGACGAATCATGCCGGACGCGGCGCGAGCTTATCAGACTGGGCATCCCTGACGGGACTGGCTTTGGAGCGGATTTGGGTCCCTGCGATGGCCTTGCTATTTCGAAACAGGCAAGGCAAATTATGAGTCCATGCCCGAGCCAATCAGGGCGACGGCGGGCAATAAAGCGATTTTTTATGCAACTGAAATTCGATTGGCTGATTGTGCTGGAAAACCTGCAGCGAGGCATCATGGTCACGGACGCAACCCTGGAAGCCCCCGCCGGTCCCCGCATCATTTATGTCAACCGCGCCTGGCTGAAGATGACCGGGTATACCCGCGACGATCTCAGGGGCAAAACCCCCCGCATCCTGCAGGGAAAACAGACCGACCGCGCGGTCGTGTCTGGTCTCAAACAGAAGATGCTGAACCGCGAGCTCTTTCACGGACAAACATGGAATTATCGCAAGAACGGCGAGCCGTTCGTCATGAATTGGTATTGCTACGCCATTTATGGCGATCGGTCCAAACCGCTCTACTATGTGGCCGAACAGGACGACGTCACCGAAATCGAATCCCTGCGCATGAAGCAGCGGCTGCTCGTTAACCCAAACGATCCGGATGCCCTTCGGTTCTTCTCCATCCTGGACGAGTGGAAATCGGCGCGGAAGAAGGCGCGCTGAACAGACCCTTCTCGACTGAAGACGAGCCTCTATCCATTCATCGCGCCTCGCCATGCGGCCATTTCTGCGAAAACAGCGCCCCTTGGAATTTTCAAACAGGCTCTCAGGTGCGGCTCGGTCTAGTAGCTCATCCGATCCAGTTTAACCTTGCCGCGGAAGATCCAGTAGATGCTGACCGTGTAGGCCAGCACAATGGGGATGCCAATGATCGCGATCGTGAGCATGATCCCCAGGGTCTTGGGTGAGGAAGCCGCGTTTTCGATGTTCAGACTGTTGGCCGGCTCGGGATGACTCAACACGAGGTTGGGATACATCTCCAGACCAAAGAGTCCCATCATCGCAACCATCGCCACGCACGAAGAGACAAACGCCCGCCAGTCCCGGCCAAGATGAACCTCGCGGGGAATATTCGCAATGGCCAGCATGTTGACGATGGCAATGCTGAACAGCCAGGGCTGGGCGCGCATCCGGGCGGCCATGTGCGGCAAATAAAGGAGCGTGGCCATCGTGGTCACCGCGTAGCAGATGATGAAAAAAATGATGCAATTGTTGATCCATCCGCGGAGGCGGTCGTGGAGTGGGCCTTCGGTTTTCATCAACGCATAAATCGCGCCGTGCATCATGAATAACGCCAATGTTGTGAAGCCCAGCAGGAGCGGATACGGCCCAAGCAGGCTCCAGAAAGTGCCGGTAAACTCGCCCCGCGCGTCCAACGGAATGCCCCAGGCGATGTTCCCCATCGCCACCCCAATCAGCAGGCTCGATCCGATGCTGCCGGCACTGAAACCGATGTCCCACATTTGCCGCCACCAACGCATCGGCTGTTTGCTGCGAAACTCGATGGCCACCGCGCGAAAAATCAGAGCCACCAGCAACAAGACAAATGCCAGATAAAATCCGGAGAACACTGTGGCGTAGACATTCGGAAACGCGGCAAACAAAGCGCCGCCACCGGTGACCAGCCAGACTTCGTTGCCATCCCAGACTGGCCCAATGGCATTAAGCATCAGGCGCCGTTCCCGATCCTCTTTGGTGAAGAGATGCAGGGCGCCCACCCCCAGATCGAAACCGTCCAGCATCGCATACCCGGTGAAGAGGACTCCAATCAGGATAAACCAGACTGTGCCAAGGTCGAGCGACTCGAAATTCATGACCGCCTCCTTTCAGGCAGGGAGAGTTTGCCCGAGGGGACAAGGTCGGCATCGTCCGGGCCATGCTGGATTTTGTCGTTGAGCAAGTACACAAAGACCGCGAAGAGCAGCAGGTAAACCGCGCTGAACAGAAAAATCGAGGTCAGCACGTGGCCAGCGCTGACCACCGAGGGGGAAGACAGACCCTCAGACGTTCGGAGCAGTCCCTGAACAATCCAGGGCTGGCGGCCTACCTCGGCGGCAAACCAGCCCGCCTGATTCGCGATCTGAGGCCCCAGCACCGAAAACACCAGCAACCATAGCAGCCACGGCTTGTCAAAGAGCGAGCCACGCCAAAAATGCAGGAAACCCAGAGCCGAAATGAAGATCATTCCGAATCCAACGCCCACCATCAGGTGGAACAACTGAAAGGTGAAATTCAATGGAGGCCGGTCCGCGGCGTGCGGGGCGGCCTCTCGTAAACCGGTCACCGGCTTGCCGCGATCGTTGTGCGCCAAAAAACTGAGCAATCCGGGGATCCGGGGGCCGATGACCTTCTCATTGGCCTCATCCACCCAGCCGAACAGCGTGAGCGGCGCGTTGGTTGCGGTTTCGTAAAGGCCTTCGAAGGCCGCCAGCTTGACCGGTTGGTTCTTCGCCACTCCCTGCGCGCTGGTATGGCCGCTCACCAGCTGCAACAGGGAGGACACCAGGCCCACGATCAATCCCACCCGCAGTGAAGTCCGCGCAAAGTCCTCATGCCGGCGCTTCAACAAATACCATGCGCTCACACTCACAACGACAAAGGCCCCCGCCTGCCAGGCGCCACATAAGGTGTGAAATAACCGGTCCATCGACGAGGGATTAAACACCATCGCCCAAAAATCCGTGATCTCCGCCCTCGCCTTCAGCCCTTCCCCCACAATTTGAAAACCGGCCGGCGTCTGCATCCAGGAGTTCGCCACAATGATCCAGACCGCGCTGAAATGCGCCCCCAGACATACCATGCAGGTCGAAAAGAAATGCAGCTTCGGGCCCACCTTGTCCCAGCCAAACAACAGGACCGCCAGAAAACCAGACTCAAGAAAGAACGCAAAGATCCCCTCCGCTGCCAGCGCGCTCCCAAAGACATCCCCCACATAACGCGAATACGTGGCCCAGTTCGTTCCAAACTCAAACTCCAAAACGATCCCCGTCGCCACACCGATGGCAAACGTCAAGGCGAATACCTTGGTCCAGAAACGCGCCATCTGGTGATATATCGGCCTGCCTGTCTTGAGCCAAAGCGCCTCCACAATCACCAGCACCACCCCCAACCCGATGCTGAGCGGCGGATAGAGGTAGTGAAATGCCGCCGTCAGCGCAAACTGAAATCTGGATAACGTCAGAACTTCCATTTCCGAAAACACTAGCAACAGCCCGCCCCCTTGTCACGCGCGGCGAAAGACGATCCAATGTCCTCCGGCGCCCCCCCCTCTTGGGCTTGCGGGCGACCATCGGATCACCCCCCCGATGCTCAAACGACCCAGCGAGCCAAATCCTCAGCAGCAAAATCGGAATTTATTTTTGCACGGACCCTAAGGCTGGGCCTGCAGCTCATACGCCATGGAAACCTCCATTTGCGGCAAAAATGGACAGTGCCGCCGCAAATGCCCCAATAATCGCGTATTGCCAATATGCTGTGTCCCCTCGAGAAAAGCGGCCGTGGCCTTTTGATAGGAATACATGCCGTTTTCAATTTCCGGCCGGTCGATGTCGATGGTGCAGATCGGCCGCTCTGGGTTCGATTCCGGCTTCTGGGTAACCGTAATCTGAACATGTTGGGACGGTTTCCAGAGTGCCCCATGGCTGCCCTTGAGTTTAAACGTGACCTTGGGCTCCGGAAAGACAATGGCGCACGCCTGCCTCAATCCTTCCTTGATGGCGCGAGTATGACGCCTGATTTCGTGTGGATAATAGGTGGTGCTCATTAGCATCCTTTATGATACATCCGACGCAGAAGCGCAACCTCCGAGTTTACAACCACTAATTAACACTAATGATTACTAATCAGTGATAGGCCACTACTGTCCACTTAAACATGAGCCAAAAACGAAACCTACTCAATAAAACAAGGATGAAACGTTTCTTACGCGTTTTTTCGATTTCATTGCGATAATAGGACGTTTTATTCGCAACCGCCTCATATTATCGCGAAAAAAACTCTTCTTTAATTAGTGTTAATGAGTGAAGATTAGTGGTAATAAGGGTCCTATTTGCCATAGCAAAGCACGCGCCCGCCTTCCAGCGTCACAAGGACTTTGCCTTCCCGGTTGATTGCGAGGCCCCACGGAACCGGAACCGCGGGGAGAGCTTTTTTCCACAGCAAGCGACCATCCTGAAGAGCAAGGGCGGCCAGTTCACCGGGGGAGGCAATGACAATCGCGCCGGGGCCCGCGGCCACCGCGACGCTTTTGGGGCAATGGAATTCCCAAGCGGGTTTGAAGTCCTTCGATTGGATCTTACCCCAAAGAGCCTTCTGGAATGCGGCGCGATTTCTCTGGACGCTCGAAAAGCACATCACCTTCGCGTTGTTCGCCCAGGCCAGATCATAGCCGGCCACATTCATAAACAAGGTCTTGTTCAGCACCGAGGCATCGTATACGGGATACTGCGGATGCGCGTAATAGGGTTTGCCCGCCACATGGATTTCGTCGCCAACAAGGTAGAGTTCCCATCCGCGCGGGCGAATTGAACCCACGGGAATGTTACCGGTTTGGCTCTGCTGTGCGGGCGAGGCGTTCAGGCATTCACCGCTGGACAAATCGTATTCGGCGGGCGACACCGCATTGCCACCGGCGAGAAACAACCTGCCTTTATGGATTAGCATGTGGCCTTGCACTCCGACTCCTGTGTGGGAAACATCGTCGAGATGTCCGGACCGGTTGTTCTGCCAGCGAATCTTCCCTGTCGCAACATTGAGGGCGTAAACATGGGTGCCGTCGAAGTTTGCCAGTCCGGCTGCAACATAGGCTGTGTTGTTATCCACGAGCACGCCACTCGCGGCGGGCCAGGTGGATTGCAGGGTTCCATAGACCGGAATACGCCGTTCGATCGGCGCGGCGCGGAAACTCCATATCCGTTTCCCGGTCTTCGCGTCTAAAGCATACACCCAGCCATCGCCCGATCCAACAAGGGCACGTCCCGCAGAGAGGGTGGGAGGCAGCCGCACGTCGCCACCTGTGAAGGTAATCCAGGCTTCCTTGCCGGTCCGCGTGTCCAGGGCTCGAATGCTGCCATCGGATCCGCCCACGAACGCCAGCGAACCAGCAGCCGTCGGTGCGGATGGCGTATAAGCGGTCTTGGGTTTGTAGTCCCACAAGAGGGTTGCGTCGGTATCCGGTGCGACGGACGCCGTCGTCGTGCCCAAATGATTGGCGCGGAAAACAGGCCAGTCGGCGGCATCGACAGATAGGCCGGGCCCGGAAGGGCCGTCGGACACGGTGACGAGCCGTGTGCTCTCTCTCGCGCTCTGATTGAAGTCAAAATCGCCTGCCGGTCCCAGGCATGTGATTCCGTAGAGCGTCAGGTTGCAGTCACAAACGGATGGCCACCAATATAACAAACCATTGGCGACGGTCACGCCATCATGACAGTTTGGACGCATGGGCGAAACCAACTGCGCCTGGTCCCGCTGCAGGTCCAAACGGACTGATCCTTCGTCCGCCCGGAAAAAAATGGCATCCGACGAGGCCGTCGGACGTGTGCAGGCCCGCCGATTGACTTTCAGTTCGGCCAAAACCTTGCCGGTTAACGGATCGAACTTGCGGCTGACCTCGTTGTCAATTTGACCACTGATGCCGTACAGGTAATCCCCCTGCAAAATAAGCTGATAATTGCTGTAAGGATGGGACCAGAGAACCTTGCCAGTATCGGCCGTCACGGCCACAAGGCGCGACAGGGCGGGCCCGGCGAAATAGAGCGCCTCATCACTGCATCGCAGCAGGGCCGTGGTCCGCCAATTCGATCGCCAGTCCTGGCGATTCTGATATTCCCCGAGGGTTTTGAACAGTTGCGGAGCATTCTCCGGAGTGTGTCGATAGATCTGGCCACCGGTGCTGGCATCCAGGCAGGTCAGGTAATTGCCGAAACTAAAGGCGTAAATCCTCCCCCCCTTCATGCAAAGGGCGCGCGCATCCATCGCTTTTTCTTCACGGTAACGCCACAGGATGCGTTTGTTCGCCAATTCAATTGCCACCAGGGTTTTGCCATAACCCCACGGTTGGTCGGCCCGGTTGAATCCCGGAGAAAGCGGATCCCACGGCCAGCCGTGAGACTGTAAACGGGCCTTGATCGTGGGATCCCGGGATTCTTGCCCGCCAATCATGGCGTAAAGGACATTCCCCTCGAGGGCCATCCATTTCCAAAAGGCGCCGCCGACTTCGTCTACTGGCGGGGCAATTTCGTCCTTCAGTTCGCCTGTCCGGGCGTCAAACACTTTGCAGGATCGGTCATCGGCAAAATAAACGTTTGTGGCTGTGGCGATGAGGGTATTGCGATGGACCATGAGGGCGGGCGCGATCTCTCGGCGCCACAACAAGGTGCCATTATAACCGTTGAACGCCGCCAACGTATTCAGCCACGGCTCTTCCCGTTCCTTGAACGCGATATGGCCAAATGCCTTGAAAACCCTCCCGGCGGCGCTCACCGCCACCTGCGGCAACGGCGCGTAACGCGGATCCGACAAAAACTGGGTCAGGTAGGGACCGCGCGCTCGTTTGTCCTCCGAGACAGGATTGTTATCGGGCCTGTGATAGGGATGGCTCCAGTCATCGATTCCCTCGGGAAACCGCTTGGTTTCCTGGCGCGTGCCAAGGATGACCTTTGCTTGTGGGTGCACCACCCGGAGTGCCTCTTCCAAAGGCATGCCTTCGGCGTGATCCGCCGCGATCAGCGCGTCCGCGATATCGTCCGCCAAATGGAGATGGTCTCTCGGCCCTTGCTCGACAAACACCCGTGTCCCGTAAAATCCCGCGTCATAAGCAAGCTGCCGCGCCGCCTCGACCTCAGCCTCCTCCGTCAGCTGCACATAAAATATTAACTCGCTCTCGCGAGCCAGACTCAGGGCCAATTTACAGTCGCGATCGCCCGGCAATGCACAGATGCCTTTCGTGACTCCAATTTGCCGGAGTAAGGCCTCCGCGCTGGATTGGTCGGCTGACACCACATCCTGGGGCATTCGCCAAAGGAACCATGCCATCACAATGATCCAAAAGACCCTGGGTCCCCAGTACAATCCTGATCTTGAAACGAATGACCTCCCGGAAAAGCTCTCTGATTGCATAAGCCAAAGTCGAGTGGGCGGAGATGAAGGGACGGGAATGCACTGATCGCAGTTGCCAGGACCCGCGCCAGCCCCACCTGCTCTGCCTCAGTTGACTCCTAACTCAGCCGCGAGGCAACCTGAAAAACCGAGGCATCGGATCGACCGAGATGCTCAGGTAGGGCGCAAGGTAGGGCGCAAGGTAGGGCGCGACTGCCAGGCGCGCCAGAGGGTAGGGCGCGACCGCTGGGCGCGCCGGACGCAGAGACTCTCCGGAGCAGAACGTCTCAGAAAAGCCCGGTCGGCCCCGGCGGTCCGACCCTACCGCTCTGTGATCTCTGAGTCCTCTGTGGTAAGAATTCCTGACGTCAATCCGAAGAAAAACGAGTAAACCGCTTCTTGATTAACCACCGAGAGCACAGAGACAGACCATCAAATGCTTAGAGAAGCCCCTGATTGCGTCCCTTTCTCCGAAATAAATATGTGATTCTTGTGCCTTTTGGTGGCGAATGAAAAGCCTTCGCGCTTGCGTGGGATTCTATCTTGTCACGCCAAGCCGCAAAAAGAAAAACCGATTTGCCACAAAGAGGCACAAGGAACACCTAATCCAAGATACCGTCCGACCCTATCCTGGCAGGGCGTGACTCAAAAGCTTCTTTCGCCCCTGGCGGGGCTTTGGGACCGGGGTAGGGCGCGACTGCCAGGCGCGCCGGACGCGGAGACTCTGAAACAAAACGTCTCAGAAAAGCCCGGTCAGCCCAAGCGGTCTGACCCTACCTGGACGCGCGAATTTCAATTGAGTTTCTGTTCAAGGCACGACATGTTGGCAGGGAGAACATGCGCAGGTTCAGCAAAAGATGGTTTCAGCTAGCCACATGGATAGTGCCCGTGTTCTGGGCATCCGCGACGCTTGCCTGTAACGTGCCTGTTTTCCGCTATGCACTGGAGCGTTGGGAAGCCGACCGGTTTCAGATATTCGTGTTCCATAATGAGAGCCTGAACACCGAGCAGGAGGCGATCTTGGCTCCAATAGAGAAGGCACAGCAGGACGGGCTGGCCAACATCGAGGTCATTCGAATCAACCTAGAGCAAGAAATGCCGGGGTCCGTGCGTGCCTTGTGGGACGCCCAAGAACACCCAACGCAGCCTTGGATGGTCGTGCGGTATCCCAAACAGACTGGAATTGAACGATCGGTCTGGACAGGACCGCTGGGAGCCAAGGCTGTTGATTCCTTGATCGAGTCGCCCGCCCGACGAGAGATCGCTCAGAAACTCTCGAACGGCGATGCGATTGTCTGGCTGCTGCTCGGGGGTGATGACCCGAAGCGCAACGAGAATGCCGAAAGCCTGCTCAAGACCGAACTCGGGAAACTGGAAAAATCATTGGTCCTGCCCGAACGCTCCCCGACGGATCCCCCCATCAATCCCGACCTGCCATTGAAGATCGCTTTCTCAATCGTTCGACTTTCGCGATCCGATCCCGCGGAACACATGCTTTTAGACATACTCCTGAACTGGAACCCGAATCTCATCGCGGCTAGGGAGCCCTTATTGTTTCCGATCTTTGGCCGTGGCCGTGTGATTCCTCCGGCGATGGGTGATCAAATTCGACCAGAAGCGATCCGAGAGATGGCGGAATTCCTAACGGGCCCGTGTTCCTGCGAGGTCAAAGAACTGAATCCGGGCTACGATCTCCTGCTGGCGAAGAACTGGAATACTTTGCCAGGTTACCAGGAGATTCTGGTCGCGCCGCCCCCGCCTCTGGTCGGCATTTCCGAATTCGCGGCAGAAGCGACAACCCACTCGACAGACGCGCCTTCGAAGACCAACATTCTCACAGCCGCGCCAGGCGCGCAGCCCGCGGGAATCGGACGCGACCGACTGTGGCGCAATCTCGTTGTTGTATTGTGCGCGGGCCTGGCTTTCCTCGTGGTCTCAACTTTGGCGCTCAAGATCAGATCCGGCAGGAGACCTCGATGATATGAACCTCATTCATCTTGTGCTTCGCGAGATTTGTCACCGCAAGCTGAATTTTTCCCTGGGAGCGGTATCCGTTTCTCTGGCCGTCGCCTGCCTGGTCGCCGAGTTGGCGATCCTCCAAAAGCACGATGCCCGAACGGAACAAATCGTCAGCGCAAAAGAGGCCGCCACTCGCGAGCAAATGGCGAAGCTGGAGGATGATTATCGCAAGGTCATGCTCAAGATGGGATTCAACGTCTTGATCCTGCCAAAAGACCAAAACCTCGGCGATCTGTATGCGGACGATTTCGGCTCGAAGTTTATGCCGGAGGAGTACGCGGCGCGCCTGGCCAAGAGCCGAGTTGCAACGATCAACCATGTGCTGCCGTCCCTGCAACAGAAAGTGAAGTGGCCGGAATTTGAGCGAACAGTGCTTTTAATGGGCGTGCGGGGCGAGGTCTACATCCAAAGCGCGCAACAGAAGCCCTTGCTCGATGCGGTGACCCCGGGCACAATGATCTTGGGCCACGAGTTGGCCCGAACTCTCAATCTCAAGGCGGGCGAAAAAACCAAATTCATGGGACGCGAGTTTGCCGTGGCCAAGGTCAATTCCGAACGTGGCAACAAGGACGACATCACCGTCTGGATCAGCCTCTCCGAAGCCCAGGAACTCCTGGGCAAACCGGGCTTGATCAATGGCATTCTTGCCCTCGACTGCACGTGTGACACATTGAACCGTCTCGGCCGAATTCGACCCGAAATCGCCAGCATTCTCCCGGACACGCAGGTGATCGAATACGCCTCGCAAGCCCTCACGCGGGCCGAGGCCCGGCAACGCGCCGCTATCGAAGCCCAGGCCAGCATCCGGAGGGAAAAGGAAGGCCGTGACAAGCTTCGCGCCGAAAGGGAAGCCTTGGCGGCCGTGCTCGTCCCCGTCGTAATTCTGGGCAGCAGCGTTTGGATCGGCCTGCTGGCGCTGGCGAATGTCCGCGAGCGGCGGGGAGAAATTGGGATTCTGCGCGCGATTGGGCTGCGCACACCCCAACTCTTGTTCATCGTGCTGGCCAAGGCCGGGATCATCGGTTTCTGCGGCGCTGGTGCGGGTTATGTTGCCGGCCGAACCATCGGCGCACTGTGGCATGAAACGCCGGACTCATCTCCCCTCGGAATCCCGTTCATGGATCTCCGTCTGTTTGCGCTCATTTTGGCTGCCGCGTCCTTGGTGGCGTTGCTGGCCAGTTGGCTGCCTGCCGTCCATGCGGCTCAACAGGATCCCGCTGTCGCCTTGAGAGAGGAATGAGCACGCTTTTAAAGATCGAAAACCTGTGCAAGTCCTATCCTCGGCCGGAAGGAAGCATCCAAGCCGTCCATGAGGTCTCACTGACCGTTGAAAGAGGCGAGTTCGTGGCCGTGCAAGGTCCGAGCGGTTGTGGCAAGACCACCCTGCTGCTGGCGGCGGGCGCGCTGCTGCAACCCTCCCGAGGACGGGTGCTCGTCAATGACGTGGATCCCTACTCACTATCGCCCGGGCAACGCGCACGGTTTCGGGCTGTCAACGTCGGATTTGTTTTTCAGCAGTTTCACCTGGTGCCGTATCTCGACGTCCTGGATAACATTTTGGCTCCCGCGCTCGCGTTGGGCGCCAAAGACGGCCGACGCACTCGAGCGCTCGAGTTGGCGGCTCAATTCGGGCTTTCGGATCGGCTTCGTCACGTGCCCTCGGGATTGAGCACCGGCGAACGGCAGCGCGTGGCCTTGGCGCGCGCCTTGTTGAATCAGCCCTCGCTTTTGCTTGCCGACGAGCCGACGGGCAACCTCGACAAGCAAAACGGCCAAGTGGTGCTGCGTTGTCTCACCGAGTTCGCACGCACCGGGGCGGTGTTGTGTGTCACGCACGAACCGCAGGCGGCGGATCACGCCGATCGCGTCCTGAACATGATCGGAGGAAAGCTTCAATGAACATGAAACGACTGGCCCTCTTCGGTTCTCTTGTGATCGTGGCCGGGCTGACGGCTCTGTTGCTCCGGCAATCGAGGAACTCACCGGCGGCAGCACCTGCTGGACGAAAACCCCTGGTTTTTTTCTGCGCAGCCGGCATCAAGCCGCCAGTGGAGGCCGTCGCACGTGAATATGAACAGGCTTTCGGCATCCCGATCCAGCTTCAATATGGCGGATCGGGAACACTCCTGAGCAACCTCCGGGTCACTCAGACGGGGGATTTATTCCTGGCAGGCGACGAGAGCTATGTTAAATCGGCCCGCGAGCTGGGCTTGATGGCCGAAGTCATTCCCCTGGCACGGCAACGACCCGTCATCACCTTCGTCAAAGGCAATCCGAAAAACATCCGAACGCTCGAGGACCTGCGCCGGCCGGATGTGCGCGTCGCCATGGCGAATCCTGACGCCGCGTCCGTAGGCCGGACCGTGCGAGATCTGCTTGAGCGAACCGGCCAGTGGACCGCCCTGGAAAAAAGCGTCACGGTTTTTAAACCGACCGTCAACGATGTCGCCAATGATGTGAAGATCGGATCCGTGGACGCTGGCATCGTCTGGGACGCCACGGCCCGTCAATACCCCGAACTGGACATTGTCTCCGTGCCGCTGTTCGATCCGGCGGCCGAGACGATCAGCATCGGCGTGCTGAAGTCGTCGCGTCAGCCGGACGCAGCCTTACGGTTTGCCCGATATCTTGGCGCCCCTGATAAAGGCCAGATCCAATTCCGGAAGTTTCATTACGAGCCGGTGGAAGGCGACGCCTGGGCGGAGAGCCCGGAGATCCTGCTGTTCAGCGGCGCCATGCTGCGACCCGGCATCGAGAAGACCTTGCGGGAATTCGAAGCGCGCGAGAATTGCCGGATTACCACCGTCTATAACGGCTGCGGCATCCTGGTGGCGCAGATGCGCGTGGGACAACGGCCTGACGCCTACTTCTCCTGCGACACCTCATTCATGGAGAGCGTGGCCGATCTGTATCGCGGGCCGGTGTCCATCGTGGACAATGATTTAATGATTATCGTCCAAAAGGGCAATCTGAAGGGGATCCGCTCGGTCCAGGATATGACCCAACCGGGAATCCGAGTGGGTCTTCCGCATCATGAAAAATCCGCCATGGGCAACATTGCCTGGAAAATGCTGCTCCAAATGAACCTCTACGACGCGCTGGGCCGCAACTTGAAGGTCGAGTCGCCCACAGGGGATTTTCTTATCAACCAGATTCGAACCGGATCGCTCGATGCCATTATCGCGTGCCGGAGCAACTGGACCGGCGTGCGCGAGGAGCTTGACGCGATTCCCATCGACCACGCGCTGGCACGCATGACCCAACCCTTTGCCGTGGGACGCGGCACTCGTTTCCCGCAGCTGATGACCCGACTCCGGGAGGCATTCACCACCCCGCTGTCCCGGCAGCGTTTCGAGGCGGAAGGCTTTGGCTGGCGCTATCAACCGGGTTCGGCCCCATGAGTCCCGATCTCAGCCCTTCATCCATCCCACCGCGGCGCAACAACCGCGACTGGCCGTTTTTCGCCGGCCTGGCCCTTTTAAGTAGCGTCTACGTTCTTCTGATCCTGGCCATGCTCGCGGCCGATTTCTCCTTCACCACACCGCATCACCTGCTGCAAGCCCTGGCCAGCCCCGAAATTCGGTATTCGATCAAGCTGAGCCTGCTTTCCTGCACCCTCACCACATTGTTGTCTCTATGGGTTGCGGTCCCTACCGGCTATCTCATGTCGCGCCACCCATTCCCCGGCCGCCGATTGATGGATGCCATCCTCGATATCCCGATTGTCCTGCCCCCTCTGGTCATTGGATTGAGCCTTCTCATCCTGTTTCAAACACCGCCGGGCCGCGCTCTGCAACAAATTATCCCTGTAACTTATGCCATTCCCAGCGTCATCATCGCCCAGTTCGCCGTGGCCTGCGCGTTCGCGGTGCGAACCATGCTGGTGACCTTCGACCAGATCAGCCCCCGCTGCGAACAGGTCGCGCTCACCCTGGGCTGCAACCGCAGCCAGGCCTTTTGGCGCGTAGCCTTGCCCGAAGCCCGTCGAGGAGTTCTGACCGCAGGCACTTTGGCCTGGGCACGAGCCCTGGGCGAGTTCGGTCCCATCCTGGTTTTCTCGGGCGCAACCCGGTTGAGGACGGAAGTGCTGCCGACAACGGTGTTCCTGGAATTAAGCATCGGCAACATCGAGGCCGCCGTCGCGGTATCCCTCATCATGATTGTTGCCGCGTTGGCCGTATTAACTCTGGCGCGCATCTTCGGATTGCGCGCCCCACTCGAGCGAGTGCTATAGCGATGATCGCTGTAGACCATCTCTCCCTGAAGGTGGGTGAATTCGCCCTCGAGAATATCACTTTTGAGGTTCCGACGGGGCAATATGCGGTCTTGATGGGCCGGACCGGCGCCGGCAAGACCACTCTCCTCGAGGCCTTATGCGGCCTGAAAACCTTAACCGGCGGCACGATTCGGCTCCATGGACGCGACGTTACTCATCTTAAACCCGCCGAACGCGGCATCGGCTACGTGCCCCAGGATCGGGCCTTGTTTCAGACCATGACCGTCCGCGAGCACCTGGCCTTCGCCCTGATGATCCAAAAGAAAAGCCGCGATGCGATTCGCCATCGCGTGGCCGAGTTGTCCCGGTTGCTGGGCATCGAACACCTGCTGGATCGCAAGCCCCAGGGGCTGAGCGGGGGAGAAGCGCAACGGGTCGCCCTGGGTCGCGCCCTCTCCATTCAGCCCGGCATTCTTTGCCTGGACGAACCCTTGAACGCGCTCGATGACGATACCCGGCAGGAAATGTACGCCTTGATGGGCCAGGTGCGGAAAAGCACGGGCGTCACCATCCTCCACGTCACCCACAATCTCGATGAGGCCACTCGACTCGCAGACCTCCTGTTCCGGCTCCAAAACGGTAAAGTCGAACGCAATATTTTAACCACTCATCTTCACTAATTAACACTAATTAAGGAGAAGACTTATTTTACCACACTACTGTCCGGTTTAATATGAGCCAAAAGCGATACCAACTCGATAAAACAAGGCTGGAACGCTTTTCATGAGTTTTTTCGATTTCATTTTCAAACGGTCATTGCCCAGGGTTCTGGTCCGCGTTTCCGCAGCAAGAACCGATTATGAATCAAGGCCGAACCGTGTTCGCCCAGTTGATAGACGAACTGCCCAAATACGAATTCGACAAATGTGTTGGCCGTTACGCTGGCAACAAGCATGTGCGCACATTGCCCAGCTACGAGCATTTCCTGGTGCTGGCCTTCGCCCAACTGACTTACCGCGAGAGCTTGCGCAACATCGAGACCTGCCTCCGGGCTCTGGGCTCCAAACTCTACCACAGCGGCATCGGCCAACCCGCGGTCCGCAGCACTCTGGCCGACGCCAACGAAAAGCGCGATTGGCGAATCTTCTCCGATTTCGCTCACATCCTCATCGAGCAGGCCACTCAACTCTACGCCGACGAACCCTTTGGGGCCGAACTGGAGCAAGCCGCCTACGCCTTGGACTCGACCACGATCGACCTGTGTCTGTCCCTGTTTCCGTGGGCCAAGTTCCGACGGCGCAAAGCGGCTATCAAGCTGCATACGTTGCTGGCTTTGCGGGGCAATTTCCCCACTGTCGTTATCCTGACTACTGGCAAAGTTCACTAAGTCAACATTCTCGACGATCTGACTTTCGCCCCCGGCTCCTTCTACATCGCCGATCGCGGTTACCTGGACTTCGCCCGACTCTACCGCCTGCATCTGAGCAGGGCCTTCTTCGTAACTCGCGCCAAGAAGAACTTCCGGTTCCAGCGACGTTACTCCCGTCCGGTGGACAAAACGACGGGTCTGCGCCTCGACCAAACCGTGGTGCTCAGCGGATTCTACTCGCAGCAAGAGTATCCCGAGGCTCTGCGACGCATTGGGTTTCGCGATCCTCAGACCGGCAAGGCGCTGGTTTTTCTGACCAACAATTTCACCGAGCCGGCGCTGACGATTACTCAACTCTATCGCTGCCGCTGGCAAGTCGAATTGTTTTTCAAATGAATCAAACAGCATTTGCGAATCAAAGCCTTCTACGGCACGTCCGTGAATGCGGTGCGCATCCAAGTATGGGTGGCCATTTCAGTGTACGTTCTGGTAGCCATCGTCAAAAAGCGCTTTCGGCTCTCGGCCAGCCTGTACACCATTCTACAGATTTTGAGCCTTTCCCTTTTCGAGAAAATGCCCATTTTGCAGGCTCTTTCTCAACAATCACCATTGCCAAATATGCCTGACACTTATGATCAGCCCTGTTTACCGGGGTTTTAAACCGGACAGCAGTGATTTTACCATAGAATGAAGTAAAGGTAACCAACGAAAGACTGAGATAAATTCTCTCGATTAGTGATAATTAGTGCGAATTAGTGGTTAAAAACCTGATCAGTGCCAATTAGTGAAGATTAGTGGTTTACTTTTTCACGTGCACAGCATGCGTTTCCATTCGAGTTTGTTCGCGCTCCCATAATTGATCAGGTAACCAACCTGCTTCCCAGTGGCTTTCAAGTAGTTCAGCAGTTGAGCCTCATGTTCCGGGGCCAGTTGTTTGACGGCTTTAAGCTCAACAATGATTTCCCTGAACACCATCAGGTCCGGCATATACCTCTTCCTGATCGGGCGGTTCTTGTAGCGGATGGTCAGTTCGGTCCTCGAATCAAACGGAATGCGCCGCGCTTCCAGTTCCTGTTCCAGACACTCCTGATAAACCTCTTCCAGATAGCCATTGCCCATCTCGTTATAAACCTCAAACGCCGCCCCCATGAGATCGTATCCTTCTTGCTCAAATGGTTTTCCACTCATGATTCGAACCACTGATTAACACTAATTATCACTAATAGGAAGATCTTTTTAAATAAATAATATGTATACAGTTTTATTAAAACAATAAGCCACAGTGACTCATAAATAAGAACATCTATTAGTGTTAATTAGTGAAGATTAGTGGTTCGTCCTATTTATAGCTCACATCGAGGTAAACCGAGTAGCGTCCGTACGCCTCGTAGAACGGCCGGAAGGTGGCCTCTTCGATCTTGAAACGCAGCGTGCCGGGATCGCCGGTGATCGATTGGCTGATGTCAGCGGCGTCGAGGGAGACGGGCCGCCAATCGGAGCGGGGCTCGGATTCATCGGCGGCCAATAAAATCGGGCCGTAGAAGAGGCTGGCGATGTTGGGCTGATCCATCACTCGATTCAGGTGGAAGGAGAAGGGCATTTGGAGTGTGATTGTGTCTTGGTCTTTCCAGGCCTGACGAAGGGTAAAATAGGTGCCTGGGATGGCACTGATCGTTTGGGGCTGGCCATTGATCTTCACCAGAAAACCACAGGTGGCCCACCTTGGAACGCGGATCTTGAGATCGAAGGTGGCCTGACCGCCGATCACGAGCCGGGTGGTATCCTCATAGGGAAAGCTTGTGTGCTGGGTGACCACAACGTTGCGTTCGGTCCAAGCGAGCGTGGATGGAACAAAGAGGTTGACGTAGAGGGCGTCATTATTGGCGCTGTGGAAGTAGATGGAATCCTGCAGTTTGGTGTTGCTTTCGAGGGCGGTGCCGTTGCAGCAGGTGAATCCGTTCATGTTGCCATTGCCGAACTGTTTCCGGGACGCCGGATTGAGCGGAATATGATAGGTGTTCCCGGGATTATTGGCGGCCACGGACGCGAGGATGTCATTGTAGAGGGCCTGTTCGTAGTAATCCATGTATTTGGCGTCCGGAGTGAACATGAAAAGCTGCCGGCTTAGCTTGAGCAGATTGTAAGTCGCGCAAGTTTCATTTTGCCCGCCTTTGGCGAAGCCGTTCGCGAAGAGAGAATCGGGCTCGGCCGTGAAACACTCGGCGTTATTGGGGTTCCGCGCCCCGGCGACACCGCCGATACTGTAGAGGTAACACTCGGTGCAGAGATGCCAGAAATTATCGGTGATCTGGTAATAGGGGGGTTCGGCTGTATTCCGGTAGGTTTCGAGGGCGCCGGTGATCTGGGGGATGTGCTGGTTGGCGTGTTTGCCGCGCAGCGTATCGACGTTCTTGACCAGGCCATGCGCGTGATCCGCGTTGCCATAGAAGAAATCGGTGTTGTCAAACAACCGGGCGCAATCGAGGAAGCGTTTGTCTCCAGTGATGCGGGAGAGCCGGGCCAAGACTTCGTTCATGCCGCCGTATTCACCGGCAATGTAACGGTTCCACATGCTGATGCGCGTGGCGGGCGGAACCGCTTGGAGACGTTGTTGAACCCAAAGGCCCATGCCTTGGGCGATCTCGAGTGCCTTCTGATTTCCGCCGAGCTCGAAGCAGTCGAGCAGACCGGCCAGGATCTTGTGCAACGTGTAATACGGCGCCCAGATTTGCTTGTTGCTTCCCCCGTAAGTGGCCCCCTTTTCCAGCATGATGAATTGGTCGGGCGGATAGGCGCTGATGAATCTCCTGCCCCAATTCCAATAGTCGGTCCGGATGCCCTCCGGGCTCAGGTCAGAGTCATAGTCCGACTTGCCCGGTCCCGGCGGCACGGTGGTCGGATCAGCGTTGAAGGGCCCTCCGGCTTGAGCGGGTTTGCCGGACTTCTCGGACAGGTCGTATAAAGTATCGATGAGATAATTCATTTTTTGCAGGAAATTCGTCTGCAAAACGGGATCGTAGCCGGTGCTGGCATAAGCCTGTGCGATGGCGGTGAGATAATGTCCACTGGCGTGCCCTCGCAACCGGGTGGTCTGGGAATCCCATCCCCCGAGGGGCCGGGCGTTCTCAGGTTGTTTCTGGCCGAAAGCATCCCGAAACATGAACAAAAACCGATCGGGATCGCTCTTGGCGAGGCCCTGGATGAATTTGTCACGGTTCTGCATGAAGGTCGTCGGCCGCCCTTTCTCATCGGGATTCAGTTTCACCCGGCCCAGCGGAAAAGCTTCGACCACACGACGAGGAACGACCGGTGCATTTGGAACGGCCTTAACAGTGACGGTTGCCCTCGGTTCGATCTTCGTGCCCGCGACGCGACCGACGACCGTGTAGGTTCCCGGCTGAAGAACTTGCTGGTTGTTCGTGGGCGACGGCCAGATAATCCTCACGTCCGGCCCTTTGGCCCCCTCGCGATACACCCCGGGAATCGTTCGCGGGAGCCTGGGCAGTGAGCCCACGATCGTCTCGACCGAAACATCGGGCACACTGACTAATTCAAACACGTGAGGCGCGGTTGCGGGAGAGGCGGCAGGCTCGGTTTTGACAGGGGCCGGTTTGGCGGCGGCAACCCTGTTATCACCGGACAAGGCATTTTTGCGAATAACCGCCACCTGCTGATCAGTCAGGGCAATGTTATAAATCCGAACGTCGCGGAGTTTTGCATCGAGATTCGGATCCGTGTCGTAGCGCGACTTGCCAAAGTAAAGCTGGTTGGCGCTGGGATCTTCCTGATCCAGCACCTGCTCCAGGCTTAAGGTCACATTCGCTGACTGACCCGCCCGAACGCCATCGAGATAGCTGGTCAGCGTATGCCGCGCGGAATCCAATACCACGGCAAGGTGGACCCACCGGTTCTGAGGTGCTCTCGGCACGACCGGTCCTTGTTCCCCGGTCCAACCTCGAACGGTCACACGGGCACGATATCCTTCCGCTTCTTCTTCTCCGACGGGTGTGCAGAAGAAATTAGACTCGGTATTCGAACCAAAATCAAAGAAGCGCTGCCACGCGTTGGTGGATCGCAGGAACAACCAACCGGTCACGCTCATGGCGTCCACGCCCTCCAAGGCTTCTCCAGGAACTTGCAGGTATGCTCCTTCCCCCCCGGGAAGGGACAGCACCTTGCCGAATTGACTGTCGTCGACATAACTGGCCCCGGCGCCGTGCAACGTCGCCTGGTAACCGTTTCTCGAGCGGTCGGCGGTATTGCCGTTCAGCAGGTAACGGGCAACAAGCGCGGTCTCGCCAATCCCATCGAGGAACTGGTCGCCCTCGTCGTTTTGCGAGGCAAAAGATCGTGATCCAACCAGAAATCCGAATACGACCAGAACGACGAGGCAAACAATCAGCTTTTTGTTATTCATACCGGTTCCGTGGTCTTCGCATTCATTCAAACGCCATTTCGTGGCGAGGCTAACATGGAACCGGTTGCCAAACAACAGGCAACCCGGGAAGAACGGCCTTGGAGCCTTGTTGGTAGGGCGCGACCGCTGGGCGCGCCAAAGGGTAGGGCGCGATCGCCGAGCGCGTGATTTAGGTAGGGCGCGACCGCTGGGCGCGCCAAAGGGTAGGGCGCGATCGCCGAGCGCGCCGAACGCAGGGACTCCGAAGCAGAACGTCTCGGGGGAAACCCGGTCAGCCCAAGCGGTCTGACCCTACCTGGCAGGGCGTGACTCAAAAGCTTCTTTCGCCCCTGGCGGGGCTTTGGGGAGGCACGGGACGTCTTCGGAACCCACCGTTGAAACGGTGGGCTATGATCGGTCGTCCCTGATGGGACGAATCATGCTAGACGCCGCGCGAGGTTATTAGACTGGGCATCCCTGACGGGACTGGCGTTGGAGGATGCGGCGCGGTGTCTTCGGTTTGGAGGCTCCCAACCGGGAATCGATCATCGCCGAGCCCGAGAGGGCGGTAGAACATAGCCCAGCGATTCATCGCTGGGTGGGCTGAGCGGCCGGATCACGAGTCCCGGCAGGGACGCAAGAGATCCAGTGAAAGGCATAAGGGTTCGTCAAGAAATAAGCTATACATTCGTTGCACTCAAATTGGCCTGGGGCAAGGCACGAGGGAAGGAGTGTATCCGCCGCGATACTCGACCGACCGAGTAACGAAGCCCCGGGCCAATTTCAGTGCAACCCTCCGGGCGGCGGTGCTTCTTCACTCCGACGTCGTTGCTCGCTCCTTTCAGACCCACTGGGGGTATGCGCGTCGCTCGCGCCTCGTCGGAGCGAACAATCCCTCGCCGCGAATGTATAGCTTATTTCTTGACGGACCCTAAGCCAAGGTTTGGATGCGGAACACAAGGGGAGCTTCTTTCGCCCCTCGCGGGGCTTTGGGACCTGGGTAGGGCGCGACTGCCAGGCGCGCCGAACGCAGAGTCTCCGGAGCAGAACGTCTCAAACAAGCCCGGCTGGCCCGGGCGGTCCAGCCCTACCTAGAGCTCGGTCGGCCCCGGCGGTCCGACCCTACCATCGGCCCGGTAGGGCGCAATTGGCAGGGCGCGACCGCCGAGCGCGCCGGACGCAGGGACTCCGAAACAAAACGTCTCAGAAGAGCTCGGTCGGCCCCGGCGGTCCGACCCTACCCGGTAGGGCGCGATCGCCGAGCGCGCCGAACGCAGGGACTCCGAAACAAAACGTCTCAGAAAAGGTCGGTCGGCCCCGGCGGTCCGTCACTACCGCTCTGTGATCTCTGAGTCCTGTGGTAAGAATTCCTGACGTCAATCCGAAGACAAACGAGTAAACCGCTTATTTATTAACCACAGAAAACAGAGAGCACAGAGACAGACCCTCGTGCATCGAGACCCTGACTACTGTCTCCTGTTCCAGGTCCCTGCGCCTTTGCGTCTTTGCGTGAGATCCTTTCATTTCACGCCAAGCCGCAAGGCCGCAAACCACACAACCGTCATAGGTCGTAGGTCATACGTCTTATGTCCCCTGTTTCTCCGTCCCTTCCGTGAAATATCCCGCCCGGTAGGGCGCGATCGCCGAGCGCGCCGGACGCAGGGACTCCGAAGCAGAACGTCTCAGAAAAGCCCGGCTGGCCCGGGCGGTCCAGCCCTACCTGGTAGGGTGTTCCCAGCCACGTTCATTTAGGCAATCGGTTTAACGCTTCAACAACGCCTCGACGCGCGCGGCGAGGTTCTTATCTTTCGTCTGGACTTTTTTCATCGCTGCGACCACGTCCGCAGGATGGGTGGCCACGATTTTCTCGGCAATGACCACAGCCGCGCTTCCCGCCTCCTCCTGCAACCCCTCGCTGGTCAAGTATGGGGTGATCATTGCGAGGGACTCGACACTGGGAAGGCCGCCCAGGATGGTCAGCACGAGACGGCGTTCGTCCGGGCGCTCGATCAAGGGCAACAATTCTTTGACCTGCGACAGCTTCTGCGCGTCGGATACGTTCTGCATGGGGATTAACCGGAGTTGACCTTGCAGCGCGAGAATTCTGAACTTGGGTTCTGAGGCTGTCCTCGAGAGCTGAGCCAGGTCGGAAAGCGCATGAACGTTTGGCCATTCACACAATACCCGAAGGGCCGTCTCCTTGATTGCCGCATCGGGATCGGCGGCTGCGGATCGCACGGCGGCCAGGGCTTTTGGATCGCCGATCGTGCCCAGCACACGCAGCAAGGCAAGCTTCGGTTCGCCCCGCGCCTTTGCCAGGCTCGGAAGCAAAAGCTCCGTGCAAGTTGCGGGATCCGATTGCCGGGCACAGATCGCTGACAACGCGGTCTCGGCCGCCGTGACGGCGTTGGTCTGCAACAAGGCATCCACCATGCTGGGAATGTCCGCCGGACGCCCGAGCTCGCCGAGGGCCTTGAAACCGGCGCCCGACACACCCGCATCCGCATCACGGGTGGTGTTCAACAAGACTGGGACCGCAGTCGTGATCCGGCGCTGACTGGCCGATTCAATCGCCGCGATGCGGATCTTTGTGTCTGGATCGCTTACCAACGCCACCACCGCCGCGTCGGCCTCCTTGCCTGGAAACCCGAATAACCCGGTCTGCGCGGCGCTGGAAACCGCCGTATTGGGATCTTTCAACCATCCAACCAGCTTGGGTACCAACAATGGGGGGCCCAGCTGCACCAAGCTGCGAATGGCCGCGATGCGGCGGTTGACGGGGCCGCTTTGCGCCAGGGATTCGAGAGCGGGCGCCGCAGTGACATCCCCTCGATTCCCGAGTGCCTGCAGCAACAAAACCTGCTTTTCCTTGTTCGCCTGGGCGAGTTCTGCAACCAACGTCCGGGTGACCTCGGCGCCCGGCATCTCCATGGAAATCCCGATCGCGTCAATCGCCGGCACATACGATTCAGTCCGAATGGCCTCGGACAACAGAGGCAGCCCCTGGGTTCCGCGACTCTGGATCGCGCCGCGCAACGCCGCGACCCGCAAATGATGCGGCAGATTCGGAATGGCCCGGACCTTGTCATAGATGACGGTTGCCTCCGGGCCTGCCATCTCTTCCGCGCAACGGAATAATCCCTCGCATACCGCGAGCCGGTTGGCCGAACCACTGGCCAATGCAATTTCCAGCGCAAGCGCCGCCGCGCCACCGATGTTGCCCAAGGCCCGCGCCGCCGCCTCCGCGACAACGGGATCCGAGTCGTTCAAATACCTGGCGAGCAATTCGACGGCCTCGCGATCCTTGCGGACGCCCAGACTGCGGATCACTCCAGCAAGCCATCGTCCTTTGAGTGTTCCGAGAGCCTCTCGCAACGCGGCGCTGGCAGCTGGATCCGCGATCGGTTCGAGCGCATAGCAGGCCATGTGCGAAAGATTCTCATCCGCAAGCAACGGCGCAAGCACAGGCACGGCCTGCCGGGTCCCGATGCGCGCCAATTCCCGACAGGCATCGGCTTTTTCCTTGGGTGACGCGTTTGACTTGAGGAGATCGAGAAGTTTGTCTTCCTGGGCAAAGACAGTCCCGGTGAGCAGGAGCAGAGCGAAGAAAATATGTTTCATGGCGGGTTTTTGGCGGGGTTGAACTAAAACGCAAATGGAACGCGCATGGCGCGGGACCGCAACCGGTTCGCCTCGGCATCGTCAACAAACTCGGCCTTGTTTAGATCGAACTTCAGACCTCGCTTGAGTTGCTCGCAAATATCGGCCGCCAGGCAGATGTTCATCGACCGCGACATCACCTCGGGATTGGCCACCGTGGACCGACGCGAGCGGACACAGTCGAAGAAATCCCGGGCGTGGTTCAACTGCCGTTGCGTCCTGGCTGTGTATGCGGCCAGGACTTTCTTGTATTCGAGCAACAGGGCCGGCGATGAGACGTCGGGGCGCTCATAACCGTCGGCAGCCGCAGCCCATCCATCGGGACCATCGAAGCGTTCCCCGCAAGCGCCATGCCAGTATTTACAGGGCTCCCAAACCGAGCCGCTGACTCGGAACAACACCAGGCGCACTCCGTTGGACAAGCGCGTCATCATGGTCGCATCCGGTCCGTCATAGGGGAATTCGATGTAAGAAACGTTTGACAGATCCAGACCTGCCAGGGCCTGGGCAACTGTGTGTGCCCCCCACATCGCGACATCGGTCGCAAAATCGTAAAAGTGATACCATCCTCCGCCATTCACATAACCGCTGTTATATGGCCGCCAGGGACACGGCCCGAGCCAGACGTCCCAGTCCAAATTACTTTTGGGAGGTTCCGGCTCGGCTGGCAACCAGTCGTGGCGCATGCCGTCGCGCCAGCGGATGTCGGCGTAGGCGGTATGGATGGGGCCCAACCGGCCGGATCGGGCCATTTCGATGGCGAACACATGGTTCGGCTCGCTGAGCCGCTGGGCGCCCGTTTGGTAGACACGGCCATAGCGACGCGCCGTTTCCACCACCATCTGACCCTGCGCCATCGTCAGACAGGCCGGTTTTTCGCAATAGACATCCTTGCCCGCCCGCATCGCCATGACCGACGCCAGCGCATGCCATCGATCGCCAGTCGCAATCAACACGGCGTCCACATCCGTCCGTTCGGCCAGGAATTCACGCAGGTCGCCATAAACCGCGCAGTCTTTGTTGCCATATTTAGCATTCACCTGGCTCTTGGCCGATTCGCGACGGCTTTTCAAAACATCACAAACTGCCACCCACTGAACATCCGGTTCGCCCAACATCCAGCCCAAATCATACGAACCGCGTCCCCCCATTCCGATGCCCCCCATGACGATGCGTTCACTTGGCGGAACCACTCCGCTGCGCCCCAGCGCCGATGCCGGGATAAGACAAGGCGCAACCACCGCCCCCGCCGCCATCGCGCTCCGAGTCAGAAACTGCCGCCGTGTAAGAGCCTGTTTGAATTTTGCATAAACAGCGTCCCTCGGAATTTTCAAACAGGCTCTTTGGATCTTACTATTGCTCATAGGATTGTTTCCTTTTTTGTACATCAATTGCCGGGAATGGAATACTCGTTTCTTGCCGAAGATCATAATTGTTTTGATCTCGGATGCCAGTCCCTAAGTGGTCGTTCATGCGATTTTCGGAGCCGAGTCCTGTCACATTTTCGGCGATTTGCTTCTGAACTTAGTGTATGAACGATGGAAAACCGATGAACCCGCCAGAGCAATCGCTCCATTGCCCGCAATGCGGCACGCCGTTGGCCGTCGGTTCGGTCGCGGGGCTGTGCCCGGCCTGTCTTCTTCAGCTGGGAGCAGCCGCCGACACAACCGTGGACCGAAAACAACCGTCCTTCGTTCCCCCCGCGCCGGCCGAACTCGCCCCGGCCTTTCCTCAATTGGAGATTCTTGAATTCATCGGCAAAGGCGGCATGGGGGCGGTATACAAGGCGCGGCAGAAGCCACTGGATCGCGTGGCGGCCCTGAAGATTCTGCCCCCTGGGATTGGCGAGGAGACCGCGTTTGCCGAACGATTTGCCCGAGAGGCCAAGGTCCTCGCCAGGCTGAACCATCCCGGTATTGTGACGCTCTACGAGTTCGGCCAGGTCCAGTTGCCAACCGGCGGCCCCCCTGAATCCGCGCCAGCTTCTCAGCCGGCAGAGCCGGCTCCGCACCCGCCGGAAACCACAGGACACGGGCGGCTTTACTTTTTTCTCATGGAACTCGTGGACGGCGTGAACCTGCGCCAACTTCTGCATGCCGGCCGCCTCTCCGCGCGCGAAGCCCTCGCGATTGTGCCGCAGATTTGCGACGCGCTCCAATACGCTCACGACCAGGGCATCGTCCACCGCGACATCAAGCCGGAGAACATCCTGCTCGACCGCCGTGGGCGGGTGAAAGTGGCCGACTTCGGCCTGGTGAAAATCATTCAAGGTAGAGACGCCCCACCCGGGCGTCCGACAGCCGAGGGGCCTCCGCAAGCAGCCGAGCCGGCTGTCCCTGCCAATCTTACCGACGCGGGCAAGGTGATGGGCACGCCCCATTACATGGCGCCCGAACAAGTGGAACATCCCACCGAGGTCGATCACCGGGCTGATATCTACGCGTTGGGCGTTGTGTTTTATCAAATGCTCACCGGCGAACTTCCCGGCAAACCGCTCGAACCGCCCTCCAAAAAAGTCCAGGTGGACGTGCGACTTGATGAGGTCGTCCTCCGAGCCTTGGAGACGAATCGGGAACTCCGATATCAGCAGGCCAGCGTGCTCAAAACCCACCTGGAAACCATCGCGACCGATCCCGCGGAATCTGGAATTCACAGATCGACCGTCGATCCCGCGCCGGTCCCGCCACAACCTCAGTCCAAACCGGCAGGCAAACCCCTTTGGAGCCGTGATTGGATCAAGGCATTGGCCATCGTCGCTGCCGTTGTTCTAGCGGTCATCGCCATCCCGCCCGCTGTGACCTTTCTCTCGCTGAGCGTTTTGAACTGGACAAGAACCGAGAGCAACATCTCTCCCGCCGCCGTCGTTGCCGTCGAGCAGAAGCTTCGGAGCCAGATTGAACAACGCCTGCAGGCAGAGAATTACCGGCTGGAAAACCTCTCCGTCAACGTTTCCCCGAACCTCAGGCGGGCTGAGTGCCAGTTCAGCCGGTTCAGGAAGAACCAACTCGCCCTCGAGCCGCAACCCCATGCCGCCATCCGGCTCAAATCGCAAGGAAACGGCCTTTGGAACGTTCGGGGAGAAGGCGAGTTCAGGTCGCTTCGGTTCTCGGTCGATACCTCGTCGGAAATGAAGATAGAAACCAAAACACCGGCCCCAACCAACGAACAGGCCGAAGCAGCCTCCAGATTGGGAAACCAGGCGCTCCAGTTCCGTTTGGTGGCAGCCGAGGATTCGCCCGACCCGATCGATCTGCTGTCCGATCCAAATGATCGCACGGGCCAGCGCCAGTTGCGTGTTCTGCGCGAGGTCGTGGCGGACGGCTCCGATGTGGCCACCGCCGGGCTCGCATTTCAGCCCGATGGCCAGCGGGCGATTCTCGTCCAGTTGACCGAGGACGGCAGCCGCCGATTTGCCGCCCTCACGGCCAAGCATATCAACCGGAGCCTGGCCATTGTGTTTCGGGGCCACGTCATCAACGCGCCCGTCATTCGATCGCCCATCAGCGGCGGACGCCTCACCATCACGGGCCGCTGGAGCGGAGCGGAGGTGCACGAGATCGTGGACTCGCTGAATCGGGAGCCCCAGCCCACCACGAATTCCTGGCGCCTGACAAGGCCGATCGATATCCTTCTGCCGGAAGCCGCCGCTACCAATTTCGTGCTGTTCGACCTCGACTCGGAACGTTGGGCCACGAACTCGATGCTGCGTCCCGATCTCCGCGAATCTCGGGACTGGCTCCGCGCGACTGGCGTCGATCTCCTCGCGCTGCGTCAGATCGCCTTGCATCCCGTGATCACCGGCTACGATATGGTTCTCGTTCAGGCGCCGACAAATGCGTGGGAAACGGTTACTGCGGCGGACCTTGTCCGATGCGTTACCCTATCCGATCTGTCGCCCCGTCAGGAAATTAATCGCGCCGGCCAAACCGATGCCGGCAATGCCTTCTTGTTCCTCACGCGCGAAGGGGGACGCGGCCTCCTGGAAATCCTCGGCTTCGAGGATAACGGACGTGGAGTGAAGATCCGCTATACGCGAGCGTGCCGCGCATGGTCATCGCCCGATCCGCCATGACCTCGAAAGAATCTAATCTGTCCGCAGCCTCCTGGAATGACATCTTCGGGACCACGCATTGGAGCGTGGTGCTGGCGGCGGGCCGGTCTGCCACGCCCGAGGCTGACCACGCCCTGGAAGAACTGTGTCGAACCTACTGGTTTCCCCTTTACGCTTACATTCGTCGGCGCGGACATGGCAAGGAAGACGCCGAGGACTTGACCCAGGCCTTTTTCGCCCGGTTTCTTCAAAAAAACTATTTGACGGGTTTATCCGCCGAGCGCGGCCGGTTCCGCGCTTTCCTGCTGGCCTCCTTGAAACATTTCCTAGCCAACGAATGGGACAAGTCCCACCGGCAGAAACGTGGCGGACAGGCCCTTCATTTGCCCTTGGACTGGCAGACGGCTGACAGCCAGTTCCAGCTCGCCACCGCCACTCATACCAGCCCCGACCTGGCCTTTGACCGCGAATGGGCGCTGGCCCTGCTGGAACGTGTGGTGTCGCGGTTGCGCGCCGAGTGCATGTCTGAAGGACGGGAACAGCAATTCGAACTGCTCAAGCCTTTCCTGACTCCCGGAACAGAGGACTGGCGTTATGCCGATGTGGCCGGATTGTTGGGGCAGGACGAAACCGCCCTGCGGGCGGCGGTGCATCGCCTGCGCAAACGATATCGGCGTCTTCTCCACGACGAAATCGCGCAAACCTTGACGGATCCGGCTCAAGTGGAAGAGGAACTGCAATCCTTATTTGCCGCGTTTATTCCCTAGATCAGATGTTCCTATAGCTCTGAAGCGTTAATTGTTGATGTTCAGATATATGAGTATTTTTTGGGTCAATAATGTAGCC
>JAKLHY010000073.1 GCA_022709905.1 Verrucomicrobiota bacterium | reverse complement strand
CTGAAAATCTACAGCACAATGCGCACTGAGCTTAAGTTTCGCTTAGCCAAAAGGTTTTCCGTGGAAATCCAGGCTAGAAGGATTTGGCCTGGTCGAAGCGAACTTCCGCACGTGAAAAACAGTGGAATTGGAACTGCGTCCGGTGCATGTGCGATTCGAGGCGAGCACGCGCGAATTCGTATTGGTCGTCATGCTGGCCTATCGATTGATTTAGAAACAGCAACACGCTTGGGCCGGGGAAGATTTGACCGTCGAGGAGGGCTTCAAGCAATTGAGCGGCCTGCGTGTCACGGAGGTGGTGGTCAATGGCAAGGTCAAAGACCCATTAATCCCCGAAGGACGTCCCCAAGTGAACAAGCTGCCGGAACTGGCCAGGATTGTCTTACCCAAGAAACTCCGATCTCGCGGCACGGTCGAGTCCACTAAGAAGAAGCTCACTCAGTCCAGGTTCAAGTGATTGGAATGAGGAGGTTGCGTGCGATATTGCTCTGCCTGCAAAAGGAACTTCCGTTAAAAAAGCCTCCCCCTATTCGCGGGGCGGAGCCGGGGGGGGCGTTTGGGACGCTGACCGATCTTCTTCGATGACCGCCCAGATTTTCCGGAGGGTATCCTGGGTGACCTGGGTGATTTCGTAATCGGCCTTGCGGGAGGGATCCTGGAGGCGGAACAGAGGTTGTTGCGTCTGTTTCTGGAGGGCTGACGAGATGGTGTTTCGGAGGGACTCAAGTTCCAGAGCCAGCTTGTCCAACTGCGGGATCGTTGGCGCATGGAACTCCGGATGGGCGGGGGGGTGATCGGGCTGGGGGCGTTTGGCCAGGGCGGAGCGGATGGATTCGAGGCCTTCGGAAAAGGCGGCCAATTGGGCGACGATGCGGCCGACAGGATCGTGTGCGCCGGCCTCGTGGAACAACAGGTTGCGTTGGAACGTGCGTTGGATTTCTTTCCACCGCTCGGTTTCGGCGGGGGACAGGAGCCCCAGGATTTCCTTAAATTTGAGAAGATTGGCTTCCGCCCCGCTGGCGAGAGTTTGAGCTTCGTTCTGGTAGTGATCCAGAATCAGGGCTTGGATCTCATCGTCGTTCATGACTGGCAGGACGCGTTCGGCCAGGCGGTTCATGTTGCGATACGATCCTTGGAGCTTGAAAGGGGGCTCGGTGCGGTAGGCCTCGGTCTGGGCGGCGGACCGAATGTATTCCTGGTTGATCCGCAGGACGACATCGCGGATGCGGATCAACTTCCGCATGACGGCGACGAAGTCGTTGAGCTCCAGAACGGAGTAGGCGCCCTCGAAATCGACCGCATCGCGGGGGGAACCGCCCGCGAGTTGGATCACGGCCTGGGCATCCTTTTGGCTGCGGCTGGCGAGGCGGTTGAGGACGGGGTTGGAGGTCAGGGCGTTTTCGAGGTAACTCTCTTTGAAGGCATCCTCCGCGTCGGCGATGATATCGCCGAGGTTGTAGGTATCGGCCCGGTTGGTCAGCATGTCGGGGACTTTGAATTTCTCGCCGCTTTCCGTGTAGGGATTGCCGGCCATGACGACGGCGATTTTGCGGCCCCGAAGGTCGTAGGTGCGGGCCTGGCCTTCATAGACTCCTTCGACGCGGCGTTGGGCGTCGCAGAGCGAGATGAACTTTTGAAGGAACTCCGGATGACAATGCTGGATGTCATCGACATAGATCATGAGGTTATCGCCCATTTCGAAAGCCAGATTCAGGCGGCGGAGTTCTTCGCGGGCCGTGGCTTGGCGGACTTCGGCGGGATCGAAGGCTGTGACCTGGGCGCCCAGGGCGGGGCCGTTGATCTTGATGAAAGTCAGGCCGAGGCGGCTGGCGACGTATTCCATGAGGGTGGTCTTGCCGTAGCCCGGCGGGGAGACTAGAAGCAGCAGTCCCATGCGATCGGTGCGGGTTTCCTCGCCGGCGACGCCGATTTGTTTGGCCAGGTTGTCGCCGATCAGCGGCAGGTAGACGCGATCGATCAACCGGTTGCGGACAAAAGAGCTCAGGACACGCGGCTCGAAGGATTCGAGCCGGAGGGCTTGGCGTTTTTTCTCGAGCAGGATCGCCTTGCGTTCCTGCCAGTGGCGGAACAGGGGAACGATTTCACGTTCGTGGCGTTGGAGACGGGCAAGGAACGCGTGGTAATTGAGCTCGTAGTTCTGGTTGACGAGTAGGGGGTGGGTTCCGGCCATGCCGGTCAAGGTGGCCTGGAAGCTGGCGTCGGCCACCGCGCCGGGATCAAATCCGCGGCGAAGCAGCAGGGATGCGGTTTCATCGATGAAAGCCTCGGATCCGGGCATCTCCTGGATTTGCAGGAATCCCGTGATCCAATCCCGGAGGAGTTGCATCGCTTTGAGGGGATCTGTGGCGACGGCCTGGAGCAAGTCCTCCAAACGGTTCGAGGAATGGGTTTGGGCCAGATGTTCCTGAAGAGACCGGTAAAGCCGGGTGGCTTCGCGGCTTATGACGAATTGTGTGCGGCTGGTGAGTTCGTAGAACAGGTATTCCGCGGCCTCCTGGGAGACAGTGGGATCGAACAGCCCGGTTTGGCGGATGAACTCATCCAGGTGTTGTTGGAGTTCCTGGATGCAGGGGGGGTGCGCGGATGGTTGGGGAAACAATTCCCGGCGGACACGGAGACCCTTCAGATGAGCGGCCAGGAGCGGCAGTTGAGGTTTCTGGCAATGCCAAAACACGGTGGCACAAGCGCGCGAGGCGGGAGAATAGCGAAGCATTCCGGCGGTCAGCCGCATGCTCAGGAGGCATCGCAAGATGCGCGCGGCATCCTGGTCGTGCAAACCTTTGACATAGCCTTCGGCATATCGTCCGGATTGAAACTGCTGGACAAAGGCCAAACATTCGGCGTCGGACCATGCGGCTGCTTGCGGAGCGGTCGGTTCGGCCGTTGCGGTTTCCAGAGCTCGGAGGGCCTGGTAGGCCAGGTATTCGGCCCGGTAGAGATCTCGGGTTTCCGAGACGAGTTCCTGGGTCCAAACCGGGCGGGTGGAAAGGAGCTCGGGATCGGTGATGGTCTCGAAAAACGCCGTGCTGGTGAGATGAAAACAGAGATCCGGGTCTCGCGGGACGACCGTGAGCTCGAGTTTCTGGGTATTGACCGTGAAGCGGTGTTTGCCGAGTTGGATGATCGGCTGGCCGCGCACAAAGAGTTCCTGGCGATCCTTCAACTGGCGCACCGCCTCTTCGCGCAGGGTCTTCAGGCGGGTTTGGAGATCGTCGGCCTTGACGTTTTCGTTCAGCTCGGCCAGTTGCCGCACCAGGGCGCGAACTCGGTCGACCATGAGGTCGGACGCAAAATAGCCGTGGATTTCGGCGACGGATTCAAATCGCGATACGCGGTGATGGAGACCCTGGAAGATGCGGTCGGCGGCGGCCATGAGCGCCTGGGCCCGGCGGCCTCGAGACTCCACCAGAGCGAGTTTCCGGCTCTCGAACGCCGAGTAGATCTCCTCCCGTTTTTCAGCCAGTTTGAGAAGAAAGTCTTCGAGATCGGCGCATTGGCCCTCGAGTTCCTCGACCTGGACCATGACTTTGTTGAGGTATTCCTCGCATCGCTCGGGGGTGTCGCAGATTTCGAGGTAATTGGCCACGCTTTGTTCGACCAGGCGCAACTGGGCGGTGAACTGGGCGGCGCCCTCCACGGTTTGGAGTTCCTGGCGCCGGCGTTTGAGGGCGTGGCGGACCTGATTCAGGAGGGCGTAGACCGACGAAATACCATCGATGATCCGGGTGGTCTGAGTGGGATCATCGATCTTGAGATTGCTGACGGTCTCAATCAGCATCTCGAGTTCGCCGGCGGTTTGCTGGACGGCCTGTTCTTCCTGGCGGACGAGAGCCACTTTGTCCAGGCCGGCGAGACGGGCCTCGTGCTGGCGGACGCGGGCTTGGAAGGGGGCCAGGGCCTCGTCGCCCAGGAGGAACTCGACGCACTGGCGGGAAAGGACCTCCTGGCGGCTGGTGATTTCGGATTCCAGCTGTTCCACGCCGGCGATGTCGATGTAACGGACATCCTTAAGCCCGACCAGTTCACCGCGGAGCCCGCGCAAACGGCCGAGGCAGCGCACATAGTCATCGATATGGCTGAAGGGTCCGTGAGCCGCGGTTTCCAGTTGGTCCCGGGCTTGTTGCGCGATCCGGTTGAATTCGGATTGGGCCTGGCGTTTGAGCCTGCGGACTTTTTCAAATTCGGCAATTGCGGCTGTTGCGGTCTCGCGGATCGCCTCGAGGGTGGCGCGCAAGTGGAAGGCCTCGGAACGGTCCAGCCAGAAGTAAGTGTCCATCACCTCGGAGCTGGCCTTGACGACGTCGACGTAGAGATCGCCGTAGGAATCCTCTTTTTCGAGCAAGGCGAGGAGTTCATGGCATTCGGACATGCAATTGACGAGGGTGGCATTGCCGAGTTTGAAGAGGAAATCGTCCTTCTTTTGCGTTGCGGCCAGGGTGAAATCGGGGTGCAGATAGGGAGTGTGCCAGATTTGCAGGGCGTGGTGTTTTTGAGGTTCGTGGCCGGCGCGGAACAGCGCCATTTCACCATTCGGAAAAAGGCAGTATCCGTTGCAGAGGATGGGGGACTCGATTTTTTGGGTGATGATGTTGTAAGACATCAAGACGTATAAGCCCTCCCGGCGGTTGTAGAAAACAAACAGGTGATCCTCTCCGTTGGGCGCGGCCAGCCGTTGTTCAAAGACCATGTGGGCCAGACCGGTGGGAAACTGCTTGAACTCGCCGAGTTGGAGGTAATATCCGTTGGAAAAAATGATGCCTTGATCGTGGGGAAGCAGCACACAGGCGTCTTCGATGGCATCGATGCGCTGGACCTGCTGGAGTTTTCCGTTGAAGACCAGATAACGAAAGCGATCCTCCTGGTAGGGGCGGATTTTGAGGAGAACCAGGTGTCCGAGGATGCTGTAGAACACCTCGGCGTCGTCCAGGGTTTGGTCGCGGTGTTCGACGGTTTCGGAGTAGATGCCGGTGCCGGTTTCCGTGTTGTCCTCCACTTTCACCGTCAGATCGCCGCCGATGGTTTCGACGAAGACGCGATCCTCGATGGAGATGTGGGGGTATTTCCCGCCGCGGTGAAAGTCGCGGTGGGTTCGTTTCCACTCGAACTCATGCTGGGGGGGCGTTCGGAGTTCATGATCCCCGCGGTGGCCCTGGTAGAGGAGTTGGTCGGCCTGGATCAGCCATTGGAAGGTCTTGATGTCGGTCTCGTTTTGGCCCACGCGAAACAGCATGAACAGACGAGGTCCTTGGATCGAGAACTTGACGAAGGTGGGATTCTTGTAATAGCGGTATAATTCGCGGAAATCGGTTTCGAAATCGCGGTGGGCGATCAGGTCGAGGGGAAGCGGCGAAAAGGTGTGGTCGCGTTTTTCGTAAGCCGCAAACACGTCCCTAACAGTCGTTTGCGATTTGAGCCCGATGAACACGTTGAAGCCAAACAAAAACCGATTGGCTCCGACCGCCACCAGGTCCGAGGCCGTGCAATTGTTGGGGGTGGTGATGTGCTCGGTGGCGACCAGGGTGGACTCGAGAGTGCCGAAAACCTGTTTGCGGGCGGCATTAAGCTGCTGGAGCTTTTCTTTGAGTTCCTGTTGTCGTCGTTGCAGGCGTTGACGGAGGACCTCATAGGTTCCCTGATCGAGAACCACGGGGCCGGGAGCGGCGGAGGCGCCGCCCGCCGGATCGGGCTGGGGCGGCTGGGTTGAGAGATCGGTAGCCATTCAGGGATCAGGCTGGATCCGGTCGGGGTGCGACCGGCCGGAATCGCATGAGCCTGGGGGAATTCAGGATTGGGTTTCGAGGAACTGGCTGACCTTTTGGTTGTGTAATCCTTGTTGTTGCGCCCATTCGAGCAGGCGATTCAGAAGGCCTTTGGTCTTCGGCTCGGTGTTCAGGGTCATCATGCGAGTCAGGGCGGCGGCCAGGGTCAGGTTCTTGAGATCTTCCGTGGTCAGACCAAACTGGGAGATCCAGGATTTCAATTGCTGACGGAACTGGTCGGGATTGCCGTTGAACAGGGTTTGTTTGATATCCGAGAGCGCCTGGCTGTTGTCCAGGAGCCGGTCCACCGCTTTGCCCGCGCTGATGGCGCCCACGATCTTGTCGAAGAAGGCCGCGTCGCCGCCGACAATATCGATTCGGGAGTGGCGCAGGGCCTCGCTGACCACGAGGGCCTGGCTGGAGGCGATGTCCTTTTGAATCTGGATGGAGGCGAGCTCGACGTCGCGTTCTTTGTTGAGGCGCAGTTTGAATTCCTCGTGATCGCGTCCGACCCCGTCGAGGAGTTTCATGGATTCGGCCTTTTGTTTGATGCCATCGGCTTCGGACTGGAACTTGAGCTGCATGATTTTGGCCTCGGTCGTGCCTTGTTTTTCGAGGGCCTGGGCCTTGGCCTCCTGGACTTGGGCTTCGCCGAGTCCGGGGGCGGCCGTTTCGGCTGTGATGGCCTGGGCGAGGGTTTTCTTGGCGGTGGCGTCGAGTTCGGCGGATTTCAGACCCGCCTGGGCCTTGATGATGGTTTCCTCGGCGTGGATTTCGGCGGAGGATTTTGCGGCTTCCGCCTGTTTGACCAGGCGGAATTTTTCGGCTTCGGCGGTTAATTCGATCGCCTTTTTGTGGGCTTCGGCGGACTTGATTTCCTTGACCAGGCCTTCTTCTGCCTCCATTTCGGCCTTGGTAACAATCACCTTTTTCTGCCGGTCCGCGGCGGCGAAGGCCTCGGTATCCTTAATCCGCTCGCGTTCCTGCACGACGGTTTTCTCGACCATGACACGCTCGCGGATGACGTCCTGGATTTTCTTTTGTTCGATTTCGACGGCCTTGGTTTTTTCAATTTGGGCCAGAGAGACCACGCGTTCGCGTTCATTGGCTTCGAGCAGGCGGTCTTTTTCCACGCGCTCGATTTCGACGGCTTCGGTGCGTTCCTTGTTTTTGCGGGCGACGATGATCTGGCGATTCTTGTTCTCTTCCGCCACCAGGACTTCCTCCTCGGTCGAGATGCGGGCCTGTTCGGAGCGGAGTTTCTGTTCGAACTCGACCTTGCGGGCCTCGGCTTCTTCCCGAGCCTTGATGGTGGCCACCTCGCGTTTTTGTTTTTCGGTGGCCTCGGCGAGCTGCCGGTTGAGCTCGAGGATTTTTTCCTGGGTTTCGACATTTTGCTGAGTGATCACCTTTTCCTTTTCCCGAGTAATTTGGTTGGCCAGTTTGGCCTGGGTCGCGGTGAGGTCGGTGATCTTTTTGATGCCCTCGGCATCCAGGATGTTATTTGGATTCAAATGATCGAGGCTGGTTTGCTCGAGGTAATCGATCGCGACGTCCTCCAGAACGAAACCATTGAGATCGGTGCCGATGATTTTGATGATGGTATCCCGGAATTCCTCGCGGGAATTGTAGAGCTCCACAAAATCAAAGCGCCGGCCGACGGTCTTGAGGGCTTCGGAGAACTTGGCGTCGAACAGCTCCACAATGGCCTCGCGGTTGGAGGCGCGCTGACAGCCGATGGATTGGGCCACTTTGAGGACGTCGTTTTCGGTCTTGTTGATCCGGACAAAAAACGCCACCGTGATGTCGGCCCGCAAGTTGTCCTTGCAGATCAGTCCGGCGGTCCCGCGCCGGTCGATCTCGATCCGGTGGACGGAGATGTTGATGTATTCGGCCTTGTGGATGACGGGGAAGACCAGCATGCCGGAGAAAGCGACTTTGGTGCCGCCCTGGCCCGTTCGCACCAAGGCCTGGCCCTGTTCCACTTTGCGATAACAACGGACCACGAGCACGGCGATTCCTGCCGCTACCACCGCCCCGATCAGGGCAAGGAACGTGATGAGAACATTTCCAAAAGTCGATACCGCGAGCATAAGTTTATTCCTCCAGTTTTAGGTTTTTAAAGCGCGTGATTCGGTAGCTGTCCGTTTTCTTGTCGTGTTGAATCACCAGGGCCTCATCGCCTCGGTGGAGCACCTCATCGCCGGTGGTGCGAACATTCAGGGTGAGGGGAGATCCACGGGTTTCGAGGGTGGCCTGGCCGAACTTGGGGGTGACTTCTCCGGTGGTGACCCGGCAAATCTGGCCGACAAGGGGCCCGATGCTGTCATAGTCCTTGTTGAGGGCGGTAAACAGCCAGCGCAAGGGCCATCCCAGATACCGCGTCAGCACGGCACTCAAAACCAGATTTCCCCCCGTGAGCGCCAGGGCCAGTCCCCAGTGCCCCGCCGGATTCAAGTAATGGGTGGAAACGACTCCCAGGGTCCACAAGCAAAGGGTCAGCAAACTGAGGGGCACCATGACCGGCATGGCTCCCACATGGAGAAAATCCCCGGTGCTGTGGAGCCAACCGCCACTCTCGGCCCCCATTCCATCCGCATGAACGTCGGCATCTCCCGGTCCGTGCGCTTCGGCCCCGCCCTCGACGCTGGCGTCCGAAGAGATATCAGCGTCTGCGGAGACATCCGCGTCCGCTGCCCCGTCCATTCCCGTTTCGACCTCGAGGCTGGCGTCACCCGTATGCAGATCGAAAATCCCCAGGAGCACGAACCCCCAGTAAAACAACACGACGAGCAGCATCACTGTGAACGGTAGATTCCACAGTGCCATCGACGCGGTCCAGATTTCCTCAAAAACTTGCATGCCATCCCCCCGCATTTTAAAGCCCAAATCCGATGCTCGACGGCATCCAGGCCAAGCCTTCGACGGGGACATACCCGTGTGGTCGGCTTAGCTATCGCGTTTATTAATACAAGGATCGGTAACGCCCTGGCTCCTACAGACCGAGCTTTCCTTTGTAATCGTGATCGCCACAACCTCTTCCGGCCTTATCGAGACTGCCGCCTCCAAAACATCCACTTAGGGTCGTAGGACCACTGCCCGATGATTCTAGGGCGTCGATGATGACCCCAGGGTTGCCTCATGTCCAGGTTTTCCAGCGGTCCATGATGGATGGTTTTTCGAGTTTCTGCTTAAGCCAGACCCCTCGGATGCCGATAGAAAGGCAATGACGCGATATCGTTTCCCGCAGTCCTTTGGCAGAGCCCGCTTGTAGAAAGGGGAGGGTGCTGATTTGGTGGAGAAATCATAAGCAACTTATTGAATAGCAAAGTTTTAAGATGGAATAATGAGAGGCTTGACTCTTTCCACCTCTGGGGGGGGGCTGATCCTTGTTTGGCTTGGCATGGTTTGCCGGCTTCGGAAAGACCCCGGGAAAGGATCAAAATATGAGCGTTCTAATTGTTGAAGACAACGAAATATCCGCTGAGCTGATCGGTTTTCACCTCAACCGCAACAGGTACCAGACCGTCTTCGCCAGGAACGGCGAAGAGGCCATTTGGTGCATGGATGAACGTCCGGAGATTCAGTTGGTCATCACCGACCTGAATATGCCCCGGATGGGAGGCTTTGAGCTCATCCAATGGATGAAGAAGACTCCAAAGTGGGCGGTGGTGCCCGTTGTGATCTGCACCTGCCATTCGGATGTCGGGCACGTCCGGCAAGCGGCCGAGTTGGGTTGCCGGCACTATCTCCTCAAACCGATCCAGTGCGCCGCCTTGCTGCAGAAAGTGGCCGAGCTTCTTCCCCCCGATCGATCCTTATTTTGGACCTCGGATCAACTGATGAAAAAATACGGAGTCGATCAAGAGGCCTGCGCTCGAATGGTGGCCAAGTTTTCCGAATTGGTTCGAGGCCAACATGGATTGATCCAGCAAAGCGTGCAAGGCACGGCCGAGCTCCTGCCGGCTATCGATCTGGCCGGTTTGGCCGAAAGCGCGGCGGCGATGGGCGCCGAAGGTCTTCTCAAGGCCTTGAAAACGGGCCACAATTCCGCCCAGGATCCGCAGGCGGTCCGGCAGATTTTGACCGAGCTGGAAATGCTGGCCGAGGTGTTGCCCGCAGAATGAAGGGCATGGAGTCTGATCGGCATGGGATCCTGCTGCCCGGCAAAAATGTAGGAAAAACGTTTGCCAGAATTAGAAAAACTTAGTACATGGTGAGACGGAATCCTTTGGTCGGAAGACGGTGCCCGCACTCAGAGGCAAGATCCATCGCGAGGGTGCCCTACTGACGGGGATTCACAACGACATTAACCCAATCGATCGACTCACATGAAGCAAGACTTAAACCGACTCGCAGGCTTTTGTGTCGCAGGCAGTTGTGCGCTGGCGGCGGCGGTGAGCGCTTCAGCTCAAACCGCGGCGGCAGCAGCAAGCGCCCCACAAAATTTATCGCCGACCGAACAGTGGATTAAGGATGTAAAGCACCCGGTAGACTGGATGACCTGGGGCGCCGATTTGCGGTTGCGTCACGAGTATGTCATGAATCCGAACCTGACGCGGGAGGGCGAACGCAACGAGATGAATTATTTTCGATTTCGGGCGCGGGTATGGACGACTCTCAGTCCCATTGAGCAAGTGGACTTTAACGCGCGTTTAACCTGGGAACCCCGGTATTGGTTCAAGCCCGAGGAGGAGTACAACGTTTACGGCTACAAGGGGCGCACCCAGCAGATGGAGGATTTCGAGTTGGACGAGTTCATTCCGGACACGTTCAATGTGAAGATCAAGCCGGCCGATATGCCACTGACGATGACCATTGGTCGGCAGGATTTCATGGTTGGACCGCGATTTGAGTTTGGCGACGGCTGGCTGATTGGCGATGGCACTCCCCGAGACGGATCGCGGACGCATTACTTTGATGCGGCCCGGCTGACCTTTGACTGGAAAGACGCCAAGACGGTGGTCAATGCGATCTACATCGATCAGTCCGCGGAAGAGGACGCCTGGCTGCCGCCGATTAACGAGCAGGATTTCCGGCATTATGTCAGCGAGCAGGACGAGCGGGGCGTCATCCTGTATGTTTCCAACAAATCAGTGGAAAAAACTCAATTGGATGGATTTTTCATTTACTCGCATCGCAATGCGGAACTCGCCGGCGGAACGGATGGCGACATCTTCGCATTTGGGGCCCGCGCTGAGGTCAAGCCGACGGACAAATGGACGATCTCCGGCCAGTTCGCACCCGAATTTGGCGAGTTGAACGATCAGGATGTCCTGGCTTTTGGCGCCATCGCGAATGCCAAGTATTCGTTCCAGGACTCCCTGAACAACAGCCTGCAAGTGGGGGTGGAGTATTTGTCCGGGGATGACGATGGGGACGATGACGATAGTAATGCGTTTGATCCCCTTTGGGGCCGATGGCCGCAATGGAGCGAATTCCTGGTGTTTAACACCACCGAGTATGGAAAGCCCGCCTATTGGTCGAACCTGATCCGGCCGAATGTCAATTGGAGCATGAAGCCGTTCAAGAAAGTGGACTGGGTGAACGATTACTCGGCATTGTTTGCCGCGGAGAGCTATGAGGACCGCGAGGGATTCGACAGCGGGAGCTTTAAAGGCCACCTCTTCCGCAGCATGGTCCGCTACACTCACAACAGCCATCTCATGGTCCGTTTTATGATGGACTATTTCATCCCGGGCGATTTCTACGATGAAGATGTTTATGACAACGATGGGATGTTCACCCGGGCGGAAATCTACCTGACCTTCTAAGATCGGAACGGGCATTTTTCGGTTCTCAACAGAGGAGCCTTCGTGGCTCCTCTTTTTTTCGCTTTGCGAAGGGGGCATCTGCGCTTACCTTCCCCGAGATGGATCCGAAGCATTTGCTGGATGGTCTGGTCACCTACGTGTGTTTCCTGCCCATCCTGACCTTTCACGAGTTTGCGCACGCCTGGGTGGCCTGGAAGTGCGGGGACGACACGGCCCGTCTTCAAGGCCGGGTTTCGCTGAATCCGGCTGTCCATATGGATTTGGTGGGCACGGTGATTCTTCCCCTGGTGGCTGTTTTTCTTGCCGCATCGGATTCCAGGCTCGCCGGCTTCATTATTGGCTGGGGAAAGCCGGTGCCGGTGGACCTTGGCAATCTGCGTCATCGCCGGCGGGACGATACCCTGGTTGCGCTGGCCGGGCCTATGATGAATGTGTTGCTTGCCCTGGCTTTGTTGGCGGTGCTTCGGGCGGCCAACTTGTTCCAGGTTGAGGCCATGGATGAAGTGCTGCTTCGGGTTGCGATGCTCAGTTTATTCCTCTGTTTCTTCAATCTCCTGCCGATTCCACCTCTGGACGGTTCCCATGCCCTCAAGAACCTGATTGGCATGCGGGACGAGACTTATTTTCGTTATTCCCAGTTCGGTTTCTTTCTTGTGATCCTGGCGATTCAGATTCCGTTGGTAAACCAGTTCATGGTTGCGGCGACTTTTGGGACCTTGCAGGTGATGGCAGCCATCCTGGGATTTCCCAGGGCTTGAAACGCGAGGAGGCTGTTGTGGCCGCGTGGCCGCGCAACGGAAATCCTGAACCGCAAATCAAACGATTTTTTCGAAGCATCTTATTTGCGGTTTTGGCGGAAATAATTCCTCTTTGACTCGAAAGCCGACTTCGGTATGCTTGGCGCTTACGGTGATTTGATATGGCAAAACTAACGGTCAACGATATCGAGGTCCGGGACAAGCGCGTCTTTGTGCGCGTCGATTACAATGTGCCCATGGAGGAGAAGGATGGCCAGATGGTCATCAATGACGACACGCGGATTCGGGAGACCCTTCCGACGCTCAATCTGCTCATTCAAAAAGGGGCGAAGATCCTCTTGGCGGCCCATCTGGGTCGGCCCAAGGGCAAGCGGGAGCCCTCGATGTCTCTCCGGCCGGTGGCGGGCAAGCTCTCGGAGTTGATGGGCCGTCCTGTCGCTTTTGTGGAGGACTGCAAGGGGCCCGAAGTCACGCGGGCCGCCTCGCAGATGAAGGCCGGGGATTTGTTGCTGCTGGAAAACGTCCGTTATTACAGCGAGGAAGAGGCGAACGATCCAGTGTTTGCGGAACAGATGGCCGAGGTGGCCGAGGTGTATGTCAACGACGCATTTGGCTCCGCGCACCGAGCTCATGCCTCGACAGAAGGTGTGGCGCGTATTGTCGCCAAGCGCGGCGGCGTTTGCGCGGCCGGTTTGCTGATGGAACGTGAGCTGAAGTTTCTGGGAGAAGAACTTGAAGAGCCGGCTCGCCCGTTTGTCGTCATCCTGGGGGGGGCGAAGGTTTCGGACAAAATCACGGTGATCGACCGGCTTTTGGAAAAGGCGGATGCCATTTTGATTGGTGGCGCCATGGCCTACACGTTCCGTTTGGCCCAAGGCCGAAAGACCGGCAAATCGTTGGTGGAACCCGACAAGGTGGAGGTGGCCCAATCCGCCCTGAAGAAAGCCGCGGCCCGGGGTGTCAAGTTTCTGCTGCCGGTGGACGATGTGGTCGCCGAGCCTGTGAAGACCAGCCAGTTGGATAAGAAAGGCAAGCCGATTATTGACTGGCAGAATCCGACAGTGAACGCCAGCCAGGATGTGCCGGATCACGCCGCGGGCTTGGATGTAGGCCCAGCCACGACCCAGGCCTACAGCGCTGAGGTCCTGGAGGCGAAGACCATCCTCTGGAACGGTCCGATGGGCATGTTCGAGGACAAGCGGTTTGCCGCGGGCACCTTTGGCGTGGCCCAGGCAGTAGCCGAGGCAACCCAAAAGCACGGGGCCAAGAGCATCATCGGCGGTGGGGACAGTGTCAAGGCTTTGAACAAAGCCAAGTTGGGAAATCAAGTGACTTTCATGAGCACGGGTGGCGGCGCCAGCCTCGAGTTTCTCGAGGGCAAAATCCTGCCCGGAGTGGCTGCGCTGACAGAACGTTGATTGGATTCGAATCGAAGCATTACGGGAAGAACAACCATGGACAAAGAACGCAAACTACTGATTGCCGGAAACTGGAAGATGAACAAGACCGTGGCGGAGGCCTTGGATTTGGTGCAGGGCCTTCGGCGCGAGTTGGCCAACATTAAAGAGGTGGACATTGTCGTCTGCCCGCCTTTTACAGCCTTGCACGAAGTGTCCCGGGCGATTTTGGATTCCAACATCCGCCTGGGCGCCCAGACCATGAGCGAGCACGGTTTTGGGGCTTACACGGGCGAAATCACCGCTGGCATGTTGAAGGAATTTTCGGTGCGCTACGTGATCCTGGGGCATTCGGAACGCCGGCAGTATCAGAAGGAATCCAGCGCGTTGATTGCGAAAAAGGCGCTGGCGGCGCATGCCGCCTCGCTGAAGCCCATTGTCTGCGTGGGGGAAACCCTTCAGGAGCGCGAAGCCGGCCAGACCGAGACGGTGGTTGGCGCGCAGGTCCGGGAGAGCCTCGCGGGACTGAATCGGAGCCAGATGGAGGAAACCATCATTGCTTATGAACCGGTTTGGGCTATTGGAACGGGCAGGACCGCCACGACGGAGCAGGCCCAAAGTGTCCATGCCTTCATTCGCAAGGAATTGACGAACCTCTTTGAGGAGGCCGTCGCCCGAAGGGTGCGCATTCTTTACGGCGGCAGCGTCAAGCCTTCGAACGCCCGCGAGTTGATGACGCAAGCGGATGTGGACGGAGCGCTGGTGGGCGGCGCGTCACTCGAGATTCGCAGCTTTGCCGATATCGTCAAAAACAGCATTTAATTCATCGGGTTCATTATGGGTTTTATCATCGGAGTTCTCACGGCTGTTCTGGTGCTGGACAGTCTCCTGCTCATGCTGCTGATTCTGATCCAGCTGCCCAAAAAGGAAGCTGGAGTTGGACAAGCGTTTGGCGGGGCAGCCACCGACGCCTTGTTTGGCGCCGGAGGCGGCAATGCGCTGACCAAGATGACCAAGTATGCGGCGGTGGTCTTTTTTGTCCTGGCGTTTGGCCTGTCCGTGATTATCTCGAAGCGCGTTCACAAGAGCGATACCCGGGTGCGTCAGGCGTTGCAGCAGCAAGCCGCAACTCCTGTCCCTGCCGCCGCCACCGGGGCCAGCAATGTCTTGCAGAGTCTGGTGACGACTAATGTCGTGGAATCGGCGCGGACCAATTCGGTCTCGACCAATACTCCGGCCCAGAAATAACCGGGCCGGATTTCCCCGCCGGATGGGTGCCGGCGGCGGGCAGTCAGGCCTGGAACCTCCGGATCTGACATGGCCATGCGCAGCTTCAATCCGTATCGAAAAGCGGAAGACTTCTTCTTTTGGATGCTTCTTCTGTCCGTCTTGGTGCCCGGACTGACAGGTTGCCGTCAGGCAGACCGGCGTGCCGATCTGATTATTATCAACGGCGCCGAGCCTGAATCCCTCGATCCAGCCATTATCACCGGTCAGCCCGACCTGCGTGTAGTCAGTGCGCTGTTTGAGGGATTAACCCGGAATGATCCCCGCTCGGGCGCTCCGATTCCCGGATTGGCTGAGCGCTGGGAGATTTCGGATACCGGCTGCGTCTACACATTTTATCTTCGGTCCAATGCCTGCTGGTCGACTGGGGAACCGATTACGGCGTTGGACTTCGAGTATTCCTGGTTGCGGGTGCTCGCCCCCGAGACCGCCGCCGATTACGCCGGCCAGTTGTTTTATCTGACCAACGCCGAGGCGTTCAACGGCGGACGAATAAAGGACCGGTCCCAGGTGGGTGTCCGGGCCCTGGATTCCAGAACGCTGCGGGTTGAGCTGAATCATCCCACGGCGTTTTTCTTGGATTTGTGCGCTTTTCAGACCTTGGCGGTGGTTCCGAGGCTGACCATCGAGAGGCTAGGAGATCGTTGGTTGACCGCCCGCCCCCTCTCCGTGAGCGGGGCTTATCAGCTGGATGCGTGGCGCATCAATGACAAAGTCCGCCTGCGAAAGAATCCGCATTATTGGGACGCGGCCAACACGCAGCTCGAAGTGGTGGACATCTTTCCGATCGGATCGCCTGCGACGGCGTTAAACCTTTATGAAACCGGCGCGGCGGATGTGGTTTGGGACAAGGGCCTGATTCCAACCGAATTGGTGGATCTCCTGGCCCAGCGCCCGGACTTTCATCGGTTTGATTACCTGGCCACCTATTTTCTCCGTGTGAACACCACGCGCCCGCCTTTCAATGATGCCCGCGTTCGGCGGGCTCTGGCCCTGGCCATTGACAAAGAACGGATCACCCGGAAAATTACGCGGGCGGGCGAAAAGGTGGCGCCGCACCTGACCCCTCCGGGCATCGCTCATTACTCGCCTCCCGAAGGACTCTCCTACGATCCTGAGGCTGCCCGTGTCCTGCTGGCGGAAGCCGGATATCCGGGCGGGCAGGGATTTCCGGTTTTCCATTATCTTTACAATGCCGCCGCGGGGGGATCGGCCAAGTTGCACGGCAAAATTGCCGTCGAGCTCCAGGCCATGTGGAAGAGTGAACTGGGCATTTCCATGGATCTTCGCCAGGTGGAATGGAAAGTCTTTCTTAACGCTCAATCCGCCCTGGAATACGACGTCTGCTGGAGCAGTTGGATCGGGGATTACAATGATCCCAACACCTTCCTGGATCTGTTCATGAGCCAGAATGGCAACAATCGCACCGGCTGGAAGAATTCAACCTATGACCGTCTCATGCTGGCCGCCAACCGGGAATTCGACCAGGGGAAGCGAGCCCAGTTGCTCCAACAGGCGGAGCGATTGCTTGTCACAGGTGAATTACCCATTATTCCCCTTTATTTTTATGTTGGAATGAATTATTATGATACAAGACGGATTGACGGCATTCATCCCAACTTGATTGATCACCATCCCATCAATGCTATTCGCCTGGTGTCCGGTTTATTGCCCAGACCGTGAGACAGACACCTCTCAGGCAAGGCTACGAAGAGCCGACTGCCGATTGAACCGCATTGCCCTGAGGGACAGCGGCGGTGCTTTGACGAACGATCAGTTCGGCGGGCAGCTTGACAGACGGAGGTTTCTCACTGCCCATCAAGCGCAGCAACATCTCCATGGCTGCCGTGCCGAGACGGTGCTTGGGCTGGCGAACGGTCGTGAGGGGCACACGGTAATACTCGCTGATGAGAAAATTGCCAAAACCGGCGACCGAGAGGTTTTCTGGAATCTGCCATCCTTTTTGGAAGAAGGTGTTGGCGGCGCCGATGGCCACCTGGTCATTGACCGCCTGGACTGCGGTCGCTTGCACTCCCTCCGCCAGCATCTGTTCCGCCGCTTTGATGCCTTCTTCAATCGATCCGCCGGCGTTAAACACCAGCCGGTCATCGACGCTCAACCCGGCATCGCGCATTGCCCGGTGATAACCCTCCAATCGGTCCCGGGACCACGACAGCAGACTCGGACCCGAGAAAAAGGCGATTCGCTGATGTCCCAATTCCAGCAAGTGCCGCGTGCAGGCGTAAGCCCCCTGGAATTCATCCCCTTGCACGCAGGAGAAACTTGAGCAAAAGGCCGTGGTCGGCCCCAGGATCACGGTCGGGATGCCGGTGCGCTGCAATTCCTCGTAAACGGCCGCGGTGGAATGTGGGCGATGAACAGGGGAGATGAGGAGTCCGTCGACTCGGCGGGAGATGAGGCGGCGGATGACCAGTTCCTCGCGATCGGTCTGGCTCAAGGTATGGGCCACGACCAGCTCGTAGCCGGCGGTGTGCGCCCGATCCTCCATAGCCAGCAAAACCCGGGCGAACACCGGGTGGGTGACGCTGGGAATGACGGCTCCGAGGAGTTTGGTTTTTCGGGTGCGCAGGCCCTGGGCCAAAATATCCGGGACGTAGCCCATTTGATGGGCCAGCAAACGGATGCGAGCCTTGGTTTCCGCCGAGATATCCGGAGCGTCGCGCAGGACTTTGGAGACCGTCATGACGGATACACCGGCCTGCTGGGCAATGTCTTTAAGTCGAATCATGGCAGGGCAAATCAGGGTTGGATCGGGAGCACATGAGAACCGCTCCAGTTCAGTTTTTGTCTCAAGGTTTCAAAAAAGGAAGTGCCGTTCAGATGCAGCAGCTGAACCGACCGCGGGCTGCGTTTGATGATGACCGAATCGCCGGCGCCGAGGATGGACTGGGATTGGCCGTCGGCGGTGAAGATCGTATCGAGTTTGCGGCTGATGACCGTGACCTGGATTTGGGACCGGAGGCTGACCACCACGGAACGATTGGACAGGGTATGCGGACAGATGGGGGTCAGGGTGAGCACCTCGGCGGTTGGACAAACGACCGCGCCGCCCGCTGCCAGGCCGTATGCCGTCGACCCGGTGGGAGAGCTCACGATCAAGCCGTCACACCGGTACTGGGTGAGCACCTGTTGGTCGACGCTGACCTGCAGTTCGATCATCCGGGACGTGGCGCCGCGGCTGATGACAAAATCATTCAGGGCCAGGTGATTCAAAGGCTGCCCCTGGGCGAGTCCGGTCGCCTGGATGAGGGGCCGCGGCTCGAGTTGGAATTCGCCCGCCCACACTTTTTCGAGGGCTTCGTTCAGCTTGGAGGAAGATACGGCGGTGAGAAATCCCAGGCCTCCCAGGTTGATTCCCAAAATGGGAGTACGCAATCCGGCGACCTCGCGGCCGATCCGCAACATGGTGCCATCCCCGCCGAACACCAGAAGCAAGTCCACCGCCCGGGCCAGGCTGGCCGGCTGAGGTAGTTGGGTGATTTTCATGCGCACCAACCGGGCCGTGGCCTCATCAGCGATCGGTTGGCATCCGGCCGCTTGAATGCGGGCCGCCGCCCGAGCCACCACGGCGGCGGCATCGCTTTTCTCCGGATTGGCCACCAGACCGATCCGACGGATCTTGCTACGATTCTTTTTCAAGATGAACCAGGAATTCCTTGTTGCCCGCCGGTCCCAGCACCGGGGATTCGACATCGCCCCGCCAACACAGACCGGGAAGAGCGCCCACAAAGGCGCTGAGCTCCTCCAAGACACGACGGTGAACACGGGGATCCACGATGACTCCCGCGCCTTTGTCCACCTCCGCTTTGCCGGCTTCAAACTGGGGTTTGACCAGGGCAATCAGTGTCCCCCCGGGACGAACAAGCGAAACCACGGGTGGAATGATTTTCTGCAAGGAAATGAAGGAACAATCCATGACCGCCAGGTCAAAAGGGATAAACGGTTGGGGAAAATGCGTCGGCGCAAGATGACGGGCATTGATTCGTTCCATTACGGTGACCCGGGCGTCCTGGCGCAGTTTCCACGCCAGTTGACCGGTTCCCACATCCACGGCGAACACGCGGCGGACGCCGTGCTGCAGCAGACAATCCGTGAAGCCCCCTGTGGACGCGCCCACGTCGATCGCCGTGCAGCCGTTCACCGGAACTCCAAAAGCCCGCAAGGCGTGCTCGAGCTTGATCCCCCCCCGGCTGACGTAGCGTTCGGGTGCGGTCATTTGAAGACAATCGTTTTCTCGCACTCGGTCGCTGGGTTTGCGGGCTCGCTGTTCGTTGATCCGAACCCGGCCCGCCATAATGGCCCGCTGGGCCTGTTCCCGGCTTGGACACAAGCCGCGTTCCACGAGCGCCCGATCCAGGCGATCGAAACGGGCGCGCGGGGCGGATGGCAGAGCCTCAGTCATGTAGGGAGCGATTTAGGGCCTGTTTGAAAATCCGGGGAACGTTTAAATGGACTTTTCCATGATGCCGCACAGGTGCTTCGGGCTCTCAGGTGAACAAACCCGATTGCACTCGCAACTGGGTGTCGCGATAAACGCTGAGGAACACCTCGTTGTCGGCGACGACCTGTTGCAGGATAGGGCTCAGGGAGACCAACTCGGCGTTGTTGATGACGGCCTGCACGCTCTCACAGAAGGCGTGCATCGGATTCAGGGTTTGGTAACTGGGCCCGATGACGACGAACACGGCATATCGCCTCTGGCTCATTGGCAGGTTTTGGATGTAGTGCAGGGTGACGTTGTCCACACGCGATGTGCAGCCAAAAGACTCTTCCAGGACGACCAACTGGTATTGAATTCGGTTGTAGCGGGCCACGAAATCCTCGTGGTTGATCACGGTATGAATCTTATAGCCGAGCTGGGCCACGATGGCATGCACCGCGTTGAGCCATTCGGGATTCGTGAAGGCCAGCAGAGCCGGCTTGTCACTAGGGCTGATAAAGTCAAAATCGCCGTTCATGTTTTCAGTTTCAATACAGGCGGCACGTTGGCAGCGGCTTCCTTGGTCCCGGGAGCGGCTTTCATCTGCAACCGCGACAGATTCGAAGTGACTTCGCCCCGCTGTTTCTTGATCTTGTCAATTTCCCGCACCACAATGCCCCGCTTCGAGCAATAGGAAATCGCGGTCTCCTCGCTGATCTCTCCCTCCTGGTAGGCGTCCAGACAGGCCCGGTCGAAGGTGCGCCAGCCGAACGGATAGCTTGCCTCGATGATCTCGTAGAACGTTTTGCCTTCGCTCTCGCCCAGAACAATGGTTTCCTGGGTGCGAAGATTGGATCCCATGATTTCGAACAGGGCGTGACGTCCGCCGGCGGTCTTTGGGGCCAGCCGTTGGCTGACCACCCATCGGATTGTGTCCGCCAGACGCTGCCGGATCTGCTTCTGCTCCTCCTGGTCAAACATGCCCAGAATGCGGTTGATCGTTTGGCCCGAGTCGATGGTGTGCAGGGTGCTGAAAACCAGATGCCCTGTCTCGGCGGCGTTCAATCCGATCTCGACGGTCTCCCGGTCGCGCATTTCGCCGACCAGGATCACTTTGGGCGCCTGCCGCAGCGCTGCCCGCAGACCGTTGGCAAAACTGTCGAAATCCGTGCCTAACTCCCGTTGGTTGAAGGTCGCGACCTGTTGCGGATGAACGAACTCCACCGGATCCTCCAACGTAATCACATGGACCGGTTTGTTCTGGTTGATGACATTGAGCAAGGCCGCCAGCGACGTGGTTTTTCCTGTGCCCGTGGCGCCTGTGAAAAGCACCAGCCCCGTCCGTTCCTTGGCAATATCGTAGAATACGTTCGGCAAACCCATGCTCTCGATGGTCGGGATGGTTGTGTTCAGCTTTCGAAGCACCACCGAGTAGTTGCCCCGCTGAGAAAACACGTTGACACGAAAGCGCGCCTTGTGTCCGACCGCATACGAGAGATCGCACGAACCCGTCCGCAACAGGTCCTCCGTCAGCCGCTGCCGTCCGCCAATCAAATTCAATGCAATGGTTTCAGTCTGGTAGGGCGTCAGTTTTTCAATCGCGGGCTGAAAAGGAACCGGCATCAGGCTTCCGACAGACTCGACCTGTGGACTTTTGTCGACCGTGAAGTTGATGTCGGAGACATCCTCTCGGAAACTGAGCATCGTGTTTAATACGTGGTCGAGTTCAATCCGTCTCATGGCGGGTCCTTCCTGAGAGGCTTAGATTTCGTCATCGGCGGGCGGATGGGCAAGAAAACCTCGGAATTTTTTCTTGTCCAGGCACTTGTCGAAAGCTTCCTCGGGGGATATGCGTTTCATGCGCAGATGCTCCATGATGGCGTCATCCAGGGGTTGGTTGCCCAGTTTCTTGCCGATCTGGATCATGCCCGGGATTTGGTGAGTCTTGCCTTCGCGGACCAGGTTGGCCACGGCGGTGGTGAAAACCAGGATCTCGAGAGCCGCGACGCGGCCTTTCCGGTCCACGCGCTTGAAAAGGTTTTGCGCGACCACCCCGCGCAGCGATTCTGACAATGTGGCTCGGATCTTGTTCTGCTGGTCGGCCGGAAAGACGTCAATGATACGATCGACGGTTTTAGCGGCGCTTTCGGTGTGGAGCGTGCCAAAGACCAGGTGACCGGTGCTGGCGGCGACCAGAGCGAGCTCGATGGTCTCGAGGTCGCGCATTTCGCCGACCAGAATAATGTCCGGATCTTCGCGCAAGGCCCCGCGCAGGGCACTGGCAAAGCTCCGGGTATGCACGCCCACCTCGCGGTGGTTGACCAGGCATCCCTTGCTTTCGTGCACGAACTCGATGGGATCTTCGACGGTGATAACGTGGTCTTTTCGATTCTTATTGGCGTAATCGACCATGGCTGCCAGCGTGGTCGATTTCCCGGAGCCCGTCGGCCCTGTGACCACGACCAAGCCCTTGTGCAGCATACAGAATTTCTTCAGGACGGGAGGCAGGGGAGCTTCGTTCTTCTCGAAGTCCTCGAAAGACCACACCCGGCTTGGGATCTGGCGGAAAACCGCCGCGATCCCATTCTTCTGATTAAAAAAATTGGCCCGGAACCTCGAGATACCGGGAATCTCGTAGCCGAAATCCACATCGCCCGTTTCCTCGTAGACCTTGATTTTGTACTCTGGAGCGATCTCGTAGAGCATGGCCTTGAGAGAGTCGTTTTCCAGGGCGGGGAAATCCACCCGGTGCAGCTCACCGTTAATGCGCAAAATGGGGGGGTTCCCGGTGGAGAGATGAAGGTCGGAAGCCTTCTGTTCCAGCATGAGATTGAAAAATGCGTCAATCTTGGCCATAAAGGTTTGCCATATCTTGGCTTGAAAGTCACTTTATCGAAATCTCCGAACCACTGCAAGCCATGAACACACCCGGGTGAAGGCGTGATCGATTATCCAGCTTTAGAGATGCCCGCGAATTCGACAATCCCGCGTCTGCTGCGCCAGACCATTGAAGCCCAAGGACCGATCTCCTTTGCCCGGTTCATGACTCTTGCCCTCTATCATCCGCAGGCCGGTTATTATGAGCAGCACGAGGACCGCCTTGGACGGCGAGGGGATTATTACACCAGCGCGTCGGCGGGCTCCCTTTTCGGCGAGCTGCTGGCCCGGCGGTTTTCTTGCTGGAGCCGGGAACTGAAACTGAGCCGGTTCAGTTGTGTGGAGGCTGGCGCCCATAACGGTGCGCTGGCCGACGATATCCTCACCGCATGGAGCCAATCCGAATCTGTCCCGTCGATCCCTTGGGAATACTGGATCCTTGAGCCTTCCCCACGCCGACAGGCCTGGCAAAGAACCCGCCTTCAGTCCTATCAGTCGCGGATTCGGTGGATAACCGGCTGGGACGAAATCTCCGCCCATTCGATTGATGGGTTCATTTTTTCAAACGAACTGTTGGATGCTTTTCCGGTGCATCGACTTGGATGGGACGCCAGTCGCCGCCGCTGGTTTGAGTGGGGAGTTGCGATCGATCAGGACAGCTTTTCCTGGGTGCGTTTGCCCGGATCACCGCGTTGTCCGGAGCCCCGGTGGTTAAGGGATGGTTCGAATTCCATCGGACCACTTCCTTCGGAACTCCTGGACGTCCTGCCGGATGGTTTTACTGTGGAGACCAATCCGCAGGCGGAACAATGGTGGGAGCAGGCGGCCCAGCGGTTGCGTTCCGGTTTTCTCCTTGCTTTCGATTATGGGATGGAACAGGAAAAACTCTTTGCGCCGGAACGCGGCCTGGGGACGTTGCAGGCCTACCACTGTCATCAAACCAGCCGGGATGTTTTGAGTCATCCGGGCTCGCAGGATTTGACCTCGCAGGTCAATTTTACCCTCCTCCGGGCTCTTGGGGAGGGATACGGTTTGCGGACGATGGTTTATTCAACCCAATCTCGGTTCCTCGTCGAGAACCTGAATTCCGAGGAGATGGCGGCACTGGGATTGGACGGGAGTCACCCGAGTCGTTTGGGTCAGTTCAAGACGCTGACGCACCCCGATCACCTGGGGCAGACCCTGAAGGTGTTGGTCCAGCGGAGGGATGCCTGAGGTGAAGGCCCAGCAGAATCAGACCCGTCAATCCATAGGCTGCTGCGAATCGAGGCGACGCCAGCCAGCCCAGTTGATTTTGGATTCCTGCCGGTGTCAGGAGGTAGGCGTGCATCAGACCTGAAGCCGATAGTAGCATTCCCGCAAAAGCCCATCCAGCGGCCTTGAGAAAATTGCGGTCAATGACAAAAGCCATCACGGCCGAGAGGACCATTGCGGTCAGCAGAAAACCCTGGCTCAAGGCGATCAAGCCATCGATGTAAAGATCGGAGCCGAACTTGGGGGCCGTGTTGTACAGGTTCGCGCCTGCGGCGCGCAACGTGGTTTCGACCAGGAGTAATCCCCAGCTGGCCAGTGCCGGGATGATCCCGATTGCGACGGCCAGGGCGTGAGGTTTGGGGGTTTCCTGAAAAGCCTGGGCGGTGATGATCAGACCGATCCAGAGCAGAATCCCAAGAACGGCTTCGAGCGGCATGACACTGAGGATCAAGGTCACTCCGCCGGTGAAACAGAGCAGCGTGATAACGATCCCGTTGAGGATCGAGTAGCCGTAACGCGCGCCCATGGCCTTCCATCCGGGATGCCCGATGTAAATCGTCGTGGGGAAGGCGCTTCCCAGAACGGCGGCGCAAAGGCTGCCCAATCCATTGGCCAGCAACGAGGAGCGGGTTTCGTAGCGATCACCCGCCGCCTCGGCGCTCTCCAGGTTCTGCAAGGATCCAATGACGTTAAACAGGCCCATCGGAAAAATGATGGCCAGGAACTGCCATCCGGTTGGGGAGCCCAGAAACTCGATGAGATCCGGCACGGCAAAGTGGATGCCTTGGAATTGCAGCCCTCCGCCGGCGGGGGGAGGAGCGAATTCCGTGGAGCCCAGCCAGCGTAATCCCCAACCCAGCGCCGTTCCGGCTCCGATGGCCACCAAACCGCCCGGCAATCCCAATGGCCAGCGCACCCGCGATCCGTAACTGATCAAAATGATCATCATGGGCAGGATGGCCAACAGGGGACGGCTGAAGATCTGCAGGACGAATCCCATGGCAATGAAGGTGATCGCAACCCCCGCCAGGGCCGACAAGAGCGCCGCTCGAGGCGTGTTCCGACGCAGCCAGTCACCTACAAACGCCCCGCCGGTCTCCATCACCCCGCTCAAAAAACAGGCGAACACCCCGGCTTGCCAGGCCAGTTCCGGGTTTTTCGTCTCCTGATAAACGGGGCCCATGATCAAGAAGATGAACGCCACCACGCTGGGCGTGTTGATGCCATAGGGCAGGGCGGTGACATCCGACCGGCCGGTCGAAAGTGCCAGCCGCCTGGCCTGCCATGCATAGAACAGGTTGCCCATCAATATCGACAAGGCCGCGCCGGGCAGGATCCGGCCGTTCACCAGCTCGGGCGGCAGCCCGCAGACCGCGCCTCCCAGCACCACGATCAGCATCAATTGCAGCAGGTTGTCGATGAACAACCCAAAAAAACCATCGATATCTCCGCGGACAATCCAACGCATAGATTGAAATCTTTACAGCGCCTTTTGGGCAATGGAATGATTTAGGTGCCCAACGGTTTTCCTGAATGGCCGGCCATTGTCAAGCGGAATGCCAACAAAATCCCGCGCTTGCCAAACAGGATCGTTGCCTTAAGCTCGTACGGTCAACCTCAATACGTTATGTCAGTCCTGATTATCTTGGCCGTCGCTTTTGCTTGTTATTGGGCCGGCAACCGGTTTTACGGAACTCGCATCGAGCGGCTTTTCCAGGTCGATCCCCAGCGCCGCACCCCCGCCCATGAACTCCAGGATGGGGTCGATTACGTTCCCGCCAAGCCCCATGTGTTGTTTGCGCATCATTTTGCGGCCATTGCCGGCGCGGGGCCCATCGTGGGGCCCACGCTGGCTTGCGCTTACGGGATTGTTCCCGCCCTGGTATGGGTGGTGGTCGGCGCCATTTTCCTGGGGGGCGTCCATGATTTATCGGCCTTGATCATCTCGGTGCGCGAAAAAGGACATTCCATCGCCGACATCGCTCGCAAGGTCCTGGGTCCGACCGGTTACGGACTCATGATCGGCTTCCTGCTTCTTTGCCTGTTCATGATCACCGCCACGTTTCTGAATCTCAGTGTGGTGGCCCTGACAAGCGCTTATCCTGCCGGCAAGGTCGGACTGCAGTCGCCCCCGGAACAGACACTGCGCGCCTACGCGGATCAGTATCCGGGAAAACCGATGGTCGCCTATCCCGCACACCCCTGGATGCCCACATCGATTGCGGTCAAGGCTCCCGCTCCCGATTCGAAAACCGCGGTGCCGGAGGGCGAGTTGCTGGCCGCGGCGCCCGTCAAAACCTACACCCTGATGGCTCGCATTGGAGGGATTGCATCGACGAGTGTGTTGCTCATTACGGCCTGCGCGCCATTCCTGGGCTGGCTGATCTACCGGCGAAACTTATCCGCCCGTTTCACCTATCCACTGGCCGCCTTCGTCTGTTTGAGTTCCGTGATGCTGGGACTCAAGTTTCCGGTGAATGTTTCTGTCGAACAATGGCGCATCTTCATGACGCTTTATGTGGTGCTGGCCTCGGCGATTCCGGTCTGGCTCCTGCTCATGCCCAGGGACTTCGTCAATGTCCAGATTCTCTATGTGGGCGTGATCGGCATTTTTGCGGGTCTATTGACCTGGGGGGCCGGGACCTCGACCGGTGTTTCGACCGCCATGGGAACGCGAGATATGCCGTGGTTCAATTACGCGGACGGCATGCAATATATTGGGATGCTCTGGCCGATGATGCTGATCACGGTTTCCTGCGGAGCCATCTCCGGTTTTCATTGCCTGGTGTCGAGCGGGACCAGCGCCAAACAACTGGCCAACGAGGGCGACGCCCGGCGCATCGCCTATCGCGGCATGCTGCTCGAATCCATGCTGGCTGTGGCCGTGATTCTGACGCTGTTCGTGGGGCTGGCCCGAACCGATTATCTGCAAATTACCCACCTGGATAAAAACCCCGTGCTCGCGATCTCTTTGGCAACCGGCAACCTCCTGCATTCGGCCTTCCATGTCCCCGTCTGGTGCGGGACGGTCTTCGGCATTCTCCTGCTCGAGGGCTTTGTCGTCACCACGTTGGACGTTGCGGTTCGCCTGACACGTTACCTGTTGGAGGAACTCTGGAAAATCGTCTGGAGCCGGCCGCACCCGTTGTTGCTGAACATCTGGTTCAATACCGGCCTGGCTGTGTTGGGGATGTATGTCTTATCCCGGTGGAACGCCCTGCCTGTGCTCTGGCGTGTGTTTGGGTCCGCCAACCAGATGATGGCGGCCATGGCTCTCCTGGTGGTCGCCGCCTGGATGCGCCAGCACGGGCGCCGTTACGCTTTTGCCCTGATTCCTTGCGTCATCATGTTTGTGACCACGCTGACTTCGACCGCCATCACCCTTCGGTTGAATATCCTCAGTAAAAACTGGTCCCTGACTGCGGCTTGTCTGATCCTTTTCGCCCTGGCTTTCGGAATGATTGTGGTGGGCTTTCGGGTGTTTCGCAATGGAACCGTGCCCGCGCTTTCACCGGAACCGGCCTAGACCGGTTGCCAAAACCAATTTCCGATTTCGTCTGGCAATCGGTCTTATCGCTCCCAAATCCTCACGTAAGATACTCGCGAAAAAATCGAACCGCGAATTCACGCCAATAGACGCGAATCAAATCGGAGGTATGTTGTTGGCCAAATCGCTCTGCGGAATGAATTCCGCGCACCGATTATTCCGAGCTCCGAAGCGAGAGGCACTCGGCAAGCTGGAGCGCGGGATTTATCCCGCATGATTTATCCTGCCATGATTCGCGTTTATTGGCGCGGTTCAGTCGTTTGATTTGCGGTTTTCGGAGAGGCAGAATTTATTGACTTGAATTTGCATCTGGTTTTTTATTCCGACCGAATCTTGAATCTGAATTATGCTCGGGACCCCATAGCACACTGCGGCAGAACATCAAAATAGGATTGCACTCCATCTTGTGTCCGAGCATTTGTGGCTTGGCCGCTCAATATCTACGCGGGAATGCGGAATCAAGGCATGAACTCATCATATCGATTACCTTCGATCCACCCAAGACACTCGAAAACGCCTGTCCGACCCGTTTTATCGGCTGCACGGACCGTTCGCTGCCGGGCGCATCGGGCGGACGGCTTGCTCTGTTGGATCAGGTCTGAAGTTGGAGGAAACTACCCGGTGCTCAGTTCCTCCAATCTGATCGATTGGCCCGTGCTCCTGGACTTCACCGCCACCAATTGAAATTCCGTTATCAACCTTCCGCCCGGCGGCCCGCCACAACAGTTCTTCCAACTGCGGACTCAATCCAGCGTGCCTTCCGAGCAGCCGCGCGCCCCACAGCGTTGCCCCGGATCGATTCCCGAGGGGGTCGGAGGAATGGTTGGCCGCATTTGACGAAGATAAAACAAGCAATGGCATTGCCACTGAAAAGCAATCATGCTAAGTCATTGCCCCATGATGAACTGGCTATCATTCGAAAGTTGTAACCGCATGATCACCATTCTATTCCATCATAGATACGAGACCCTGTTCTGTGGCCGGATCGGACTGGCCTGGCTCCTGTTTTTGTTTTGGGTCGGTTCACCCGAGACACAAGCCATCGAGGTTTCGGGGACTGTTGCCTCCGACACTGTATGGTCTGTTGCGAGCAGCCCCGTCAGCGTAACAGGATCCGTCACTGTTGCGGAAGGGGTGACGTTGACCATCGAGCCTGGTGTGAGGGTTGAGTTTAACCAATACCAGGGACTCTGGATCCACGGGCAATTGAGGGCGGTGGGGACGGCCTCGGCGCCGATTGTGTTTGACGGAACCACCAGTAATGCGGGTTGGTGGCACGGGATTCAGGTGGTCAACGCCGGTTCGGCGATGCTGGAATGGTGCGAGGTGGCGCACGGGGGATACTGGGATGGCGTGGGATTGCTCAAGACCGGCTCCGGCGCCCTGACGCTGAAGAACTCGATCCTCCGAGATCATAGCGGGGACGGCCTGCGATTGGGTGCTGGTTATTCTTCCTTTATCTCGCAGACCAACCGTTACTCCGGCAATGCGCGCGGAGTTCGAGTGGGCTTGAACGCTTCGTTTGATGATAAGACTTCGACCTTCAGTGGCAACACGATGGACGTCTATCTGGATGGAGGAATCTTGACTGGTCCGGCGGTGTGGGGGCTGAGGCCGGACTACTCTCTTTTCGTATCGCAGGATTTGTCGGTGGCGCCAGAGGGATCGCTCACGGTTCGGGCGGGGACTGTCGTCAAGTTCGCCCAGTATGCCGGGCTTTATGTGAGCGGACGTCTCGAGGTCCCGGGGACCTCGGCCGAGCCGGTGTATCTGACCGATTGGCGGGACGACACCGTGGGAGGCGATGCCAACCGAGATGAGGGTGGCACGAAGCCCGGGCCGGGATGGTGGCGGACGCTGCAGATTTCAGGTGCCGGATCGGCGGTGTTGACGTATTGCACGGTCCGTTATGCCGGGTATTATGATGGAATGGGAATGGCGAAAAGCGGGTCTGGGGATCTGACGATGAGCCATTGCGCGGTCACCGATATGCTGGGACACGGTTTGCAGGTCGTGAACAGCCCGGGGACCACCCTTTTGGAATCGTCCACGTATGCGAACAACACCCGGTCCGGGATGTATGTCAACGCCAGCCTGGTAATCGCGACCAACTGCGCCTTCAACAGCAACAGCGAGGGGGGTGTTTTGCAGGAAGCCAATATTTCACTGGACTATAAGTCCAATCAGTTTGCCGGCAATGCCGCGGCAAGCGTGCTGGTAAACGGGGGGGCCATGACGAACAACGTGATATGGAAGCGGGGCGGTGGCCAGGAGTTCGTGATGGTCGTTCAGGGAGATCTGATCGTCGAGGAAGGAGCGGTGTTAGCGGTAGAGCCTGGAGTGAAGGTTCGATTTGTGCGATATCCGCTGTTGGCGGTGAAGGGAGAATTGAAAGCCGTCGGAACGGTCTTGGCGCCGATTGTGTTCGAGGGGACCACAGGCGAGGTCGGATGGTGGCGGGGGATTCAGGTGGTCAACGCCGGTTCGGCGACGCTGGAATGGTGCGAGGTGGCGCACGGGGGATACTGGGATGGCGTGGGATTGCTCAAGACCGGCTCCGGCGCCCTGACGCTGAAGAACTCGATCCTCCGAGATCATAGCGGGGACGGCCTGCGATTGGGTGCTGGTTATTCTTCCTTTATCTCGCAGACCAACCGTTACTCCGGCAATGCGCGCGGAGTTCGAGTGGGCTTGAACGCTTCGTTTGATGATAAGACTTCGACCTTCAGTGGCAACACGATGGACGTCTATCTGGATGGAGGAATCTTGACTGGTCCGGCGGTGTGGGGGCTGAGGCCGGACTACTCTCTTTTCGTATCGCAGGATTTGTCGGTGGCGCCAGAGGGATCGCTCACGGTTCGGGCGGGGACTGTCGTCAAGTTCGCCCAGTATGCCGGGCTTTATGTGAGCGGACGTCTCGAGGTCCCGGGGACCTCGGCCGAGCCGGTGTATCTGACCGATTGGCGGGACGACACCGTGGGAGGCGATGCCAACCGAGATGAGGGTGGCACGAAGCCCGGGCCGGGATGGTGGCGGACGCTGCAGATTTCAGGTGCCGGATCGGCGGCGTTGGCGTATTGCACGGTCCGTTACGCGGGGTATTGGGATCGAGTGGGAATGGCGAAAAGCGGGTCCGGGGATCTGACGATGAGCCATTGCGCGGTCACCGATATGCTGGGACACGGTTTGCAGGTCGTGAACAGCCCGGGGACCACCGTTTTGGAATCGTCCATGTATGCGAACAACACCCAGTCCGGGATGCATATCAATGCCAGCCAGGTGATGGCCACAGGCTGCTCGTTCAAAGGGAACGGGGAGATGGGCGTGTTGCACGACATCAACAGCGTGTTCGACTACACGGCCAATGCGTTTGACGACAATGCCTCGGGAAGTGCGCAGGTGAATGGCGGTTCCTTGACGACTAATGTGACTTGGAAACGAGGCGGGGGCGACGAGTTCGTGATGGTGGTTCAGGCGGATATGATTGTCGAGGAAGGTGCCGTGCTGACGATCGAGCCCGGAGTGAAGGTTCGGTTTGTGCGATATCCTTCGCTCGTGGTGAAGGGAGAATTAAAAGCGGTGGGGACCGCGTCGGCGCCGATTGTGTTTGAGGGGACCACGGGCCAGGCAGGATGGTGGCAGGGGATCCAGGTGGTCAACGCCGGTTCGGCGACCTTGGAGTGGTGCGAGGTGGCCCATGGGGGTTATTGGGGGGGGGTGGGATTGTTCAAGACCGGCTCCGGCGCGCTGGTGCTGAAGAACACGGGCGTGCGCGATCATAACGGCGACGGCTTGCGGATCGATAACAGCACCGGCCAACACCAGATCGACCGGTGTGTGTTTGCCGGCAATCACAACGGCATCCTGGTTCGCAATCAGAGTCTGCCCGTGCCAGTGACCGGGTCGCAGATCATTTCAAACAGCATCTGGGGGATTCAGAACGAGGGGCCTGCCGAGGTTGACGCGCGCCACAACTGGTGGGGCGATGCCTCCGGTCCATATCACCCGGCCAAAAATTCGGACGGGATGGGAAACCGCGTCAGCGACCTCGTCCAATTCGAGCCCTGGAGCACCGAGCCGGTCGTGTCATCCCCCCCGCGAATCACGGTCGAGGTCGATGCCTCCGGCGATCTGGTGTTGTCCTGGCCGGTGTCGGCGTCGGGGTTTGCGGTCGAGAGTTCGACCGACCTGCGGCAGTGGGAAAATTGGATGGGCGGAACCGTCCAGATGGGTGACCGGATTGTTTTAAAGGTCAGCATGAACGACAGCGTTCGATTCTTCCGGCTCAGGCAGTAGGAGCCACCCTGGATGTCCTGTTTTTGCTCAACGGAGCGCGGATTTTAATCCGCCAGACGCTCTGAAGGGGAATGAATTCCGCGCGCCGCTTGGCTGCGCAATAAATCCAGGACGCGCCAACGGCCACGGAGCGCGGACTTTAGTTCGCTTGGCGTTCTGAACCGGGAGACAAGCGACAGGCGTCCGTGGGCTCGATCAACGAAGCCAAGCAGTGATTCCTGCCAAAACCCTCCTGACAGCAGGTCTTTTGTCAGGGGCCATCTCGATGTCGCTTGCGTGAGATGACGCGATCTGGTGTGTCGGATTTGGAGGATCGGTGGCGATACAATCATAGATGACCGCGAGTGATCTTGATTTATTGGGGCAATTTACGCGGGACCAGTCCCAGGACGCGTTTACCGCGCTGGTGAAGCGGCACCTGGACCTGGTCTACACGGCCGCCTTGCGGCAGGTGCAGTTGCCCCAACTGGCCGAGGAAGTTGCGCAATCCGTGTTTGCCAGCCTTGCCCGCGATGCCGCCAAGCTAGAGCCGAACACCGTTCTGACCGCCTGGCTTTACCAGGTCACCCGCCATGCCGCCATCGATGTGGTCCGCCGCGAGTCCCGACGGCAGGCCCGCGAGCAAATCGCCTTTCAGATGAGTGACGCAAACGATACATCGGCCGGTTGGTCGCGCATCGAACCGCTGCTGGATGAGGCCATGCAGTCGCTGGACGACGCCGATCGCACCGCGATCCTGCTCCGATTCTTCGAGAACAAATCCTTGCGCGAGGTCGGCGAGGCCCTGGGCGCAAGCGAGGACGCCGCCCAGAAACGCGTTCACCGCGCCGTCGAGCGCCTTCGCGGTTTCCTGGCCGAACACGATGTGACGGTGGGAGCGGGCGGGTTGGCCGCACTACTCTCCGCCAACGCCATCCAGGCCGCCCCCGCGGGATTGGCCGCGGCCATCGCCTCGGGCGCGGTGGTGTCCACCGCCGCTCTTTCCGGTTCCACCGCTGTAACCCTTGCCCAAACCCTAGCTATGACTGCCATCCAAAAAACGATTGTGACCGCCGTAATAACCGCCGCGATTGGCCTCGGAGTTTACCAGACGATCCGGGTTTCCAGCCTGCGTGACCAGGTCAATACACTCGGCGAACAACAGGCTAAACACTCGGCATTGGCCTCGCAGGTCGAGGCCTTGACGCGCGAGCGCGACCAGGCGACCAACCGGTTGGCCGCCCTCGTCGCCGAGAACGCGACTCTCCGAAAGAACCCCAACGAAGTCCTTCGACTCCGAGGCGAAGTCGGAAGGCTCCGCGACGAGAACGCCAGCATCGGGTCCAGCAACGCCATCAGCAAAGTCACCGCCAATCCGGAAGCCAGGAAGATGCTGCGCACCCAGCAAAAAATGGGCATGGGCATCATCTACAAGGGACTCGCCACCCAACTGAAGCTGACCGCCGAGCAGTCCGATCAACTCAACGATCTGCTCGCCGATCATATCATGGAGAATGTCGACCATGTTACAGTCGCGCTCCGCGATAAACTCACCCCGGAACAAATCAACGAGCTCTTTGTCGCCCAGGACGCCAGCCTCCAGGAACGGGCGCTGGCGCTGCTTGGACAAGATGGAATGGGGCAATACCAGGATTACACGAAATCCTTGCTCAGCAGGCTCTCGGCGGAGCAATTCAAACCCATGCTCGCCGGCAACGATGCCGCTAAAGATGAAAAGGCCACGCAGTTCCGCCAGGTCCTGCAAGAGGAAGTCCAGTCGGCCCTCGCGAATGCCGGGTTACCCGCCGATTACCAGACCGTGCCGATCCTGAACTTTCGCAACATCGCCTCCGAGTCGGACGCCGAACGAAACCTGAAACTCCTGGATGCCATCTACCAGAAAACCGCCGAACGCGCCCGCGTCTTCCTTACCGAGGAGGAGATCACCAAACTCCAGGAGTTCAGAACCACCGCCATCAACAACAATCGATCGTTGCTCACGCTCAACCGGACCATGATGGCCCCCATCGCCCAGTAGCGCCGGTTGGATTAAGGCCCCAACTCCGCGCATGAGATCCTCCCAGTCAATTCGAACCGCGAATGAGCGCCAACCGGCGATGAACGGCCACCGCGAATGAGCGCCAATGAACGCGAATGGAATCGGAGGCATCCATGGGGGCTTAACTCCAGGGATTTCATCGATTTTTCAAACAGAGCAGCATGTTGGCGTGATCCTCGAGATCGGAAGTGGGATTCTTATTACTGCAAGGTCGATCCGCAAGTGATTGTTCCCAAACGTTACCGGTGGATGGGGTGGACCGTGAACGCGACGCGCCAGGCGGCGAGGACATCGTCGATGAGCCTGTCCACTTGCGGATTGAGGTTCTGCTGGCTCGGATGCTCGCGTAACCAGGCCACGGATTGACGCACGCCTTCCCGGAATGACTTGACGCACCGGAACTCCGGCACAAACCGCTTGATCTTCGCATTATCAAAAATGCCCGGTTGCGCCTTATCTCCTTTCAGCGTTCCCGTCATTTGAGGCGCCACCTGGCAGATGAATTCTGTCGGAACGGGCACGATGCTGGGCGTGATGACGCCTAAGGCGGAGGCAATCTCGGCGTAAATCTGATTCCAGGTCAGCACTTCGTCGCTGGTGATATGAAAAGCTTCGCCCACCGCCTGGTCATTGCCAATCAGACCGACCAACCCGACGGCGAAATCAGCGGCCGCTGTCAGCGTCCATGGATTCTTGCCATCATCCGGCACAAAGATCGGCTGGCTCCGTTCTAGGCGCGCGGCAAAGGAATAACTCGAACTGGAGACAGGATTCGGGACCCAGAGCTTCGAGTAGGTATGCGACGGGCGGACAATAGTCACTGGAAAGCCGTCTGCCGAGTATCGTTCACCCAGCCACTGCTCGCAGGCCAGTTTCTTTTGGGCATACTCCCACCAGACATTACCCAGATCGGAATCCTCGCGGTAGGGCAGTCGCCGGGCCGGCCGGGCGTAAACCGTCGTCGAGCTGATAAAAACGTATTGCCGCAGCGAACCCTGGAATATCTCGACATCGAGCCGAACGTCCTCCAGTTCATAGCCGAGAAAATTAGCGACCACATCCGGTTTGATCCCACTTAAAGCCGATCGCATAGCCGCCCGATCTCTGCGATCCGCCTGAATGGCGCGATACTCGGACGGCAGCTCGTGTCGTCCCCGCGTCAACACCAGGACCTGGTGACCCCGTTTATGCGCCGCAGCCGCGCACTCGGCCGAGATATTCCCCGTCCCGCCAATAAATAGAATCTGCATAAGGCCTTTTATCGCATCGGTGGCGACTCGTCCATACACTCCCAAGCCTCCTGAGCCGCAAATAAAACAACTCAACCACTCATTGACACTCATAATGGCAGGCTGAATATGGAGGTCCTGAGGTGTTGGGCACATCGATGGAATGTTATGGAATCAGGCGATAGACAATGCACGAACGGGGATGAAGGACCGCAGACCGTTGTGACCTTCGCCCGCGGCCTCTTTATCCCGCAAAGGCAAAGGGGTCAGGTCCATACTATTGATTCTGCTGAAAAACAAATTGTATAATATAATAATATGAAGTGAGGACGGGCCAATCGATCGCGATCGACCGGC
>JAKLHY010000072.1 GCA_022709905.1 Verrucomicrobiota bacterium | reverse complement strand
CACCGGCAAATGTCCCGACAAATCTGCGTTAGCCCTGTTGTTCCTGCTTCAGGGCACTTTCATGCATAGCCGCTGATTCTTTACGAAGACCTACGCGTCGGCTCTCCGACCGATGTGATGCGCAAGTTGGAGGTGGCGCAGATTGATAATGAATTGGGGCGAATGTTCACCTCCCGGCGGCAAGTGGTCGAGGCCAGAGAAGCTCACCTCGCCGCCCTGGCGCTGCTGGAGACTGACGGGCGAAGGGCGTCCGCTCCAGAACCCTTGCGCTTCGAACTGGCTCGCACCTGCTACTTCCTCGGCACTCAGGAACGCCCCCTCCCGGCAGCAGGCCCGCGCCAGGAAGATCGTCCCGCTCCAATTTCCGATGAGCAAATGGAATGTCTAGCTCAAGCCGTCGCACTGCTCAAAGCACTGCCGGCATCACCTCCGGCCAATCCCGAATACCAGCATCTTCTGGCGCTGTGTTATCTGGAGGGGGCCGCGGTTGGCGAGGCTAGCAGCCCGCAAGCCAAAGGGGGCGCAGAACGCGCCATCGAGATCCTCGAAGGATTGGTCCAGGCTTTTCCCACTATTCCCGATTACGCCTACGACCTCAGCGAGGCGTATTCAAGGATCCACATTCCGCGCCCCCCTATACCTCCCGAGACCGAAAGAGCCATTAAGGATCGATTCGGCAAATCCCTGGTTTTGCTCAAAAAACTCGTTGTTCAGTATCCGGATCTTCCTGACTTCCCTGCAGCCGAAGCTCGGATCTACGAGAAACTGGGGGCATTGGACCGGCAAATGCAGCACTGGGCCGACGCGGAACAGAATTTTCGTAAGGCCATTGACATTCAGGAGAAGCTCGTGACGCAATTCCCGAACTCACTCAATTATGGTCTATGGTTGGCGACATTTCGTATTGCCTTGGCCGATGCCTTGATCCGGCAAAATCAACCTGCTGAGGCTCGCACGGAGTTGGAAGACAGCATTGCCTTGTTGTTGAGTCAAGTGAAACAAAGGCCACAGATGCCCCCGCCTCATAGCGTGCTGGCGCTGGGATATTCCAGACTCGCCATGGCACTGCGCCAGATGGGGCAGAATAACGGGGCCGCGGAAGCCGAACGAAAAGCCGAACAGGAGCGCATGGGCAGCGGAGCCTTTTGTCCTTAAAATAGTATTTGCATTCAGAAAGATCGCCTGTATTGTTCCCGGAACGCAGACGCTTGTCGCTTTCAAACTCTGGTAGATCTTCAGTTGAACGTGATTCAATGATGATTTGAAACCCGACCGTCGGGAACAGCATGGAAACAGCATATCGTCTGAATAACAAATCATCATGAATACGAAACTATTTGTCGGAAACCTGACCTTCGACGTCACCGAGAACGAGCTGCAAGAGCTTTTCCTGCAGCACGGACCGGTGACGGAGGTCAACCTGATGCAGGATCGCTTCACGGGCAAGGCCCGTGGATTCGCTTTTGTCACCATGGAAACCAAGGAAGCCGCCGAAACGGCTATCCAGTCTCTCAATGGCCGGGATTTCAAGGGACGCGCCCTGACCGTCAATGAGGCTCGTCCTCGTGAGAACCGACCTGGCGGTGACGGTGGAGGTTATCGTAAAAGTGGCGGGGGAGGTTACGGCGGAGGTCGCCGTCCGAACCGCTATTGATATTCCCTAAACAGGCTTCTCTTGCCGGCGGGCAGTCTTTTCCCGAGACCCCCGCCGGATAAGGTGTCCTGGGATAGGTCAAGGTCTTGACAACTCGATGAAACAACTCAAACCAAAGAGGGCGCATTGAGACGCCCGTTTTACCCTCGAACGTTTCAATCCCGCGAACCCAGACACCGGTGTAATGGCAAGATCCGCGCCCGCGAAGTCCGGGTCCTGGATGAGGACAAACAACAGCTGGGCATCATGCCCTTGACTGAGGCATTGCGATTGGCCCAAAGCAAGCAACTGGACCTCATCGAGATTGTTCCCAACGCCACCCCGCCAGTCTGCCGCATTGTAAACTACGGCAAGCTCTTGTATGAGGAGGCCAAGAGCCACAAAGAGTCTCGGAACACCGGCGCTCAGATGAAGGAGATTCAACTCAGCGCGGTGATTGGCGAGCATGATTTTGCCACCAAACTTCAACACGCCATCGAGTTTCTTTGCGCCGATATGAAGGTCCGCGTCAAGCTGCGGTTCAAAGGCCGGCAGAAAGCCCACAAAGAATTTGGGTTCGATGTCGTCAACCGCTTCGTCAAGGAAGCCGCCGCGTATGGCCAGGCGGATGCCCCCCCCAAAATGCTCGGCGACCGCGATCTGAACGTCATGATCAGTCCCCTGCCCCGTAACAAACGCGGCAAGCCTCCTCGGGAAGCCAGCAACCCGCCTCCGCCTACGGCTCCACCAGCGGCACGCGGCGAGCCAAAAACGACGGCGGAATCCGCCCCCCCTGGTCTTGTGAGTTCCTAATCTGGATTGTATGGAGCCGGACTCGCAGGTAAACTGAGACATACAAAAGCCCGCGTCTTTATCTCCCGCGGGCCGATGGATGAAGTTGGCAACCACATCAGCCGGATCCATCACTCCAAGGTCTCCTGACGCCAAACCCCATTAAGCATTATGAATTCGCGCCTCCAGCAACTTCCCAGTCCCGGCCCTCAACAGGGCAAAGCCTTCCATAGCGCTCGATCCTTGACCCTCCGCCGCTCCTGCCGCCTGCTCCTCCCTCTCCTGGCGGCGCTGGTTCCGGTACTCCTCGCGGCGGATCCACTCCACCGCATCATGCCCTCGCCTTCCCATCCGCGCTACTGGCAGTTCAAAGGCCAGCCTCTGTTGCTGCTGGGGGGCAGCAAAGATGACAACCTGTTTCAGATTCCCGACCTGAAGGAGCACCTCGACGAGATCGCCGCCACCGGAGGCAACTACATCCGCAACACGATGAGCGACCGCAACGACAAGGGCTTTGAGGTCTATCCTTTCCAGCGGTTGCCCAACGGCAAGTACGACCTCGAACAGTGGAACGACGACTACTGGCGACGCTTCGAGAACCTGCTGCGCTGGACCGCCGAGCGGGAGATCATCGTCCAAATCGAGGTCTGGGACCGCTTCGATTACTCGACGAAAAACTGGGAGGCGCATCCCTACAATCCGAAGAACAACGTCAACTACTCCTATGCCCAATCCGGATTCGCCGAGCATTATCCCGACCATCCGGGCCAGAACAAACAACCGTTCTTCTTCACCACGCCAAAGCAGCGGAACAACACCGTCGTGCTGAAATACCAGCAACGCTTCGTCGAAAAAATGCTCAGCCACACCCTGCGCCGCGACCACGTGCTCTATTGCATGGACAACGAAACCTCCGCCCAGGAAGCTTGGGGCGCGTATTGGGCCCAGTTCATCCGCGACCGTGCGAAGCAAGCCGGCAAACAGGTCTGTCTAACCGAAATGTGGGATGCTTGGGACCTCAAGGCCGATGAACATAAGCGCACCTTCGACCATCCCGAGCGCTACGACTTTTGCGATGTCTCCCAAAATAATCAGATGAAAGGCCAAACACACTGGGACAACTTCCAATGGGTTCGCCAACGCATCGCCGCAAAGCCCCGCCCCCTGAACACCACCAAGACCTACGGGGCCGACGGCGGCCGATTTGGCAACAACCGCGACGGCCTCGAACGCTGGTGGCGGCACATCCTCGGCGGCGCGGCCTCGGCCCGCTTCCACCGGCCTGACTCCGGACTCGGATTGTCCGGACCCGCCAAGGCCTCGCTGCGCGCGGCTCGCAAACTGGAATCCCGCGTCAAGCTCTGGGAGCTTGAGCCGGCCAATCGATTGTTAAGCAACCGCGCTGACAACGAAGCCTACCTCGCCGCCCGCGCCGGCCAGGCATACGCCCTCTATTTCACCGATGGCGGTTCTGTGGGATTGGATCTCACCGAGGCGCCGGGACGGTTCACCGCTCACTGGATCGATATCGCCTCGGGCGAGTGGAGCAAACGCGAAACGATCACCGGCGGAACCGTGGCAACCCTCACCGCACCCGCCGGCGGCCATTGGGTGGCGGCCATTGTCAAAGAGTAAAAGGCGGCGGAATCCGCCCCTCCTGCTTTTGTGACTCCCCAATGGGGCTGTGCACGATCACCGGTGAGTTGAACTCGCCCGTTATCGAGGCAGGTCAATATTAACGGCCCGCACCAGGAACAGATCCTCGCGGTCCACCGATTCCACAACGCTCAGACTTGCCGCACAAACCAACTCCGGCCATTGCGCCGCCGGGGGCAGGTGATCCCGTCCAACCGCCCCGCCCAATTTCTGATGGAAGGCATTCAGGGGCGCGCTGCCCGCAAGATGCATGACCAGAAGATGACCGCCAGGCTTTAAATACCGGGCGATTTGCCGCAGGGCCGCCGCCGGATCACGGAAGTGGGGAAACGAATGGAAACACAGCACGACGTCAAAACGCCGCGCCACCGTCTCCTCCCGGCAAATGTCCTTCAGCAGAAAATCCGCCGGCACCCCCCGCGCTTTGGCCTGCGCCAACATGCCGGGAGAGAAGTCCATCGCCACAACCTTTCCCGGCTTGACCGACTCCGCCAGCCATCCCGTGATCTGGCCGGTCCCACAACCGATTTCCAGCACGTCCAGACCGGGACGGAATCCCAGCAGGCCGTCGAGCTCGCGCAACCGGCGCAACGTGGTAGCGGGATCAGGGCCCGTCTGGTCCCAGGCCGGAGCGTGATGGTCAAAATAAGCGACCCGAGGATCGTTCAATCCGGTCTTTCCCGCAGGATCATCGTTCATACTCATTTTGTATTGCGTAACACCTGTCGTTCAGTAATATTTTCTAAATACAGAGTATTACCGGGGTCCGGATCGAGTCAAGCCCGGTCGGGACCCTCGATGGATGTGCGCTGATGTGCGTGGAATTTCCAATGTCCGGCGAAGCTGAGCCTTCGAGAGGGCTGGCGGCCGCCGCCTTGCCGTCAATTCAACGGTCTGCGGTTCATCCTCGCGCCATCCAGCCGCCATGCCATTCGGATCGGAAATCCCGGGTCAATTCACAACCCTTTCGGCGGCCCAAGGATTTCCGAGCATTCACCCTGATCGAACTGCTGGTGGTTATTGCGGTGATCAGCATTCTCGCCGGCCTTTTGCTGCCCGCCCTGGCGCGAGCCAAGGAAAAGGCCAAAGTCATCAAGGTCCATGCCGAGCTTTACAGTGTGGGCCTGGCATTGGAGATGTATGCCGACGACCACGAAGGCCAGCTGCCGCCCGTGAGGGTGAACTGCAATTCCGACCTGATCGAACACTGGTGCCAGTTCCCCATGGAACTGGCCGACCAGGATTATCTGCCCAGGGGTGACCGTCCAGGCATGGCCGCGAACATGGAGGACGTGTTTAATGCCGGGCATACTTACAAATACGCCACGCCGGGACCGCAAATCCTGAACGATACGCCCGGCGGCAACTTCAAGCTCTGGGCCCCGGAAGACTTTCCCATCGGCGCAAGCACCAACGGGAAGTATTATTCAAGCCGGACGGAATCCCCCGTGCGCTGGGTGCTTTGGAGCCTGGGCCCCAAACCGAAGGGCGACAAGGCCCTTGACTCCCGGGCGCCCCTCGCGGCCCGCAGCTGGTATCAGCGGGCCGGGGAGGGCGGCGTCATCGCCCGTTTCGCAACGCGGGAGGGAATGCAGATCAAGACACCGTAGACACCCCTTGTGATTCCTCAATGCCCCATCATCCAGCCTTCGCGCGAACGCTCCGTCGAAGCCCGTCCGCCCGATTCCGGCATCGTTGAAACGGTTGAAAGCGCGGATCTAGGGTCTCTTCATTGCCAATGCGGCTGTCGAACCATCCTCGCTTCAGTCGTTCTCCTGCTCTGGGTGGCGATGACCGGTTGTCACCGCCCGGAAAGAACGCTCGGAGAGCCTAGAATCGCCACGACAACATCCTACCTCGAAGCGGCCGTGCGCGATTTGCTGGGGGAAGATCTGAACGTGGTGCGGCTCGCTGAACCCGGCACGTGCCCCGGACATTTTGACATGCGCCCGAGCCAGGTGGCTGAGCTGCGCCAGTGTCGGGCGCTCCTGCGGTTTGACTTCCAGAAATCGCTCGACGCCCGATTTGCGGGCCCCGGGACAAACAGGCTGTTTGTGGCCGACATTGCCGTGCGCGGGGGCATGGGCCGGCCCGACAGCTATTTGGCGGTCTGCCGGCAGACCGCCGACCACCTGGTAACCCTGAACCTGCTTTCCCGCACGAACGCCGACACTCGCCTGCAAACAATCGCGGCCCGCCTGGACGCGCTGTCGCGTGAGGCAACTCACCGCGTTGCCCTGGCTCGGCTGGCCGGCCTCCCGGTCATCGCGAGCGGACGCCAGCGCGATTTCTGCGAATGGCTCGGGCTGAAAGTCGTCGCCAGCTTTCGCGCCGCCGACACCGCCGGCATCAGTGAAATCGAAGCCGCCATTCGGGCCGGTGAACTGGCCCAAATCCCCCTCGTCATCGCCAACCTTCCCGAAGGCCGGCGCACCGCCGACGCCCTCGCCGAACGGCTCGGGGCGCGCGTGGTTGTGTTCGAAAATTTTCCGGCCTTGAAAAACGGGCGCGTCTGCTTTGACACCATGCTCGAGGCCAATGTCGAAGCCCTACTGCGCGTTGTTTCGCCATAAGGTTTGTCGGAAAAACCTATTCTCTGTGATCTTGGCGCCTCTGTGTGAGACCAGGCTTTTTCCTTGGGTTCAGGAGTTCTGAGGCTGATGGCGTTGGAGGCTGGCGGAGGATGGAAAACGCGGAACCGCACGCGGGCTATAGACCGGTTGCCATAATAAATTTCCGAATGGCAGGAGGAATTTTGGCCTGGGTCAAGGCGGCAAGGCCGGCGCATCCCTGAAACGGGCTGTAACGGCCGAGCCAACGCAGGCCCAGGCCAAAAGGACCCTGTCTCAACGAGATGGAGCCGAAGGAGGGCGGGGGCTTCGTTCCGTGCTCAGTCAGAGACCGCTGCGGGTATCCTCCTTCGCACGCGTCTCGCCCGCGCCCTCCTCCGCTCCACCATTCTGGAAATTTATTGTGGCAATCGGTCTAGCGCCCAAAATACTCCAAAATCCGGTCTCGCCACGCCGCCGAATCCGCGACTTGAATCGCCAGGCGTTTGGCAACCTCCCCGTGCCGTCGCGCGTCAATGATCCGGTGGAGCGATTGCCACCTGTCCCGCATCTCGGCGGCCTGTTGTGCTCCGGCGAAATACTTCGCGCATAGCTCCTCCCACAAGGTCCGCCCTGACTTCATCCGGTAATCCCACCCGCAGCGGTGAAACCAAAGAAGATATTTCTCCGGGCACCGCTCGATATCATCGAACAGCTCACAGACAGGCGGACGGTATTGCTCGACGGCGCCGTTGCCGCTCCGCGTCCGATCAAAGCCAATGCCGTCCGCGGATGCCTGATGATAATAGGTCGCCGTCCAATCGGCTCTCGGCGCCCGATCATTCCAGGGCATCGGCGCGTAATGGTCGCCCCCAATCAGATGATGCAACCCCAGCGGCATGGTGTAGTCCACGAAGGTTTCGCGCGAGGACATCATCATATCGCGAATGGCGGCAACGGCTTTTTCGTCGTTCGTAAAAGTCATCCGCGTCCATTCGCCGGCGATTTCCGCGGCGGACAATTCAGGATTCCACGCGAGCCGGCCAAACGCATACCAGTTCGACTGCGAGAAATGGTGTCCGCACCAATTCGCGTCCAGGCCGGGATTCGTCACGGAAACCATTCCCGTGATTCGGCTGGGATGAACCTGGCCGGCGAGCACTTTGGCCACAGTCGAGCCCCTCCCTTCCGCGCAGGTGTCCGAGTCGAGAAATTCCTTCCACATCGTGCCGAGGTAAACGAGGTGCTTGGCCTGGCCGAGATACTCCTGTGTGGCCTGAATTTCGGCGATAACGGGAGTCTGTTTCATGGCCCCAAACAACGGATGAAAGGGCTCGCGCGGCTGAAAATCGATCGGCCCATTCTTCACCTGGACCGCAACATTCGGGCGGAATTGTCCATCCAGCCGGGTGAATTCGAGATAGGCGCGCTTGGCGCGATCCGGATCGACGTCCTCGTCATAGACAAACGCCCGCCACATGACCATGCCCTTGTGCGGAGCCAGGGCGTCAGCCAGCACATTGGCCCCCTGGGCGTGCGTGCGGCCATATGTTTTGGGGCCGGGCTGTCCCTCGGAGTTTGCCTTGACGAGAAAACCGCCAAAGTCGGGAATGAGGCCGTAAATCTCGTCCGCCTTGGCCTTCCACCAATCGGCCACCTTCCGATCCAATGGATCGGCGGTGGACAACCCGCCCAACCGCACCGGCGCCGCGAAGTTCGCGCTCAAGTACATCCGAACACCGAAAGGCCGCCAGAGATCCGCGAGCGCCGCCGCCTTGCGGAGGTATTCCGGCGAAAGAACGCGAACATCGGCATTGACGTTGTTGATCACGGCCCCATTGATGCCAACGGAAGCGCAGGCGCGCGCGTAATCCGTGTAACGCGCGTTGAGTTTCTCCGGCAGCTCATTCCATTGCCATAAGGATCGTCCGGCATATCCTCGTTCGATCGTCCCGTTCAGATTATCCCAGTGGTTCATCAGCCGAACCTGGAGCGAAGGCCGTTCGGCAATGTCGAGCCGGCCAATGGGTTGGCCCGTTTGCATCAGGCGCAAGAAGTGAAAAGTGCCGTATAGCGCCCCCGTTTCCGTATTGGCGGCAATCACGGTCACGCGATGGTTCGCAATCGTGCTCGATCGGATGAGGTAACCTTCGTCACCCACGGCACGCAAATCGCCCATCCAATTCAAATCCCGGACCCACGCCGAATGGGTGGGTGTGCCAACAAGGAGTGCGCCCGCCTGAAATCCATTTTGATTCCGCAAAACCGCGCGGCCAAGCATGGACGCAATGGCCGCATGCAATTCATCCCGGATGATTCCAGACGTGGCTGAGGAACCGTCCACGTGGATTTGCCGCACAATACGGCGATAGCTTTTTGCAGCGCGCCCCGGCGATGCGTATCGCAGCCAAAGCTGGCTGCCATCTTCGTCCTTTAAGGGCGTTTGGGAACCGGTGGCATCCCCTGCGGTCATGCAACCGCCAGCGCAAAGCCCTGCGGCGCCGGTCAAACCTGCCACTATAAATCCTCGCCGGGATAGTTTCATGCCTGGATCAAGGAAAACCAATTTTTGCCGTTGCCGCAACAAGATCTCTCTCGCCGCCAGCCATGCTCCTCATGAACCGGTTAAAGGTAGGGCACGACTGCCAGGCGCACCGGATGGGAGGCGGCCGGCCCAGCGGTCCGGCCCTACCCGGTTCAGGGTCCCCATGCGCGCCAATCCGCCTACCGTCCGAACTGCTCATGAACCGCTCGTTTCGGAGGGCCGAGTTATACGAAGCCCGGATGCCGAAATAGGGGGACTCGCAGGAGCTCGTCCCTCCGAGGCTTATGGGCGCACGCGTTTCGCGTTCCCCCAGGGCAGAGCGCTAACTATTCAACAAGTCGTTGAAATGGATCTCCAGGAGTTCCTGGCGACCGCTTTGGAGCACTGGCTCACCGGCCTTAAGCACGTATTGTTCGAGCGCATCGAGACTGGCTTTGCCGGACAGGATCTTTTTGCCAAGCGGACTCTTCCAGGAGGCATACCGGTCCTCGATGATCTGATTATAGGGTTTGTCGGAAAGGATCTTGTCGGCAACGAGCAATCCGCGCGCAAAGGCGTCCATACCGCCAATATGAGCGTAGAAGAGATCCATCACGTCATTGGAACCGCGACGGCACTTCGCGTCGAAGTTAAATCCGCCGGTGTTCAGGCCGCCCTTTTGCTGCAGGACCACCATCATGGCCGTGGTTGTCGAATAGAGGTTGGAAGGGAACTGATCGGTGTCCCAGCCGAGGAGGAGGTCGCCAATATTCGCATCGATGCTTCCGAGTTTGTTTTCGGCGGCCGCGACGGTCAGTTCGTGTTCGAAGGTATGGCCAGCCAAGGTCGCGTGGTTGGCTTCGACGTTGATTTTGAAATAGTCATACAGGCCATGGGCGCGCAGGAAGCTCAGGACGGTAGCGGTGTCAAAGTCGTATTGGTGCTTGGTGGGCTCGTGTGGCTTGGGCTCAATCAGGAACTGGCCCTTGAAACCAATCTTCTTTTTGTGGTCCACGGCGAGCTGCAGCAATGCGGCGAACTGTTCCTGTTCCTGCCCGTAGCGAGTGTTGAGGAGAGTTTCGTAACCTTCCCGCCCCCCCCAGAACACGTAGTTTTGGCCGCCCAACTCGTGGGTGGCCTCGATCGCGTGCTTCAGCTGCGCGGCCGCGTAGGCAAAGACATGGACGTCCGGATTGGTTCCCGCCCCGTGCGTATAGCGGGGATTGGAGAAGAGGTTGGCGGTCCCCCAGAGCAGTCGAGTCCCAGTGTCTTTTTGCAGTTTTTTCGCCAGGGCGACAATGGTTTCCAGGTTGTTGCAGGATTCGGCAAACGTGGCACCCTCAGGCGCAATGTCCCGGTCGTGGAAACAATAAAACGGAGCGCCCAACTTCTGGCAAAACTCGAAATTGGCGCGCAGCGTGTTTTCGGCGGCTTCCATCGGCGAGCCGACATTCCATTCCCGCACCCATGCTCCGGGGCCAAACATATCGGCGCCGTTGCCCTTGAAGGTGTGCCAGTAGGCGACGGCGAACCGGAAGTGCTCGGCCATGGTCTTGCCGCGCACCTTTTGTTTGGCGTCATACCACTTGAAGGCGAGTGGATTTCGACTGTTGCGGCCTTCGAAGGCGATGGGGGCTTGAACTTTGGGAAAATAGGTTTTCATAACTTGTTGCTTTCGTTTACAAGGAATGCACCACCCAAATAAAGTTTATGCAATAGCCTTTTTTCGTAAATCGGTGTAAAGTTTCCTTCGTGAAAAGACTGCGGCGCATTGTGCTTATGGTGGACGCCTCCCGCGCTTACGGGCGGGGCATCTGTCGCGGGGTGGCCGATTACGCGGAGCGGCACGAGGATTGGCTTATTTTGCCGCACGAGCGCCCGGAATTGAACGAGCTGCCCGATTGGCTGCGGAAGTCCCGTGTGGATGGCTTCATTGCTTACATTCCCAACCGGAAGTTGCACCACCGCATCAGCGCGCTGGGCGTGCCTGTGGTGGACGTCCACGGCCGATGTCGCGCTTCGGACATACCGGTGATTGAGTCCGATGCCCGGGTGATTGCCTCGATGGCGCTGCGGTTTTTTATCAAGTCCGGATTTCAGCATTTGGCGTACTGCGGGTATCCCAGCGTATTTTTTTCCGATCAACGCGAAGAGGCGTTTCGATTGCAGACAGACCCTCTGAAGCGAGGGGCCCATATCTACGCCCCGCCCTCGCACGCGCAAGTGGGCGAGGATTTGTATCAGTTCGAGAAAGGAACCGTGACGCACGAGGCCGCGCTCGCCACATGGTTGCGATCGCTTCCGAAGCCTGTGGGGCTTCTGGCGTGCAATGATATCCGCGGCCAGCAGATCATCAACGCATGCCGGGAGTCGGAGATCCGGGTGCCCGAGGAAGTCGCGGTGCTGGGCGTCGACAACGACGAAATCATCTGCCGGCTCTGTCGGCCAACCCTATCGACTATAGAGCCCGACGTGGAGAGCATCGGCCGACTGGCGGGTGAATTGATGGCCGCGCAATTCAGCGGCCATTCCGTTGAGGCCTCCTACCAGGTGCCGCCCCGGCGCGTCGTGGAGCGGCGGTCGACGGATGTTGTCGTGGCCAGCCATCCGCTGGTGGTCAATGCAGCCCGGCTCATTCGGGATCGTGATTGCGCCGAGGTTTCGGTGGATCAGGTCTGCGAGGCGGTGGGCACTTCGCGTTCGACCCTGGATAAACTGTTTCTCACGCACCTGGGCAGGTCGGTGGCGGGGGAGATGACCCGGATTCGCGTTCAACGCAGCCAAGGCCTGCTCCAGAGTTCGGACTTGCCGTTAACCGAGATTGCGAGGCGTTGCGGTTTTTCATCGGCCACGTATTTCTGCCGGTTCTTCAAACGCATGACCGGGCAGACGCCGGATTCCTACCGGCAAACGTGGCGAGATAATAGTCACTCCAGTGAAGGCTAGACCGATTGCCATAATAGATTTCCAGAATGGTGGAGCCGAGGAGGGCGAGGGCGAGGCGCCATCCCCTGTGGCGTCCACCGCATAACTTGACCGCCTCAGCGCTTCGCTAATGGAGCGCTGAAAACGCTGGGAATCTTCAATGAGGAACAGGCGCACAAAAGTGGCAATGCCTCTCAAGATTCCCGATGGAGTTTAGAACTGAGGACATGGACGCGTCCGGCTCACGGCGTATTCGGTTGCGGCGGCGCCAGCCGAACCCGAAGTCTGAAGAACCGCTGAACGCCACCGCCGACCGGCACGGTGTCGCGCATGGTAATCCGCTCGGTGTCGCCCAAGTGTATCGTTTCATGAACAGTGGTGAGTGTTTGCCAATCGGTGGAGAAAAGGCTCGATGCCGCCACCACTTCATAACCGCAATCGGTTGCCGCCTTGTTGCGCGTGTAGCTCATCGCGCCATACGCTTGGCCGTTAGCCGTGACGAGGGATACCGTGGGCCAGGCATCTCCGGCCGCCATTTTCGGGTCGGTCCCCAGGGCGTATTCGATCGCGTTGACGCCGGCATCGCCATCGGGATCGGCGCCGGGCGCGATCAGGGTCAGGTCGCATTCGCACGGCCAGTTGGTCGCGGTCCAATGCTCGAAGGGTTTCAGCGGCAGGATATGGAACGTGAAGGGTGTTTCCGGCGAGACGATGTTCGTGGTTTGGCCGGGGCGGCGTCCGCTGGCCTGAAAATAGACACGATAAACGCCGCTGGTGGTGAATCCCCAATTATGGTGTTCGTGCGCGCCGACGAACGGCGTGAGCTTGTCATTCGAACCGATGCCGTCGCGGGTGTCCATCTTGAGGTCAAAACTGCCGAAGCCCGTTGTTTGCCAGACCAGAAAGTGGCCCGGGCCCTCGATGCGCGTGAGCTGGATGGTCAGGGGATCGTCGAACGTCCCGGGGGCGATAGGCTCGGCGGAGACGCCCACGTAAGGCACACCGGCATAGGGATTCTGCGGCAAGATCCAAAGCGGATCGCCCTCGTTGCCCATGGGGGTGCCGGCCGGGAGGGCGAACTTCATCGATTCGGGGCAAACCACAACGCACTGGTTGCTGGCGTAGAAGGCGCCGCCGTGATCGTCGTCCGAGGCCATCAGGCTGAGCGAGTTGCTCACCGCGTGGAACTGGACGGACAGCAGATCCACGTGCTCGTGGGTGAAGGTGTAACATTGCGCCCGCAGGCGCGGCGCGCCAGCCAGGGCCAAGCCCGCTGAGACCAGAATGAAAAAGACGGTCTTGTTCATGGGATCGGTGCGTTCATAGGTTGGCTGTCTTTCTCGATGATCTCGAGCCGGAAGAACCGTGGACGGTTCTCGAGCGACACGTCTAGGGTAATAAATTGGCCGGTGCCTGCCACCGGGTCCACCCCGGGATGGGCCACCCACTCTCCACTCGACAGGTCAGTGGTGGATTGAAGATGATACTCATGATGCTCGCGGGAGAGCCACTCGATCGCCAGCGTGGTGGTATCCTTGCGCGTCACGGAGAGCGCGGGGGCGTATTGCACCTCGAAGAGGTATTCCGCCACGTCGCTCGTGTTGGTCTCGCCTGTGGCCGCCAGCACGCCCGACGCCTGGAGGCCGATGCGATATTGGCCGGGCGTGCTGAACGCCCAGTGAACATGGGTGTGGCTGCCGGCCGTCAGCGAGCGCGCATCACTGGCGTCGATGCCATCCCGGCTGTTCATGGACACGACCGGGTTGCCCAGCGGGTCCAGGTGATAAAGCATGAAATGGCCCGGTCCGGTGACGCTCTTCAGGGTGAGCGTAACGGTGTCCTTCGAGAAGAGGCCGGGGGCCAGTTCCTCGGTGCCCAGACCCAGGAACAGGAGGTCGTGTTGCTCCATCGCCGGAAGCACCCAGATCGGGCTGCCGGCGGCGCCGAGGAAGTCGAAGCGCGGATCGCTCGACACCTTTTGCACGGCGTGACCGGCCACTTCGAGCACCACGTGCTCCGGCTCGAATTCAAGGTCCGCCTCCTCGGCGTGCACGTGCAGATCCCAGGCACCGTCCTCGAAGTTTACCCCCACGTCGGTGTGGCCGGAGTTGAGCACAGGCAAATCGTTGGCACGAGCCGCGCCAACCAGGGCTAAAACGCCGGCAGTGACAATCGCCCGAATGAAATTGAATTTGCTTTTTTGTGCCAGGGCAAAGACCGCCGAACCGGAGCGCAAAGCGGCGGCGTCGGGTCTTCCCAGGCCATGGAGTTGTGAATAGTTCATAGGACTTTGAGGTTCGGTGGTTTGGCAAAGTTGTCGCCCGCCTCGATGCGGGCTTTCAGGCGCGCGGCGGCGATGCTCTCAACGTGGCCATCGGCGAACAGGTAGTTGGCGGAGGATCCGTGGCGATCGGGCTGGATATCAGCCGTGACGCTGCCCCAGGAGGTCCAGTTGCGGGAGTGGGTGTGGTCGTTGTAGACATTGACCCCCGCCGTATTGGAGATCTCGAACGTGGTGATGGTCTCAGTAGGCCGCGGCAACGCATCCAGTTTTCGGTAGCTCTCCAATGAGCCGCCAAATGGATCCACAAGATCGACGGCGGTGTATTCATTGAGGGTGTAGCTCGAGGCGTTGTTCGTCCTCCGCTGGTTGGCTTTGGGATCGGCCGGACACAGGCGAATGCGATCCACGTGGCCCACGTAATCGGTAAGCTGGAAAATCCAGGACGCGTTGGTCGAAGCGCCATGAGTGGTGGTCGGCCCAAGGCCGCCGTTGTCATCGGCGTACATGCGAAAGCCCAAACCGATTTGACGCAGGTTGCTCAGGCAGCCTGCCTGTTTGGCCTTGGCTTTCGCGCGACTCAAAGCCGGCAGGAGCATGCCGGCCAACACGGCGATGATGGCGATGACCACCACCAATTCAATGAGCGTAAATGCGCCACGCCGGCGCGCCGGCGCTAAGATGCGATTCATGGAGTCAGATGCCTGATTTGCGCGCCGCTGCGACACGGCGCAGGGCCAACAGGCGGGCCTCTATCGGGATTTCGAGCGAGGATCTCCTCGGAGCGGCTCAGGCCGGCGCCCCCCCAGGGCACACTTCAGGCGGGATCGCGCTCCGAGGCCATCACAAACCTAGGCGGGTAGGCAAGGCGGAGCGCGGGCTGGAAACATCCGAACATCGCCCGGGCAGTGGAACAAAGCCGATGCGATGGGTTGGCCGTCGGACACCTCCGGCGGAAGGGGAACCGCGAGGGCAAGGTCGCTGACCAAGACCTGGCCTTTCGCGAGCAGGGTGGCCACGCACTGGTGGCTGTCCCAGTCAGCATCATGGCCGTGAAAAGCCTCGTGCAGTTCGGGCCAGGCGGCCAAGAGCATGACGAAGAGGTAGGAAGCAAGCGCGACGATGGCGGTTAACCGCTTGACCCGCGGCGGCCATAACGATCGGCCAACGCGCGTCAGCAGGCTTGTTCTCGCCCCCCGAGGCATCGCATCCCCAACTCCTGTTCGCTCTTGTTGCAAAGCAATTGCATTAATGCACCGAATAAAGCCGGCTGCAAGCCAATTCTGCTCCAGGACAGAACCCCGGCCCGGCTTAGCGGCCTAATCCATAAATACACTGACGTTTGGTGCGCTCAAATGGACCGGTGGCCAGGCGAATTGGCGCGCATGGGGCCCCTGCGGGTGGGGTCGGACGCTGGGCTGACCGGGCTCTCCGGGATTAAACCCGGCGCGCCCAGCGGTCGCGCCCTACCTTCCCGGCGCGCCTGGCAGTCGCGCCCTACCTTCAACCGGTTCATGGGGAGGGCCGTCGGCGAGCTTGCTGGCAATCGGGGCAAATCCCGAAGAATTCGAGGCGGTGCTGGATCTCGACAAAGCCATAATGGCTGGCCAGGGAGGATTCGACCTCCCCGAGGATGCAGTCGTCGAGTTTAACGATGCGATCACATTGGCGGCACAGCAGGTGATGGTGGTGATGGCCGGAGGGATCATCATCGGCGATTTCGAACCGCGCCAAACCATCTCCAAAGTCGACGCGGTGGACCAGGCCCATTTGTTCGAAGAGGGTCATGCAACGGTAGACGGTGGCCAAGTCGCACGTTCGTCTGCCGACCGCTTCGGCAATTTGCTTCGGCGTCGAGGGGCATCGCAATCGCAGGAGCGCCTCGAGGAGGAGTTGACGCGTGCGGGTGACGCGGCCCGCCTGTCTTCGAATCAGCTCCTGCCATTGCGAAGGAGGTGAGCGGTGGTGGCAGCCATGGTCTCGATATGACTTCATTAATGCGCCAACCTTAACAAAGCCGAAGCCGCGATCCAAGCCCTCAACGACGTTCCGCCGAAGCGACGGAATGTGGGCCCCGATTTGCGGAGAAAAAACGGCTGCAAGCACGCGAAAGCCGTGTCAATGAAGGAGGATAGAAGGAGAAGGCCGGGATCTCTTTGCCGGCATCATGGATTACGGGTGTTCGCAGGGCTCAGCAAGGTAGTGTAACTTGCGGCGGGAAGAATGAACTCGTCTTTGCCGGTTTGCACCCCGATACGCCCTTCTTTCTGCATTCCCCGGTTTGCATCCGTCACAAAGCGATGCAAGACCGGCACCGATTTTGGAAGCCCGGAAAGCATGGCAGCACGTTGGGCGCCTCGGTTTACGATATGCACCGCGTACGCTCCATTGGCCAAGTCGCCGAACGCCGCACAGGTGACCTCGGACCGGTCCGCGGTGATGGGCAAGGCGAAGGCGCCGGCAGGGGTGGAGCCCAACTGTTTGAGATTCCAGAAGCGCTGCGTCGGTTTGAGCGGCCCGGCCTCGCCGTAGACACCGCCTCCGGTCAACACGGAGTAATCCGTCGTCAACTGCCATTCCATGAGGGTGGCCGGCTGGCCATACGCGCAGCATCGGACATACAGTTCGATCTCCTCCAGTTGGAACCAAGGTTCAAGCCGGACGCTCGGATACTCGTGCAGATGCGCGTCCGGGCCGGATTCTGTGATCAGGAGGGGCACGCCCAACTCTCGGGCGGCCTCAGCCCAGCCGGTCAGGGCTTCCGCGGTGCAACCGCGCCAGGTGTGGAAGGCCACGGCGCCGATGTAACGGTGCGTGGCCGGATTGGCCAGGGACGGACGGATGAAGTCGAGCGCGGCGGGGGTGCCGTGCGCGGTATCGCCCAGGAGCAGCTTGGTGGTCAGCCCGCGCTGAACCAGTTCCGCCCCCATTCGCAGGATAAACTTAACATGCTCCGCGGGAGTCTGCCGCACTTCGACCCCCGTTTCGGGCTCATTGAACGAGAAATAAACGGCTTCGACACCGTACTGCTCTTTGAGAAACACAAGGTAGCTGGCGAGCGAGGAGCAGATTCGATCCAGCTTGTTTGGATTCAACGCGGTGCCACGCAACCCGGGCGGTTGCGAAAGTGCGCGAGCCCATCGGGGCGGAGACCAGGCGCTTAGGATCACAGGGATTCGTCGGCGAGCCAAGGTGCGAGCCATGGCCATCGCGTCGTTGACCTTCTGGTTGACTTGCCCGGCGCGGGCGGCGACGAGTGGATCCGACAGTTCCTCGGGGTCCCATTCGGCCCAGGGCATATCAAGACGTCCCCACGCAACCCGCAGATGATCCAGGTTATACTGCAAGACAGCAGAATCCGTTTTGGGAAACTGCAGGCGGAAATTGCCGCCAATCCCTTCGAAGGGCCGACCCGGCTTGGTCACATCCAGGACCAGTCTGACCGGCTGCAAGTCAGGGGATGCGCTGGCGGCAAAACGAAACGAGGCCTTGGCGGTGCGTCCTGGGGTTGCGTCGCCCGCGAAAAGCTCCAGATACACCTGGCATCCCGTCGGCTGACCCGCTGGACCGTTGGCGAGGAACTGTTGGCGTATCGACGGATCGTTGAGCGCAGTGGGGCGATTCGACGCCTCGCGTCGGACCCGGACGGTTCTGGGTTCGTTCCAGCGAATCTCGAGGTTTTTTTGGGGCCCGACAATCTTCATCCCGGTTGCTGTCTGGCGCAGGAGTTCCGGTCCATTGCCCTGCGGCGCCCGCGAGAGCGTCAGGGATGTTGGACCGGCCGTCCCGGTTTGCACCAGTGCAAGGGTTCCCTCGCCGAATTCTGTGTCGGGCAATTCCACACAAAAGTAGGCTCCTGCCAGGGACAGGTTTGTTTTGGAGGTGACCTGAAGTTCGAGGGTCGCCTCACCGGGCGTGGTATCCTCCAGCACTTGCCTGAACATCATCCCTTCGATTTCGGATTCCACCACGGCTCGGGCCCCCGTCCGAGAATAGCGGGGGCGTTGGAGATATTTGACTGCGGAAGAAAAGCCCACCCATTCCGGATGAACCATCCTTAATCCTGCCTCGAATTCCACGGGCGCCCCCGAGACTCGCATGCCAGCCAGGTTCCCCCAGGGCGTGAGGATGGTTTGGGCATCGGCATGAGGCGAATACAGCTGAAAGACACCGGTCAGCGCCAGGGTGACCACAAAACATCTTGTTTGCATTACGCTCCTTGTTTTCCTTGAGGCAATCACGGAAAATTCTCTCCCATTCGACGGGAGGACAACGGAATTATGGCAAACTCACGACGGGGGTCAAGCGAGTCGCATCGACCGACCCGCAGCCAATTCTCTCCCCATGAACCGCTCGTTTCGGAGGGCCGAGCTACAGGAGGCCTGGATGCCGAAATAGGCGGACTCGCAGGAGCTCGTCCCTCCGAGGTTCATGGGCACAAGGCGCACGAAGAGAGAACCCCAGCAAATGCCCTTCCGGCTCACTCGGGCCTTTCATACTGCAACAGTCCGAACCCGAGATTGGGCTCGCCATAACTGATAACAATCCGCAAACTGGCCTTAGCGAGAGCAGCCTTTGTTCGTGCGATCCGTTCGAGCCATGAAAACAACCGCTCACAACGAGCCGTCCGATCCGAAGTTGCCGGCCCTATCTCGCCCGCTTCGGGTCGTGGCAGCCCATTGCCTCCCATGAAACGCTTGGCCCTCCGTTTTCTCCTGCCGTTCGGTTGCCTGGTGATTGCATTTTCGGCCTTCGTGCTTTACCGGGCCCATCATGTGAGTCAGCGGCATGTTCTTGAACTGCTCAACCAACAGATGTCCCTGGCCATGGAGTTCAACTTGGCCATTCGAGACTATGCGGGCGAGCAAATCCGCCCGGCGATGGAGCGGTTGGTGGGCAAGGACGAATTTCATCCCGAGACCATGTCGACATCCTTCATTTCCCGCCGAATCTTCGAGGCGGTCCGCAACAAATTTCCCGATTGCGTCATCCGTTTTGCGTCCGATGACCCGCGCAATCCCCTCAACCTGGCCACCCCCGATGAACTCGGGGTGATCGAATACTACCGACAAAATCCCGGGGCTGAGCCGCGCATTCAAGAGATCCAAATCGAGGGCCAGCGTTATTTGGCCCATTTCACCCCGCGCTGGATGAAATCGGAATGCCTGCGGTGTCATGGCGACCCGAAGGATGCCCCTGCGGCCCTGCTGGCGCGATATGGCGATAAAGCCAGCTTCCACCGGCGGGTGGGCGAGATCATGGCGCTGGACACCGTGGCTGTGCCGTTGGGGAGGATGCACGCCGTGTTGGTCGCCGAGACCCGGTGGCAAACCCTGATTCTGGCTGCCGGGCTGGTTCTGTTGTTTGGGGCGGTCATGCTCTTGTTCCGTGTCGTTGTCACTCGCCGTCTGGCGGCCATCGCCTCCCATTTTCAGGCGATTGCCACTCAACCTGAGGGGGCCCGGCTGATCCCTCTGCCGATGGAAGAGAAAGACGAAATCGGCCTGGTGGGAAAAGCCTTCAACAAGTTGGTGGACCATCTGCGCGAGGCGCATGCTCAACTGGAAGCCCGGGTCCAGCAACGCACGGCTGAACTCGCGGCCGCGAACCAGGAATTACGACGGGAGATATCCGATCGCAAGCGGATGGAAGACGCCCTGAGCGAGAGGAGCGGCTTCATAGACTCCCTGCTTCGAGCCGTGCCCGTTCCGGTCTTTTATAAGGACCGGGAAGGCCGCTATCTGGGGTGCAACGATGCCTTTGCCGAAGCCCTCGGGGTGACCAGCGACGAGATCATTGGAAAGACGGTTCACGAACTCTGGCCCAGCGACCTCGCTCAAGTCTATCACGAGTCCGACTTGGAACTTATCCGGAATCGAACCCACCAGGTTTATGAATCCCAGGTCAAAACTCAAAAGGGCGAATTGCGCTCGGTCATTTTTGCCAAGGACGTTTTCTACGACCAGCACAAAGAAGTAGCCGGATTGATCGGGGCCTTCCTCGACGTCACCGAGCGCCAGAAGGTTGAGGCGGCGTTGGTCGAGAGCGAGCGGCAGTCCCGACAATCCACACAATTGCTGGAAGCGTTGTTCAACGCCATCCCCGATGTCATTGGCGTGCAAGACGGCCAGCGTCGAGTCATCCGCTACAATGCCGCCGGTTACCGGTTCTTGAACGTGACGCCAGAGCAGGCCCAGGGCAAACGCTGTTACGAACTGATTGGACGGGTGAATCCCTGCGAGATTTGCGCCACCACAGAGTGCCTGGCCACCCATCAGCCGGCGCGGATCGAGAAATACGTGCCCGATTTGAAATGCTGGTTGGAATGCCGCTCTTATCCCGTGTTTGATGAAAGGGGCAAAATCGCCTATGTCCTCGAACACTTGCGGGATATCTCCGAACATCGACGGGCCGAGGATGCCTTGAGGGAAAGCGAGCGCAAATACCGCGAACTGGTCGAGAACGCCAACAGCATCATCCTCCGCTGGACGCCTCAGGGCGAGATCACTTTCCTCAATGAGTATGGGCAGAAGTTCTTCGGCTGGCCTCTGGAGGAAATCCTCGGGCGAAACGTGGTGGGCACGATTGTGCCGGAAACCGAGAGTTCCGGGCGGGACCTCCGGGACCTGATGCGGCGCATTTGCCTGAATCCGGTCGCTTTCGAGCGGAATCTCAACGAGAACATCTGCCGCGATGGCCGCCGGGTCTGGGTCGCCTGGACCAACAAGACCACCACCAACGAACAGGGTGAATTGACCGAAGTCTTCAGCATCGGCACAGACATCACCGATCTCAAACGAGCCGAGGACGCCCTGGAAGCGACAACCAAGGAGCTGGACCGGTTCTTTTCGGTGGCCCTCGATCTGCTGTCTATCGCGGACATTAACGGGCGCTTTGTCCGCCTCAATCCCGAGTGGGAGAAAACCCTCGGCTACAAACTGGCCGAACTGGAAGGCCGGGGGTTTTTGGATCTCGTGCATCCCGACGATAGGGAAAGCACCCTCGCCGCGGTGCGGGAATTGGCCGCGCAACGCACGGTCCTCAACTTCACCAATCGCTATCGTTGCCAAGATGGCTCCTATCGCTGGATCGAGTGGCGCTCCTACCCCGCGGGCGATAAGATTTACGCGGCCGCCCGCGATGTCACCGAGCGCAAACGGGCGGAGGAAGAGCGCGAGAAACTGCAGGCGCAATTGATCCAGGCGCAAAAAATGGAATCGATCGGGCGACTGGCCGGCGGTGTGGCCCACGATTTCAACAACATGTTGCAGGTCATCCTGGGGAACACGGCTCTGGCCCTGCAAGACTTGCCGGCAAACAACCCGGTGCGCGAGAGCCTCGAGGAAATCGAGAAATCCGCCCAACGCTCCGCCGACTTGACCCGGCAACTCCTGGCTTTTGCCCGCAAACAAACCATCGCCCCCCGAGTGCTCGACCTCAATGACACCGTCGGGGGCATGCTCAAAATGCTCCGCAGACTCATTGGCGAGGACATTGACCTCTCCTGGATGCCGGGCCCCGAGCTTTGGCCCGTCAATATGGACCCGAGCCAAATTGACCAAATCCTCGCCAACCTATGCGTCAATGCCCGCGACGCTATCGTCGGCACGGGCCGAGTCACGATTGAAACAACGAACGTCACGCTGGACGACGCCTATGTGTCAAGCTACACCGAGTGTGTGCCGGGCGATTACGTGCTGCTGGCCGTCAGCGACACCGGCCGGGGCATGGACGCCGAAACACGCTCGCATCTGTTCGAGCCGTTCTTCACCACCAAGGAAAAGGGCAAGGGCACCGGCTTGGGTCTGGCCACGGTCTTTGGCATCGTCAAACAAAACTCGGGCTTGATTAACGTCTATAGCGAGCCGGATCATGGCACAACCTTCAAGGTTTACCTGCCCCGGGCCGAGGCACAGGCCACCGCCGCCACCGCCGCCGCCACGAAACCAATCCCACGCGGAACCGAGACGGTTCTCCTGGTGGAAGACGAACTGCAAATCCTGGTCATGGCCCAGCGGATCCTTCAACAACAGGGATACATCGTCCTCGCGGCGCGCACCCCGGAGGAAGCCCTCAAACTGGCCGGCGAGTATTCCGGCTCCATTCACTTGCTTATCACGGATGTCGTGATGCCCGGCATGAATGGCCGCGAATTGCGCAACCGCCTGGCCATCCTCAAACCCGGCTTGCGTTGTCTCTACATGTCCGGTTATACGGCCAACGTCATCGCTCATCACGGCGTGCTGCATGAGGGAGTGCAGTTCTTGCAGAAACCGTTTTCCATCGAGTCCTTGGCCCGTCGCGTGCGCGAAACCCTGGTAGAATGAGGTGTCAAGCGTGAAACGTGAAGACTGAAACGTGAAGATTGAAACGTGAAACTTGAAGTGTGAAAAATTACGGTTGACTGAATGAATTACGCGGACTGGATCACGACTGTGCCGAAGGAATTGACGGAGGATTCCCTCTGGAAGATGGAAGCGTATCGACTCGGGCTCTTTGCAGCGGACCTGGCATGGCGTGATGTCACCAAGCTGACGCAAGATAGGCGCACGATCGGCTTGGCTAGTCAACTGTATGACGCCGTCGGCTCCATTGGCGCTAACCTTTCAGAAGGCTACTCCCGCGGTAGTGGCAGGGACCGCGCGCGGTTCTATGAGTATGCGCTGGGTTCTGCGCGGGAAAGCCGCACATGGTACTTCGATGGTCGCCACGTGCTGGACGAGACCGTAACCGACCACCGCCTACGCTTTCTTACTCAGATCATCCGGCTGCTGTTGACCATGGTGCCTCAGCAACGCGGCCAGACTCTCCACGACGATACGATACCTTACCGGATCGAAGACGCCGTTGACTTCAATGATTTTACCCAAAGCCCAGAGTCGTCCACCCTCCTCAACAACGTCCCGCTCCCCTAATCACGTTTCACTCCTCACGTTTCACTCCTCACGCTTCACGTTTCACGTTTCACGCCTCACAATTCAGGACTTCTGAGCCTACGGGATCGACTTGAGGCGATGGAACTGCCGCGGAACTGAGGTCGATAAAACCACGCCATACAGGTTGCCGGCGAGATTCACAGGCGCGTTGGTCATTGTCTTCCATCCGTCGGCTGGTGACAGATCGGTTCTGGCCTCGAGCTGGAACCCGGCCCCCGAGGCCGGCCAGGAGACGATCACATCGCCGTTGGTGGAGAGGATCGACAGTCTGGGCGGAGAATTGGTCCATTGGTATTCTCTCGCTCCATTCAGCGGCAGACGCCAGTAAGCTCCAGTCGTCACAGGAGTGACCTGGGGCGTCGCGCCGCCGTCGGATTCGACATGGACTGGAGTGGCGAATCGCGAACGGGCCAATTCGAGGGTGAAGTTGCGATCGCGCGGCCATGTCTTGAGTCTCCAAACACCGCGATCAAGCCGAAGCCACGCGCTGCCATCGGTTCGCAGGGCGCCGAAGTCCACAATCTTGTTGGCATTATTCAGATGTTGCGAGTACCAGATACCCGGATCAAAACTTGGAGCATTGGTTTCCGCAATAAACGCAAGCACGGTCCCTGCGCTGGCTACCCGAAGCAGACCCAGCCGTATCCGCGATGTCCCGTCGTCCATGCCCTGAAGCCGCACCCGGCTTCCGTCGCCTACCGGGTCGAATAGCCCGATCAACCAATCATAGTCCCCGTCAGCCAATCCCGAGGGAAGCATGACATTCCAGGGACCGTCGGTGAGGACTTGTCCTGCCTTCCACTGCGACGTTGGCGGTGAGACCGTGTGATCCTGCTGGGCGCGGATTTGGTTGCCCGCGTTGAAATGAACGAAACAGCGATAGTCGCTCGCCAGTCGGTCTCCGATTTCCCATCGATAACTCACACGAAACGCTCGCGCACCAGTCTGTTGAAACGAGGCGACACTGGGACGGATTCGGCGATAGGCCGACAGGTTCCAATCCGCGGCGGATCGCGCGTTAACGAACAAGGTCTCGCCCGTGTCCGCGAAATCGGTCACCATGCCGTCTCGCATGACGGTGCCAGCGGTCAGATCTTCGTGCTCGGCCACCCAGCCCATGTCGGGCAATATCCATGAGCCTGCCGCCCATGAGTTGCTGCCGCCATTAACGGTGACCCCCAGGCCGTTGTCATACCGAATCCTAACCCGATTGTATAAACCGCCGGAATCAAGCCTGGCCATTGCCGTTGCGTCAAGCCAGGCGCCCTCGGTCTCGTACAGAATCTCCAGCGGACGCGCTTGCGCATAGCGGGCCATGACCGACGAGAGCAAGTGGTGCTCGAGCCAGGCCAGTGGGACGTTTGCGTACACGGCGCCATCCAGGAATCCAGCATGTCCAAAAACCACTTCCTGCATCCGATAGCGATCGAGAACGATCATCGGTGTCGGCCCCGCCCAGTTTGATGCATAAGTTTCAGTCGGCCACCAACGGCTGTAATAGCCCATGCCATGGTTGAACTGGAGCGGATGGATCTTGAGCAGGTCAAAATCGACCGCCAATGGCACGGTGAATCCGCCGTTCCCGGGCCAGCCGCTCCCGAACTGGGCCTCAACTCCATCGAGGCATCCGCTCCAATACCAGTGATTGTTGCCCTCCCCAAAAACAGGTCCGCCGTGCGTCGCGCGCTCATAGTCCCATAGCTGCCGGTGCACGTCCCACACCCGCTTGAATTGTCCCGCTTGAAATTCACCCGCTCGGTAATCCACATGAAACCATGGGGGAACCGCGCTATGCACATCCAGGTAATTGGCGTGTGTTGCGTATCGACGATGGATCTCGGGCGATTGGGTGGCTGCCAAAGACAGAATCGCGTTGGGCTTGACCGCAAAGGATTGGATCCGCGTGCCGGGATTATACCAGGCCAGCTGAAGCCGGCCGGCCGAATCCAACGCAATGTCATTGCTGCTGTAGAAATCGTAGTTGGGATAGTAATCCACATAGTTCTCATGAAGCGCGCAGCGAACCACCAGGCGGGCAGCCGATACCACCAGATTGCTCATCGCAGCGTCGCCTCCGTAAGCGGCATTCGCCGGATAATGCATCGGCAGGGCGTTGTCGTACCCGCTGCGCTGCCAGTCATGGAGAATGGCGACGCAATTGGTCATCCCGTAGTCGGCGAGCGTCGTCAGGTTGGATGCTATCTGATTGAACTTTCCACCCCAGATATCGAGCACGATTTTGTTGGCCAGAAAACCGATCCAAGGCGACGGCAGATTTGGCGGATTCGGCAAGACCTCGGCCATATGCCAGGCCGCGGTAAACAGAACGGTCTCGCGCAACAATGCCCGCGTTCCATCCGTGAGCGCTTCGTAGCGGGCCAAGGTCCCGCTGTGCGAAGAGGCCGACGACGCCGTCCAATCCAAAAGCGCGTTGACGAACAAACCTTCTCGCGGCAGGTAATAAACCGCGCCGTTGTAATACGGCACAACGACTTGTCGTCGCCTGACCACAGGCCCCCAGGCGCCTGCCTCGATCGAAGTCACTCCGGGTCGATCGCAGGTTACGGTCAAGGCGAGTGTCTTCCCGATTAATCGTCCCGTTACCCACACCGTCGCGGTGTCAACGCCAACACGATACGTCCGCCAGAGCGCCCATCCCCCATTGGTTTGAGTCCATCCGCTGCCCATCGATACAGCCGATGAATGCCATTTCAGCGCCGCGGCGTTGGCCAGTGGAACGGTAACCGGGCCGTCGCCTGTCATTTGCGCCTGAAGTGAAATGGTGCCGTAGAAACCGTCATTGGCCGTTTGTGGCGCGCGCCACACATACTCAAGAACACCGTCCGGTCCGATGTATCGAAAACGGACCTCAGCGTTGGTCTGAACGACACTCGTCGTGCCAACAAATCCGCTCTGGGGTGCGATATTGAACGATTGACCCGACCAAAGATTCGAGAGCGCCAGCGATGGTGGCGCGGGGGGGTCGATCCTAACCGGCGAGTAACCTTCCAGCACCAGTTCGCGTCCTCCCCAAAACGAATAATCAAAGGACGGATTGTTCCTCGGTCCCGGATCCACCTCGAATCGCAACGTGAGATTGGAACCTCGCAGATTGCTGAAATCGTACTCAAACGGCCGCCAGATGTCGTTGGTCTGGTGATAGGAAAACAACCGTGCCCCGTTGGCATACAGGCGGAATGTGGCGCCATCGGAGTTCGTCACGTTTTCAGACCGCATGGCAGTCGATCCGCGCAACAGAATACGCGTGGCCTGGTCCGGCACACGAAACACAAACTCCTGAAAGCTCGTGCCCGTGCCCTTGCGCCATGGACTGTGCAAAAGAAATGCCGGCTTGCCGTTCTGCTCACCGAACGGTTGGCAAGCCACGCCCGTCTCATCGTCGAAGAATCCCGACCACCCCAACGGAAACCCCTGCGCCGCCTGCCCGCGATAGGCATAGCCCACCGCATACACACCCAGTTCATCGAGGGCGATGACCGATCGATCCGGAGTGATCACAGGCGGCGTCGCGCCCGCAACTGTCCACAACGCCAAGCTCCAAACCAGCAGTCCGATGTTCAATTGTCTCATGGCGCCCACAGTCGGCAACTTACAGTTACCCCGCTAGCAGTTCCGACATCTTCCTCAGATGCCCAGGCACTGCGGTGAACGGATCGTCCTTCGCTTCATATTCCAGGGCAACGTAGCCCTGGTAATTGGCTTCCCGAATAATCCGCACCAACCGCTCGAAGTCAGCCATCCCCTTCTGCTGGCCGCGACGTTGTATCTCGACCTTGAACTGCACGTTGACGGCGTACGGGGCGCACTCAGCCAGGTCCCGGTAGGGATCGTCGGTAACAAAATTGCCGGTGTCGAGGTTGATACCGAGCCAGGGGCTTTTCACCGACTTGACGATATCAAGAAGATCCCCGGGCTCAGACACGATGCCTCCGTGATTCTCCAGTCCGAGAAAGACCCCCTTTGACCCGGCGTAATCGGCGCATTCCTCCAGGGCGCTGACGCATAGTCTTTTCGCCTCCGTTTTGTCCGCGCCCGAGGCTGTCCCCGCAAAGACACGGATATGCGGCGCCGTCATCATGGCAGCGTGATCCACCCATTGCTTGACCATGGCAATCTGTTCGGTTCGTTTCTCGCCCTGTGGCAGAGTAAAAGTGTTGCCCACTGCCGTGCCGCTGATGGCCACGCCCCGAAGAAAGGCATGCCGACGAATCTTTAGTAAAAACGCAGTATCGAGGTTCTTGGGGAAATAATAACTGGTCAGTTCCGTTCCCGCGCAGCCGTGATCGGCGCAGTAATCGACGAAATCGAACAGCGTAATCCGTTTGGCGGCATCGGCGTGATTGAAATAGTCACGAAACGAATAGGCGGCGAGGCTCAGGGCAAAACGGGGTTTCCCAGGACGTTTCCAAGGTTGTTCCATCGATTGGACCTTCAGCGTTGGCGACATCAGGCATCCCAGGGACAAGGCCGCGGTCGAACCCAGAAACCGACGGCGCGAATACGACGGTGTGTTCATGACACTACTTTATCAATCTCAAGCGCAGATGGCAAAGCTCCGTTCGGATGTAACAATGCCGTGTTGAACGTCTTTAGGGCAGGGCGCGAATCCGATAAAACGCTTCGGCTGGAATTTGGTCGAAGTGCTCGTTAAGAGTATTTGTTGTATGGGCTGCCTGGAATTCCTGGCGTGTTTCCCAAGGGCCTTCGTGGACACGACTGCGACGTTCCAGCACATAGGGAGTGCCGGCAAGGAGATTCTCGACCTGCAGGATTAACTGCTGTAGATTGCACTCGATGCGAGCAAATCTGGGCCGGGGGATTTCGTCCGTATAAGTGAAAGCGGACGGCAACGCAGTTGATTGACCGTCTGGATTCACGACTCGTACCGTGACCGAGCCAGCGGTGCCTGGCGGTGTTATTCCATGCAGTTCTGCCGGCGACGCCAGCGTCCAATCAGGCAAACCGATCGCGCCAAAGAACACACGGGCTCCTGGTTGGAAGTGTGCCCCGGCAACGACGACCTCAGTATCTCCTGCAACTGATCCCGTGGCCGGGCTTACGGATTGAACCAGAGGAGCTGGGGCTTGCGGGTCAAGATAAACATAGCCACCCAATCGGATGGCGGTTTGTCCATCCCTGTTCTTGACAGTCACATCGACCGCGCCTGCAGGTGCAGGTGGCACCCGGCCAGAGAGTTGATCCGCAGATTCCACTATGACTTCAGTCAGAGGCTGGTTTCCCAAGAGCACGATGGCGCCAGCCAAAAAATCACTGCCACGGATTGTTACCGAGTGTCCCCCCTGGATGGGCCCCCGATCCGGTTCGATCCCTTCAATCTGCGGGACCGGCGCAGACTCGCCTTCGTAGGTGAACGTTGACGGCCCGGAACCCGCGATCTCCCCTGGGTTGATGGCTTGGACCGGCACGGCCCCAGGGATACCGGGCGGTGTCGCAGCCTGCACGGTCTGAGGATTGATCCAGCGGATCGTTCTCGCGGCCAGTCCGTCAAAGGTCACCCGCACGTCCGGGAGGAAATTCGTCCCTTTCACTTCGACAACGGTTGATCCCGACGCAGGTCCACGGCCGGGAGTAATCGAAGTGATCCTTGGGATGGGCGAGACATAACGGAAGCCTCCGGTCATAATGGACGATTGACCGTCCGCATTTCGGACCCTGAGTTCGACTGGCCCTTGGGGGCCTGGTGGGAGTCGCACTGATACAGAATCAGTCAGGTGTTGACGGATCAATGATGCTTCATTACCGGCGAAAAACACGCGCATTCCGGCATACAGATTGACGCCCTCCAGGCGGATGTCGTCTCCGCCCAGAACCGAACCTTCAGCGGGGATGACCCGGGTGATGGATGGCGGGCCAGGAGGGGGCCCTTGGTATTCGAACTGGCCGAAAATGATATCTTCTTCGTAGAGCGTGGTGAGCCCGCCGGGATTGGTCACACGGATGGCGACTGGACCCGGCGCGTGAGGAGGAGTGACTGCAATAATCACCGTTTCTCCAATGTCGGCTGATACGGCCGGAACCCCCCCGAATTCCACTTCGGCGCCCGCTCGGAAGTTGCCGCCGAATAGAGTAATCTCCTGGCCGCCCGCGGTGGGACTATTCATCGGAAAGACCAAGGAAAGCGACGGATCATTGGAATCATAGGAGAACGAATTCCAGCCTTGATCGGCGGGCAGGACGGCGGTTTGCCCGTCAGGATTAACCACCGTAATGGCCACAGGGCCTGACGCATGCGGCGGACTGACGGTTTCAATCAGGTTGGGATCGTCATAAGCCGCCTGCACGGGAATGCGATCGAAAAAGATGGCGGCATTGGGTTGGAATGCCGTTCCAATAATCCGCACTGCAATTCCGCCATCCGTTGGCGACGACATGGGCGTAACCCCCAGAATGGATGGGGCGGGCCACTGAGGATTTGTCAGGCCGAAATGATAAGCGCCAGGAAGTGTGCGACGAGTTCCGTTTGGATTGACAACTGCCAAGTCCGCTGGCCCCGGGGCTCCCATTGCCGGGGTCATGCCGGAGAGCACTTGGGCTGATTCGAACTGCAATTGACTCAAACGCAGTCCTCCGAGGTAGACGATGCATCCCGATTCAAAGCCCTTGCCCACAATTGTTATTTTGGCGTCTCCCGCCACAGGACCAAAGCCCGGCACCACCGTCCACACCTCAGGTGGGCGAGCCCCGTAGTTGTAGCCATCGGGCAATGAAGCCGATAATCCATCCGGCGCTGTGACAGTCACCGTAGCGGATCCGATAGTTCCGGGAGGGGCCTGAACGGTTAGTTGAAAGGGCGAATTGCGCTGAACCATTAAGGCCGGTCGATCCCCGATCGTGACGGCCGTTTGTTCCACGAAATTGGCGCCATGCAGTTGGAGAGTATTTCCGCCAGCCACAGGACCCAAGGAAGGTTCAACGACGAGAATGCGCGGCGCAAGAACAACAGGATCTCCATACACAAACGGCCTGGGGGCCACGGCGGTCCTGCCAGTCTGCGGATCACTCACCGTGACCGGCACCGGCCCAGGATTTCCCGGCGGAGCAACCACCCGCAAACCGCCTGAAGACAGGAAGATGACCTGTGCGGGAGACAGCTGTTGGTTTCCGAAATGGACCTTGGCTTCCGTTGAAAAACTGCGTCCAGCAATGGTGACTTGGGTTCCGCCTGTGGAGGGGCCGCGGGTCGGCCGGACGCTTAAGACCTCGAGCGGCGGCCGCGAAGGGCTGGACACCGCATGGAAACCAGCGTTCGGGGCGCTGTCCACGATGGCGCTGCGTCCGGTTGGGGTGATGTGAATAATGCCGGAGCGTTTGACATCGGGATTTTCCTCGTCCTCCTCCTGGTCAAAGTACCGCGTTTGGTCGATTGCCGAGTAGGCTTGACGGGTGGTGGTCACCAGGTAGCGCGCCCATCCTGCCGGACCACAGTTGAGGACCTCCGGAGGGAAGTTGAAAATAAAGAATCCGCCGGGTTGTTGGGAGTTGAAGATCCCGCCGGCCCGGGCCGAAACCAAGTGCGCCGCTCGAAGTGGACCGGGCCAAAACGGTGTCTGTCGAAGGTCAACGAAGAGCGCCGATACGATCGTGGGTTCAGGTGCCCGCGAAAACTGGCATGAAACACAAAAGTCAGCACCCATGGTGTCAGCCGAGTTATTCACCACGGGGATGCCGCTGGTTGCCAGTCCGTCGGAGTCCACGAACACGTTCACGAAGGCCATGTCTGAATACTCCAATTGTTCGAGGTCCACACGAATAGCCAGGCCTCCGTCGGACAGAGGACAGGCTCGAGTCTGAATAATTTCATCGCCGTGATAGCCGCCCCATGTTGAGTCGTCGGTCAAGTCGGCCACGACGGATTCCGGTTGGGAGCCAGTGGCCACAGGTTGAATCCGTTGGTCTGCGGTTAATCCAGGGGCCGTGTTCAACGCGCCTTGGTCAGGCAATGAATCCGCATGTCCTGGAGAAATATTGGCCTCCAAAAAGGCATCCACCATCACGAACATCCGGGTGTCGCAGTAGCCCAGATATGCCAGGGGAATCGACAGGAAAATCTGATTCTGGGCGGTTCCAAATTCCGCGCTGGTTCCTACGACGCAGCGGGTGTCGGAATGTTGGTCACCCAAACCGATGCCTTCGAGTTCACCCCGGAGTTCGGCGGTGGGATCCTGGGTGCTGGCTTGGCGCGGCCAGCGCAATACGGCATCCGGTTGGGGGAAGAGATGATTCAGCATGATCTGAATCTGCCGGTCGATGCCGAAGGTGGGCGGAACCTCGTGATTGTTGCGGAAGCCAGTCCATAGCCGGCGGTCCATATCGAACGAGATATTAATCACCAGCGTATCCTGGACTTCCTGGAGATGGCGCTTTTCGACGCCGTGGCTGAAGCTCAGCCAAAGGCACAGGTTGCCGTCCACTACCTCCATGCTGAATTCCTGGAGATCCGGCCAGACGGCATCCTGAACCGGATCGGCGCAACTGACGCGACCTTGAGGATTTCCTGGACGCGGCAGCACTGCCAGGCCGTTCGAGACGTCCATCCAGCCCGCATCGGGAACACGATCGTAAAACGTGGATGCAATCGTTCCAGCGGAGGCGACAAAGATGTAGGGCGGTCGCTGGCCAGACCAAAGAGCGAGTGGCAGCTGAAACGTGACGGTGTCCGATCCTGCTTCCACAGCGGTTCCTTCCTCCCCCAGGCTCATCACGCGGTCCCCGGCCCGCACACTCCCACCAGTATAAACGCCCGTAAAAACATAATCGACGACCGCTTCCGTTCCCAGGTCACCCCCTGTGTCTGAATTCAAGTCGCCATCGATAAAAATTGTGCCGTAATTGCCATCCGTAAGCCCCAAGACGCCCGCATAACGCAGAACAACCTGGAGCTTCCCCGCCACGATTTCCGTACTGACTTCCACGAGATCATTCTCAGGAAAAGCCGTCTCGGCGCGCGGATCCGGAAACCGCTGGGGAACGCCATGAGCGCCAACCGTCCAAAAAACAAGAAACGCCGCGGTCATCGTTTCAATAATTACCCTTTTCATGTCCCAGCTCCTTGGTTATTGAAACAACGTCACCCATCAAGCCCCTCACGTCAACCGCCCAACCGCTGGATCGCTCCAGGCCGCCGGATGTCCCGGCTTCAGCCGGTCCGAAAGCGCCTGACTGCCTCAGGAAAGAAGTCAGGAGCCAGGCATTTTCAGCTTTTTGGTCTCCTGTTACCAGCGGCCGGCAATCGGTGATTCTTAAGGGCTCGGTGTAGTATGGCCGCAAAAGAATCCAAGGACCTCAAAGCGTGAGCACTGTGGACTGTTCAAGAACGCCGTCGCAGTCTTCAAGGCTTCCTTGAACTCACGGCATCTGTTATGTTTTAACTTATGAAGTTCGCAGATTTAAAAGGCACTATCCAATCGGATCTCGAAATCATGGGCGGAACACCGCTATTTGTTGGCGCACGCTGCGATTGATGTCAAAAGTCCTGGCATTATTGACCACGCTGCAGTCCGACCAAGGCGTGGATGTGTATCCGTAAACATTGTTGGCCTGGCGTGAGAATCGTGGCCATGGACCTGGCTGAATACCGTCGGCACATCGACGCTCTTGGCTTCGGCAAGATACTGCCGACAGCGGTGTACCTGTATCGCGATGCCGGGGCGTCGCTCGGCGCAGAACTCGATCAATTGATTGCCCGCGTCATCGCAGCGTTCGAGATTACGCCCGAGTTCAACGTCCTCAAGTTCCGCACCGACCAGCTCAAGATCTCTTTCCTTTCCTATCCTGGGTTTTTCGACGACGCCCACCCCGCCCTGCGCAAGTGTGTCATCGTAGACTTGACCACCGGCAAGGCGCGTCACACCGACTATGCCAGTAATCTGAACCCGCCGATTCTGCATCGAAAAGAGTCTTTCCTTCCGCCCGATCATCCGAGGCGCGATGAATTCGAGAGGCTCACCCGGCAGGAAGAGGAGGCAGGCCTTTACGAAAAAACTGAAACCATCGGATTCAAATTGAACTGGGACCGGCTTTTGGCGGAACGCGGCGTCATCATCGAAGGCCACACCCTGCGCGAAAACCAACCGGTTCCGGCGAAGGAACCATCGTCGCCTTCCAGCATCGAGGTCCATCGTCACAAGACAGCGATGACGCGCTACGATCTGTCAAAGCCGGTCAAGACGCTGCTGGAATACGGGTTGCTGAAGGCCGAGAGCAGCTTTTTCGATTACGGCTGCGGGCAAGGCGCCGATGTGCTCGGGCTCCAGGCCCTGGGATATCAGGCCGAAGGCTGGGACCCCGTCCACAGGCCGGCCGTGGGCAAGCGGGAAGCCGACGTGGTCAACCTGGGATACGTGCTCAACGTCATCGAGGACCCGGCCGAACGCATTGAGGCTTTGGTGGATGCCTTTCGCCACGCCCGACGGCTGTTGGTGGTATCCGCTCTGATCCAGCAGACGGTGGAAGTCGAGACCGCCGACCGCCTTCATGACGGCATCCTGACCAAGCGGAACACGTTCCAAAAATTCTTCGAACAACAGGAGCTCCAACAATACATCGAGGATGCCCTCGATTCCACAGCGGTGCCCGTGAGCCTGGGCATTTTCTACGTCTTCCGCAATCCATCAGACCAACAGGACTTTATTTCGGCGCGCAGCCGGCGGACGATTGACTGGTCTCAAATCAGTGCCCGGCTGGGACTCGGCGGCCCGCAAACCTTGTGGAAGGCCCTTTATGAGGAACACCGGGAGCTGCTGGACGGTTTCGGAAAGCTCGCGTTGGAACTACGGCGTTTTCCCGGGCCCGGCGAATTCACGGCGTTGACGGAAGTGATCGATCGCCTGGGATCACCCAAACGCGCCTTGCGGGCTTACGTCCAAGGGGGCGGTGCAACGGGAGCGAGCTGGGACGATATCCGCGTCCAGTTTGGGATCGGCCAGCCCCCGAGGCGCCGATGGGAAATCCTGTATGACGAACACCGGGAGCTCTTGGACAGCTTCTGGAACTTGATGCTCCAATTGGGGCGGCTGCCGGAACCGGAGGAATTTCCGCAAACCGGTGAGTTGCGGGCCAAAATCGGCTCTCCGAAACAGGCCCTGCGGATATTCATTCAAAAGGGCGGCGGGGACGAGGTCAAACGTGCCGCCGAAAGCCGAAAACGCGATCTCCTTGTGTATGTCGCCCTGGCGAACCTTCGAAAACGGGTGCCATTCGGGCATCTGTCCTTGACCTTGCGGTCCGACATCCGGGCATTTTTTGGTAATTACACCCGGGCGTTGGAGAAAGGGATGGACCTTCTCTACGCCGCTGGTGATCCCGGTGAAATCGAGTTGGCGTGCGAGGGACTGAAGCTCGGCTGGCAGGATGAGCAGGCGCTCTACGTCCATCGAAGCCTGGTGGACCAACTCCCGCCGGTGCTGCGGGCATATGTGGGATGCGCCACGGCGCTGTTCGGGGATGTTTCCCAGGCGGACGTGCTGAAGCTGCACAAGGCATCGGGGAAGGTGACATTCCTGGCTTATGACGACTTCGAGGGGAAGCCGCTGCCCGAACTTCGGACCCGGATCAAAGTCAACCTCAGAACCCGATGGGTCCAGGTGTTTGACCATTCGACTGAGGGCCAGTTGCTTTACCACAAAGAACGTCTGCTGCCAGCCGACCACCCCTAATTGCCCGCAATGAGGGCCTTAAGCATACTCAGCAGACCGCCAGATGGACTACAAATGAATGGCCACAACAAGGCACAAATGACTCAAAATAAATGCATTTTTGAGGTTTTTGTGCATTTTTG
>JAKLHY010000071.1 GCA_022709905.1 Verrucomicrobiota bacterium | reverse complement strand
GGAGTCCCGTACAAAATGAAAATATTTTCCGGCCCCTCATCCGCTCATACGGCCGCCGTTTTGACCTGAGTAGTTACACATACTCACGGGTCACTTCTTTGGACTGCGCCACAAACGCTGTCCTCGTCGGAAAGAGCTCCCGCAGACGAGGCAACACGCTCTCGATCGGCCCGGCAGGATAGGAAAGAACCACGGCCTGACGTCCGACAGCCAGGGCGGACACCACATTGGACCAGGCCGGATCGGCCCCAGTCGGCTGCGACACCACAATCGCGTAATCGGCCGCCTTCAGCGCCTGGGTTGCGGAGACTAAGCAGAACCCGATCAGGACTGTCGCCACCGGCCGCCAGCCCAACGATTGCAGGATGTTCTCGTTTTTGCGCATCGGTTCCGATGCTTGATCCAACGAAGTCAACGCGTCAAGGGTTAATCCAACGAGTAGCTTTGCATAATCTCATTCCTGCACTAAGATCCCGCATGGTGAATCCATGAGTGAACCGAATGATCTCTCGAATTTTGTCTGCACCCGCTGCGGGGAATGCTGCCGGATACCCGGTCAGATTCACCTGACGGAGGTGGATATTTCGCGCCTGGCCGCCTTCCTGGGATTCTCGGAGCACGATTTCATTCAACGGCATATCGACCTGGCTCAAGATCGGAAAAACCTGGTGATCAAAGGGAATCCCGATCTGCCGTGCCCATATCTTAAGGATAACCAGTGCTCGGTGTATGCCGCGCGCCCCGAACAATGCAGGAATTACCCGTTCCGATGGCGCAATCCAGACTGGCGGAAAATCTGCAAGCTGGAGATTGCCCGGCGGCTTGATTAATGCCTCGAATAAGGTTAGTTGTCTTAAGGTCAATCCAGCATTTATCAAGCGCATGCAATCCATGAACCCGGAGATCTCTCTCTTTCTGATGGGCCGCCAGTCATTCCCCTTGATGAATGGGAATGTCCTGGAGCTGGGGCCAAAATCCAGGGCGAAATCCCGGCGTTGCGCGGGCGGTTTCACGTTGATCGAACTGCTCGTTGTGATTGCCATCATCGCGATCCTTGCGGGGATGTTGTTGCCCGCGTTGGGCAGGGCCAAGGAACGGGCTAAACGCATCACCTGCGCCAACCATCTCCGTCAGATCGGCCTTTGCATTGCCCTTTATGCCGACGATTACAGCGATCGCATCCCGCCGCCGCAGTGGACGGATACGGACACCGTCGAGGTGGATCGGGCCTACAATCTGTATGAAGGAACCATCAACGCGGCCGGTGTAAGAAATATTGGCTACCTCTGGGAATACAGAGCCCTTTCCAATGCCAGGCTTTTTTACTGTCTCAGTGGGGTCAATGTGAAGGCGGGCACCTCTCCGTTCCTTCTCGAAAGGAGTTATGAAGCTTACCTGGATCGCACCAGTGGCAAGTGGCCGGTTTTCAACGGCAATAATCGGATCCGGGCCGGGTATTCGTATTTTCCGCAATCCGGTTCGAAAACTCTGTCCAATCGCACCGTGGCATCAAAGCCGCCTTTTAATCCCCCCGCGTTTGCCACCAAAGCCTCTGAGTTATCCGCCAACTACGCGATCGCATCCGATCTGATTTATCGCCTGGATATGATCACCCACCGTTCAGGATCCAAGCAGGGCCTTGCCCTCAACGCCCTTTTCGGAGATATGCATGTGAGCCTTCAAACTGATCGGGCATTCTTCGATCAGAAAACCCTTTGGACCAGCACGATGAATGGTCAGACGGGCGGTGGCGGGATTGAGGACCGCGGCAACAACTTCCGTTGGCTGATTATGAACTTCCGGCCATAGCCCATCCCATGCATCAGGACGGCTCCGGAAAACAACAACGCCAGACTGGACGGCTCCGGGATCGCCGTTGTGTCAATGTAAGTCCTGAAGCCAAGATCGTAGCCCGATAAAAGGCCGAATCCAGTCCCCCGATCGATGTATACCGTGCCTCGACTGTAATCACCGGGCGCATCGCCATGCCAAACGAATGGATCATAACCCCCTTCGCGGAGCCCGTCGTCCGTGCGGAGAACCATCGCCAAAACATCGCCTTCTCTCACCTTCAGTCCGAAGGGTTTGAGGTCAACGGATATGAACTGGAATGATGTCGACACACTTTCCGCAAGAATGAAGATCCCTGCGAGCACACTTGATGCCGGACTTCCGTCGGGCAAAGTGGAACGAACCTCGAACGTCAGGCCTTCGGGCGCAGGGACGATGGATCGGGCGATTTCCATGTCGATACGATCGAGGACGCCAGACAGTCCGACTTCGAATGTCTGAACAACGGTTTGCGTCAGGTCAATGGGCAGTCCGCCTCTCTGAGTCGGTGCATACTGCTGGTCGAGCGTGCTTGCCGTCAGAAAGCCCACCCGTGAACTCAATCCGAACATGCAACCCAGCAAAAGTGTGGATATCTTCATGGCAGTGGCGCCGCCGAACATTCCGATACCCCAACCGAGACGCTGACGCCCCGGATGAAATCGGAACCCTTTGGAAATTCAGGATGTCCGGCCAATTGAGCACTCAGAATAGATTCCAGGGCCTTCGATAAGGCAATCTAAAAATTCAGAGGGGCTCGCGATCAGGTTTTGTCGTTGAAATGCGTCCGGGAGGTCTTATGTTCCTTTTAGGGTTGGGAAAAGTAACTCTCTTTCTTAGCCGGCTTGGGCGGAGGAGGAAATGAAAGCGCTATTCTTTGGCTTGTCTTATCTCGTCAACTATTTAGTCCAAAAGAAGGCCCAGCCTTTGACCCGTGGGCTGGTGCTTACCAACCGCTGCAACTTGCGTTGCCGGCATTGCCGCGTGAGAAATCGCGGAGCGAAGGATCTGACTTTTGGAGAGGTGCTAACTGCAATTCAGGCCTTCCATGATGAGGGCGGCCGCTGTCTCTATCTGGAAGGGGGAGAGCCTTTTCTCTGGCTCCTTAAAAAACTGTTGGCGGATAAGCACCGGTACAAGATCTTGAATTCGAAGGCAGGGCTGAAGTCGGTCCTGCGGAATGACTGGAGGCGCCCTTCGGTGATCTGTTCTGTCTATGAGCAAGGAATCGTCTATCAGTGCTGCCGGTATTCGGACGATGCCAAGCTATGCAGCCAGTGCGGGTACCTCAGTTATGCGGAAGTCGATCAGACGCTGAAGCTAAAGCCCTCCGCCATTTCGAACGCCTGGAAGTACTTTGGGGAAAAGTCCAGGGGCCCCAGCCCTCAGATAGCGATCAAGTGCGACCTCCCTCCGAACCATACATCCGAGTCCGAGGTGAAGAAAGGCTGCCGGGACTTCAGGTCAGCAGAAGGAAAATTCTCCTCAACAGATTCCAGATCCCGCGCCTCGAATTTGGCGCAACCATGGAACGTATAATCCAAAAGCTGTTCCTGAAGCTGATCACGGGTGAGAATGGCATCACCCTGCGCAAGAGAGCCCCATGCGCGGATGACCTCCGGGAGAAATTGGGCGACATCAAACAGCTCGGCCTCTATCTACATATTCCCTTTTGCCGCCAGATCTGCCCATACTGTCCCTATAACAAGGAGCTGTTGAATGAGACGACCGTGGGTTGTTATGTCTGGGCGGTCAGAAAGGAGATTGACTTTTACGCCAGCCTGCTGGCCGGCAGGCAAATTACCTCCCTGTATATTGGTGGAGGGACTCCCACTACGATGCTTGGGCGCGGGCTGGCCGAGATTCTCCGCCACATGCAAGCGGTGTTCCATATCCAAGGGCCGGTGCACCTGGAAAGCCATCCAAACGATTTGAGTGCCGGGAACCTGGACGCAATTCTTTCATTGGGAATCCGGCATCTAAGCATCGGCATCGAAGCCCTTCAAGATCGGCACCTTCGTTTCCTGCGTCGACCCTACACGGTGGAGAAGGCAAAGGAAGTGTTGCAACGAAGCGTAGGGCGGGGATTCGAATGCGTCAATGCGGATGTCATGTTCGCCTTGCCAGACCAGACTGGAAAAGAGATCGAGGAAACGGGGCGGGCGCTGGTGGAGTTGGGTGTCGACCAGGTGGCGGCCTATCTGAACGATGTTTTCTACATCAACACGTTCCGCGTGTCGGAATACATCGACGCCTGGAAAAAGGACCAGCCGGCCATCGCGCTTTGGCTTGACTTGTCCGAACGAATGCAACGTGCCGGCTGGCTCTACTGGAGAGTATATGAAACTGCCTTTCGCAAGGCCGATTACATGGACCGGTTCGGAAACGATTTCAACGAATCCTACAGCGGCTGGTTGAAGCTCATGGCGATGCTCGGATTCCTCAAGGATGACGGGGAACGAATCGTGTTGTCCGACCGTGGGGCATTCTGGTTGCACGCTTTTGAGGACATGTTTTCGATTCATTATATCAACCGACTCTGGGGTGTTTCAACGCGGGATCCGTGGCCCGAGCAGGTCCTGCTCTGAAGCGCTATACGCCCACAGACCCCTTCGGGCATGCTTGTACGTCGTGCCTTGCCATTCAGGCCGCCTCGGCCGTGTTTCGAACTTGACCGGGATACGGCTCAGGATTCATCGTCCCAGGCAAAACGCTTGGCACCTCATGAGATTCCTCAACTCAATCTGGCTGCGGTTCTTCGTCCTTGTCTGGGTGAGCGCATCCTTGCTGGGCACCGATGCGGCGCCGGGAGAATCACGCCAACCCATCGCCTTTCCTGATCCACGCCTGGAGGTCTGCGGGCTCCCTGGATTCAACGAGGACAAGCCCGTCTTGCGTCGGCTGCCTCTGCGCTTGAAAGACCAATTTCGTCCTGCGGTCTGGAGCCTCGCCCAAGCTCCCAGCGGGGGGAGAATCCGCTTCCGGACAGATTCCACAACCGTCGGACTGGCGGCCGAAAATCCGGACTTCTCCAACATGCATCACATGGCCAGCGTCGGGGAAAACGGCTTTGACCTCTATGTCGGCCGCGATTATCTGGGCAGCGCGTGGCCGGATGCTACAGGCAAAATTGTCAAGGAATGGACGATCGGCTCGGAGCGAAAAATGCACGACGTGACTCTTTATCTGCCCCTTTACAAGGCTGTGACAGTTCATGAACTCAGCCTGGATGCCGGCGCACGCCTGGAATCTCCCGCTCCATATGATGTCACTCACCCCATCGTCTACTACGGTTCAAGCATCACTCAGGGTGGATGCGCCTCCAATCCGGGTGGCGCCTGTCAGGCGATCCTCGAACGGAAATTAAACGCGGATTTTGTGAACCTGGGCTTCAGCGGCAACGGTCTGGGCGAACCAGCGTTGGCCAAGGCCATTTGCGAACTCGATCCTTCGTGCGTTGTCCTGGATTTCTGGGCCAATCCATCGGCGGAACAATATGCCTCGGCATTGCCACCCTTCGTGGAAATCCTGCGTCAGAAATGGCCTCGCCTGCCTATCCTGGTCACGAGCCCGTTTCATTTCCCCGCAGAGGATCTCGGGGGGCAGGTGGCCCGCGAGCAGTCCGCCAAGCGCGCCACGGCCCGTGAGTTTGTCAAACAGCACCGGCGAGGGGGCGATCGAAAGATCTGGTTTGTGGATGGATTGGACATGCTGAGTCCCGAACAGACCGACGGTCTGGTGGATGGTGTGCACTGTAACTCCCTGGGGTTCTCTTACCTGGCCCAGGGATTGGAATCCCCACTCCGAAAGGCCCTGCACCACCGGCGCTGAACCGTTCTCCGGCCCGTTTAATCCACCGCTCAATACGTTTCCTATGTTCATGAATTCTGAGTTGATTCATCGACGGTTCGCGGCGGCGCTGCTGCCCGGAATCGCGCTGGCTTGGACAGCCTGCCTGACGTTGCGGGCGGACCTGAACGCCGAAGCCCTGGCCCAGGCTCGCCGGGTTGTGTTCGTCGGAGATAGCATCACTTACGCCGGTGGTTACGTCGACTGGGTCGAATGCTGGATCCGTATTCGATTTCCTGAAACGCGGGTGGAAATCCTGAATCTGGGATTGCCCAGCGAGACGGTTTCAGGATTGAGCGAAACGGGACATGCCGGAGGAGCATTCCCGCGTCCCGATTTGCATGAGCGTTTGGGCCGGCTGCTGGAACGCACCCGCCCCGACATCATCATCGCCTGTTACGGGATGAACGACGGCATCTACCATCCGTTCAGTGAGGAACGATTCGCAAAATTTCGCGAAGGGAACCTGCGGTTGCGGACAGCCGCAAAGGCCAGCGGCGCGCAAGTCGTTCACCTCACGCCACCCGTCTTCGATCCGCTCCCGCTCAAAGGTAAAACGCTGCCCGCGGGACGCGAGGATTACCCGCAGCCCTACGCGGGCTATGACGATGTGCTGGACCGATACAGCGCCTGGTTGATGGCTCAACGCGAGAACGGCTGGGACGTGATCGACATTCACGGACCGCTGAATCGATACATCCTGAGGCGCCGGGCAGAAATGCCCGAGTTCACCCTCGCCAACGACGGCGTTCACCCCGGGCCCGATGGCCACTGGCTGATCGCGCGGGAAATTCTCAGGTCCTGGGGCGCGCCCGGTGAAGTCGCGGACAGCGAACGTCCCGAGGTCCTGGCCAGGCTTCACCCGCGCGGGGCCGCAATCCTTCAACTCGTGGCCGAACAACAACGCCTTCTGAAAGACGCTTGGCTTTCGTTCGTCGGCCATCAGCGCCCCGGCATGTCCGCGGGAAAACCGTTGGTTCAGGCTCAGCGCGAAGCCGAGGATCTGAGCGCGAAAATAAGGGCGGCGGCGGCGCCGTATCCGGGCGTGTTGAGCGACTGGTTCGGCTTTTCGCGGTATGACTTCGAGGTGGATGGAAAACCCGCATTGATCGTCGCTCCGAAGCAGATCGCTCCCGGGCGGCCTTGGGTCTGGCATGGCGAGTTCTTCGGACACAAACCCAATCCGGACCTGGCCCTGCTGGGACGCGGATTCCATGTGGTTTACCTGAGTATACCGGACATGCTCGGCTGTCCCGAGGCGGTCCGCCACTGGAACACTCTCTATCGTGAGCTGACCCAACGCTACGGCCTGGCCGCCAAACCTGCCCTGGTTGGCCTCAGCCGGGGCGGGCTTTACTGCTACAATTGGGCGATTGCCAATCCCAATCAGGTCGCCTGCCTATACGGCGATGCGCCGGTGTGCGATTTCAAAAGCTGGCCCGGCGGCAAGGGCAAGGGGCCCGGAAGCCCCCGCGACTGGCAACTCGTCCTGGAACGTTACGGATTCAAGTCCGATCCCGAAGCGCTGGCCTACCCGGGTAATCCGGTCGATAACCTCCGCGGCCTGGCCCTCGCCAAAGTGCCGTTGCTCCATGTCTACGGGGATGCGGATGAAGTGGTGCCTTGGGAAGAGAATACCGGTCTGGTGGCACAACGTTATCGCCAGCTCGGGGGCGATATCACCCTCATCGCCAAGCCAGGGGTGAAACACCATCCGCACGGCCTTGAGGATTCAACACCCATCGTTGATTTCATCTGGCGCCACTCGGCTTCCCCCGAAGCCAAGGCCTGGCTGTCAAAACATGGGGGCGGACCCGTGGACGCCCATGGCCGACCCCTGATTCGTAAACTCGGCACCCTCGATCTGGATCTCGTCGAAACGACGCCCGTCGTCTTCAGCAACCGGCTCTATCGGTTCGAGTGGGTCCGTGACGGCTACTGGAACAACGCTCGGAAAACCAATTTTTTCCGATTCATCGACCATGAAACCGGCGAGGCCACGCCGCCCTTTGCCGATGGACACGAGTTCGGCAGCGCCTTCGTCGAGGGCAACCGGGTATACGTAACGGGAACCCTCGGGCGCAGCCGCGTGAACTTATTCGTCTCCAGGGATCTGAGGCAATGGGAATGCCATCCCGTGATCTCCGACGATCGCTACGGCATCTTCAATACTTCCCTCTGCCGAACCCCGGAAGATTACGTGCTCATGTTCGAGATCGACCGGCCTTCCGCGGAGGCGGGAGTCGCTTTTACCGCGCGCTTCATCCGATCACGGGATCTTCGCGCCTGGACCCTGACCGCGCCCGAATGCAACTACGCCCGCGATCGCTACACCGCCCCCCATTGCCTCCGCTGGCTCAAGGGATGGTTCTACGATTTCTACCTCGAAGCCCATCTCGGCTATGAGATGCGCGTGGTCCGCTCCCGCGACCTTGTCCATTGGCAGCCCAGTCCACTCAATCCCGTGCTGCGGGCCTCGCTTGAGGACAAACAGGTGGCGAATCCCAAACTCAACGAACGCCAGCGCCAACGAATTGCCGAGGCCACCAATCTGAATAACTCGGACATCGACTTCTGCCCGTGGCAAGGGCGGCTCGTCATCAACTACTCCTGGGGGAACCAGCTCGGCGTCGAACATCTCGCGGAAGCCGTCTACGATGGCAGCCTCGAATCGTTTCTCTCGGGATGGTTCCCGGAAAAATAACCTTGTGTCATGTGCACAAACTGAACGTGAGATGAGACATAAAGTGCTTTCAATTCTCATATAATTGGGTAATCTACAGGGTAATCACTTAAAAAAGCGTTTTTCTTTTTCATTAGTGCATTCGGTTTTGCGTTCGGATTTGTCAGGATCTGGACTGCAAGAAGGGGGATTCAATCTTAACAGCATCCAACAAATTATGAAGACTCTCTGGAAAATCATTCAAGCCATGGCGGTATTGTCACTGTTCGTCAATCTGCCTCATGCTGCCGAGGTGGGAACAGCATTTACCTATCAAGGTCGGCTTGATAACGGCACCAACAGCGCTGAGGGCAGTTATGATTTCGTTTTCAGGCTCTATGACGCGCCCATCTTGGGGACGCAAGTGGGCGGCGATATAAGTCTCAAAAGCCAGCCGATAGTAAATGGGCTGTTTAACGCAACCTTAGATTTCGGCCAAGGCGTGTTCAATGGCCAGGCTCGATGGATGGAGATCGCGGTTCGGAAGACTCCAATGCTGGGATTCCAGTTGCCATACGTTACTCTTACTCCCCGCCAAGCGATCTTGCCCATCCCTTATGCCATGTATGCGCAACATATTGACGCGGGAGGTGTCGCCTCCGCTTTGCCCTTGAACCTGACCCCGACATCGATCGGAACAAAGAGTGGAGATACCTTCGAATTGTATGCAGGGAGCATGCGGACTTTGCGGACGGACCAGGAGGCCAATTGGGTGGGAGGCTTTGGCAAAAACTCGATTACGGATAGTGTCAAAGGAGCCACAATTAGCGGCGGTGGCGGCATGACGGGCGGCTTGATTCCCTATTCCCATCCGAATCAGATCGCCGCTAACTTCGCCTCGATCGGTGGTGGATGGGGCAATCAGATCAAGGACGGCGCCGCCGCAGCCACAATTGGGGGGGGTGAAAACAACTCGATTGCTCCTGGTTCACAGCATGCCACCTTGGGAGGGGGGTTCGAGAATGCTGTTGGCTCGGATGTCGTCGGGGGCACGATTGCGGGCGGAAGAAACAATATCCTGGGATCCGAGGCATGGGATGCGACCATTGGGGGTGGGAATACTAATGTCATCAGCGCCAATGCGGGAGCATCAACCGTCGCGGGAGGCTGGCGCAATCGCATAGGTACCAATACAACCGCAGCAACAGTTGGAGGTGGTAAAGACAATGTCATTCTCGGCTCGGCCAACTATGCAACGATTGGAGGCGGCTTATTTAACAACATCAGTGTTGAGGCTGAGGCGGGAACCATAGCGGGGGGTTCGGCGAACTATGTGAGTGGAAAGTACGGATTTGCAGCCGGATACCAAGCGCGGGCTGAGCATTCGGGATCGTTTGTATGGAGTGATGCTTCAGGAAGGGTGGCCAAATCCTTAGAGAGCAATCAGTTTATGATTCAGGCGGCCAATGGGGTTGTGTTAAATGCAGACACCAGGCTTAGATTTGGAGGTTCGTGGGGACAAAAAATCGAGTTAATGGGCAGTTCATGGTGGGGGATCGGCACGCAACCGGGCATTGTGTATTTTCGTTCCGGTCCCACGCTGAGTCCTGGCAATGGCTTTGCATGGTATGTATCCGGACAACATTCGGATAGCTCTTATGATCCTGGCGCTGAAGGCTATTGGTTGATGCGATTAAATTTCCAGGAAAATGTGCCTCAGTTATGCAAGGGAGGAGTTCTGGATACAATTTTTGGCACGGGAGACGCTTTCACAGGGGGGCAAGCATGGTTGGATCTGAATGGCAGCATGCATGTCGCGGGCGCCATCCAGGCTGCGGCACTTTGTGAATCCAGCGACCGGAATTTGAAAGAGAAGATTGTCCCGGCGGACACTGAGGCTCTGTTGAATAAAGTGCTGAGCTTGCCGATTTCGGAGTGGAGTTTTGTCCATCAGTCGGCGCGTCATATTGGTCCTATGGCCCAGGATTTCTCAGCCGCTTTCAAGGTTGGATACGATGATAAACACATCACAACGGTGGATGCCGATGGCGTGGCTCTGGCTGCAATCCAGGGTTTGAACCAGAAACTCGAAGAGAAAAACGCAGCCTTGGAGAAGGAAATAGCAGAGTTGAAAGAAACCGTGGCAACTCTGGCCGCCAAAATCAACGGGGGTAGACCATGAAAAAAAGAGCCGAACTTGGAGATCTGAACTCCAACGGCTGGAGAGTGGCTCCGGCCGGAACCGGCCGATCAGGCCTGGCATCATTGTGTTGTTCAATCCTTTTGTATGTTTCCTGCTGCGCTCAGCTATGGGGGCAATACTCGATTGATTGGTCCACCATTGATGGAGGCGGGAGCACGAGCGCGGGCGGCCAGTACGTCCTCAGTGGCACGATCGGCCAGCCCGATGCCGGCGCGATGAGTGGTGGCACCTTTACCCTCAACGGCGGTTTCTGGCCGGGCTTGATCGTGCCCCAGACAGGCGAAGCCCCTGCGCTTTTCATCGAGTTATCCGGTGACTTGGTGATTCTCTCGTGGACACCAGCAACGGACGGTTTCAGACTGGAGACCACGACGGACTTGGTGGAAGGAACTTGGATCGTCGCACCCGCTGGCAATCCGGTGACGATTCCCCTCATTGGTCCAACGCGGTTCTATCGGCTCAAGAAACCGTAAAATCAGTCCGCAGCCGAAATTCCGCGGAATTGAAATGAAAAGGAGATCATTGGATTCGGGAATCCTTGGCTCGGATGATTCAAATATTGACTCGAGGTCAACGTGACTTCGGGTGAATCCTTAGGGTTCGTGCAAAAATAAATTCCGATTTTGCTGCTGAGGATTTGGCTCGCTGGCGAGGCTCGACGAGGGAAGATACCCGCAGCGGTCTCTGACCGAGGAGTAACGAAGCCAGCGAGCCAAAGCCTCGCAGCCCTCCGGGGCGGGGCGGCGCCGGGTCATCTGCGTTGTTGCGTGGACGGTCGAGTATCGCCGAGGATACACTCCCGCCCACGCGCCTCGCATCTGACCCGGCGGCGCTCCCGCCAAAATCGGAAGTTATTTTTGCACGGACCCTTAGAGCATTTCGAGATAATCCTTCCACGTCAGTCGGATCATGCCTTTCGGGGTGGCGGTCTCCGCCGTGACGCACTCGATCGGGGAGTCTTCCCGGCCGATATGCGGTCTCGCCAGGCACTCCCAATCGTGTTCGAATATGGCCCGGAAGTAGTTCGCGAGGGCGGCATCGTCAAACAGCAAACTGGCATCGCGGTTGACTGACACGCCATGGTTCGAGAGGTTTTGACTTCCCAGCAAGACGCGTTCGCCATCCACGATCATGCCTTTGGTGTGGCAATTCTTCTGAAGCCGGACCTGGTTCATATCGAATCCAAAGTCCTGAAGCGCTTCGAGAGTCTTTCGCGCCTCCGAGGCAAACAGCAGACGGAAAATGATCCGGACAGCGACGCCGCGGGTCTGGCGCTCCCGAATCGCCGACATTAACTCGTGGAGCTTATCCTGGCCTTCTTTGGGCGCGTTGAATGTCTGATTCTGGATCAGCAGCTCGCGGTTGGCGCTCTGGATTAGCCGCAAGACATGATCATGGTAGTTGTCCGGCGTCAACAAGGGCTGAACGCGAAACATTCGATTTTCATCAAAGGGCGGAAAGATTTTCAGCGGCGCCGCGGCTTCTTCAACGGTCGGCTCAAAGAACGATTCTGGAATCAGCAGATCAGGCAGCGCTCCGAATCCAGTCAGTTCCAGGGATTCCTCCGGCGAAAGGCGACGGTTGTTGTTGAAATCATGGAGAAGGTATTCTTCGTAGGCCTGAGCCAATCCTGGATGTTCGAGGATGGCGTGCCATTCCCGGTTGTGCGTGCGGAGCGCCTTCTTTTTCTCGGTGGCTCCATCCTGAAATTTTGGCTGGTTTGAGGATTGAAGGTTTCCACTCGACAACCAGAAGGCATTGCTGTCTCGGACGATCACCTTGATGTGATAGGAACTGGCAACCCAGCCGTCCAACACCCCGGTTTTCACCCATGCATTTTCGAACCGATCCGGGAGTTTGTCACGGAACTGAGCCACCACCTCCGCGTCCTTTAGATCATTCTTTTTCGTTCCAGAACCCACGCTTTCTCCGGCCTGCATCACCAGGGTCAGCTTCTCGAAGCCCGGCTTCCGGCCCACAGACTCTACCGCATCCACCGCATGAGGAGCCCCAAAGTCGTACATGCCAATCACCAATCGGTTTTTCGTTCCCTTCAGGAACTGGGAAAGCTGCGACCACCCTTCTTCCGGGCTGACGTGCGCCAGCACCCGCATTTTGGCCTGGACCTCCTCGAGGGACACTCCCGCGGGCGGCACATAAGTAATTTCGTTCGCCAGCACGCCTGTGTCGGCAAATACAGTCTCAGCGACCGCGGGACCACTCGACAGGCGGACTAAATCCTCGATGGATGGATGGCTAACCTCCACGGGCAAGCCTCGAAACTCATCGGGGAGAGGTTGGATGCGCGCCTCACGAAGTTGGACGGGTGTTCTCCTGCGCGCGACCGTCACCACGATCGCGCGTTCCTTGGTGATCCAGCCATTCTTGAACACATAACCCAACCTGACGTTCATCACGTCGGCCCGAGCTCCGAATTCGCGCTGAGCGGCGACCAGCAAGTTCGCGGGATCTTCTTTTCCATGCGTCACCACGGGAGCCTGAACTGGGAGCCCTCCGGCACTGCCATCGGCAGGCACGGATGCCATCGTCGATAGCTGCGATGTCCCAACCGCCGCCCCACCCGCGCCGCCAATCCGCACCGAAACCGATAGCGGCAACGTCCATGTTGCGGTTCCATCGGGGGAAACTGAAACGGTCGTGACGGCGCCACAGGCTGTTCGTGATCGGTCAAGGTCACGCGTCTCAGGCGGACGACCGGTGCCGGCCGCCGGATGGGCGGTGAACATTTCCTCGAACAGCCGGCGCTGGGCCGGCGTCATCGCCTGTTGCCGCAAGTGCGCAATCACCCGGCTAATCCTGGTGCCCTCGTTGGCGGTCCATTTGATCCGATGCTCGCCCATCTCTGTCCGCCAAACCTGGCCATCGACGGCCATGATTTGACCTGCCGCATTTTTCGCCGGGACCCCCGAATGGTGCAGCGCCACAACCTCCCAACGGTCATTGAACACCGGAGATCCGGATGAACCGGGTGAAGTATCCGTCTTGTAATGCAGAAAGAGCTCCAAAACATCGATCAGCTGATTTTCTCGCAGGCACAACTGCTTCGGTTCCGCATTTGGATGCTGGATAATGTTGATCCACTGCGAGACAATGGCTTTCCCTTCTTCCTCGATTAACCTGTTCCACCCAATCTCTCCCAAGGTCAGGTCGCCTCTCATGGGCATGGGTTGGACGGCCACCAGAGCGTAATCCAGGTTCCGATCGGCCATATGGAAGGCGTCAGGATCCAGACCATAGGTGGTCGTGGGTGGAATCGTGCCATCCTCCCCGATCTCGTAACCGAATTCTAACAGCGAGGTTCGTGTCAATGTCTTGTCACCCAGCACATGGTGATTGGTCAGCAAGAGCCGAGGGGAAACCATGAAACCCGTGCCATAACCGCGGGGGCTGCCGGCGGCCACGCCCATCCAGATGCGCCCCACCGTGCGGGCCACACGCAACCCGCTCTCCAGGAACGCAACCCCCATGAGGTCGTTGGCGCCAAGTATCCGCTCCAAGGCATACGGTTCTATCACACCGGCAACCGTTTCCACCGGCGTGGGTGTGCCTCGAGCCTTGAACCGCAGCATTCGCTCGGCATCCCCCCTCGTAAAACCGTGCCGCAACAGAAACAGCTCCACCCGCTCCGGCCTGTCCACTTCCAGGTAACGTTTGGCCTGAATCAGGCGCTCACTCCGTTCGCGCGTCTGTCTGCGGCTTTCATAGCGTTGTGCCGTTGCCTCCAACTGAAATTGATCGATGATCATAGTGACTGGCTCCTTTCGATGATCTCTATGCGAAGTATTACCCCTTCAAAAAGCCCTCCCTTGGGCTTCCCATACCGATTGTTGGCTTCTACGACGCTCGAGGTGTTGGCTGGACAAAGTCAGCTCCTTGAAGCGAAGCATGTCTCCAGTCTCTACTACTCGACCCACCCAGAAGAACCTGCAAGCGAAATATTCATGCGGCAATCTTGGCTGGACAGGACATGGGTTCGGCGGAAAACTCATGAGCCATGAACCTCCCCGCCCGCATGGATGCCACCCGCAAAAGCGTCGCAGATCGTTCCCCTCTCCGGAAGCCTTTGAACACCCGGCGTCCGGGAGTCTCCCGTCGTCGTTTTCTTCGGACGACATTGACACTGACGGCGGTCAGTGTTGTACCTCGATGGATTCTCGGAGGCCCAGGCCTGGCCCCTCCCAGCAACCGATTGAACGTAGCCATTATCGGCGCCGGGGGACAAGGCATCACTAATCTCAAGGAGCTGTTGAAGCATCCCGACGTCGCCGTGAGCGCGATCTGCGATGTCGCCGAGTTTTGGGATAACAGCCACCTGTATTATCGACACAACGGCGGACGCGGTCCGGCTAAACAGGCTGTGGCCGAGCACATCAAACAGAATCCGGACCTAGGACGGCGGGATCCCGCGGTGTACTTTGACTTTCGGACCATGCTCGAGCAAGCGCAGCGGGATATTGATGCCGTGTTAGTCGCCGCTCCCAACCACATCCACGCGGTCGCTTGCGCGGCGGCGATGCGAGCCGGTAAAGGGGTCTACTGCGAGAAACCCCTTACGCACTCGATCTACGAAGCGCGCCAGCTCGCCCGGTTGGCGCTAGAAATGAAGGTAGCCACTCAAATGGGCAACCAGGGCCACTCGACCGATGACATCCGGCGCGCCGTCGAATGGATCCGCGCCGGAGCGATTGGTCCGGTGCGCCAGGTGCACGCCTGGGCCAGCGGACCCAACCGTCCCTTGCCGACGGCCCGGCCCGCGGACACACCGCCCGAGCCGGACGGACTCTCGTGGGATCTCTGGATTGGCCCCGCAAAACTGCGGCCCTATCATCCTGCCTACACGCCGTTAATGTTCCATTACTGGTGGGACTTCGGCAGCGGCACCCTGGGCAACTTCGGCTGCCACACGCTGGACACCGCAGTGTGGGCGCTGGATCTCGAGCATCCAATCCTGGTCGAGGCCAGTTCGACAGCGCTGAACGAAGAAACCACACCGTTGGCGGCAACCTACCATTGGGTCTTTCCTGGGCGAAGCGGTCGAGACCGGATTGAGGTATTCTGGTACGACGGCGGTCTGCGACCTCCCCGCCCCGCTTGTTTGGAACCCGATGAGGACCTGCCCGCCGGCGGGGGCTCGCTGATCGTCGGCGATGCAGGCGCGGTTTTGTCGGGAGTCTGGAGCGGTTCGCCTCGGATTATTCCTGAGGAGAAAATGCTTCAATACCAACCTCCGCCGCCCACAATTCCCAGGTCCAAGGGCCATCACCGGGATTGGATCGAGGCATGCAAAGGAGGCCCGCCCGCCAGCGCCAACTTCGATTTTGCCGCCCGATTGACGGAGATCGTTCTGCTGGGCAGTGTCGCCTTGAGAACTGGCAAAACCTTGCACTGGAACGGTCCCAGCATGACGGCCTCCCATGCGCCCGAAGCCGAACCGTTCATCCATGGCCATTTCCGAAAAGGATGGGAGTTATGATGAGACTGGAAGCGGCCAACGCCTTTCGTATGGCACGAGATTTATGGTGGCCCAGGTGACCGAGGCAATTCCCTGCGCGAATGGCGAACGCTGAGTTTGCCCGCCCCGAATTACCGCGGATCCCGGCCCCTACTCTGCCCGATATCAAGCAGAAGAGTTTTCCTACTTCAGTTCCGCAAGCTCCAGTTCGTCCAGGTACCCATCGATATTCACGCACAAACCGTCCTTCAGACGTTTCGTGTCCAGATGATGGATTTGGCCTTTCATCCACTCGATCAGCAGCGGTCGCAAAGACGCATCACGGGCGCACTCGCGCGGTGTGTGATGCTCAAGCATGGGGATGCGATCGTCCAGTAGAGTGCGGAGCTGCCGCTGGATCATTCGCGCCTCGGGGTCTTCCGGCAGCCCTGGGATCCCGGTCTCGGGCACGCGTTCCCGGGAAACGTCCATCTGGATGCCATGGGAAGCGTCCCTCGCAAACTCGCGGTCCAATGCTTCCGTCACTTCAGGGGACACCGCAATCCGAGGGTGCTTGCGCATTTCCAGATGGGCCACATCCGTGATGCACTCTTTTTCAAAACGGACCAGATTGCCAAAATACTGATCCACCATCTGGCGGGCAAAGTTGAACTTCTTTTTGGACATGGTTTCGAGAATGAGTTCATTCGGGTAAAGGCGCACATTACCCACTGTCCCAACGCTGACCGATGGATCCGAGTGTTTGAAGGCGCCGGCCATGGATTTGTCGAGTTGCGCGGAATCCCCCCGCCGCAGCCAGGAAAATTGGGCCAGCGGCTTCGCAAATCCCGCCTCCTTTCTCGGGGGCTCAGGTTCGAAGTCAGGTTTGCTTTGAATCGCGGACGCCACTTCTTGCACGGTTCCGACAAGCCGGTAAATGGCGACGCAATGGTAGAAATCGATGTTTTCAAAAACACGCCGGTGATACTCGATCCCCAACTCGTTCAGGACGTCAACAGCCCATACGTAGTCTCGCATGAGAAATTCGCGCAAGGTCAACGCAGGTTGTTGCGCCTGTTCCCGCGCAAGCCGGGTCTTCAACAATTCCTTCCAAAACCCCCAAATACTGTATTCCACAAAAATGCCGACTCCGCCCAGGCGGCTGAAATGCGGATAGTGAGTAATCCAGGCCAGAAGCCGAGTGAACCGCGCCATCTTCGGAGTGGAGGTCCGGTCCATTAATATGAACGGGGGCGTCTCAGGAAAGAGAAGGTCGGCGCATAAGGCCGATTGATGATCCAAGACCTTTTGGATTTCGACCACAGTGACATAGGATTGACGGCGGTAACCCATCATCACCCGTTGATCATTGTTCAAGCCTTTCCAACCCTCCGCCTCCCACCGGTCCGCCAAGGTCCGTCCGGCGGCATCACGTTCTACGAAAAAGGCGGTATACAAAGCGTGGGATTGAGCCAAAACAACGTTGGTCGCCGTGTTGTCCGCAGGATAACAATGGGGGCTTTTGGGATTCCGAAACCGATCGGCGCCCAAATGGCGGATCGCGTAATCGAAGGCGACAGAGCCCCAGTTTTCATCCATCTTCAGCCACAGATCATAGCCCTTCGGCCCAAACGGGTAGTAGGAACAATCCGCGGGACAGTTCAATTGGCTCCCGCGTCGCGCGCCGCAATCCGCCGGAGTTATCAAACCTTGCGTGGCCGGGCAAGGCCGGCTGTTTTTTCCGGAACGGTTTGGAGTGAGATCTTCATGGCTCATGGCCAACCAGTGTATGAGGCATTTTCCGCCTGTCGATCCATTCTTTGAACCCGGCCTCGCGCCCGATTGCCTGAATCAAAAGCCGGGGGCCAAACACTTCAGGACCTCCGTATCTTTTGCCTTCTTTTATTAGCGTTAATTGGCGTTCATTAGCGGTGAAGTGACTTTATATGCGGTTTTCGGGAGATCTTTCCCGCGCTTTTCTGATTTGAATCATGCTGGTGATTGCCCCACCATCATCCCTGAAACGGGAGATCGAGCATCGTGAAAAAGATCGTTTGGAAAACAGTCCTGAAAGGTGCCCTCGGCCTTCTGCTGGCCCTGTCTGTCCTGCTTTGGGTCATCAAGGCTTACCGGGACGCGCATTACTTCGACAACTATGATCCCGCCGCGCCATTGAACCTGACAATGGACGCTCCCACCGAGGTCAATGCCGAGACACCGGACAACGGCTACACGATCACGAGATTCACTTTCGATGGATACCGGGGCGAGAAGGTTCCCGCCCTGATCTCCCTGCCAATGGGTCCCAAGGCCAAAAAGCTGCCTGCGGTCGTCTTTCTGCACGGGATCGGTCAAAACAAGAATTTTCTCAAAGAAATCGCCTTTCCCTTCAGTCAGGCGGGCTTTGTCCTCGCGAGCTTCGATCAATACATGCAAGGCGAACGGAAACTGGGCAAAAACCGATCGTCCTTAGCCCGACTCGAGGCCTTCAGAGAACGTCCCGCTAAAACGATTAATGAAGCCCGCCGGCTCATCGATTATCTCTCAAGCCGTCCTGACATTGACTCGGGACGCATCTATCTGGTCGGCGCCAGCTACGGCGCTGTTACGGGCAGCACCCTCATGGCCAAGGACCAACGCGTGCGGGCCGGGGTGATGGTCTATGGCGGTTGCGACTTCGGCAAACTCCTGGATTCTTATGCCAATCACTTGGGCGTGGCAGCCTTCCTGGGCCTGATTGACGGCAAGAATCTTAATCCCGAGAAGCCGCCCCTGCCCCAACTAACCCGGTCCCAAGAACGCAAAACGGGAGCCGTCATTGCCTGCATCATACCCTTTGCGCGTTATTTCCTGGGAGTGGCCGATCCCATCCATTACGTCGGCCGGATCTCCCCGCGACCCGTCTATTTCCAAAATGGCAAGCATGACGTGCTCGTGCCAGCCCCGGCGGGATTGGCCCTGCAAAAGGCCGCCCGGGATCCCAAAACCATCACCTGGTATGACTCGGATCATGTGGGGATTGACCTGGAGCAAACCAAACAGGTCTTGCAGGACGGCCTTCAATGGCTTCTCGAACAGGATAATCCATTGCGCCCGCCCGAAGAGCGAGTCACAAACCTGCCGCCGTTCAAGATCACGAAGACCTGAAGATCGTTTGGGCTGGCGATCCAAGACGGCCGTTCATGCTTTCATCTCACGCCTCTTTCCTCACTGCGCTTCTGGCTGCGCACTCGATAAAGCCTTTCGGTGAAGCCGCCTTCCTTTTCAAAAGCCGCGGCCGCATGGTCGCCCTTCATGGTGACACCAACCGATAGAAGCCTTGGGGCAGGTTCAGTCGAGCGGTGTTGGTATCCGTAAACGTGGTGAGGGTGCCGACTCCGCGGTTAGTGGCGATGTCGGTCCAGGTTGGCAGGTCGAGCACGGGTGTATACTGCACGGTGTACGCTGCTGCCGGGAGACTGGTCCACGACCACTGCAATCCCGATGGGCTCAGTGTCATGCCCTCGATCTGCAACGTCGGATTTACCGGCAGCTCAATCGTGCCCTGCGGGATCAAATCCTTGTCCTGGAATCCAGGATAGCTCGTCGGATAACGGCGGACCTTGAACACGGCATTATACTGATGGCCACGATCGTCCAAACCGGGTGTTTGTCCCTGACTCAATGGACCTGTTTGCACAACGGGGCACACATAGCGCCAGACAATTTCCCCAGCCGCGGTGACTTCAGTGACGATTCCGTGCACGCCGTCGCACATGAGGGTGTTGCCGTTGGGCAAACGTTGCGCGCCGGAGATGGCCTCGGAATACATGCTCGAAGGTGGCGTCGCCACGTAAGTCCAGGTGAGGGCGGTCGGGCCATAGGCCGTGCCCGAGGCAATCGAGTAGAGTCCGCTGGTCAGCAGTGGCGGAATGATTTCATCCACCGTGGAATAGTGACGGCCCAGGCCATTGTTAAAGATCAGCAGGTGACCCGCCCCGGGGCAGTCGGAATCAATCCATTGCGCATCATGCTGGTCAAAGAGCATCTGGTTGGCGGCGGTGCCACAGCCGTAGTTCACCGGATTGCCCCAGCGATAGAGCAGATCGCCACCCTTGCCCCGGCGTCCGCCCTTGTGTCCAGTGGCCTCTGCAGTCGTGGTCCCATGATCAATGACCCAGAGCTCGCTGCTGCCGCGAACGCTTAGGACGATTTGATCCAACTCGGGATTATAGGCAACGGAGTTCATGTGATTCCAGAAGGGCATGATGCCACTGGCGCCCTCCACCCAGCCGTTCACATTCACCCGTTCGGGATGGTCCGAAACCACGCCGTAATTGTTACGGGCCGGATCGAAGTCCTGGATCAAGTGGTCCCAAACATGCCATTCCCATAAAATTTTGCCGCCGCGAGGACGTGTCGGCTGGACCTCGATGACCGAGTCGGGCAGCATGTAACCGTTTTTCGCAACATCGGGATGCAGCAAGGCAGGATTGAATCCGGCCGCGAGCACCTCAGCGTACGTCTTCTTCTCGACGACCAGCAACAGCACGTTGCCATTGGGCAGTGGGGTGATATCATGATGAGACATGTTAGTGGGGGTGGCGTAGTCCAGCTCCCAAACCAAGTTTCCGTGCCAATCGTATTCCTCCAGTCGGCCGCCCTCGCCACCGCCCGTTAGCGCGCCGTTCTTGGTGAAACCGCATCGGAGCAGATGGCCATTGGTGAGGAGGTAGGCGGATTGACCCGGTTCATAACGGCTGGTCCAGCGGTTGACAATCTGGCCGGCGTTGTTGACCAGGTAGGTGTTGGTGTAGTGCTTGGGGGCAATCAGTGTGTAGCCCTCAAACGCCCGGTTGTCGTTGGTCAACAGTCCCACAGTCTGAACCGGATTGGCAGGACTGCTTCGGACCGTGTAGGAGCGCGTGACAACTGGCGCGCCGAGGGGATCCCGGGTCACACTTCCGGCGTTATCGGTGGCAGTCACGTAGTAGTCTACCGTTGTGCCAACCGGTTGAGCCGGGACTTGCGCGCCGTAGATCCAGTCGCCGGCGAGTCCATCCTGATGGGCGCCGTCGTCCAGCATGAGAATGGTCGTTGAAGCGCTTCCACCGGAGATGACCTTCACCGAGATCTGGTCCAAGTCAATCCGGTTGGTGGCTTGACCGCCGCGGAATTGGAAGCGCATCTTGAGGTTGCTGACCAACTCACCCGGCTGCAAGTCGTAATGGTAGGGCTGCCAATTATGACTGGTGCCTGTCAGCTCGCTCAGTCGCGTGACGTAGCCATTCCCGGCGTCGAGCTGAAAGGTCCAGCCGGCATTCCCGCTGAGGCCATTGCCCCAAAGCCAGAATTCCACCCAACCCGAGGTGCCGCGGGCATCTATGGCCTGTGTGGAGGTGACCATCGAATCGCTGGGGTTCGTCGTGCCCTGCTTGAACTCGAGGCCGTTGGTGTTGCCAACACCGTAGTTGGCGCCCCCGCGCTGCTCGAAGGGATTCCCGCCCGTGAATGTCACGGTCCAGGCATTCTGACAGCCATCCCCGGCCCAAGGCTTGACCGCGTTGATGCGCATGGTCTCGAGGAAGACCGTGTTGGTCTGACTCCCACCTGCGCCGGTATTGTAGGTGAGTCTGGTCGATTCCACGCTTACATCATCCGTGACGCGCGCGGTCACCCAGACCGGATCAACTGGAGTGGGTGAGGCGGGCGTGATGGCTGTATTCGTGATGACAGGTGCTTGATTGGCTGCAACGGTCCCACTGGTGGCTCCCTGGACGCGCATTCGGATGGAGTAAAGCGATCCCGCATCCGTGGTGATGAACAAGGTCTTTCGATCGCTGCCACCGAATTCAAGATTCGTGGGCCGCTCGGGCACGGCGATTTGTTCGACCGGATAGCCAAGCGAGTCATAGACTAGGACGGAGTTCTCGCAGAAGTAGAGATGGCCTTCGGCATCCAGCGTCATGCCGTCGCACTTCACTCGGGCGAACAGGGTCTTGTTCGTCAATGTGCCATCGGGATTGATGTTGTAGCGAAAAACATTCGTCGCGCCCCAGTCGGCAAGATAAAGCATCTTGCCATCCGGTGTGCCGACGAGGCCGTTGGGCCGTACGGTGTCGGCGACCACGCGCAGGACATCGCTGCGGCCAGGCTTGAGGTAATAGACATATTCTCCCCCTTGCGCGACGGCATGACCGAAATAGACCGGGTCGGTGAAATACACTCCCCCCGCCGGATCGATCCACAGGTCGTTGGGCTCATTGAACCGAAGCCCGGCATAGTGACTGGCCACAACGGTCGCACTGCCTTGCGGCGTGATGGAAACCAGGCGGCCATTGTCCCCTTCGCAGGCCAGTAGATTGCCGGACATGTCGAAGAAGAGGCCGTTTGCGCCGCCGGAGTTCGTACGGAACACGGAAAGCTGATTCGACACTGACCACCGGTAGATCGTGTCGGCTGGGATATCCGAGAAGTACACATTGCCTGCTACATCGGCCGCCGGGCCTTCGGAGAAATGGAGTCCAGACGCCAGTCTGGTCAGTGTCGCCCCCGAGGCGACAAGACTCGCGGAGCCGCGCCGGATCACGCGAAACCCAATGTGGAACCACGGCCCATTTGGATCACCGGGTCCACGGTAGTAAGACGGATTCCGATTGGCGACACGGGCGTGGCCAAAATACTCCTCGCCGTTGAACCAGTTGCCACCACGCAAGCCACGGTAAGATTTGCCATCCGGCATGGGATCGCCCGTGACTGGCCCCGGTGGATTAGTCACAATGTTGTTGAGCACGCAGTTCGTGTAGTAATCCTTGGCGTACCAGTCGTTCACCCATTCCCAGACATTGCCCGACATATCGAAAAGGCCAAAGCCATTGGCGTTGTTGCGGGTTTGATAGGTGGGATTTGCAGCGGGCCAGTTGAAGTTGGTTTTGTATTGGATCGAACCGTTGTAGAAGCCGACCGGCGTCGTCCAGGGATAGGGACCGGTAGCGAACGGATGATTCTTGCCCGCCCAATTGGCAATCGTGCCATCGGCGTTGGTGTCGCTGCCCCACGGGAACATGCCGTAGGGCGTGTAAAGACCGCCGCGCGCAGCGTATTCCCACTCGGCTTCGGTCGGCAGCCGATAGCCGTTGTTGGTCAGGCGGCAATCGCCGGTCGCGAGATTGTAGCAAGGCGCATAGCCATCCCGCGAACTGGCCCAATTGCAGTAGGCAATCGCACCAAACCACCGCACGCCGGTGATGGGATGCAGGTCGCGACCGTCGCGAATGCCAAACGCGCTACCGGTCCAGACGACCCGGCTGTTGGTGTCCGAGCCGTAGGTGTCGCAGTAGATGTTTGTGCCGCCCACGCCATAAACATAGTTGGAACGGACCTCGATCCATCCTTGGGGCAGCGCGGAGTTGAGAAACTGCACAAATTCCTTGCAGGTGAGGAGGGTGGTCTGCATCTCGAACGAATCCACATAAACGTTGTGAACGGGCACTTCGTCGCTCGGATGCTGCGGATCAACAAAACCGAAGTGGTCGCCCATTTGATACTGCCCGGCCGGAATCCGGACGAACTGAGGGGTGAAGCCGTTGGTTGGAGCCGTGCTATTGGTGATGCCCCCGCGCACACAACGCATCCAGATGTTGGTGGACTTGCTGTCGTAGCTCACGATGCCGAGTTGAAAGTCGACGAACCAGGCCCGGTTCGGATCGTTGATTTCGCTGGTGGACGACCAGTAGCGGGTGGGCTTGGCGGCGGGGAAAAAGTTTGTATCCAGCGATGGACCGGCCAGGGATTCGTCGTTGAGAGATTGGAGTTCTTTGACGTTTGGCAGCCGCCAATCGGAGTGCCCGGACAGGACGAGGCCCTCGGCATATTGCAGGGCAGCCTCCCAGGAGATCGCCATGGGTGCCTCAGCCTGCTGCCAGGTCAAGCCCGTGTCCTGGTCGGTCACGGTGCCGTCACCGTTGCGGACAAAATGCTGCATGGGTTGACTCATCGGCGGCGCGGCTCCGCGCACACACCGAACGTGAATGCGCTTGGCGCCCCCGGCGCTGATCGTCTCGGTCTTGGGGTGCGGGCCGATGCCGCCGCCAGCATTGGCCACCCAGACGCGGTTGGAATCCGTGGGCTGCACGTCCCGGCTCCACCAATACTGCGCGGCGGTGGGCGTGAAGACATTGGTGTTCAAAGCGGGATTGCGCGCACCGTGATTCAGGATGCCGAACAACTCGTGAGCGGTCGGGAGTCGCCAGTCGCTCTGGCCCGCCAGCACGAGTGAGTTGGCATAAGCGGCCGCATTTTCCCAGGTCATCTCGCCCCCATCCGCCCTTTGCCAGATGAGACCCGTCACGTTGTCGGTGACCGTGCCATCGCCGTGATCCAGGAACGAGGGGGGATTGAGCGTGTAATCGGAGTCTTCGCCAAACGTGGCGGTGAAGCTCTGCGTCTGGCCGGTGTCCGGGAGATTCGCAATGCTCCAATCGGTCATGTTCGTGGACGGGGCGACACGATAGCTCGCGCCGATCATGCGATTTGAGTGGCCGGATTGTTCGTCGGCCGCGAGCACGGCTCTAACGTAATCGACCGTGACACCCGAAGGGGCCACCGTAACGCGCAAGTGTCCGGAATTGTTCGTGACCATGCCTGTGTAATAGCCCGCGTTGGTATCACCCACGTGGTAGGTGGAGTCAGATGGCATGGGTACTTCCTGGTAAATCACGCCATCCAGTTCCTCGCGGGCAAAAAGATGGTCGTGGCCCTGGAATAAGATGGTCACGTTGTTGGAGACCATCAGTTGATGAATCGGCATGGCCCAACCTGGCCGGTTGGCAGTGAAGCCCCAAGTGCCATCTTTGTTTTGCCCCCCCCACTCGTGCTTGTTGGCCCACGCCACGCCACCCCGGGTCTGGCCAAGGACGTGATGGGCAAAGACAAACTTGTACGGCTTCTGGCTGGCTTCAAGCGTCTGCTTAAACCAATCATACTGCGCCCGACCCAACGTCCAATCCCAGAGGTTGGCGGGTTTGGCGTCCGGCAGGTAGCGGTAGGCATCGAGGACCACAAACAGAGCGTCCCCCCATTCCCAGGCATAGTAATTGCCCGGCAAGCCGGGGAGGTCATTGGTATGGACGTAGGCATCGGCATTGGCGTTGCCGGAGTAGAAGGCGTTCGGGAACGGATTGGGATACTGACGCAAGCGAGACTGTGTCGCGTAGGTGCAAATTGGATTCGCCTCGGTCGTTGGATACTCGTAACCGATGGTTTCGCCTGGGGACTTGAATCGCAGCCGGTAATAGCAGCGCGTGTTTGCGGGGAGTCCGCTCAGCTCGATAAACACCGGTTCGCCCGCCCTGAGGTTCGTAACCGCCGTCTGCGCGGAGTAAACGCCGGACTGGGCACCGTACTGGAAGTACGCCTGAAGACTCGCCGGCGAAAGCACGTTCAACGCAAGTGAACCGTCGGTCGGACGACCCGGAATGATCGTGCCCGGGAAATCGAGATTCGTCACAGCCGGCGCCGCAATGGTGTAGAGGTGGGAGACCATGCGGTTTGTTTTTCCGATACCTTCGTGGCCCGGCAGAAAGGCGCGGACGTAAGAGACAGTGGCGTGACTGGGTGTCACCGTGACCCGCAGATGACCGGCATTGCCCAGGATGACTCCGTTTGTGTAGGTATAGCGCCCTGCCGTGCCCGTGTTCGAATAGTTCGTGGCACTCGGCTGCGGGCACTCCTGATAAATGAGGTCGGTGACACCGTCGCCATTTGCGTCCAACTCCTGTTTCACGAAGAGATGGTCGTGGCCGTGGAAGACGGCGTTAACCCCGTTGGACAGCAGCAGACTTTGAATTGGCATGGGCCAACCCGATCGGCGCACATCGAATCCCCAGGTGTCATTCGTGTTGAAACCGCCCCACTCACCATACCGCGCCATTTCCAAACCACCTCGCCCGAGACCGTCGTGACTCCCGCCGACGAGGTGATGAGTGAGCACGAATTTGAACGTAGCGGTGCTCTGGGCGAGCGTGCGTTGAAGCCAGGCGAATTGATTTGTGCCCAGCGTCCACCCCCATACATCGCGAGCCTGGCTGGGCTTGGAGCTGGTGTCCCAAAACGGATCGAGAACAACCAACAGTGCGTTGCCCCAATTGAAAGAATAGTAACTATCCCGCGGACCCGCAAAGTCCGGCTCAGCGACGGTGCTGCCCGAATAAAAGCGGCCCGGGATGGGACAAGGGAAGTAGGCCGCACGAGCCGCCGCACCCCAAACGGCGAGGTTGTTGGCGGTGCCGTCGCGCAGCCAACCCAACTCGGCGTCGTGGTTGCCATTCACCAGGAATAGGGGCGTCGAGTGCCCAACGATGCTGAAGAAATTCTCGCGGACTACCTGACGCTGCATAGCGGCTCCGGTGTAAGTGGTGACGCCGATTTTCTCGTCCATGAAGGTGTCGCCCAGGTCAATCAAGAAGTCGGGTTGGTCGGCCAGGATGTTGGTCAAGGTCTGTCGCCAGAGCACCGGATCGATGATGGCGTTGGTGTCTCGGTAATGCGGATCCGCCTCGATAGCGAAGGTGAAAGAACTGCCTGGAGCACGTTGGGTGCGGAAGGTGCGCTCGGGACTGGAATTGAAGGTCCCGCCACCCACGGCCCGATAGCGCAACCGGTAGAAGTATTGCGTATCAGGTTCAAGGGACTCCAATGTCAGCACGGTGGGCGAAGCGGCTGGCACAGAGTTGGTCGTTGTTAGGCTGGAATACAGCCCCGACTGTGTGCCGTATTCCACGCAGGCTTGGAGGTTGTTGCTGGACAGCACGCTCAGGGCAATGGAATGGTCGGTCGGCCTGCCGAGGAGGATGTCGTATTGAGTCACCGTCGCCGATGCTTGCACGACGTAGGAAATGCGCATCGCCGGAGCGGCGCTAGGATCCGTGGCGGCGTTAGAGAATTCATCCTCCGCAGTCACATAGTAGCTCACAGTCGTGGCAGCGGGGAAAGCCGGTATACTCACCCCGTAGCGGCCGTCTTTCGCAACCCCATCCTGGTGGGTGCCGTCATCGAGCATCGTGGCGGTATTCGTGCTGCTACCGACGATATAGGTGAGTGTGAGCTGTCCCACGATGCGGCAATTGGTTACGGTGGTGGTCACCCATACTGCGTTGCTGGCCGTCGGCGACAAGGGAAATTGCGAGGTGCCGCTGATCGTGGGCGTTGAGACGTAGAACGGTGTCCGACCGGTGATGGTGTCTTGAGGAATCAAGGTGCGTCCGGCCAGTGCGGGATCGTTGGTCCCAATGCGGAAGGCGCGGAAGACAGAGTTGTACATTGGCCAGTTGTCGCATTTGTACTTGAGGATGCCCGCTGAAGTCACGGGGCTGATGTATTCCCAAGCAACTTCGCCGCTGGATGTCACCTCAAAGATGTGCCCCTCGGTATCAGCGCAGATCAGCGTGTTGCCGTTCGGCAATCGTTGCCCGCTAGACCCGATGTGGCTGAAGCAGGCTTGATTGGCTTTCGAGTAATACGTCCAGGTGATCTGCCGCGACAGGTTCTTGGTTTGCTTGTGAGTGTCTTTGTTCGGCGATACCCAACTGATGTAGCCGGCGGTCGGTGGGTTCACATAGTTGCCGGTATCGTTGGTGCTGGCGTTCAGAAAACCGTTGATCTGGAAGATGTAGGATTGCGGCGTGCGCTCGAAAAGATACTGGCCATTATTGAACACCAGGAACTGCCCGGCTCCTGGAAGGCCTGTCGAAATCCAACTCACATGATGCGATCCGCCGATCTGTTTGTGACCGGTCGTGGATGCGGTCCAGTCCTCCAATATGGATGGCGGATCACCTTGCTCGTAACGTGCCGGGTCACCAAACCGGTACAGAAAATCACCGGCAGACGATGCCGCCAACGCCTTACTGCCGGCGGGATTGCCGGCGATAAAGGTGTTGCCGTGGTCAATCACATAGAACTCGCCCTGAACAGAGTTGATGACGATCTGGTCCAGCGATTGGCTGTAATCAATGGAATTGCAGTGCAGCCAGTCGCGCCGAACTGGCCGCCCTGGCAGGTTGAGATTCAGACGGCCCGGCGCATTGGCAATTGAGGTCAGATAGTTCGTTTTGATCGGATCAATGTCCTGCACGACATGGTCGAAGAACCACCATTCCCAGATCACATTACCGGCCATATCCACTTCCACGACCGCGTCCATCTGCGCACCGGTGTAGGGACCATTGGCCGGATCGCAACCTGCTGCAATAGCCTGCTCGTGCGTGACGGTTTTGTTCGCAATGTACAGCGTTGTGAAAGCGTTCTGCTTCGGGTTGAAGATGCGGACGAAATCATGGTGGGGCGCGTAGTTGGTCCGCGTTTCCGTGTACTGCCACACGATGTCGCCATTCCAGTCGACCTCGGTAAAGCCGCCAAATCCGCTGGGGTCATCCTTGGAAGCGTCCAGCACGTTCCCGTTGGTGAGCAAGTGCGGATTGGTGCCGATGGGCCAGGTGTGGACCACGCGCCCTTCCATGTCGAGCAGGTAGGTCGTCCCCCGGGCGCCGAACCAGGTGTACCCGGGATAAGCCCTGGCCTTGTCCCAATACAGCAACTCGGTGGGGCCTTGAAGCGATTCGTAAGCGTGGAGGGAGACTGCCACCACAAGCGCGTGCAGCCCCGCCAGCAAGAACCGGAGCAACAGCTTCCTGACTTCACGCGGTTTGGTTGTGTGCCGACTCTTCAGCGATGCTTTGCCCGCCATTATCAGGCCTGGGGCCACGGTCGCCGGCATCACTAATTTCGTTTTCGTTTTCATGTCCAAGGGGAAGAACGGCAAATCGCGCTGGTTTTCTACACTGGATATTTATTGAAGCGCGAGACCCTGGTGCTCATGTAAATCCCGTACGCCGTCCGCGTCACATGATCGCCGCAATCCCAAAGCGGCGGAGGACTGCCGCAGTCCAAAACGTTGTCGGGCGATTCCCAAGCTCGTTTGCCCCGGGCTAGCGAGGTGTCTCATGCTAATTTCTGGACAAAGCGTTTTGGCCGGCGGGGACTTCCGAACGCGTATAAACTACCCGCAGCTCCGCTGTTGCCAGGATGTTGCCTCGCATGGCAGCCAGCAGCGCTTCACGGCTCACCTGGGGGGGCGGCACGTCAAGTTTGACGGGCGCCGACAGGGCGTAAAGCGTGTACGTGTAGGTCTTCGCTCCCGGCCCTTTCGAGTGTGGCGGGGCGTATTCGGTGCGGCCGTTGATGCTGTTGTTGCCGAGAGTGCCGACGCCGCTCACGTTCTTGGGCAGGCTCCGGATGCTGGCCGGGAGATTGTAGAGAATCCAATACCACTTGGCTCTTCCTTCGGGATCCAGGTGGTGCATGACAACTGCGAGATTCTTCGTGTCCTCTGGCGTGCCGCTCCATTCCAGCGGCAACGTGGCCCCCGTGCCGTCACCGGTGAATTCCACCGGAAGCTGGCCGCCATCGGCCACGGCAGGGCTGCGGAGCATGAAGCCGGTCTTGGCGGCGGCGGGTGCGTCCACGCCGGTGACGGAGGCTGACTTGGCTGGGCCACTTGCGGTGAAGAGGAAATCCGTATTGGGAATCTCGGGCCTCTTGATGGCCCGCGAGAAGAAGTAGGCCCCTTTGCAGGTGAACTTGGCATCGAGATTCCTCAACTTGAGCAAAGCGGCCTTCTGTTCCGCAGACAGCGTCTTCGCCACCTGCGCAAAGGCTATGGCGTAATAGTAGGAGATTTCACCGTCCAGTTCGCCGTAACGCTTTGACAGCGCCATCACCTTTTCCTTATCCACCGACGCCTCTTTCATGAACCGTCGCAGCTCAGTCGCGATCGCACGGCGCGTCTTGACAATCTCATTGAGGTCCGTCCGTTGCTGGTCCACCAAGCTCGTCACAAGCCGCCGTTGCGAGTCGGTCAATGCCGCCAGGAACGCCTCGCCGCTGTCGCCGGTGAGGGACGTGCTGATGGAGTAGTTCGCGTTGCCCATCGCCGGGATATCCTTCATGTAGAACGAGCCGAAATACGTGGCGTGCCGCTCGGGACAGAAATACACGTCCGCCTCCACGTTGCCGGCATACCAACTGAACATCTCGCTGGCGTAGGTCATGACGGCGACATGGGCGGTATGCGACAGGCTGCGCTTGTCAATCTGGTCGTTCAATTCCGGCCAGGTGGCGGAGTTATTGAAGATCATCTTGGCCAGATGCGCCTTTTGCTCGGCGGTGAGCGAGCGGACGATACCGCCGAGGACTTCGGCCCGCCGGTAGCTCAGGAGCCCGTCAATCTCGAAAAGTTCCGCCGTGTATTTCATCACGGCCTCGCGATTGAGGCCGGCACTTCCGGCGGGAATCTTGCCTTCGAGCTGGCGGGTGAAGGCTTGGATCAGCGGAAAGCGTTTGTGCGCAAAATCAGTCAACAGCTTCTCCTGCTCTATGGCAAGGGCGACAAGCTGAGCCTTCTGTTCGTCGGTCAGGATGTAGAGGACATTGTTCGCCGCCCGTGGGACAAACGAGGTGTTGTGACCCAGTTGATTTTCGTCTATGTCGCGCATGTATTGGAAGCCGCAGAAGTCCGCCACCTTGCCGGGTGGCAGAAAGGTGTTGCAGCCAAAGTCACCCGTCAGGAAAGCCAGGCCGTCGAAAGCGATGGTGTTCAACTGCGCCCGATCCGAAACGGCCTGCTCCACCGAGTAGCCGCCTTGCCCGCTCGGCTGACGTCTTTGTGGCTTGCGACGCTCCGGGATGTCTTGAGCCGGATCGCTGCCCTGCCGGACGGCGTGGGCATTGCCCCTGGGCGGCCTGCCCTGCTGGTCGTTGCCGTCTTGCGTCTGTCCTGGCGGCGGCGCGAGATCGCGCAGTGTGTCGGGGTCAAATCCGGCGGCGCTGATAGTATCGGCCATCGCCGGTCCGCCGCGCAAGCCCGCTTGGCGGAACGCCTCGTGGATAGCTCTGGCCGTTTCGGCCGTGAGCGCGTTCGCATCGTACTTCGAGAGGATGGTCCTCACCTTCACCTTTTGCGCATCGGTGAGTGTCTCGTCCGGGCCTGGCCTGTTCCCGGCACGCTCGCCGCCGGGGCCGCCTTCGTGCGAGGGTGGACGTTGCCCGGCGCGAGGCGGATATCCGTCTTGGGCGGTGAGGAAAAAAGGCCAGGCGCCGAGCGCCAACGCAAGGATCATGACTTTCGCTTTCATAAATCTCATTTGATCGACGATATTCACTGTCGGTTTTCAGCTCCAAGGAGATGAACGGAAAGCCAGCGCGAGTTTCTACAGAAGGTCTGATGTAAACCTTACGAGGTCGCCTCAAACGGCGTTTGGACCGTAGCCAACTGCCCTACCTTAAAGTCGAGGATCGATCTTCCTATACCGCGCTCGTGAATGCTCGATTTCTCCCTGGTCAAGTCGGAGTAGCCCGCGCCTATCGTCATCGAAATCCACGGCGGGGGTTGGCGACCGCTTCAGACGAGACGTCGGATCGACGTATTGTCGATGAGCCTGAGGCGGGCGCCTTGCAAAACGCTGTCCGGGGCTATTTTTTTGCCCGATAGAACATCGGGTTGCCGGTGGTGGCCGCCACATAAGGACTCGTGGCACCCACCACATCGGTCCATGCTCCCGGGATGTTTGAGGTAGATTGTAGCGTCCCAGTGTAGGTGATCTTCAAGCCGGTGGCGGTGCGTTCGGCGGTCAATTGGGGTGTCGTTGGGAATGTGTCCCCGTACTCTCGGAACTTGGCGAGAAACATGCGGTGCTGAGCCTCATTCGGAATATTGACATTTTCCGGCGAATACTCCAAACCGACATAGACGGTGTCCGGCATCGTTTTTTTGTCGGTGGAGGCATCGGCGCCCCACGTCGTGGCTCCAAGCCGCGACCAGGTTTGGCCGTCGTTGCTCCGATAGATGGTGAAGGCTTGGCCGACACGCTGCAGGCGGCACCAGGCGTGGGGATACTGGGGTGTTCCACTCATGCCCGCGGTCGTGGTCGGACCGCCGGTGATCAGACGTCGATTGCCTTCCCAGCTGTTATTCCCCGCTGTGCCCATCACGGTCGTCACCGGATTGACATGAACCTTTTGGTAGCGTCCCGCCAGGCCATTGAAAGGCGGCGTGCTGAAATCACTGCCGACTTGCGAGGCCCGGTCGATACCGATGTTGGTGACGTCCCGCACGATGAGGCCTGCCCGGGCCCATTGGCTCGATGGATCCTGGTATTCCACTCGCACCTTTTTGTCGAAATCGCCGGTGATCTGTTCATACACAAACGCAGCCTCGTCATAGTTACCCCACTCCGTGAGGCCATCACTGTATATGTCAAACCCATTGTCACCAATTGCCACCACTCCATTGCCTAGTTGCAGCTCATTGCCCCCAACCACTCCCCACTTCATGCTCGAGACCGTGAACGGCACCGTAACGGCAGTCATGCGGTTCCCCACAGAATCGGTCACATTCGCAACCGTCAGCGTGTAACTGCCGCCGACGGTGAGGCCATTCACCTTCAGAACCACATCCGAGGCGGACTCATAAGCGGTTATTCCAGTGAGGGTGCCGGCCGATATGGTATAATTGGCCTTTTGAGTCGCCGAAGCCAGATTATAGGGCAAATTGAAGTTGACGCCGACGTCGTAGGAGCTCTCGTCCTGACCCAGCAAGGCACCGACTCCTGCAACCTTCAGCTCCTCACTCTTGAAGGTGACTTGGGTGTTGGCCGCAATCGTATTCCGGGCGGCGGAGGAATCCTGGATGTTATTAATCGTAAGGGTGTAGAGTGTGGAGGGGGCCTGGGCCGAGGTAGTGAGCAGGACGGTTAGGGTCCGTCAAAAAATGAGCTATACATTCGCGGCGAGGGATTGTTCGCTCCGACGAGGCGCGAGCGACGCGCATACCCCCAGTGGGTCTGAAAGAAGCGAGCAACGACGTCGGAGTGAAGAAGCACCGCCGCCCGGAGGGTTGCACTCAAATTGGCCCGGGGCTTCGTTACTCGGTCGGTCGAGTATCGCTGCGGATACACTCCTTCCCTCGTGCCTTGCCCCAGGCCAATTTGAGTGCAACGAATGTATAGCTTATTTCTTGACGGACCCTTAAGTTGTCATTGGTGTTCAATACCGCCGCAGTCACCGTTAGGTTATTGATCTTGTAGTTGTTCACATTCTGCGCGCTGCTGGTCGTTACCGGTTCCGAAAAAACCACGGTCGCATGCTTCGAATCGGCAGAGCCTGCCACGCTTGCCACAAGGGGAGGTGCGGTATCGGCGTTAACGTTGAGGACTGCCTCCTGGGAGGTGACGGATGTGGTATTGGCGACGGTGCACTTATACTTGCTGCCCTGGTCTGTGGCGGCGACATTGGGGAGTGTCAGGAAATTGTCGGTGGCATCCGGGATGGCGGTGCCATTCTTGAACCATTGAAAGGTGAAAGGGGAGGGGTGCCGTCGTAACCAATATGGAAAGTGACCGACTGGTGTTCATCGGCCGTCTGATTCTGCGGCTGGGTGGTAATGGATGCTGGCTGCACCTCCCCTGCCACGGTGGTATTAATCCCCAACTGGGTTATCGCTTGTTTGGCGGTCGAACCGCCAGTTCGGGCGCCAAAGGCGAACTGTCCATTGACGTAAGTATAGCCGGGCAGGTTCAGATCGCGGTAAACCACCTTGTCCCCCCAAGTCAGGCTCAGCGTCCCGTTGCAGTTAAGCTGGACCTCGACCACTTGGAAATCGGAACCTGAAAGCGTCACCGGGCCATCTGCGTCGTTGGGTGGGCAGTCGAGTATCGCAGAGGATACACTCCCGCCCACCCGCCTCGCATCTGGCCCGGTGGCGCTCCCGCCAAAACCCGAAGTTATTTTTGAACAGACCCTAAGCTTTAGAAATCTTGCATGCGTTCAGTCCGAAAGATTTGATCTTCACCCCTCTTATGGTAGAAAATGGTTTGGCTTATGCGTTTTAACCATCATGACAAACTGGCATGACCAGCAAGACCAGCGTCGGGATGGAGGAGCTTGAGCGCCGACTTCGGGGCGGTGATGTGCAAGCGCTGGCCGAGTTGTTCTCTCGAGAACACGAACGTCTTTGGCGGATCATTCACTTTCGGCTGGCTGAGCCGCTGCGGGGGCGATTGGAGCCGGAGGATGTTCTGCAGGAGGCGTTCCTGGCCGCGAGGCAGCGCTTGGGACATTACGTGGAAAGCTCAGCCACCTCGCCGTTCATCTGGTTGCGGATGATCGTGAATCAAACACTCGTGGACCTGCATCGACAGCACCTCGGAGCGCAGAGGAGGGACGCCGCCCGCGAGGTCAGCCTGGACGGGACTCCGTACGCGCAAGCGACATCGGCCTCGGTCGCTATTCAATTGGTCGGCGCTTTTACCTCGCCGAGTGGCGCGGCAGCGCGAGCTGATGTCCTCACGTTGGTGCAGACCGCGATCGAACAAATGGATCCAATCGACCGCGAGGTGCTGGCGCTGCGGCATTTCGAGGAATTGACCAACAGCGAGGTGGCCGAGACGCTCGGTATCGAGCAGAAAGCGGCCAGCATCCGCTACGTGCGGGCACTGCGGCGGCTGAAGGAAATCCTGGCCAGGATGCCGGAACTGCAGGCATGAAAGCCGAAACGCGAGCGTTGAGTGCAGAATCACCAGTGATGGATTTCAGATGATACATAGTATGCCTGACGCAAACACAGACCGCGATCCTCTGGAGTTGCTTGCCGCCGACTACATGGACCGGTTGCGTCAAGGTCAGCATCCATCGATCGAGGATTACGCCGAACAGCATCCCGCGCTGGCGCAGGAAATCCGCGATCTGTTTCCCACCATCGCCATGACCGAGCGGTTGAAGGCACACCAAGCACGCAGCAGCGGTGGGCGCGCGACTCTTGGGCCAGCACAACTGGATCGACTGGGCGATTTCCGGCTCATCCGGGAAATCGGGCGAGGGGGCATGGGGGTTGTCTTTGAGGCGGAACAGGAGTCCCTGGGGCGGCGGGTGGCTGTGAAGGTCCTCCCCAGACAAATGCTTCTGGACGAAAGGCATCTCAAGCGATTCGAGCGCGAGGCTCGCATTGCCGCCAACCTCCACCACACCAACATCGTCGAGGTCTTCGGCGTTGGTGAGCAAGACGGCTTTCACTACTACGTCATGCAATATATCGAGGGCGTCGGTTTGGACACCGTCATTGCCGAATTGGTGAAAGCGGTCCGCAAGCCGGGGGGAATCCATCCGCCATCGTCCGAGATGGACGCCGCTGCCGCTCCCGAGCAGCCGAGAGTCTCGACCACTGTCCGGCAGTTGCTCGGGGAGGAAGACCGGCAGGCCGGACGCCTCGGACCGGCTTACTGGTGTAACGTCGCGCGGATGGGGTTGCAGGCGGCAGAGGCATTGAGCTACGCGCACAGCCAAGGCGTGTTACACCGCGACCTTAAACCCGCCAATCTGCTGCTGGGCGCACAGGGCGTCGTGTGGCTGACCGACTTTGGTCTAGCCAAGGCGACTCGATCTGACGATGTCTCACTTTCCAGGGATGTCGTCGGCACACTGCGCTATATGCCGCCAGAGCAGTTTAACGGCAAAACCGACCAACGGAGCGACATCTACAGTCTTGGACTGACTCTGTATGAACTGATCGCCTTGCGGCCGGCCTATGAGGAAACCGACCAAAGTCGGTTGATTCAGCGTATTGCCCAAGGGCCGCCAGACCGGCCGCGAACTGCATGCCCGGCCATTCCGCCCGATCTCGAGACCATTATTCTCAAGGCCGGCAGCCATGATGCGGACCATCGCTATCCCTCAGCCAGAGAACTGGCAGAGGATTTGCGGTGCTTCCTCGAAGATCGGCCCATTCGTGCGCGGCGCGCGGGGCCGGTGGAACGAATGGGGCGTTGGTGCTGCCGCAACAAAAGCCTGGCCACCCTCACCGGCACGACGCTCTTCCTCCTAGTCTTGGTCGCTGTCGTGGCGTCCACCGGTTATATTCGCACCAGAAATGCCCTGCAAGGAGAGGCTTTGGAGCGTGCCAAGGCTGAAACCAATGCCGGACTTGCCGTTGAAGCCCTCGACCGGCTTTTTGAACGACTTTCCCCGATTCGAATGCGCGTTGTCCCGCAACTGTCCATAACGAGTCCCAGCGGCGAAACTATCGAGGTTCCCACTTCACCAATTCTGACCAGGGAAGCCGCCACTCTCCTGGAAGAGATGCTCCCATTTTACGATCGATTGGCCCAACAGACCGGCAATGATAACACATTGCAGGCCCGAATCGCCGATGCCAACCGGCGCGTTGGAGCCATCCGGCAGCGCTTGGGCCAGTTCGATGAGGCCGTCAATGCCTATCGGCGGGCCCTCATTCTTTACCAGCGCGTATTCATGAAGGGTTTTTCACAGTTTAGGCCGCTGGCGGGTGACAAAGGCCACGGCCATGGCCAGATTA
>JAKLHY010000070.1 GCA_022709905.1 Verrucomicrobiota bacterium | reverse complement strand
CGCAGAGGCTGCATTTGATCCTTCGCTGCTGGTCATCTTTCGCCACCGCTTGTTGGAAAGCGGCGAGGAAAAACTCGAAGGCAATGGGGTCAAAACCATATTATTGACAGATAGATTAACAGAGGCAAGCCAGGTCAGTGGCAAGATTATATGGCCAAGAGCTAACCAAGGTGTAGGGTATCTCCAACAGCAATAGATCACCTATGAAAAACATTCCGACCCCCCCATCAAACGGACCTTCTCTGAGTGCCTGTTCTCTTGCGCCCGGACGGCCACCTCGACCCAGGCTGCCGGAGAGGAGTTCAAATTATCGGGCTCCGAGCCATGAGGACCACCCAGTCCTACCGCGGTGTTTTAGGGCGGCACGATGGTTGGCGATGGTCCTCGCTCTGGCGACGGTAGGCGGAAGCCTTCAAGCCGCCTTTCTTCCTGGCAACATCTGGCCTAATCCGTCGCTGGAGTCGGTGTCAAGTCAGGCCGGAATCCCAACCTTCTGGCATCCGGGCGGTAGCGAGGTGAGTATTGACGATTGGGCCTCGGATTTTAGCGTAAGTCCGGTTCATTCACTCAAGCTCGATGATGCGAGCGCTGCAGATTACGGCGAATGGTGGTCGGATCGGGTGAAGGTCACAGGTGGGGCGACTTATTCACTCCGATACAGCTTGCGCTACGACACGACCGGCACGATGCGTGTGACCGCAAATTTCGCGGATGAGACGGGAGTTCGGATGAGCGGGGTCGATTTCAATTTCTCAGGAACCCAACTAGACTGGGAAGAACTAACGCAGTCAGTCACCGTCCCTGACGGCGCCAAAGCAATGTGGCTGACCTTTGCATCCGGCGGCAGTATCGAAGTGACCGGGACCGCCTGGCTGGATGACATTTCATTTGCCAATGACGCGGGTGAGACGGACACGGAATCCAAAGCAAGGATCCTGGATGCCGCCTATAGCACCGAGATTAAGATCGATGGCGAGGTGAGTGACTGGGAAAATCTGTCCAGCCAGAGCTTGACCATGGACACCCAGGGGCGCGGGACCAATGGGATGCTCGCGGTGGACATCCAATACGCCTGGAATTCCACCAACCTTTACATCCTGGTGAAGGAAAATCCGAGCTACACCGTGGCGAAGGCGCCGCAGGAAGCGCCGGACGCGGATACTTATCAAAACGCACCCTGGGCCGTGGACACGATTGCCTTTTGGATGGATCTGGACAACAACGCTGGCGTGGTCCAGGACGGGATGCCAGTGGTGGAAAACAACGCTGACTTCCAGCCCTGGTTTGGATTCAGTTCCGCCGGAAGAAGGGATTTGATTTACGGCCGTGTGAATGATTCAGGTTCCATGAACCTGGATGGCTTCACGAATGCGAAAGTTGCGACGGGTGGGACTTTTGCGGAGCACAACCGCCGGATCGAGATCGCGATCGCCTGGCGGGATGTGGCCGCCGCAGTTGATCCTAGCCGTCAACCTGGGGGAGATGTGAGTATGGCCGTTACGCCGGGCTTCGTTTTCGGAAGTGAGCCGCTGCTAATCTACAATGACTATAACGCCCAAGCATTCCTGGGGCCGGACCAGTGGAATCCGCCGAGCGGGGTGGACACCAACTCGGTCGATGTCCGCCTGATTTCTGGTGCGAAGGTGGTGGACGCGGCCTTCAGCAGCGAGATTAACGTGGATGGCGAGACCAGTGATTGGAGCAACCTAAGCAGTGGCGTCATAACCATGGATACCCAAGGTCGCGGCGCCAACGGAACGTTGGCCGTTGATATTCAATATGCTTGGAACAAGACCAACCTCTACATCCTGGTAAAGGAAAACGCTGCTACCACTGTAGCCAGGGTGCAACAGGAAGCAGCCGATCAGGCAGCCTACCAAGCCGGACCTTGGGCCGTGGACAGCGTTGCTTTCTGGATTGATCTCGACAATGATGCCGGGACCCTGAAGGACGGGGTGCTGGTGGTCGAGAACAACGCTGATTTCCAGCCCTGGTTTGGATTCAGCTCGAGCGGCCGAACGGATCTTATCTACGGAAGGTTGAACAACTCAGGAACCATGAACCTGGATGGATTAGTTCATGCCAAGGTAGCCACGGGGGGGACATTCCAAAAGCACGATCGGCGCATTGAGATCGCGATATCATGGGCCGACATGCCGGCTGCCGTGGATCCCGCACAACAGCCCGGAGGGGACATTGCCCAGGCCATCGTGACGGGCTTCACGTTTGGGAGTGAACCATTGTTGGTCTACAAGGACTTCAACGCGCAGGCCTTCATCGGGCCTGACCAGTGGAATCCTCCAAGTGGCGCCGACAGTGATTCCCGTGATATCCGGCTTGTCGATGCTGCGGTACCGGTCACACCGCCCAGCCTAACCATTGATGCTGCAGGCGATTCAGTAGTCGTGCGCTGGCCGGTTTCTGCCACCGGTTTTGTCCTGGAAACCACTGGCAAGCTTGAATCCACCGCCTCCTGGTCGCAGTTTGCTGGTGAGATCTTGGTGGAAAACGAAATGAATAAAGCCATAGTGGTTTCGAGCGGCTCCGCCGCCTTCTACCGGCTGCGAAAATAGGTGTGGGTGGCAGAACCTTCGTCCGAACAAAGGAGTCGGGATTGCGCCAAAGCGTCAACTTGACGCGCCTCTCCTGTCCGGGCATGATTCAGTTATGTTAGAAGCCAAAGTGGCTATCAGTCCGCATACCCGTTGGATTACCTGGTTGATGTTTGCTCTGGCCCTATCCTGTTCTATGTCCCCGGCCTCACGCGCCTGCACGTCCTTTGCCATGGAACACGGGGGGGGCTAGTGTTCGGGAGCAACTTCGACAACGACTTCCGGCCAGGCCTGCTGTTCGTGAACAAAAGAGGCCTCGAAAAGAGCGGTTTCCCGCTGAAGAAGCTAGACCCGCCCGCCACCTGGACGTCGCGTTACGGAAGCGTCACAATTCACACGGCACCTTACCAGTATGCCTGGGCTGGGATGAACGAGGCCGGCCTGGTGATCAGCACCATGCAGTTGGACGATACGAAGGTGCCTCCTCCGGACGAACGTCCGTCCCTTGTTTCTGCGGCTTGGGTCCAATACGTGCTCGATACCTGCGCAACGGTGGACGACATCATCGCGGCCGAACGGCGGGTGCGCCTCAACTACGGGGTGGACCATTATCTGGCGTGCGATGCCACGGGGGCGTGCATGACCATCGAATTCCTCGAAGGCAAGCCAATTTACCATCGGGCTGAGGATCTACCGCTGCCGGCACTGGCAGCCGGCTGGTCGTATGCCCAGTGCTTTGATCCCCGTTACGGCGGCGCAAAGTCCCCAGCCAAACTTTCCGTGCTCGCCGACCCGCTGCCGCAGGTCCAGAAGATGTTAAAGGCTGATCCATCTGCCCGAGCACCTTCCGGCGTAGATTACGCATTTCGCATTCTTAAAGAGGTGTCCGCGGACAATACGACGTGGAGCCTAGTCTTTGATGTGCAGAAACGGGTCGTATTCCTGCGCAGCTACAAAAACAAGCGCGTGCGTCATCTGGGGCTGAAAGACCTGGACTTTTCCTGCGGCACTCCGGTGCTCATGCTCGATGTCCATGCCGGCTACTCCGGCGACCTTCTCAAGCACCTGCAGCCGTATTCGCACAAGACCGTCCTCCGGCATGCCATCAAGTCCGTCGCCTTCCACATGCCTGACCTGCCGGAGGCGACTGTGCGCGAAATGGTCGAGCACATGGAGCGGTTTACCTGTGCCGATCATGACTAACGCTGTGTCTCAGACCGACGAGGCATCATCTCCGGTGTCCGTGCAAGCGTGCGGAGAGGTTCTGATCCATCCTCATCAATAATCAGCCCGGCTTCGAGATTCACCTTCGCTCCCGGACTGATGCAAAACAAAAGTGACCATGATAACGACATTAACCACCCTGACAGTTTTCGCATCAAACCCTTGGCAGTCAAGGCTACCCGCGCCAGACCGATTCTACTCGTTCACTACTCCGCCACTGAAGAATTGACTGAAGGTGGGGCAATGTCGTGCTTGAGAGTTTTCTTCGGTCGTGTAGGCCGTCATTTCGGGGCCCAAATGGCCCATTTGGCGAGTTGACTCTAGCGTAATAGTCCACTACTGGCGCCGACTGGAGCGGACGAGTTTGCTGACGTTTTGCCGACAATTGTTAAGACAGTCGTTAAGATCGTAGCAGACGATGAACTGGGTCACAGTCATTTGGTGCCTGACCGCTGGCATCTGAAGGCAGTGCCCGCCGATTGAATAACCATTTTGTGATTGAGTAATTTAAAGTATCACTTTAGGAATCTCATTCATTCGTAAAATATATCTGCCGAGACCTGGAACAGCAGGTGATGAAAGCCGTTCGCCACTTTCCGGCTCTGGTGCTCACCGGTCCGCGCCGGGCCGGAAAGACGATGTTGCTGCGCCGGCTTTTTCCCCGGGCTAGCTACTTTCTGCTCGAAGACCCCGACGTGGTGGCGCGGCTCCGGGCCGACCCGCAGGGATTCCTCGACGCCGTGAAAACGCCCGCAATCCTTGACGAGGTGCAGCAGGTGCCGGAGGTGTTCGCGCATATCCGCGCACGGATTGATCGCCAGCCGCGCTGCGCCGGCCGGTGGCTGCTCACGGGGTCGCAGGACGCCCCGTTGATGCGGGGGGTATCGGAATCCATGAGTGGATTTCCTCCTGCCGGGACGCGGCGGTTGGCTGGCGCTGGTGGAATGCAAGGCCGGACGCACGGTCACACCGGCGATGGCCGCGCCGATGCGGCGGCTGGCTGAGGCGCTGAAACGGAAATGCGCGCAAGCCTCGGACATCACGATGTTCCTGGTCCATCGGGAATCGAAAGCGGCAACGCCGACGCAAGCCGTCTCCCCTGGCGTGCGGGCGTTGCCGTGGCGGAGCTTTCTCGATGAGCTGTGACTGTTAGCCAACCAACTGGATGAATGGAAGCGAAACAAAGACCATGAAATGGAATCTAACCGGAGGAAACGGAGAACCGATAGCAAATTTGAAACTCCGTTTCCTCCGTTAACTCCTGTTCAAATCCCGTTATCCCAGGAAGGCAAAAAATAATGAAACGCAACATCACCAATGAAACCTGACATTCTGAACCGCCTGCCGCCCCGCGCACGCAAGTGGCTCGAGCGGCTGAGCCTTACGTTCGCTGCCTATTCTCTGATCGGCTTCTTTCTGCTGCCACCGATCATCAAATGGCAGATGACGAAGCGCCTGCCGGCCATCACAAAGCGTCAAGCCAGCGTGCAGCAGGTGAAGGTGAATCCGTGGACGCTCTCGCTCACCGTGCGCGGGTTGGCATTGACCGAGCCGGACGGACGCGCGTTCGCTTCGTGGGACGAACTTTACGTGAACTTCCAGGCGTCGTCGCTCTTTCGCTGGGCGTGGGCATTCAAGGAAATCCGGCTCGTCAAACCGTTCGGCGAAGTTATCCTCCTGAAGGATGGCCGGCTGAATTTGGCGAATATGCTTGAGCCGGCAACGGACGCGCCGCTGAAGCCGCCTGCGAGGAGCATCCCCCGCATCAACATCTTCAGCCTCGAAGTCACCAACGGCTTCGTCGCGTTGGAAGATCGAGCGCGCCGCTCGCTGTTCCGCACGGAATACCGCCCGATCAACCTGAGCCTCACGCAGTTCACCACGCGCCCCGATTCCGACACGCCGTATTCCTTCCACGCCGAGAGCGACGCCGGGCGCAGCATCATGTGGACGGGCGATCTCACGGTGCAGCCGGTGCGGTCCTTGGGACACCTCAAAGTCACCGCGGTGCAACTGCCCCGCTACCGACCTTATCTCGAGGAATTCACCAGCGCTGTGGTGACCAATGGCCTGGCCGACGTGCAGTTCACCTACCACTTCTCGGCAGGCACCAACGGCATCGACCTCATCGTCACTAACGCCGCCTTGCAGGTGGCGCAGGTGCGGGTGCTCGACCCGGCCACGGGCGAGACGGTCGCCAGTCTCCGCGGACTCGATGTGCGGCAGGCCGAATTCAACCTGCGCGAACGCGCCATCCGCCTCGGCGCCGTGAAGGTGTCCGAAGCGGCGTTGCTCACGCGGCTGAAGAAGAATGGCCAACTGAATCTGCTCGACCTGATCACTCTTCCGGCAACCCCGACAAACGCCAGTCCGAAGGCTCCCGCTCCCCGTGCTGCGCCACCGCCCTGGACGGTGCGGGTGGACGATTTCACTATTGAGCAGACGGCGGTGAGCTTTGAGGACTTGACGCGGCGCACGCCATTCAAGACCGAGTTGAAGCCGATCGAGGTAAGCCTGAAGCGCTTCAGCACCGCTACGGACTCCGACGCCAGCTATTCCTTCCGCGTGGGAAGTGAAGTGGCGGAGGTGTTTGAAGGTGCGGGCACGGTGTCCATCTACCCGATGCGTTCCGCCGGCGAAGTGAAGGTCAGCGCGGTCGATATAAAGAAATACCTGCCCTACGCCGAGGATTTCTTCCGGGGAAAAATTATCGCCGGCAAGATCGAGGCGCGGGTGCCGTACCGGTTTGCGCTGAGCACGAACAGCCTGAGGGCCGGGGTGACGAATCTCTCCGTGAAGCTCACCGACCTGGATGTGCAGTTGCCGGAAAGCGTGGAACGTCTGACGCGCCTCGCGGAGATCCGCTTCGAGCGAGTGGACGCCAGCCTCGAAGATCACCATGGGCGGGTCGGCCTGTTCAAAGGCAATGGCGGCTCGGTGCTGGTGCGCCGCCAGAAAGACGGCGCCCTCAACCTGCGGGGACTCCTCGCTGTGTCGCGAACCAACGCCCCGGTGAGGATGGAAGCGCCGACGCCAGCCAAAGGCGGGCCCACCAACACCTCCGGTTTCGCCCTCGGGGGCTGGACGTTGAACCTGGAGGAAATGCAACTCGACAACTACACCCTCAAAGTCGAGGACCTGGTGCCGTCCAAACCAGCAACTCTTCTGCTCGATCAACTGACGCTCAACTTGAAAGACGCCAGCACGATCCTCAACACCCCAGTCACTGTGAACGCGTCGTTCCGTCTCAATGAAACCGGCACCGTCGGTTTGCGCGGGACCGCCAAAGTCGCACCGCTGTTCGCCGACCTGGATGTGGCCGTCACCAACCTCGACCTCCGCGCCGGGCAGCCGTATATCGAGCCGTTCGTCGGGCTGGGGATCGTGAGCGGTGCGTTGACCACGGTTGGCAAGGTCTGTTTTCAGACCAACGAGCCGGCCTCGCCACGGCTCACGTTCGCGGGCGGTGTGCGCGTGACGAACTTCGTTACCACTGACCAGGTCGTGTTCAAGGAGTTTGTGCGCTGGGACGATCTGACCGTGAGCGGCATCGAGGCCGCGCTCGCGCCGAACCGCTTCCAGATCGACGAGATGCGCCTTGTGCGGCCGAGGGCCAGCCTGCTCATCGGCGCGGATCGCCGGCCGAATTTGTCTCTGATTTTGAGAAAGGACAGCGTCACCACAAACAGCGCCCCCGCAGCCACGCCCGCCGGCGGCAGCGCGACCCATTCCCTTGCCGGCCAGTTTCCCGTGCAACTCGGCGCCCTGGCGCTGGAGCGGGCGTCCTTGGCCTTCACCGACGAATCCGTGCGGCCGCGCGTCGTGGTTGGCATTGCGGAACTCAGTGGCACGATCAAGGGACTTTCCTCCGCCCTCAACTCGGCCGCCGATGTTGACCTGCATGGCCGGGTGGACGAGCAATCGCCATTTTCCGTCACGGGTCGCGTGAACCCCTTCGCCGCCACGATGTTCGTGGACCTCGCCATCACCAACGCGAACACGCAGCTCACGCCATTGACCGGTTACCTGGAGAAATTCGGCGGCTACCCGCTGAACAAAGGCCGGGTGAGCACCAGCCTCCGCTACCACATCGAAGGCCAGGCGCTCCAGGCGGAAAACAAAATTCTGGTGGACCAACTCACGCTCGGCGCATACAACAACAGCCCCGATGCGATCAGCCTGCCCTTGAAGCTGGGTGTGGCGTTGCTCAAAGACAGCAATGGCCGGATCGAACTTGACGTGCCCGTGAGCGGCCGGCTCGACGATCCGCAGTTCAGCCTCGGGCCTATCGTATTAAAGATCATCGTGAACATGGTGGTCAAGGCGGCCGCCTCGCCCTTCAAGCTCCTGGGCGCGCTGGTCGGCGGAGGAGGCGACGAACTCAGCTTTGTCCAGTTCACGCCCGGCACCACGAATGTCGTCGAGGGCGAGTTAGCCAAGCTGGGCAAGCTGACCACTGCCCTCGCCAAGCGCCCCGCGCTGAATCTGGAGATCGAAGGGGCCATCGATCCGAAGAGTGATCGCGACGCCCTGGCGAAACTAAAGCTGCGCGAGCGGTTGAAGGCCAAGCGGCTCCAGGAACTCAGCGCGAAAGGTCGGGCGTTGGAATCGGTCGACATCTTCCAGATCGAGCCGGAGGAAAGTGACCGACTGCTGCGTGCCGCCTTCGTCGAGCAGTTCGGCACCAACATCGCCGAAATCATCCAGACAAATCTAGCCCGCCTGACCGCGACCAATCAGCCCGCTGCCGCGGCTCAACCTCAGCCGAAGCGGAGTCTGCTTCAGCGTGTTACGGGTATCTTCGGCGGCCGATCCGGCGGCCAGTCGAAGGCAGAGAAACGCCTCAGCAAAGCCGACCGGCAGGCACTTGGCCAGGCCACGCCAGAACTCATGGAATGGCTGCTCGTGGAGAAGGTGGCGGTCGCGGACGAGGAGTTTCGCCAGCTCATGACCTTACGAGCGCGCTGGGTGCAGGACTGGCTTGTTCGGAACGGCCAGGTGGCAGGTGATCGGCTCCTCCTCATTGCGCCCAAACCCGTGGACGCAGCTTACCGCGGCGAGAGCCGGGTGAACCTGTCGTTGAATTGAAACTGAGCGTAAGGGACGGTCGTGTCCAAAGATCCATGGCCCAGGATGTCAGCAATCAGTTTTGCCCCGATGCCCTGCTGGTAGGCGGCAGTTGCATCCGGGATTGGGGCAATGACATCGAGGCAAATGACTCCTGAGGAATGTGCCGAGGTGAATGGGAACCATCCGATACGGACGGATCCCGTTTTCACAAAGCCAGAGCCTGAAATGGTTGGCTACGCGGCCATAAGATCGAATGGCACTAGGTGAGAAACCACGCTCGCTCAGGTCCTAAAGGAAGTTCTCGAAATTTATGTGAAACTCGCGCTCGGCCTTTCGGCAAAGCAGAAGGGATGAAGAATGACGCTTTTCGTTCATGCGAGTCCCGTAGGCCACGCCATGGCTGGAAAAGCGATCTCGGATTCGAGGCCAGAAATCACACGGTCCGCCGGGCGCCGTCCTTAGCGACAGGATTCATCGGTCATCACCAAGCCGGGAAGGGTTGTGATTCGACAGATACCGCGCCAGCGCCTCGATGTTTTCGATGAAAACGGCCATCTCGACGCACGGACCGGCTTGCCAATCCTCGCGCTGACTCTTGCCTGGGGTGATCCATCGCCCCTGATGATCCTGAGCCGCAAGGATTTCGCGGATGCGTGGTTCGAGGGCTTTTCCCCTTGCGACGCTCGGGTTGGCAAAAGAGAGATTGCGTTCTTCCAGAAGAGCGTCGCGTCCTTGCTTCTGCAGTTTCTCGTAATACGCCATCATGTGCCGGACGCCATAATCGCCGCTCCAACTGTAGCCGCGCTGACGTTCCGCGCTGATGTCTTCCAGACGGTAATGAATTTTCCCGTCGCGATCGCCGAAAATTTGCCTGTTGGTCCGCAATTCGTAATATCGCGCCCATCGATTTGGGGCGATGGCTGAGCGCTCATACCAGGCGAAGGCCGGCGGGATGGGTTTCAAGTATTTCTGCTCACCGGTTTCGAGATAGAGATCCATCAGCATGCGGAGCACGCCAACGCTTTCGGCCCCCGTCACACAAGGCGGTTCGAAGGCGCGAGCCCATGCCGGCTCCATTTGCGCGTTATACTGTTGTGCCCACACCGGTTGAGGTTCGGGCATCTGCGCGAGGATGATAAAGTCGCCGCCGCGTTTCGCGGCGTCCATAAACCGGCCCTCGCCGGTGTGATGATACGCCTCCAACATCGTCCGGATGCAATCGCGATGGGTATTGTCATTGAAAGTATAATGGTTTTTGTAGTCGGTGTCCGGCCAGGTGGGCGTCTCGTTTTTCGGGTAAGAAGCCGGTTTGACCGGGAAATTATCCGGACGCTTGGGACGGCCATCGTAACGCTGCGGCCACGCTCCAATCGGATATTGCGCTTCCAGCATTTTATTCAGGCCGTAAGCGAGGGCGTCGCGGATGAGAGGGTCGCGCGGGTCGTTCGAGGCTTTCACCGTGCGGCAATAAGCGAGAAGAAACCGCAATGCGGATTGAGTATTGTCGTCATCATAGGTGGAGACATTTCTGCGTTTCGAGATCTCTTGAGCGGAGAGGGTTCCGATGTCCGCCCGGCGATACCACTTCTTTCGGGCTTCAGGTTCAAACTCGATGAGGTAATCCCAGCCTCCGGATTCGAGTTGGCCGTGGGCGAGGGCGAATGCCGCCGCGCGGGCGGCGTCGAGGTGGCATTCGTCGTGGGTGGCTTCATAAGCGCGGAGGAAGGCCATGCCGACGAGGGGCGTGCCGGGAGGTTGAATCCAGACCTGCGAGGCAGTCGCCAGGTTTTCGCCGGCACGATGTTTGAGATCGACGGAGTAACGCCAGAGAAAGCCGCCTTCGGTAGAGAGGGAGCGCAGGTAGGCTGTGGCATTGAAGAGCGCATGGCGGGCGCGATGATCGAGGGTGCCGGCGGGGAAGGCAGAGGCCTCCGTCGAAACAGGCGATAACATGCCAATCCGCCATTGGAATTGGCCGTACTGCTTTCCGGACTTGTGCTTGTCCCACATCCCCTGGAAGACAAACCGCAAGCGATCCGGATCCACAGTCAGCGTCTCGTCCGCGCCGTCCCGGATGAGTTCGCCGTGGCTGACATTATCGGTCCATGGGTCGACGCCAGCAGCAGGACGAATGTTGTTCCATCCCGCAAACGGCCGTTCGGCACTATCGGCGATCGGGAGCCATTCGCCATCCAAGCGATCGGCCTGGTAAGCTTGGTAGTAACGTCGGCCATTTTCCTCGATCAGGGTCAGGTATTTGTCGATTCCCTTGAGCTTGTAGGTGTGACTGGCCTCGAAAAAGCGGCCTTGCAGGGCCAGTTCGCAATGGCCAAAACCCCGCGGAAAATCTTCCAGGCGCGTCCAGAGACGCCACATCCTGCCATCCAGACTCGTCAGGAACAAATAGGCCCGTTGATGATCGCAGATGATCCAGTAATCGAGCCCGCCCACTGTGCGGGGATCGTCTTTGCCTCCGTCAAGAATCGGCTGAGCCCGGGTCCAGGACCGGGGATCGGCAATGTCCCTGGTCGTCGAATACGCCACCCACATCTTATCCGGGTTGGATCCATCCATCTGGAAGATCAGGTACCACTTTTGATGGGGCCGGAAATAGAAAACCTGTGGCGCACAGTAATAGTGGCTCTCGCTGACGTTCAGGAGGGTTCGCGCTGACTGATCGGCTTCCTCCCAGTTCGCGAACGCACAATACTCTATGGCTGATTTTCCGGGGAGTTTGACGGTCATGAAGACGTGCCATTTGCCCTCGTGAAAAACCACGGTGGGATCCTTCTGGGCCGCGCTGGGATTGGTGATCCGGGCCTCGGGAGCAATCAGGGGAGCGCTGTATTCCCATAGGGCAGGGACATGGAACACGGTTCCTGGAATTGGCGCTTTCGAGTTCCGGTTGTCTGCGGTTTGGAGCGCGTGATCTTGGGGGCGGGCGCTTGCTCGCTCCACTCCAATCGCGCTCAAGCCGCAGGAAAGCAACACGCCAAGGATTGCAGGAGGGATGCGGTGCATGGTTGTTTAATGAATCAGGAATGGCATATCGATGGCGATTTTAGCCGGTTCGAACGGCGACTGCATCCTTTAAAATGCAGACTCCGGCGCAAGGAGTGGTCCGCGTTGATCGGGCCTGTTGTTTGTCAACACAGGGCAGAGATGCGTTGACGTTGTTCCACGGCGCTGTGCGTTCAGACGCACACTTTTCAAATTCCGTAATCTCAGGTATTGTAACATATCCTGCCCATGAGAGACCAAGTTTACTGGGGAGAGGAACGGCTTTGCGGGAAGGAAGGGACGCCATCTCGTTTCTGCTGTCACTCCACTTCATTCACAAACCAAGAGGTCAGATGGAAAAATATGAACCACAACGACTTTCCCATTCGAGCCAGCCGCCCGGGATGCCGGGGCTTCACTCTGATTGAATTGCTTGTCGTCATCGCAATCATCGCTATCCTCGCGGGGATGCTCCTGCCCGCCTTGGCCAAGGCGAAAGAGAGAAGCCAGCGCACTTTCTGTGTGAACAACAATAAGCAACTGGCCCTTGCGATGATTTTATACTGCAACGACAACGACGATAAAATGGCTTATCCCAACTGGAATGCCCCCTGGGGTAAGGACTACTCAGAATGGCTTTATGATGCCTCCGGAGGCGCCCCGCCAAACCTGTTCACCCCAAAATACGCATCAAATCAGGTCGCCGCCTACGAAGGAGGTAAGTACTGGGAATACATCAAGACGGTCAAAGTCTACCGATGCCCCATCGACAAAACGAACACAGTCCTGTTCCGTCAACGGGCCAATAAACTGTCCACTTATGTCATGAACGGAGCGGTGTGCGGCTATGGCGGCTTCGGAAAGAACACATACAAAATCAGCGCGTTCAAGCCCATGGCTTATGTGATGTGGGAGCCGGATGACAAGATCGGCACAGCGTTTGTTTATAACGATGCGTCGAGCTATCCTGATCTGACCGAAGGGGTTAGCAAAGTCCATGTCAAAGGCGCCGTCCTTCAAGCCTTTGGCGGGCATGTCTTGTTCGTGTCTTTCGATGAATTCAAGCGGGAATATTACAATAAGCCTGGTTTGCTCTACTGCAATCCAGGATCGAAAGACGGGACATAGGATTTGACCGGAACCCATGGGTCGGCATGATTTCAGTCACCCCGAGTGAGAAATGGGAGAGAGGATGTATGACGATGCGATTGCAGGTTTTAGCGGTAATTGGGCTGGCAGTGGCATGTATCTTGGCAGGATGTTCTCAGGGTTCCAGCCAAGTGGGTTCCACCTTGAAAACCGAATTCAAGGATGCGGATCCCGCCCTGAAGGCCAAAGTGGAATTCGCTGTGGCGGCGTTCACGACCAATAATTACGTGGGAGTGATTGCCACGCTACGGGAGATCAGTTCGAGCAAATCGATCACTTCGCAACAGCAGAAAGCCATCGAAGGCATGCTCGAGGTTGTTTCGACCAAGATGTCGGAGGGGATTGATAAAGGAGATACCAACGCCATTATGGCCCGCGATATCCTGCAGCAACTCCGGCGTCCGGGCAGATAAGGCCCTGTTTGAGCGGTAGCCACCCGGCTTTCCGAGGCGGATTAGATTGTCCATTCGTCTTGTCACGGTCTGTAGTTTGCTGGACCAAGTCTCCTGACAGTTCATCGTAGGCCCGGCGCAGTCGGGATGAGAGGAGTCTATCTTTCCGTAACCTCGGGGTTGCCTTCGGCGTCTCATCCTTTAGCTGTTCTTGAACAGCACTCGATCCGCGGGGGCCGACCTGAATCTGGTTGGAACCGACAGAGGATCCGGGTGTTGCCAAATTTGGTTGGACCATCAAGAACCGCAAAACTAAACCATCCTATGAAGACCAAAATCATCCTAACCCATATGCTTGTGACCGTCTGCCTCCTCTGCGCGGCTGCCATTCAGGCCGTCGCCCAGCAACAGGGACCCGGCGGCATCCTCACGCAGGAGCAGCGAACCAAGATGCGCGAGACCATGCAGGCTTCGCAGACCGATCTGGCTCCGTTAACCAGCAAACTCGCCGAGGCCCAGAAGGATGCCATCAAGGCGGCTTTGGTCAAAGACGCCGATCCGAAGGTCGTTCGGGCCAAGCTCGAGGCGGTCGCCAAGATCCAAACCGATATCGCCATGCTCCGGTTCAAAGCCGTCAAGGAACTCGCGCCTACACTGACGGATGAGCAGAAGACCCAGATGGATGAAAGGCCGGGCTCAGCTTATAACTCGCTATTCGGCAGCATGGGTGGCGGTGCTCGTCGAAGCGGGGGCGGCGGTGGAGGAGGCAATTAGTCCTCTCCGCGCAGGCCGTTTACGAGCCACGACGCTCTTGCATCGTGGCTTTTTTAATGCGCCCGGCAGGATGTTCTGACCTGCGACATCGACTTACGGCTTTTCACTCCACCACGCAACCGAAGCATTTTCTGCTGTCGGGAACGGCTTAAACCGCTACGATCCAACCACAACCCTATGCGATGCCATCCATCCATTTTAAGCGGCTTATCGGGACTGTTCTACGGCCTGTCGGTTCTGACGACTCTCGGTCATCAGATTCTTTATCGAACAAACTCCTTCTTCAACCAGATCATTGTGGAAGAGGATGCGGAGGGCCTAAGGTATCTCCTGTTCTCGGAGAATGGAGCTCAGCAAAGTGTCCGGCGTCCGGGGGATTCAAGCGCCCTCGTGCTTCCCTACAGCCGGTCGATGATGGTCGGATTGGCCTGTGTGGAAAACCCCCGCCGAATTCTGGTGGTGGGATTGGGGGGGGCAAGCATTCCCGGTTTTCTCCATCAACGCTACCCGAAGGCACGGATCGATTGCGTGGAGATCGATCCCGCTGTCATTGATGTGGCCAAACGGTTTTTCGGCTTTCGAGAAGACCACCGCCTCCGTGCCTTCGCAGCTGATGGACGAAAGTTCATCGAGGAAACGCCTCATCGATACGATCTGATTTTTCTCGATGCATACGGGGACGATTTCATCCCGCCTTCGCTGACCACCCGTGAGTTCCTTTCGGCCGTCCGCCGAGCGCTCAGCCGGAGGGGAATCCTATTGGCGAATGTCTGGAGCCGGTTTTCCAATCCCCAATATGATTCCATGCTGGCGACCTACCAGACCGTTTTCACACAGCTCTATTTGTTTAATGTTCCGAACCGGGGCAATATCATTTTCCTCGCTGTTCCGCGAGAGGGAACGCTTCCCTGCGAGGATCTGACGCGGAGAGCTACGGCGGTGTCCAAGAAGCGGAACCTGGGGTTCGATCTGGGTGAACTGGTTCGCGACGGTTACCAGGACACGCGCGGATTGAGCCTTGACGCTCCGATTTTGCAGGATCCATGACGGCTTGCGGTGCCGGCAATCTTTCAACGGGTGTGCACTGGGAGATTGCAGGAGGATCCGTCGGCGGTTTATGGTATCGGGAGCCTTGAACCCCGTTAACAAACATGAATAGTACTGTCTCGCGTCGCACTTTTGCACAGGGTGCAAAGGCGAAAAAACTGATCCTCCCATGAAAACGAAATCCTCGCTCAGACATCAACAGGTTTTGTCCCGCCGCCAGTTTCTGGCCAGCGCAGGGGCCGCGACCGCCGCAGTCACGATCGTTCCGCGGAATGTCCTCGGGGGCGCCCCGCATGTGCCGCCCAGCCAGAAAATCAACGTCGCGTACATTGGGTGCGGAACCCAGGGTTTGCGCCAATTGATGCCAGCCCTTGAAAAACCGGAACTCAACATCGTTGCGGTGTGCGACCCAAACCGAAAGAGCGACGATTACCCCGAATGGAGTCGCCATGAGCTCAACGACAAAGTCCGCAAGTTCCTCGGAGATCCGGCCTGGGCCAGGGACGCGCGGGGGGGCTTGTGTGGACGCGAGGTCGGACAGGAAATCGTGAATCGCTCCTACGCGAAACAAAAGCCCTCGGCCCAGGCCGCTTCTTGCCGGGCCTACCGGGATTTCCGCGAGCTGCTCGCGCAGGAAAAAGACCTGGACGCCGTCTATATCATGACCCCCGAGCATTTGCACGGCGTGATTGCCGTTCGGGCGATGCGTCAGGGGAAGCACGTGATCACGCACAAACCAATCTCAAACGTTCTCCACGAGGTTCGCAGGGCCCGGGATGTCGCGCGAGAAACCGGATTGACCGCCCAGTTGTTCTGCGCCGCAGACATGACGTCCTCGCCCTCCCTTCGCGAGTGGATCGCCAGCGGCGTGATTGGGCCGGTTCGGGAAGTTCACAATTGGTCATCGCGCCCGTTTTGGCCCCAAGGCATGGCCGAACGTCCTGCCGGCACGCCACCCGTGCCGGACGGCTTAGACTGGGATCTGTGGCTGGGCCCCGCGACAGAGCGGCCTTATCATCCGGCTTACACGCACGCCGTCTTCCGGGGCTGGTATGATTTTGGCACGGGGGCCTTGGGCGATATGGGGCATTACAGTTTCCATCAGATCTTCGAGATCCTTCAACTCGGTTCCCCGTTGTCCGTCGAGGCCGGACGAAGCCAATACTGGAAGATTGAAGGCTTCGGCTGGCGCAAACAGGTGAATCTGTTGAGCTATCCGCGGGCCTCGGTCATTCATTGGCAGTTTCCGGCCCGAGGCGATCAGCCGCCCGTGACCCTCCACTGGTACGACGGTGGCTTGCGTCCGCCCTTGCCCGAGGAACTCGAGGAGGATGGGGAGGACATGCCCGAAGAAGGCCTCCTGTTTGTGGGCGACCATGGCAAGATCCTGGGCGGGTTCAATGGCGATAATCCGCGGTTGATCCCGAAGGCGCGCATGCGCGATTTCAAGGAACCGCCCAAAACTCTGCCGCGCCCGATCGAGGAACTCGATCAATTCATCCGCGCTTGCCACGGCGGCCCTCCTGCCGATGCAAGCTTCGAAAACGCCTATCCCTTTGCGGAAACCATCCTGCTCGGCACCATCGCGCTCCGAGTCAACAAGAAACTGAAGTGGAACTCGGAGAAAATGGAGTTCACCAATTCAAAAGAGGCCAATATCCTGAAGGCCCGCTCGAACCGCCCCGGCTGGGAGATCTAACAAGCCCACGACGAAGGACCGTCACCCGAAAGACCAAGTCCCTTGGGACTGGTTGTGGCGGACGCGATGAGGCATCTTCGTTAACTATTAATTTAAGGGACGACCCCAATCCTTCAACGACCCCAATCATACAAGGCGCCTGAATCGCATGCGATTCAATCCGCAATCCGAAATCCCCACTCCGCAATCGTGCATCGGAGATTTCTCGACGATCGATCGCATGGACCGCCGATCCGACCCTCAATTAATCCAGTGTGAAGGATGGCAGACGGACGATGGCTCCGCCCTTGAGGGCCGACTGATGGGCGCACAGGCCCACACAGGTCCAGTTGGCCGACTGGCGGGCGTTGGGGAATGGATCACGGCCCTTTGCCAGGGCGGTGGCAAACTCGTGGACGAGGTGCGGATGACTGCCGCCATGGCCGCTGCCCTGTGTAAAGCTCAGGTGCGTCTTCTTCCGGGCATCGTAAACCCCCTGGGTGGTATACCGCGCAATACTCTTGGGCAGGAGTCTGGCGTAGTCAGGGCACTGGACCCGCTTGGGAATCTTCGGCTCGGGAAGCTTTGCGGTGTGGAGGATCAGCGGTTCGTGTTCCACCAGGGGCCATTCCACCGTTTTTTTCGTGCCATAGACATCAAAGCTCTCGCGATATTGCCGCGCGACATCAAATAAAGAACGGTAGATCCGGGCGCTGAGATCCGACTTCTGGAACTTGATGTGCGTGGTTTCAACCGCAAAGGGCGAGTTGTAGTGGGCAATCAACTCCGGACGGATGGTGCCGGATCCAAAGCAACTGACGTATTCGGCATCCAACCGAAGTAGTCCGGCCACGGGGCCGACGCAATGGGTGGCATACCACATTGGAGGCAAACCGGGCCAGTAACTGGGCCAGCCGTCCATGTCCTGCTGGTGGCTCGCTTGAAGAAACTGGATCTTGCCCAGCTCGCCCTTTTCGTAGAGGTCTTTGATGAACAGAAATTCACGCGAGTAAACGACGGTCTCCATCATCATGTAATGCAAGCCTGTCTTTTTGACGAGATCGACAATTTTGCGGCAATCGGTTACGCTGGTGGCCATGGGGACCGTGCAGGCGACGTGCTTGCCGGCCTTGAGCGCTTCCAGAGACATCCAGGCATGGTCGGGGATGGGCGTGTTAATGTGTACAACCTGGATCTCCGGATCCTGGAGCAACTTCCGGAAATCCGTGTATTGTTTCGCGATCCCGAAATAATCCGCGACCGCCCTGAGCTTTTCCGGTGTGCGCTGGCAGAGGGCGACACAATTTGTCTCCGGATGTTTTTGCCAGAGGGGAATGAACTCGGCCCCAAAACCGAGGCCGACCACAGCAACGTTGATTTGGTTGGATGCGCTCATAGAGTTGGATCAGTTACATCGCCTCAAAAATGTCTCGCGATCATTTTTCGCTGGATTGAAGCCGCCATTATGCCTTTGCCGAGGAAAAGATGCCACAAGGTTTTCTTCCGGATGAAATCGGCTGAAACCACTCAAGGATCGTCCACAAATTCAGAGAGTGACCACACAGTCTGGACGGACGCCCTGATCCTCGTTACCTTGAAACGCAATGATTCCGATTCCCCAACGGCTGACGCTTGTCAGTCAGGCGGCCTGCTATTGGCCCGAGGACATCGGCGTATGGCGTTCCTGAATCCCAAATCAGAATTGGCCGGCGACAAAGAAAGCGAGGTCGGCTTTCTCGAAGCGGTGGGCGATGCCCAGGTGTCTGGCGCGGATGCTTGGGTGATCCATCACAACGGAACTCTGAAGGGGATTTGTCACCAATTGGACACGCACCTGCGCCGGACGCCGCGTTTCACGGCATTGCTGATTTCCCATCCCAAGCATGTCTTGACGGTGTTGGGACACCTCAATCGCCGAGGCGTGCGCGTGCCTCAGGATGTTGCTCTGATCGCTCGAGATAACGAGTCGTTTCTCGATCATGTCTTGCCCAGTGTGGCCCGGTATGCCGTGAGCCCGAGAGAAGTGAGCCACAGGGTTTCCAGGTTGGTTTTGGACATGGTGCGGCGGGGGATCCCGCGGAGACGACATTACCGGCTGATGCCGCAGTTTGTGACGGGCGAATCGCTGGCGGCCACCGCCCTCAAAAATATGTGAAGACGGATCCCGATGAATCCAGACGTTTTGCCTTGGAGATGATCCGGACTCGATTATATTTCAAAGCATAAACTGAAGCAGTCCAGTCACCGATTATGGTCTCTCCATTCCCATGTCAAACGGTGTTGAATCCCTTTCTTCCACTGGTGCTCCTGCTGGTTTTTCCGGCCCATGGCGTCGTAATCTCGGCCTCGTCACCCCCGGCAAGCTGCACGGCCGTCCAGACCAGCCGGGTCGTACCCGCTTTGGGTGTTCATCCGCTGATTGATGTCCAACTGACCGGCCCCGGTTTGCTAACCAACCTGACGTTCACTCTCGAGGGAACGACCGATCTTGAAGATATAGCCTCCCTCCAGGTTTACTTCACGGGAAGTGTGGCCGAGTTCCGGACGGTGACCCTCTTCGGTGCGGTCACCCGTTCATATTCGGGCGCCTTATCGGTCTCTGGCAGCCAAGAGCTGAGTGCCGGCGTGAATCACGTCTGGATTGCCGTCGAACCCCGTCCCGGGGCGAAATGGGGACACATCCTCGATGGCACGCTCTTGAGCGCCGGGTTGAACCTGGAGATCCGAACACCCGATGCCGGGGCTCCACCCGAGTATTTGACCATTGGCAAAGCCCTGTTCAGCAGCATTTTGCGCAAGTCGGGTGATGACGGCGTGCATACCTATCGCATTCCTGGGCTGGTGACCACTCCTCGAGGAACGTTGATTGCTGTGTTCGATCTGCGATGGGACAGCGCCAATGATCTGCCCGCCAACATTGATGTCGGATGCATGAGAAGCACCAACCTTGGAAGCACCTGGCAATGGGCCACGGAAACAAAGACTATCCTGGACTATGACAAGAATGTTTCTGGTTCGAGCGGCAACGGAGTGGGCGATCCTGCCGTGCTGGTCGACCGTCAGACCGGAACAATTTGGGTGGCGGCGTTATGGTCGTATGGAAACCACGGCTATGGGGGATCCGGGGCCGGCCTCAGCACCAACCAGACCGGCCAATACGTTCTGACCCGCAGTCAGGATGACGGGCGCTCCTGGTCGCCTCCCATCAACATTACCGCGCAGGCCAAAGCCAACACGAACTGGGGTGTCTGTTTCCAGGGCCCGGGTCATGGGATTCAGCTCCGGGATGGCACCTTGCTCTTTCCTTCGCAACACACCGATCCCGGCGGAGTGAACGCCCGGGCCTTCTTCATTTTCAGCACGAATCACGGCGCCACCTGGCTGGCCAGCCCTGATGTCAACCCCCAAATCCCTCCGCAGCTGAATGAGAATCAGATGGTCGAACTAAACTCCGGTCAGATCATGGTCTCCTCGCGCGCGCCCAGCGGAGGGAACGGCAAACGCGTCTGGTCGACCTACACCCGTGGCAGCACTCTCAGCGATGGCATCTGGTCCCCGCTTGTGCATGCGGTTCCCGATCCCGTTTGCCAAGCCAGTTTCATCCGTTACAGCTCCATCCTCGATGGAGCCGCTCGCAACCGGCTTCTCTTTGCCAATCCCGGTTCCAGTTCTTCCCGCGCCGACATGACGGTCCGCATGTCCGAAGACGAAGGCCAGACTTGGACGATATCACGGCGGATTGACACCCGGCCTGCCGCGTATTCCGACTTGACCCTTCTCGCTGATGGCACCGTCGGTCTCCTCTATGAGACCGGCGACTCCGGTCCCTACGAGACCCTGACCTTTGTCCGGTTCCACTTGGATTGGCTTACCCAGACGCGACGGTGATCAGCCATCATTGAATTCATTGCACGATGCATAAATCGGCTTTCGGAAATTTTTGTCATGTGGGGTGCCTCGGAACTCTGTTCTGGCTTTCCATTATCCTGAATCCGATGGAGGGATTTGCTGGCATCGCCCGCGTTAGAAACGGATGGATCGAAGTCGGCGTGGATGAGGTCAACGGCCGGATGGTGGCGCTGGTGGATTCGGCTTCCCGGCAGAACTTCCTGGAAGCCGCGGCGGAGGGCGGTCTTTGGGAAATCGAGTTTTCCGGGGTGCCGCCTATTGTGCTTGATCCGGCGAAGGCGCGGGATTTCCGGGTGGAAAAGCTCGGGGGTTCTGAACCGGGATTCCGATTAACTTGGGATCGGTTCCAATGGCCCGACGCGCCTCATCTGAGCGTGGAAGTCATCGTGCGATTGGATCCGAGCCAAGCCCTGAGCCGTTGGCGCCTGATGGTCAACGCACCGCCAGAGCGCGCTATCCAGCGCATCCGTTTCCCGCGGATTTTCCATTTGAACAGGTTGGATCATGAGCGTCTCGCAATGCCATTTTGGGCGGGTTTGCTCGCCAAAAACCCCCGCCAAATTTTCGCGGCGGATTCTTCCAAGGGCGTGCGCCGCGAATACGATTACCCCGGTCATTGTTCCATGCAATACCTGGCCTTTTACTCGGAGGCCGGCCCTGGACTGTATGTTGCCTGTGAAGACACGGCTGGCTACCGCAAATTGTTTTCGGCCTTCAGCCAGGGTTCAAGAACCTCGAAGATCGAGTTACCCACAGCGCCGCCAGCCGGAGGATTGCCCGGAGCAGACAAAAAATCCGATCTCAACCTGGAAATCGTCCATCTGCCCGATCGCCAAACCACGGCGGCGCCGCGCTATACGTTGCCGTATGCCACGGTTTTGGGAACATTTCAGGGAGACTGGTTTGACGCGGCCGTTCGCTATCGTTCATGGGCGACCAACCAGGTTTGGGCCCTGGCGAGCCGCTGGAAACAGAAGCGGGTGCCGCCCTGGATTGCCGAAACCGGTCTATGGATCTGGAATCGCGGGCGCTCGTCGGACGTGATCGATCCTGCCATTGCCATGCAACAAGAAACCGGCCTGCCGGTCAGCGTGTTCTGGCACTGGTGGCACGGATGCGCTTACGACACCGGCTTTCCCGAATACCTGCCGCCCAGGGAAGGGGATGCCTCGTTTATGGCCGCGCTCAACCGGGCCCATGAACATAAAGTGCAGGCTTTGGTCTACATGAACCAGCGACTCTGGGGGATGACCACGGCAAGCTGGACCAACGAACACGCCGCCGATTTTGCCGTCAAGTCCGAGGACGGACAGATCAAACCCGAGGTGTATAACACTTTCACCAGGCTTCCCTGCGCCACCATGTGCATCGGGACCCGCTTCTGGCGCCAGAAATACGCCGGCCTGGCAGCGGAGGCGTTCAACAGGCTGGGAGTCGACGGCATTTACATGGACCAGGCGTGCAGCAGCCTGGCCTGTTTCGATCCGCAACATGGCCACCCCCCTGGCGGAGGCACCTATTGGATGCAGGGATTCAAAAGCCTGGCAGACGACCTGCGGCAACAGTGCGCCGCTCGTGGTCATGTTGCATTGGCGGGTGAAGGTTGCGCCGAGAACTGGCTCCCTTACCTCGATCTCATGCTGGCTCTCGATGTCAGCCGAGAACGTTACGCTGCACCCGACGGCTGGGAGCCCATGCCCTTCTTCCAGGCAGTCTACCATGGTTATGGATTTTTTTACGGTAACTATTCCTCGCTGACCATGCCGCCCTATGACGATCTATGGCCCGCCGAATTCGCCCCCCAGGAACCGATGAAACTGCTCGATCGCCGTTTTTCACGCCAGTTTTACCTCGAACAGGCAAGGTCGTTTGTCTGGGGACAGCAACCCACGTTGGCCAATTTCCGAACCTCACAACTCCGGGATCGTCCCGAGGAAATCGGATACGTTATTCGCCTCGCCGGGCTTCGGAAACACGCCCTGAGGTATTTGCAGGACGGCCTCATGCTCCCTCCTCCGGCCATCAAATCTTCCCACGCGGAAATCCCGATGTCTCGTCTCTCGATCTATGCCGGTCAGCGCGATTCTTTGAAGGAATTCACCATGACCGTACCCTGGGTGCTTGCGTCAGGCTGGCGCGCTGGCGATGGCAAGGTGGCCATTGCGATCGCCAGCATCGCTGACGTGCCTCTGAGCCCGGCCATTCTCATCGACGCCTCAAAATGGGGTCTTTCTCAAAATGCCCGGTTTCGTTCCATCGACGGAAAGGAGATCGTGTCCATGGCATTTTCCGATGGAAAGATTCTTGAGCTGAGACCCGAGCTGGCTCCGCTCGAGGCTCGTGTCTACGAGACGGAATCTCGATGAAAAATCAAACAGGCGGATCGGCTCGAAGCCGATCCGCCTGTTGCGCTAGGTCTGAGGAGGATCCTCGCGACGATTATTTCACACTCCGGAAGAATTGGGCTCCGGCAGGATTCGGCACAACGTAGGGACTTTGGGCGCCCGCGACGTTCTGGAACGGTCCTTCAACCGTCGTCGAAGATTGCAGCGTGCCGGTGTAGGTGAGGGTGATTCCGGCGGCTGATCTCTCGATCGAGATCTCCGGCGCTTCGACGATGCCAGTCACGAGTTTCGCCTCCTGGCTCGCCACGCTCTTTCCGGGAACCGTGGCCACCACGCGGAAGCTCGCCTGGAAGTCCGCCGGCGTGGGGTAGAATCGGAACGAGTTGGCTGTGGCGCCCGCGATGTCCACAAAGCCCGACCCGTCGTTTCTCTGCCACTGGTAATAGACCTGTGTGGGCGCGCCCTGTTGCGTCGCGGTGGCCGTGGCCTCGAAGGTCGAGGCCTTCGCCGCCTTGCCGAAGGTCAACTGCAGGTTCTTGATCACCCAGCTCGGCTGTGAGGCCCCGCTGCAATCATCCCAGCCCCCGACGAATTGGACCACGATTCTGTCGTTCTGGTTGAAGGTGCCGAGAACGGCCGAGCTCGTGATGAAGTTCGTGTCGGCGTAACCCGGAGAATCGCCGTTGAAGGCGGGTTGACCATTGAGAATGCCGCTGCCTTGGATGATTCCGGCCGCATAACCGTTGGCGCTGAAGTTCTCGGGTGGGACAACGGCGAACGCTCCGCCGTTGACGCTAATCCGGACTTGGCCGCCATCCCACAGATCGCCTTCAAACGAATAACGATGACTGAAACTCAGCGTGACTTCATCGGCTTGAGGCACGACATAGGCGGGGCTGTTCAATCTGGAGTTGAAGGGGCCGCCGCATTGGCTGTCGGCGCCGTTGGCCGCCCACTGGCCTTTCGTGGCATCGTAGACCCAGGGTCCCCAGGCGCCAGGCGGCGTTCCGCTGTTTTCCACAGTGAAGTCACCGTTGGATTTGCTGAAGTCCTGGATGGTCATCGGCAACAGATCCAGCTTGAAGCTGTCAATCACCCAGCCTGGGTGTTGGCCCGTGCTGCAATCGTCCCACCCCCCCACAAACTGCACCACCAGGGTGTCATTCTTTGTGAAGGTTCCCAGCAATGCTTTGCTCGTGATGAATTCACCCGCGCCGTAGCCGGCCGAATCGGCATTGAACGCTCGTTGTCCGTTCAGGATTCCACTTCCCTGGATGGTGCCGGGAGCGTAGCCGTTTTCGCTGAAGTTCTCGGCGGGAACCGTGGCAAACTCGCTGCCATTGACGCTGATCCGAACCTGGCCGCCATCCCAGCGGTCAGCCTCAAACGAGTACCGATGGCTGAAACTCAGTGTAATCGTGCCGTCCTGGGTCAGCTTGTAGGGCGCACTGTTCAATCGCGAGTTGTACGGCCCCGTGCAGGCATCCTCACCCCCGTCCGCCACCCACGCGCCGGCGACACTGTCATAAACCCACGGGCCCGGCGGAGCGGGATCCGTGTTCTCGACCGTAAATCCGCCATCGGTCGCGTTGAAATCCTGAGACAGGATCTGGATCCCGGTCGACGCGACAACCCCAACCTGGTCGGTCGGTTGTTGGACAAACACGATCTCGACGTTCGGATCTGCGTAGGTCCCTAAATACTTGGCAGGAATGACCTGCAGCGACGCGGCAGGGGTCGTGTCGGTCTCCTTGCGCCAGGCCACCTGGCAGTAATCCCCGCCGCCGCCCTCTTTCCAGAGGGCCTCGATATAATACCGCTGCCCGGCCACAAGACGGATCGGTTCGCTCGTCGGATAGGTCTCCCCGTCATCATTCGCAATTCCGGGTTCCTGGAACACATCGCAACAATCAGTTTCCTGGGCAATCAAGGTCGCGGCTTTCGGATCCTCACTCTTGCTCAGGAACAGTTGCGAGGAGTCATCGCTATACAGGAAAAACCGGTAGTCCGCAGTCTCCGTCGGGATGATGAATCCGGACATTTTGCCGCCATACCCTTCATGGCTGTCATCGGGATACAACTGACGGCTCGTGAAGGCCGAAACAAAACCCGTAAAGGTGGGGGAATTCGGGAATCGAGGATCGACCGTCAGGGTGTTGGTCAGGTTATTGTCAGTGGTCGATAGACCGCTCCACGTTTCGAATCGCAGGAATCCGGCAGCGACAGCCCAACTCCCGAACTGCACGGTGCTACCGGCGGCGATAGGATTGCCGGGCGACGTCTGATCCTTCACTCCACTCACGGTCAGCGTATAGGTCTGGCCGGGAGTCTGGGCCGAGGTCGTCAGGTCCACGATGTTATCACCGGCGCTGCCCGCCGGCGCCGATAGTTTCGCCGAGGTGATCGTCAGTCCACCGGAGAGCTGGTAATTGGAAACAGTCTCGGCGCTGGCTGGATCGAGCGACTCCGAGAACCAGACCCGGACACTGTTGAATGTTTTGGATGCCGTGGCATACAGGAGCGTCGGCGGCGTGGTATCGGCCGCCTGAATCGTCAAGGTCACGGCCGCACTGGTCACGGCACCGTAATCGTTGCGAACCACAACATCATAAACGCCGGCATCGGCCACTTTAATGTTGTTCAACGTGAGGGTGGGCAGAGTCATCCCGGCAAGGTCCCCGCTATCTTTTCGCCACTGATACCGGATCGTGGGCGAACCGGTTGCGGCGACAGTCAGGGTCACCGAGTTGCCTTCGCTCAGGATGCGATCGGGGGCCTGGGGTTGTTCCGTGATCGAAGGCGGCACGTTGGCCGAGTAGTAGATTTCTTGGATCTGCTGGGCGGTCAGCGCCGTGTCGAATAAGGCCACCTCGTCCACACCGCCAAGGAAATAATCGCCGGTGGCGTTGAAGACGCCTCCTCCGCCAATATTAAATAGAAAATCGCTGCTGCCATAGCTGTCAACTGCTCCGGCGCGCGTGGCCGCAACAACGCCGTTCGTATAAACCACGGCCTGGGTGCCGTCCCCAACCAGGGCGATGAATCCCCATTGGTCGTCCGGGAAGGGATACGGGATCACAATGTTGGCGCCATACGCGTTAATCCAGGCCTCGATGCTCGTTCCGCTGTTGGCATCTCCAAATTCCAGGAGATCATTCTGTCCGAAGTAACCGCCGCGAAGCGAATGAGTCGCCCCGCGTTTGAGCCAGCCCATAACGGTAAATTTGGACAGTTCATTCATCGATGCCTGGGTGCCAACGTAACCCGCCATGCCGTTAAAACCGCCAGACTTGTTGTCCGTTCCAAAACCGCTCCAATCCGCCCCGGCCGCACCGGCCTCCATCCCCGGATAATAGGAGCCGTCGCCGACCGCACCCAAACTGCCCAGATTCTTCGCCACAGGCAGTGTGGCGGGTGGCGTGTAAGCCGGTTCGTTCAGTCGATAATAGGCCAGGGGAGCACTGGCTTGAATCAGGGTGGCATAAGGAGTCGAGGGAGAGGCGCTGACCCCGTTCTGGTAATGCGCAAGAATCTCGGAAGCCGAAAGTGCCTTGTCGTAGAACGCGACTTCGTCCGCCTGGCCGCTCCACCAGTAGGCCGCGTCGCTCCGCCCGCCAATGTAAAAAGGACCGTCTGTTCCCGGAACATAGGCCGGGACGGATGCCGTGGCGGCTTGCTGGCCGTTCACATAGACGTAGGCATTCGCCCCGTCATAAACTCCCACCACGTGATACCAGGTTCCCGCCACCGGAGCGGGTCCCCCGGTAATGTTCACCGATGTCGCCGTCCCGGATTGGGCGTACATGCGCAGGTTCCATCCGGTTTCGCTCTGGTAAATCAACCAGCCCGACCGCGGATCGGCCAAATGCCCGCAGGAAACCGCCGTGTTCAAGGTTCCGCTGCCCACCTCGTAGGCAACACTAGGATTGAGCCAGGCCTCGATCGTGAAGGCCGAGCTCGGATTCATCGCTTTCAAATAAGGAACGACCGTCGCGGTGCCCGCCACGCCGTCGTAAATCGCGGCTGTGTCACTCCCGGCCGCCAGGGCGCCCGTCATCGGATGAATGACGGTTCCCTGATAATAGCCGCGAGCCGCCGCTCCCAGGCTCCCATTATTGTTGGCGATATCGGCTGCCGGAGGCTGGACGGTTTCATTCAGCCGCCAATAACCCACCGGCCTGTTGGCCAGCACGGTGGACGAATAATCGGCTCGGGCCTCGATGGCAGTGCCACCCAGCGCCACGGCCGCGAATAGCAGAGCTATCCTCTGACGAAGGATCTTTTGGTTCTTCATGATCATGATGTCAGGCGTTAAGATTTTATGGCGCCCATGTTGCCTTGTTTCTCTCGGGAACCGCAACCAGGAATAACTTGTATTTTTTTAGTACAAGTTTGAACTCAAAATCGGCCTGCCCTCGATCGAAACGCGGTTCGGCGCCTGCTCCGACCAGCTGTGAATAGTGAGAACTGAAGCTTCGGGCTCAGACCGCGGGGCAGGTGCAGACCGGATTACGGTCGCCGTGCACGTTGTCAATCCGCCCGACCGGCGGCCAGAATTTCTGTCCCTCGATGCCGGGCATCGGAAAGGCCGCTTTCTGACGGGAATAAGGCCGCGTCCACGGTTCGGCCAGCAACTGCGCGGCGGGGTGGGGGGCGTTTTTCAGGAGGTTGTTCTTTGGATCGGCCTGGCCGGATTCAATCTCGGCAATTTCGGCGTGGATGGCGATCATGGCATCGCAAAACCGGTCCAGTTCCTCCTTGGACTCGCTCTCTGTAGGTTCCACCATCATGGTGTTGGGCACCGGCCAGGAGATGGTGGGGGCGTGAAATCCATAGTCCATGAGCCGTTTGGCGACATCTTCCACCGTAACGATATGCAGGCCCCGCAAATCGAGGATGCACTCATGGGCCACCAGCCCTTTGTTGCCGCGATAGAGCACGGGGAAATACGATTCCAGCCGGTGAGCGATGTAATTCGCATTCAGGATTGCGATCTGCGTGGCCTGCCGCAGGCCGGCGGTTCCCATCAGCCGGATATAGACCCAGGGGATCATGAGGATTCCAGCGCTGCCCCAGGGGGCGGCAGTCACAGGCCCGAGTGCGGCGGCCCCCGAATCGGGGGAGAGGGGATGGCCAGGCAGGAACGGGGCCAGAAACCCGCGGACCGCGATCGGGGCCATGCCGGGTCCTCCGCCGCCGTGGGGGATGCTGAAGGTCTTGTGAAGGTTCAGATGGCAGACGTCTGCGCCGATCTCTCCCGGACGGCAGAGCCCCACCTGGGCGTTCATGTTCGCGCCATCCAGGTAAACGAGCCCTCCATGCCGATGGATGATGTCGCATATCTCCACGACCTTTTCCTCAAACACGCCATGCGTCGAGGGATAAGTCAGCATGATCGCCCCGAGATTGGCCTGGTGGGTCTCCGCCTTTTGTTGAAGATCGGCCGTATCCACGTTGCCGTGGACATCGCAGGCCACGGGGATGACCGTGAACCCAGCCATCACCGCGCTGGCGGGGTTTGTGCCATGGGCCGATTGGGGGATCAGGCAGATGCGGCGATGGCCTTGAGCCCGGCTTTCGTGATAGGCGTGGATGACCAGAAGACCGGAGTATTCGCCTTGAGATCCCGCATTAGGTTGCAGAGAGACTGCCTCCAGACCGGTAATCTCGGCGAGCCATTCGGTGAGTTGATGGAACAGTTGCTGGTAACCTCTGGTTTGATCCGAGGGAGCGTACGGATGGAGGCGGGAGAAGCGCGGCCAGGTCACCGGCAGCATGGCTGCGGCCGGATTGAGTTTCATCGTGCAGGAACCCAGCGGAATCATCGATCGCGTCAAGGAAAGATCGTAGGATTCCAACCGCTTCAGGTATCGCATCATCTCGGTTTCCGAATGGTACCGGTTGAAAACCTTGTGCGTGAGAAATGGGCTCTGTCGCCGATGGACCGCCGGCAACTCAGGCACGGATCCTGCCGCCAGGTCTTCGAGAGAATCCACCGCCGAAAACGCTGGCTGAAAGATCCGGAGCAAGGCGATCACATCTTCGCGCCGAGCGGTTTCCCCCAGAGAAATCCCCACGGTGTTTTCATCCACCATCCTCAGGTTGAATCCACAGGCGGCCGCGCGGGTTTGGACGCTGGCGGACGTCTCGGTTTTCAGTTCCACTTGGATGGTGTCAAAAAAGGACTGTGCCCCGATGCCGTATCCGAGGTGTTTAAGGCCGGCTGCCAAAAGACGGCTCAGATGGTGGATTTGGCCGGCGATGCGACGCAGGCCCTCCGGACCATGGTATACGGCATACATCGATGCCATAATGGCCAGCAGGACTTGGGCGGTGCAGATGTTGCTGGTGGCTTTCTCGCGCCGGATATGTTGCTCCCGAGTCTGCAGCGCCAAGCGCAGGGCGGGTTTTCCCTGGCTGTCATGCGATACCCCCACCAGGCGGCCAGGCATCTGGCGCTTGAAAACGTCGCGCGTGGCGAAAAACGCCGCATGAGGCCCCCCAAAACCTGGTGAGACACCGAAACGTTGCGAGTTACCCACCACAACGTCCGCCCCAAACTCCCCCGGCGGCCGCAGTAGCGCCAAACTCAATAAATCGGCTGCCACAATCACCAGCGCGTTCGCCTCGTGCGCCCGATTGACCAGGGGCAGGTAATCATGAATAGCGCCATCGGCCGACGGGTATTGCAGCAGGATGGCAAAAACATCCGGCGATAAATTGAAATTTTGATGATGAACGACTTCAACTTTCAAACCGAGCGGTTTGGCCCGCGTTTTTATTACCGCAATCGTCTGAGGATAACAGTCGGATGCCACCAGGAGGGTCTGGCGGCCGGGTCCGCCTTTCAGGTGGTAACACATGCTCATGGCTTCCGCGGCGGCGGTGGCCTCGTCCAGGAGTGAGGCATTGGCAATCGACATTCCCGTCAGATCGCTGATCATGGTCTGAAAGTTCAGCAATGCCTCCAGGCGTCCTTGCGAAATTTCAGCCTGATAAGGAGTGTACTGGGTATACCATCCGGGATTCTCGAGGATATTCCGCTGAATGACCGGCGGCGTAATGCATTCGTGATAGCCCAGCCCAATGAAAGATCGCCTCACCTCATTTTCAGCGGCCAAGGCTTCCAGTTCCTCGAGCACCCGGTCTTCAGATTCAGGAGGAGGAAGCCTCAGGGGCTGCCGCAAGCGAATTCCGGACGGAATCACCGCCTCGGTCAGTTCTTCCAGCGATGAAAAACCCAGCGGATGCAGCATTTTGAAAATATCCTGCCGACGGGGACCCACGTGGCGCGTGGCGAAAATTTTCTGCGGTTCGAGCTGAGATTGAGTGTTGACGTCGCGATGGAGTCCCGCCAGGGTGTCTGTGGCGGGCCTTCCTGAATATTCGGGACCGGTTGTGTTTGAGCGATCATCCATAAGCCGCGAAATTACGGCGAGGCAGGATCAAAGCAAGGCTGATTTTCGGAGCCATGATTTTTCTGTTGCCTGGTTCCGCCGATGACCTAATTTAGAAACAGTCTGGCCCGGGGGTGCGTGTTCCGGGTGTCATGGATAAGGAATTAGATTTGTGAATGCTGATTATTCGAGAAAAGCGTTGGAAAAGGTCGGGAATCCGAATGTGCTGATCAACCTCATTTCCAAGCGGGTTCGTCAGTTGAGCAGCGGCGGCGGCGGCACCGCGCATCCTCTGATTATGGAGACCGCCGGCGTGGGTTCCGGGGATATAGCCTTGCTGGAGATCATCGATGGCAAGATGGCCTGGGAATTGCCGGAGGATAGTCTGGCCCTGGAGCCGGCAAGTCGGAGGCGACGAAGGATTTGAGCGGAGCCGCGCCGGCGCGAGCCCTCCCAGGAGTATTGATCTGGCAACCTTCTGCTGAACTCAACCGAGAGCCGGTGGCCTGGGGGGAGAAATCCCGGAGATATGGACAAGCGGAATCGGGGGGGGGACTCGGTCATGTCCATCATACTCAACAACTCGAAGGCTCGGCGGGATTACCTGATCGGTGAGACGATCGAGGCGGGACTGGTCCTGCGCGGCACCGAGGTCAAATCATTGCGGGCGGGTCGGGGCCAGATTCGGGATGCCTTTGCGCGGATTGAGAATGGGGAGGCGGTGCTTTGTAATGCTCACATCGAAGAATATGAGTATGGAAACCGTCAGAACCACATTCCCACAGGCACACGCAAACTTTTGCTCCACAAGTCGGAGATTCGCCGGCTTGAGGGATTGCTAACCTCCAAAGGGACCGCTCTGATCCCGTTGTCGTTTCATTGGAAAAACCGCAAAGTCAAGGTCTTGCTCGGGGTTGGCAAGGGCAAGGCCGAATTCGACAAGCGCGAGGATATCAAGGAGAGGGACAGTGATCGTGAGCTGCGACGAGCCACGATGCACCGCATGAAACGGGGTTGATCTCGATGGTAAAAAAAACGAAACCGCCCGAGGCGGTTTTGCTGCAAAAACTTAATCAGCGGATTTAGGATTTGGTTTGGGCAGCCTCTTTTTTCCACGTCCGCTTGGCGGGCTTGGTAACGAGGCCGCGTTTGATGGCTTTGGCGCTCACTTTTACGTAACGAACCTCGCCGTTGACCACCGCCTTGACTTCGTGCAAGTTGGGCAGGAATCGCCGCTTGGTGATGGCGGTTACGTGGGTGCCGATACCACCCTTCTTCTTGGCTTTACCACTGCGCCAAATAATGCTGCCCTTCATCGGCCGCTTCCCAGTCAGTTCACAAATTCGAGCCATAAAATGCAAAATTTAACTTTAAAGGAGGGGATGATTATCCGGCGCCGGTTCCGATTCAAGTCCTTTCTTAAGAATTCTGCGGATGTGTTTCATGAAGTTGGACAACTCACCCACAACCAACCTGTTCGCGGATCTCCCGCGACACCATGCATCCGCAGAAATTAACGGCGCCCACTACGTGCAATCCAAGGACAGTCTCACCCATTGCCGTCCAAAATGCAAATAGCAGACTCTTTTTTTTTCATTTTTCCAAAAAATCCGCCCCGCGTGCCGCCCGCTGGCTGCGTGTCTCAAGCGGCGATACTCCTAAGAGCCGGTTTAAAAATTACAAGCGCCCCTTGGAATTTTCAAACAGGCTCTAAGGTCGTGCGAAGTCGCATCCTGCGTTCTTGCGCTGGAGTGTCGAGGATCCAGCTTCGGATCTTCGCCGTATTCCCGGCACTTCGAACTTTACATTAGCGGATCATCTGCTCTAATCCATCTCAGACTGCCTGTCAGATAAGAGTGACAGGACAGCCTATTCTCCCATAACGCATGGTCTTCCATGCCTTATAACGGTGTCTGGGACTGTGGCATGCAGTCGCTCTCCGACTGGCCGGATGCCTCATGCGTGAGGATGACAGGAGTGATTTACCAGCGCCTCACTTCCAGTCCTCCATTCAAAACACAACAACACTACTCAATAATTATGAACCATTCTAAGGCACTGCATAATCCTGTTCTGGAAGGAGGGGGCAACGCGAACCCTCGGCATGGTCTGCGATCGATTGGCTGGGCTGCCGCCTTGGCAGCCTTACTGATCTCTCCCCAGACCATCACCGCCGGGAGTTTTTCGACCGACTTCAGTTCGCAACCGGCTGGAGTCCAAATTTATGGAGATCCGGGGGATGGCACCGCAGGGGTCATTGCTGACGGAGCTCTGAAGCTAACCACATTGGTGGGGAGCATTACGGCGGGAATGGTCATCGACGATCTCGATGCGGGAGAAGCCGTCAGCGCATTCACCGTCACGTTTAACTTGCTGATTGGCGGCGGATCGGGCGCCGATGGCTTTAGTTTCAGCTTTGGCAGTGATGTGGCGGATGGCGGTATCAGCGAAGAAGGATCCGGCACCGGACTCATTGTCGCTTTTGATTCCTATGATAACGGGAATGGGGAAGCCCCAGCCATCGATCTGAAGATCGGGGGCGCGGAAGTCGCGACGAGCAAGATCGCCCCGAGATCCGTGCTGGCCGCAAACAAGTTTCTCCCGGTTCGGATTAACCTGGATAACGATGGCACGGTGGACGTTTCCTATGGCGACATGGTGATCTACACGAACTTCTACACGGCGTTCATGGCGACCCCAGGCCGGTTCGCCTTTGGCGCGCGCACCGGCGGGAGCTACGACAACCATTGGGTGGACGACCTGCAAATCACCACTTCGACAGGCCCCCAAGTCACCCCGCCGCATCCGCTGGTGGTGACCAACCTGCCGGGTGCCTCCGGCAATTCGCCCGAAACCACGATTAACGTGACCATCATGGACTTCGCCACAAAGGTGACGACCAGCACGGTCAAGCTCAAGGTCAACGGCGTCGAGGTCACTCCGACGGTGGCCAAAGCGGGCGATCTTACCACAGTGCAGTATGATCCTCCGGGTTTGTTCGAACCGGAATCGGTCAACACCTACGAAGTGGTGTATGCCGATGATGGAACCCCGCCGTTCTACACGACCAACCTTTTCACATTCAAGGTTGTCCCCTATAACAGCATTGTCCTGCCAGCCCCGATCATCCTCGAAACATTCAACTCGACCGAGGAAGGAGCCTTGCCGGCGGGCTGGGTGGAAACCAACGCCACGACTTCCCTTAACCCTGGCATCGATTTCGATGATCCCAGCTCCGATGCTTATCTGAGCTGGACGGTTCTCGAACGGTCTCGGATGGATGGCGCGCCCTTTGACGCCCGTCGTCTCAACGTTGCGCCGGGTTACCTCAATGGAGCGCCCATCACCAGTCTCATCGACGGACGGTTTGTCTACGCCGAATCCGATAACCGCGGCGGCAACCAGATCCAGATGTTGTTCTCGCCGGACTTCGACCTGACCGGCAAGTCCGATATCTACGTCTCCTATAACAGCGTCTATGAGCAGAATCAGGACAGCCTGGGGGCCCTCGAGTATTCAATCGACCAGGGCGCGACCTGGAAACCGGTCGTCATCATGCTCGATCAGGTCGACATCGTCCTGAATGCCGATGGGACGGTGGATCCTGTTGCGACCCTGACTAATGTTCAAACCGATACACCGGAGGTTGATGATGGCGCCGGCGGCACTCGACGCACCGCCTATGGCGAGTTTCTCGCCAATAAAGATTTTGCCGCCATGGGGCCCTATATCAGTGGTCGTGTTAACGACAACGCGATCGAGTCCAAACGTGTCGAGCTGTTCCGCCTGCCCGCAGCCGATAATCAAGCCAAGGTCCGCTTTCGTTTTGTTCAGGCCGGCACCGGCAGTTGGTATTGGGGTTTCGACAACTTCGGTCTCTACAGTATTCCCAGCCCCGGTTACCGGATCGGCTTGAACTTTGGCGCGGACGAACCTGACGGCGGCAAGAAGGGCGGTCTGGCGGCTGGCGACAAGGCGGGGGTATCGAAGGTGGCCCAGGCCAACTGGAACAACCTCTCCGGCATCGCGGGCACCAATACCGCGATCGTTGGAGACGCGCAGGGCGCGTCCCAGCCCACGTCGGTGACCGTGACCTGGACTTGTCCCAACACCTGGTCTTCCACGGGTCGGGGTGAGGAGAACAACCAGTTTGCCGAGCCGAACAAGACCCTCATGCTCGGATACCTGGATACCGGCAATGCCAGCACGACGCCGGTGACGATCCTGAATCTGCCCGAGGCGCTGACCTCGGAAGGGTATGATGTGTATGTCTACGCTTTGGGCGGTGTGGGAGCCCGGGGCGGAGGTTACCGGATCGTGGATGCGGACACCAAGGAAGTGTTGAAGGATTACATCCGGGCGCAGGGACCGACCAACAATACGGACTTTGTGCAGGTGGCGCCGAGTCAGGCGACGAATGTGTGGGGGGTGGGCAACTACATGGTGTTCAGCGGGCTGAACGCGGCGAACATCATAGTGGAGGCGACCACGGCCAACGGACTGGGGTTCAGCGGGACGCCGCGAGCGCCGATCAATGCGATTCAGCTGGTGGCGCCGCCGAGTTCGACGCCGCCGCCTCCGAAGCCGAAGGTGAGCATCGAGCAGACAGCGGCGGGGGTGACGATCACGTTTACGGGGACGCTGCAATCGGCGGACCAAGTGGAGGGTCCGTATAGCGATGTTGTCGGCACGAGCCCGATGACGGTGACGCCGGCAGCCGGATCGGTGAAGTTCTACCGATCCGTCAACCGATAAACCAACCGCAATAAGCATTCGCCTTCCGAAGGCCGGGCCACTGCGCCCGGCCTTTTGCTTGCATGCGCCCACTTCTCCCTCTTAGGGTCTATTCAAAAATAACTTCGGGTTTTGCTGGCGGCAGTTTGGCTGGCTGGCGAGGCGCGAATGACGAGCATACCCTTAATGCCGATCGATCGCCCCGGGTATTCTCGGCAAATTCTCCTCAAAGCGGGTCGGTTTATTGTTGCCCTGTGCTTTTCGGTATGCTACTGTGATTCATCAAATTCGCCAACAATCGAAACCACCCTTATTTCACTTAAAATAAAGGAGTCAGTTGTGTTTTTAAAATGCCCCTAAGGGCGGCTGCATTGGAGGCGGATGATCTTTGGCTGCGCGTACAGGGACAATGATCCAGTTTGGCCGGTCAGGTCGGATGAGGTTTTCCAGGAGGTCTTACAAGGTATTATTGTGCCTGAACGGGAGGGGAACTGCCAGGGGTTGGGTCTGTGCAAATCCAAAATCAATACCGTAAACACCATGAAACGATACTCACGCAAAATCCGCCTCTGGTTCGTGCTGGCCGCGGCGGCGATCGTTCCGGTCATGCCCGTGTCCGGACAAAAACTATTCCTCGAAAACTTCGATTCGTTGCCCTTGGGGCTTAATCCCGAGGAGGCTTCCCAAGGCGCGAATGTTTGGACCCGAACTCCGCCTGCGGGTTGGTCGATCGACGACACCGGAATGCCCGGCTTTGGAACTCCCGAATATGCGGCTAGCGATGGCCGCACGGAATGGTCCGGATGGGCTTTTGCGGACGTGAAATGGTGGCCGACCGTGGATGACCAGCGGCGATCCGAATTCACCCTGGCTAGCGGCGCCGCAGCCATTGCCGATCCTGATGAGTGGGATGACGCCACGCACCTGTTTGGCCTGTTCAACTCTTATCTGAACACCCCTTCGATCAGCGTGGCCGGCAAGCCGGTCAACAGCCTGGTTCTCACGTTCGATTCCGCATGGCGGCCGGAGTCTCGCGACGATGGCGCACCCAACTGGCCCGTCGACGAATCGGGATCTCCCACCAATAACCAGACCGCCGTGATCACGGTCCAATACGACAATGGAGCTGCCATCGAGGTGATGAATTGGAGTTCCATCAGCGACGATCCCAACTATCACGATCATTTTCCCGCTGGGGGAGAATCGATTGTTGTTCCCCTCAACAATCCCGCGGGCGCCTCATCGATGAAACTCAAGATCGGCCTGATCAACGCCGCCAACGACTGGTATTGGGCGTTCGATAACCTCGCGATTGGCGAACCCCCGCTCGTGACAGGGGTGTCCGCGACCGGCATTGGCTTTACCATCCGGATCACGGAAGCCCTGGGTAAAACCGTCAATGATAATGCCGCAATCACGGGAAAACTGGATGGCCAAACGGTCACCGTGACCGATACCCGGGACGGAGACCGCGTCATGGTGGCCCATGATCAATCTCCCAAGATTTTCGTGCCGGGTTCGAAGCACGCCGTTGAAGTCACCTTCACCACGGGGACCGGCCAGCAGATCGTGGACACCGCTGATTTCATCGCTCCCGGTTATACCACGGTGACCGCAACCCCGACTGTGGTCACGGCTGCAATCAACGAAAAGGATTACTTGTCGGTGGATGAATCCAAAGGCGTTAAACTCGAACTCGACGGCGCCGCGATCACGGCGCAGTCCGTGACCCGAGTGAATCTCACGGCGGCGGATGGAACGGACCTGCCGGATCGGATTGACGTGGTCTACACCGCTACGAACCCCTTCGCGCCGGCCTCTTCCCATTCCTTGAAGGTGACCTTCACGACCAAGACGGCGCAGGAAGTGGTCGAGACGGTGTCGTTCAAGGCGCCCGACTACGCCAAGATACCCACTGGATTGGCCACCGCCCTCGGCACCGGCGCCCAGGCCGGAATGAAGTGGAAGACTCACCAGGTCGCCAGCCGCGGTAACACCATCGCTGACACTGAAAAACAGCTGGCCGGTGAATTGGGACCCAGCGAGCATGATCCCTCGGCTGAGGTCGCCGGCGGTTATTTCGAAATCCCTTACGTCAATTTCGATCAGAATGGCGGCGACGCCGGCAACTTCAACAGTTCGGCCCAAGCCGAATTGGCTGTGCAGGATGAATACATTCCTGGCATCCCGGGATTGAACGGCAGCGTGGATTACGTCGCCGGTGAGGCGTTGGCCTACGTCGAAATACCCCAGCCGGGCGGATATAGCATGGTCGTCAATAGCGACGACGGTTTCCAGGTCAGCGTGGGAAATGCAAGCGCGCCAACCTATCTGGTCTTGGGCAGTTTTGACGCCGGACGTTCACAGGCCGATACCTCGTTCTTCTTCTGGGTGGATAAGGCGGGTGTTTATCTGTTCCGTTTGCTCTATTTCGAAGGCACCGGTGACGCTCGTGTGGAGTGGTTCACGGTCAACGCCAATGGCACGCGCGCGCTGGTCAATGGAACGCAGACAGGCGCCCTGAAGGCTTACCGGACACGGACCGTTGCTGAACCGCCTCTGCCTTCTCTTGTCGATTACAGCATTGGCTTGAACTTTGGCGCGGACGAACCTGACGGCGGCAACAAGGGCGGTCTGGCGGCTGGCGACAAGGCGGGGGTATCGAAGATGGCCCAGGCCAACTGGAACAACCTCTCCGGCATCGCGGGCACCAATACCGCGATCGTTGGAGACGCGCAGGGCGCGTCCCAGCCCACGTCGGTGACCGTGACCTGGACTTGTCCCAACACCTGGTCTTCCACGGGTCGGGGTGAGGAGAACAACCAGTTTGCCGAGCCGAACAAGACCCTCATGCTCGGATACCTGGATACCGGCAATGCCAGCACGACGCCGGTGACGATCCTGAATCTGCCCGAGGCGCTGACCTCGGAAGGGTATGATGTGTATGTCTACGCTTTGGGCGGTGTGGGAGCCCGGGGCGGAGGTTACCGGATCGTGGATGCGGACACCAAGGAAGTGTTGAAGGATTACATCCGGGCGCAGGGACCGACCAACAATACGGACTTTGTGCAGGTGGCGCCGAGTCAGGCGACGAATGTGTGGGGGGTGGGCAACTACATGGTGTTCAGCGGGCTGAACGCGGCGAACATCATAGTGGAGGCGACCACGGCCAACGGACTGGGGTTCAGCGGGACGCCGCGAGCGCCGATCAATGCGATTCAGCTGGTGGCGCCGCCGAGTTCGACGCCGCCGCCTCCGAAGCCGAAGGTGAGCATCGAGCAGACAGCGGCGGGGGTGACGATCACGTTTACGGGGACGCTGCAATCGGCGGACCAAGTGGAGGGTCCGTATAGCGATGTTGTCGGCACGAGCCCGATGACGGTGACGCCGGCAGCCGGATCGGTGAAGTTCTACCGATCCGTCAACCGATAAACCAACCGCAATAAGCATTCGCCTTCCGAAGGCCGGGCCGCCGCGCCCGGCCTTTTTCATGCGCGGCGTCGGCGTCAATTCTCACGATCGACAATCATGCAATAATGGGAGAGCTCTTCCGCAAAGGGAGTTTCCCGGTTGCAAGGCTTTCCCGTTGCGGACATAATTGCGACTACCACTTTCTCCTCACCCTCAGTGACCATGTGGCTGAAATCCTGAAACCTCTTGCTCCGACACCCAAGCCGCAAATCCAGCGTCCCAATCCTCGCTAAAAGGCGATCTAGACATTCGACACTCAGCGTGACATGTTCATCGAGGATCGCTTTGACGGTGGGCCGAGGTTGTCGT